>NZ_JBFUEG010000009.1:0-259542 GCF_056404315.1 Mesorhizobium sp. P2_D6 | reverse complement strand
CATCACCAGCGAATTGTACGCAGGCCGCCCTGGCCCCGCCGGCGAGCGCAGCCGCGCAAGGATCTTCTCGAAGCGATACCACTTCACCAGCGACGACAGCCGGTCCAGCCGACCACTCCGACCAAGACCCTGTGGCAGCAGAGCCTCCACAAAACTGAACTGACCGCTCGGCTTCGTCGTCATCGCAAAATCCCCGTTTCAAAAACAGGGAATCACATCCATCCAATTTTGCAACAGTCCCACAAGGGGAGAAGGAAGAGGCGCCATCTGGCCCTACACGCCGCGCACAAAACTCGCTAGACACGCGCCATGAACCAGCACGCCAAGCTCCGCATCGGCCATTCGGCCTGTCCGCATGATTGCCCGTCGACGTGCGCACTCGAGGTCGAACTGCTCGACGGCAACCGCATCGGCCGCGTCCATGGCGCCAAGGCCAATACCTACACATCCGGCGTCGTCTGCGCGAAGGTCGCGCGCTATGCCGACCGTGTCCATCACCCGGACAGGCTGCTGAAGCCGCTGGTGCGGGCCGGTGCCAAGGGCGATGGCCTCTGGAAGGAATCCAGCTGGGCGGCGGCGCTCGACCTCGTCGCCGAAAAATTCATCGCAGCCGAGGAAAAATACGGCTCGGAGACGGTGTGGCCATACTACTATGCCGGCACCATGGGGCTGGTGCAGCGCGACGGCATAGACCGGCTGCGCCATGCGAAAAAGTATTCCGGCTTCTTCGGCTCGATCTGCACCAATCTGGCCTGGACCGGCTGGATGATGGGGGTGGGCGCCTTGCGCGGTCCCGATCCGCGCGAAATGGCCAAATCCGACTGCGTGGTGATCTGGGGCACCAATGCCGTGGTCACGCAGGTCAATGTCATGACCCACGCCATCAAGGCGCGCAAGGAACGTTCAGCCAAGATCGTCGTCATCGACGTCTACGAGAACGCGACGATGAAGCAGGCCGATATGGGCCTTGTGCTGAAGCCGGGCACCGACGGCGCGCTGGCCTGTGCGGTCATGCATGTGCTGTTCAGGGAAGGCATGGCCGACCGCGCCTATCTCGAAAAATACACTGACGATCCCAAGGGGCTGGAGGCGCATCTGGAGACGCGCACGCCGGAATGGGCCTCCGCCATCACCGGCCTTGCCGTCGCCGAGATCGAGGCCTTCGCCCGCCTCGTCGGCACGACGAAGAAAACCTATTTCCGGCTCGGCTATGGCTTTGCCCGCCAGCGCAACGGCTCGGTCAACATGCACGCGGCGTCCTGCATCGCCGCCGTCACCGGCGCCTGGCAATATGAGGGCGGCGGCGCCTTCCATTCCAACTCCGGCATCTTCAAGCTCAACCAGGATGTGCTGGAAGGCACCGCGATGCGCGATCCCAACATCCGCTATCTCGACCAGTCGCGCACTGGCCCGGTGCTGACCGGTGCGGCGGACGCACTCTATGGCGGCCCGCCGGTGACGGCGATGCTGATCCAGAACACCAATCCGGTGAATGTCGCGCCCGAGCAGCGACTGGTGAAGCAGGGTTTCCTGCGCGACGATTTGTTCACCTGCGTGCACGAGCAGTTCATGACCGACACCGCAAAACTTGCCGACGTCGTTTTGCCGGCAACGATGTTCCTCGAGCATGACGATGTCTACAAGGGCGGCGGCAACCAGCACATCACGCTCGGCCCCAAGCTGATCGAGCCACCGGAAGGGCCGCGCACCAACCATTTCGTCATCGAGCAACTGGCCGAGCGCCTCGGCGTTGCCGACCGCCCGGGCTTCGGCCTGACCGAGCAGCAGCATATCGACATCATCCTGGGCAAGCGCGGGCTGGGCAGTTTCGCCAGCCTGAAGGAAGATAAGTGGGTCGACCTGCAGCCTGATTTCGAAGCCGCGCATTTCATCGAGGGCTTCGGTCACGCCGACAAGAAATTCCACTTCCGCGCCAACTGGAGCGGGCAGGCGGCGCCCAACCGGCCCCCGAAAAGCATGGGCCTGTTCGGGCCGGTGTCAGAACTGCCGGAATTCCCCGACCATGTCGACCTGATCGAGGTCGCGGACGCCGAGCATCCGTTCCGGCTGACGACATCGCCGGCGCGCAACTTCCTCAACTCGACCTTCTCGGAAACGCCGGTGTCGAGGGCCAAGGAGGGTCGGCCAGAGCTCCTGCTGCACCCGGACGATGCCGCTTCCCTCGGACTGGCCGACGGCGATCGTATCGAGGTCGGCAACCGGCGTGGCGAGGTGGTGCTGCACGCAAAACTGTTCGAAGGCATCAAGCGCGGCGTGGTGATCGCCGAGGGCATCTGGCCGAACAGCGCCCATGAGCGCGGCGAAGGGATCAATGTCTTGACCGGCGCCGATGCGCCTGCACCCTATGGCGGTGCGGCCTTCCACGACAACAAGGTCTGGCTGCGACCGGTCGGCTGATAACGGTTATCCCGGCAAAGGCACCGTCAGCCCGACCTTGACGCGGTCCATGGCAACGAAGGTGCGGAATTTTCGCACGTTCTTGCTGTCGAAAAACAGTTTGCGCGTCAGCGCCTCATAAGCGCCCATGTCGGCCACGGTGATGACAAGGATGAAGTCGGCCTCGCCGGTGACGTAGTAGCATTGCTGCACCTCGGGCGCCGCCGAGAATTGCCCCTTGGCCGCGTCGATCAGGTCCGAGCGTTCGCTCTCCAACTCGACCTCGACGAAGATGGTGATGGGCTGGCCGACCGCCGCCGGCTCGACGACAGCGACATTGCCGGCAATCACCCCCGTTTGCTCCATGCGCTTGATGCGCCGCTGCACCGCTGGCGCCGACAGATTGACGGCTTCGCCGATCAGCCGCTGCGGCGTCGTGTTATCTAGCTGCAGGATGGCAAGGATAGCGAGGTCGAAACTGTCGAGTGAAGGCGATGTAGGCAAAGGCGCTGTCCCAGCGAAACAAACTTGCATTCCAAAGCGCCAATTACAGCGCTCTTTGCGCCTCGGCTGCAATATGATTTCGTCTGACCCTCAAGGAGGCCATCCGTGTTCCTGCTCAACAGCAATACCTTGCACCGCGAACCGCTCGATCCGGTCGATGCCGAAACGCTGGGGGTTGCCGGCGCCGACACGGTCGAGCGCTTTCTGGCCCATCGCGACAATCACCAGGTAACGGCGCTGCATGCCTTGCCGGCGTTGGCCGGCGAACTCGGTCTCAGCACCATCCACATCAAGAATGAAGGCCTTCGCCTCGGCCTCGGCAGCTTCAAGGCGCTGGGCGGCTCCTATGCCGTCTTCCGCCTTGTGCTGGAGGAGGCAAGCCGGTCGCTCGGCCGGCCCGTCGACGTAGCCGATCTCAACCGGCCCGACGTCCGGGCGATCGCTGCCGGCATGACGGTGGCCTGCGCCACCGACGGCAATCATGGCCGCTCGGTTGCGCAAGGGGCGCAACTCGTCGGCGCCAAGGCTGCAATCTTCGTTCATGCCGGCGTCAGCGAGGAGCGGATTGCGGCCATCGCCCGCTATGGCGCCGAGATGATCCGCGTCGACGGCAATTATGACGACTCGGTCAGGCAAGCCGCTGAAGTTTCGGCCGAGAAAGGCTGGACGGTGGTGTCTGACACGTCCTGGCCGGGCTATGAGCGCATTCCCGGTCTGGTCATGCAGGGCTATACAGCGATTGTGCGCGAAGCGTTGCACCAGTTGCCGCAGCCGCCAAGCCATGTGTTCGTGCAGGCCGGTGTCGGCGGCATTGCCGCAGCGGTGGCAGGTCATCTCGCCATCGTGCTCGGCGATGCCAAGCCTACCTTTACCGTGGTCGAACCCGCCCGCGCCGCTTGCGTTGTCGCGGCTGCCCAGGCGGGTCGCGTGGTCAAGGTCGCGCACGACCAGCCAACCGTGATGGCGATGCTGGAATGCTACGAGGCCTCGGCAGTCGCCTGGCGTGTGCTGGCGCGGGTTGCCGATGCCTTCATGACGGTGGACGAGGATGAGGCCGTCGCGGTGATGCGGCTTCTGGCCCAGCCAAGTGCAGGCGATCCGGCGATCGTTTCGGGTGAAAGCGGCGGTGTCGGTCTTGCTGGGCTAATCCGGGCGGTGGCTGACCACAAGGTCGCTCTCGGGCTCGATAGCCAATCCCGCGTGCTGCTGATCAATACCGAAGGCGCTACCGACCCGCATCGCTATGCCGAACTGGTCGGCATGACACCGGCCGATGTGCTGGCCGGCAAGATGCCAGCCGAGGCAGCATCATGATCGCCATCGATGCGAAGCGCCTGCTAGGCCGCATCCGTGACCTCGGCGCCGTCGGTCGTGACAATGACGGCAGGCTGATCCGGCTCGCCGCGTCCGATACCGACAGGCAAGGCCGCGACCTCTTCGTCGGCTGGCTCAACCACGCCGGGTTGGAAGTCGCCATCGACCGGGTCGGCAACATTTTCGGCATCTGGCAAAGCACCGACAATGCCGGGCAGGCGCCGCTGCTCATCGGCTCCCACATCGACACCGTCATCGATGCCGGCATCTATGATGGCTGCTATGGCGTGCTGGCCGGGCTTGAGGTGATCGAAACGCTGAAGGCGTCGGGCTTCTTGCCCTTGCATCCCATTGCAGTCGCCGCTTTCACCAATGAGGAAGGCGTGCGCTACACGCCCGACATGATGGGCTCGCTGGTCCATGCCGGTGGTGCCGGCGCGGACGAGATGTTGGCCGCCATCGGCACCGATGGCAGCGTGCTCGGCCAGGAACTCGCCCGCATCGGCTATGCCGGCGACCGCGAACCCGGCTTCCTCAAGCCGCACGCCTATCTCGAACTGCATATCGAGCAGGGGCCGGTGCTGGAGCGTGAAGGCGTGCCGATCGGCGCCGTGGAAAATCTGCAAGGCATTTCGTGGCAGCGCATCACCATCGACGGCGCCGCCAACCATGCCGGCACCACGCCGATGTCGATGCGCAGCGATGCCGGCCACGCCGCCGCCCGCGTCATCACCTTCCTGCACGATGGAGCCAAGGTTTCGAACACGCCGACGGTCGTCACCGTCGGCACGATGCGCTTCGAGCCGAATGCCATCAATGTCATTCCCGGGCGCGCTGTCTTCACTATCGACCTGCGCGATCCCGATGAACAGCGCCTGCAGGCACATGAGGCGGCGCTTGCCGCATACCTCGAAGAGCTTGCTGTGGTCGAGAACGTGTCGATTTCTGCCGAGCAACTGGCCCGCTTCGAGCCGGTCCTGTTCGATATCGGCATCGTCGAACGAATCGAGGCCGCCGCGAGGAACCGCGGTCTCGGCGTCAGGCGCATGACATCAGGCGCCGGCCATGATGCGCAGATGATGGCCCGCATCGCACCGGCGGCGATGATCTTCGTGCCGAGTGCCGGCGGCATCAGCCACAGTCCGCGCGAACATACCGACGATGCCGAGCTTGTCGCCGGCGCCAACATCCTGCTTGATGTCGCCACCCAGCTTGCAAAATAGGTCGGGGAGAAAAATGGCTGAACTCGATCGTGGTGCGCTGAGACGGGAGATGACGGGCTGGCGGCGCGATCTGCACGCGCATCCTGAATTCGGCTTTGAGGAAAAGCGCACCGCTGCCTTCGTCGCCGCCAAGTTGCGTGAATTCGGCCTGGACGATGTCACCGAAGGTGTCGGCGGCACCGGCGTTGTCGGCACATTGAAGCGCGGCAGCGGCAACCGGGCGATTGCGCTGAGGGCTGACATGGACGCGCTACGCATCACCGAGCAGTCGACGGCCACCTATCGCTCGCAAAACCCCGGCTTCATGCATGCTTGCGGCCATGACGGCCACACCACCATGCTGCTCGGCGCAGCAAAACTGCTGGCTACCGAGGGCGGATTCGATGGCACTGTGCGCTTCATCTTTCAGCCGGCCGAGGAGTGGGGCAAGGGCGCGCTGGCGATGCTCGACGACGGCCTGATGCATCGCTTTCCCTTCGACGAGATCTTTGGCCTGCACAACATGCCTGGCCTGCCCATCGGGTATTTCGAAACCCGCGCCGGCCCGATCATGTCGGCCGAGGATAATTTCGAGATCGTGCTTAAGGGCATCGGCGGCCATGCCGCGCGGCCGCATTCCGGCAATGAAACCCTGGTTGCCGCCTGCGCGCTGGTCACCAATCTGCAGACCATCGTCTCGCGCCGGCTGAGCCCGGTCGACATATCGGTGGTTTCGGTGACCGAACTGATCACCGATGGCACGCGCAATGCATTGCCCGGCCTTGCCCGCATCCTCGGCGACGCCCGCAGTTTTCGCCCCGAGGTCAGCGCCGAGATCGAGCGGCAGATGCGGGTCATCACGGCGGGCACGGCCGCCGCCTACAATGTCTCCGCCGAGGTCACCTACACCAGGGAATTCGTGCCGCTGCAAAACGATGCCGACCTCGTCGACGAGGCCTTTGCCGCCGCAAGGCGCGTGCTGGCCGAGAACGCAGTCGGCGTCGCGGCGGAGCCGATGACCGGTTCGGAGGATTTCGCCCGCTTCCTCGATCACGTGCCGGGCTGCTTCGTCTTCCTCGGCAATGGCGAGGCGTCAGTGCCGCTCCACAATTCCAGTTACGACTTCAACGATGACGGGCTGTTGCACGGCGCAAATTTCCACGCCGCGATCGTCAGGCAAAGACTGGGCGGGGAGGCCGGCAAATGACGGCTTGATTGCCGGTTCGCCTTCGCTGCTGGCCCAAGCGGCACCGCTATCGCCAGCCAGCTCCCGGGTTTAGTGAGATTGCCTGTTGCCGGAGATCGCACGCCAATGGCCAGGGTTTCGCTTCTGGGAATACCGCATGACGAGAACTCGTCCTATCTCAAAGGCGCCGCAGCAGCGCCTGCCTTGATCAGGCGCGAGCTTAAAAGCGACGCCCACAGTTCCTGGAGTGAGACCGGCTTCGATGTGGCGGACAGTTTTCTCGACCATGGCGACATTGATTTTTCAGGCGTTGGCGACCCGTGGGAGCGGATCGAAAGTGAGGTCGGCCGCGCGCTGGATACCGGCCATCCGCTGATCAGCCTCGGCGGTGACCACGCGATCGCCTGGCCGGTTCTGCGCGCCGTGCGCCGCCGCCACCCCAGGCTGACAATCGTCCAGATCGACGCCCATCCCGACATCTACGATGCCTATCAGGGCAACAAGCGCTCGCACACCTCGTCCTTTGCACGCATCCTGGAGGAAGGGCTGGCCGACCGGCTGATCCAGATCGGCTTGCGCACGCTCAACGACGAGCTCCGTGACCAGCTCACACACTTCGGCGTCGAGGTCATCGAGGCGCGCCATTTCAGCGAGGATCTGCGGCTCGACCTCAAGACGCCGGTCTATCTCTCGGTCGATCTAGATGGCCTCGATCCGGCCTGTGCGCCCGGTGTGTCGCACCGCGAACCCGGTGGTCCTACAACCCGGCAAGTGATCGGCTTGATCCAGCGGATCGACCAACCGATCATTGGTGCCGATGTTGTCGAATACAATGCGAACCAGGATGTCTCCAACCTGACGGCGCTTGTCGCCGCCAAGCTGGTCAAGGAGATCGCCGGCATGATGCTGAAGACGCATGGCGCCGCCTGAATCAATCTGGCAAGGCGGCATGGTAGACGATTGTTCGGTAAAGCATTTCCAACGAAAGCCGCAATGCCGCATCCATTGAAGATAGCCATAGCCGGCGCGCTCGGCCGTATGGGCAGGCAGATGGCACTGGCCGTCGAGGCCGATCCCAGGCTGGCGCTCGTCGCGCGATTCCACCGGCCTGGCAGCGCCGGCGGGGGCCTGGTCGAACGCGATGAGGCGCTGGAGATTGCCGATGTCGTCATCGACTTCACCACGCCGGCGGCCTCCGTCGAACTGGCAAAGGCCTGCGCGACCCGCGGCGGCCCGGCACTGGTCATCGGCTCGACCGGGTTCAATGCCTCTGAACTTGCCGCCATCGCCGAGGCCGCGAAGTCTATCGCGATCGTGCGCTCGGGCAGCTACTCGCTCGGCCTCAACATGCTGGCGGGGCTGGTCGAACAGGCGGCGCGGGCGCTTGGCCCCGACGCCGACATCGAGATCCTGGAAGCGCATCACCGCCTGAAGGTCGACGCGCCGTCCGGCACGGCGCTGATGCTTGGCGAAGCGGCCGCGAGGGGGCGCGGCGTCGGCCTCGACGACGTGGCGAGACGCGCTCGCGACGGCGTCACCGGTCTTCGCCCTGCCGACGAGATCGGCTTTGCCGTGCTGCGCGGCGGCAGCATCGTCGGCGAGCACAGTGCGAGTTTCCTCAGCCAAGGCGAGACGCTCACGCTCTCGCATTCAGCCGGCGACCGCTCGATGTTTGCGCGAGGCGCCATTGCAGCGGCACTTTGGGTGGTGGAACGCCCGCCCGGCGAATACGACATGCGCGACGTGGTGGGTTTTACCGCCTTTTGAGATGCAACGGTAACGGCAGCGAGGGGCGGTTGCGATGGTCCTTGAGCCGCCTAATCAGTCGAGATACTAAAGAAGCCGAACCGTTCGGTTCGATTCACATTGACGCACTGTATCGTGATCGATGAACGTCAACTCAACGAGTCAGCCGCGAACTATAGCAAGTGCTATAATTTAACTATTTGATCTCACTGTAGAAAATTGCAACCGCCGCGTCATTCGGTGGATTTCAAGATCGAACTGAACGGTTCGGTTCACACATTTTAGTGATTGGAAATGGCAGCAAGACAGACCCATCTCGGGGTGGTCCGAGCGACGCGAATTCCTCCCAAGGCACGCCACTAGACGGACAGGACCAGATATCTGGAGTACTTAAAATGACCAAGATCGCTCTTACCGCTGCTGCTCTCCTCGTTGCCACCGGCACCGCTTTCGCAAGCAGCGACCACTACGGCTCTGACGGTGTCAACCAGCCCGCCGTGACCGCTCCGGCCGGCAATATTGACCACAGCTATGGCAATATCGACCACAGCTATACGGCCTGGATCGGCAAGCCGGCCACCTTCGGCGGCTTCACGATCAAGGGCGACTCTAACCAGCCGCAATCCGGCCAGGGCATCTGGGGGCGCTAAGCCGGCTCCCGCCCAACCGATCAGACCATCAATCCCAAGTCAGGAGTATTCAAAATGACCAAGATCGCTCTTACCGCCGCAGCCATCCTCGTCGCCACGGGCTCTGCTTTTGCTGCCGGCTCGGACCACTATGGCTCGAACAACGCCAACCAGCCGGTTGCCACTCAGTCGTCTTCTAGCATCGACCACCTGTTCACCGGCTCGATCCTGAAGTCCGAAAAGGCGCAGGCTGACGCCAATGCCAAGGTTCCCGGTCAATCCGGCCAGGGCATCTGGGGCCGCTGATTTCTGACAATCGTCGACCACAAAGAGCGGTGGGCTTGGCCCGCCGCTCTTGTTTTTTGCGCAGCCCGCTTGGGTTCTTCGGGGTCTGAATCAGCTCCGCAGCAATCCGTCCTAGCTTCTTGTTTGCGCATCATCTTTTTAGGGCGCGATGGTGAAGGAGCCAATCTCCCCCCTCGTGGGGGAGATGTCCGGTAGGACAGAGGGGGGCGTGAAGGTGCGCTATCCCGATTTCCACAATTCCGGCAATCGCGACCAGATTAAGAACACCAAACAGTCGGCGGGACAGCGCCCCCTCTGCCTTGCCAGGCATCTCCCCACGAGGGGGGAGATTAGCAGCTTCGGCGTCAGCCCAAATCCTTCGGCCTGATGCAATGCGTCAGCCGGGCTGTACCGAAGGCGAGGTCTGTCCAGTCATCGTCGACGACAAAGCGGGCAAGGGCGCCGGTCGGGAATTTTTCTTCAAGCTTCCCGCGAGCCCGGACATCCGATCGCGGACCGGCAAGCCGGCGCGCCAAATCCTCCAGACCGGGATTGTGGCCAAGCACCAGAAGACGGCCAGCCGATGCGATTGCCTGTCGCACCTCGGCCAGCATGTCGCCAGCTGTGGCCTCGAAGAGCGCCGCGGCAAACTCCACAGGCACTCTCGCCGGCAGTTCGGCCGAGACCAGCCGCCATGTCTCCCGCGTGCGCAGCGCCGGTGACACCAGCGCCAGATCGGGCAGCCAGTCGCGCCTGGCCAGCTCGCGCCCCATCTGCGGCGCAGCCTTCAGCCCGCGCGCAGCAAGTGGCCGGTCGAAATCGGCAAGCGCCGGATCGTCCCAGCTCGACTTGGCGTGGCGAAGGAGAAGCAATTGTTTCATCGATCCGCCTCAAGCGATCTGCTTGTCGGCGGCCTCACGCAAGACCTCTTCTCCCCACTGGTTCAGGCTCTTGCCCGCGACTTCCGCAGCCAGCGCGACTTTCGAGTGGACCGACGGATCGACGCGCAGCATGAGATTTCCGGAATAGGGTTTTTGCGGCGATTTGCCGATTTTTGCGCAGGTTTCGACATAGTCGTCCACAGCCTCGTGGAAGGCTGCTTTCAGCCCCGCGACAGTTTCGGAATGGAACGATACACCGTCGCGAATCCCGGCAATTCGGCCGAAGAAAATCTCGTCGTCATCGTCATAGTCGACACGGGCGGAATAGCCCTTATAGGTCATCGCATTCATGGTTTCACTCCGATCCTCGACAGGAATTGGCGAGCATCTCTCACCTGGTATCGTTTCGCTTCCTTGGCCGGGTGCGGCCTGTGGAAGGTCTCAACCTCGCCCTTGATCACAAAACGCACGCGCGAGCCGCTTCCCTCGATCACCTGGCAACCGACCGCAATCAGCAAGGTTTCGATGGCGATCCATTCAATGTTGCCTGAAACCGGATCGGTGAATATCGCTCTGAGCACGCGCTTGTGCTTGCTGTTCATGCAAGCATAGATAGGCCAGGGTGGCTGAAAATGCAATCAAATTGTGATTGCACAAGGCCTCACGGCGTGATCCGCGCCAGATGCTCGAGGTCACGTTCCTCGCGCAGTGGGTCGGGCGCCATCACCACGGAAGTTCCGTTTTCGGCGTCGTCGGCGAAATGCGCCAGCACGGTGCGGCCGCCTTCCATGCGCGCCTTGCCGTCGGCGACGAGGCCGAGCGCCAGCGCATAGAGCCGGTGTTCGGCCTTCAGCACGCGCGCGGCCAGCGTGTCCTCATTGTCGCCGACCATCACCGGCACCGCGGCTTGCGCTATGATCGGGCCGTCATCCATTTCGGGCGTGACGAAATGCACCGTACAGCCATGGATGCGCATGCCGGCCCGCAAGGCGCGCGCATGCGTGTCGAGCCCCTTGAAGGCCGGTAGCAGGGCAGGGTGGATGTTGAGCATGCGCCCTTGCCACTTCTCGACCAGGCCACGGGAAAGGATGCGCAAATAGCCGGCCAGCGCCACGATCTCGGCGTTGAACGCAACCAGTGCGGCGTCGATCGCCGCATCATGGGCTTCCTTGCTGGCATGGTCGGAGCGCACGATGACCTTGGTCGGGATGCCGCGCGCGGCTGCGATGCCGAGGCCGGCGGCGTTCACCCGGTCGGAAATGACGCCGACGATTTCGGCGGGATAGGCCGGATCGCTCGCCGCCGCGATCAGCGCCGTCATGTTGGAGCCGCGTCCCGAGATCAAGACAACCGTGCGTTTCCTGCTCATAGGCCGATCGAGCCCCGATAAATGACGCCGGCGTCGCGGCGCGGTACGATGCGGCCGATCGGCGTCACCGTCTCGCCGGCCTCCTGCAGCACGGCGGCGACTTGCGCGGCCTGGCCGGAGGCGACGACGAGGATCATGCCGATGCCGCAATTGAAGGTGCGCATCATCTCTTCCGGCGCCACGCCGCCGGTTTTCGCAAGCCAGGAAAAGACCGGCGGCACATCGATGGCATTGAGGTCGAGCTCGGCGGAGAAATCCTTCGGCAGCACGCGCGGGATGTTTTCGGGGAAGCCGCCGCCGGTGATATGGGCGAGCGCCTTGATGCCGTGCGTGTTGCGGATCGCCTTCAGGATCGATTTCACATAGATGCGCGTCGGCTCCAGCAGCGCCTCGGCCAGCGTCGCCTCATCGTTGAACGGCGCCGGATCGCTCCAGGCAAGCCCACTGACGCCGACGATGCGGCGCACCAACGAAAAGCCATTCGAATGCAGGCCTGAGGAAGCCAGACCCAGTAGCACGTCACCCTCGACAATGTCGTCGGTGGGCAAGAGCTGGCCGCGTTCAGCCGCGCCCACGGCAAAGCCGGCAAGGTCGTAATCGTTGCCATGATACATGCCGGGCATTTCGGCCGTCTCGCCGCCGATCAGCGCGCAACCGGCCTGCCGGCAGCCCGTTGCGATGCCGCCGACGATCGCCGCTCCCTGGTCGGGGTCGAGCTTGCCGGTGGCGAAATAGTCGAGGAAGAACAGCGGCTCCGCCCCTTGTACGACAATGTCGTTGACGCACATGGCGACGAGGTCGATGCCGATCGTGTCATGCTTGCCGGCTTCGATGGCGATCTTCAGCTTGGTGCCGACGCCGTCATTGGCGGCAACCAGCACCGGATCGGTGAAGCCCGCCGCCTTGAGGTCGAACAGGCCGCCAAAACCGCCAATCTCGCCATCGGCCCCCGGCCGGCGCGTCGCGCGCACCAGCGGCTTGATCTTTTCGACCATGAGGTTGCCGGCGTCGATGTCGACACCTGCCTCGGCATAGGTGAGGCCGTTCTTGCGCTTGGCCTGGTCGCCCTTGCTCATCGTCGGCGCATCCCTGTTTCCCTTGCGGGCTCTTCGCATGAATGGTTTCGGGGGGCAAGGATGACCAATCTCCCGGGCCACAAAACCGTGGACAATTGGAGCATTTGGATGCGGCAGGCGCCGGTCGAGCCGATTAGCCGATCTCCCCCCTTGCGGGGGAGATGTCCGGTAGGACAGAGGGGGTGGGAAGGATCGCTGCCTTCGAACGATCAGCCTTTCAGTCGCATTTAATAAAGCGGCCGATACGCTGGCGGGACAGCACCCCCCTCTGCCTTGCCAGGCATCTCCCCCGCAAGGGGGGAGATTGGCAGCTCCTCCCTTGCGCCCACCCGCCATCTCGCTCATCTATCTCTCAACGAGCGACGACGGGACACACGATTGACCATTCCCAACCTGATCACCATCATGCGCTTCGTGCTGGTCCCGGCCGTGGTGCTGGCGATGCTGAACATGCGCTGGGACTGGGCCTTTGCCGGCTTTCTCGTTGCCGGCATTTCCGATGGCGTCGACGGCTTCATCGCCCGCCGCTTCAACCAGCAGTCGAAGCTCGGCGCCTATCTCGATCCGATGGCAGACAAGGTGCTGCTGGTCTCGGTGTTCGTGGTCATGGGCTTCATCGGGCAATTGCCGCTATGGCTGGTGGTGACCATGGTGTCGCGCGATGCGCTGATCATCTGCGCCGTGCTGTTGTCCACCGTCATGGCGCATCCGGTCGAGGTGAAGCCGCTCTATGTGTCGAAGGCCAACACCGCCGCCCAGATCGTACTGGCGGCCGTGGTGCTGGGTGAACTCGCCCTTGGCCTCCACCTCGACCCGCTCAGGCCCGCGCTCATATTGCTGTCCGGGGTCTTGACCGTGGCTTCGGCCGCGGCCTATCTCGTGGCTTGGCTGAGGCATATGAGCGGCTATGGCGAAGGCTCCACCCCGGGCACCTGATCGAGAATCCATCGAAGTTGCGGCCGAGGCAGCGGCCGCCGGCGAAGCTGCGTCCCTGGCGTTTCGCCGCCAGATCTTCTTCTGGCTGGGAACCGCCGTCTTCCTGGCGCTGTTCCTCTATATATTCTCTGGCATCCTGCTGCCCTTCGTCGCCGGCATGGTGCTTGCCTATTTCCTCGATCCGGTCGCCGACCGGCTGCAGCGCCTCGGCCTCTCCCGGCTGATGGCGACGGTGGTCATCCTCATTACCTTCATCGTCCTGCTGGTGCTGGCCTTCGTCATCCTGGTCCCGGTGCTGGCGACGCAAATGGCCGATTTCGCCGGCAAGCTGCCGGAATATCTGACCCGGCTGCAGTCGCTGATCACCAGCTTCGATCCGAAATGGCTGGAGCAGAAATTCGGCGTCAACGCCAATGGCCTACGCGACGGGCTGAATTCGCTGCTGACCTCGGGCTTCGGCCTGTTGAGCACCGTTTTCACCTCGATCTGGAGTTCCGGCGTGGCGCTGGTCTCGGTGGTCAGCCTGTTCGTGGTGACGCCGGTCGTTGCCTTCTACATGCTGCTCGACTGGGACCGCATGGTGGCGATCATCGACAGCTGGGTGCCGCGCGACTATGTCGGGACGGTCAGGGCGATCTCCAGGGACATCAACACCGCGACCGCCGGCTTCGTGCGCGGCCAGGGCACGCTGTGCCTGGTGCTCGGCGGCATGTACGCCACCGGCTTGACGCTGACCGGGTTGAATTTCGGCATCCTCATCGGCTTGTTCGCCGGGCTGATCTCCTTCATCCCCTATGTCGGCTCGCTGACCGGGCTGGTGCTGGCCGTCGGCGTCGCCTTCGTCCAGTTCTGGCCGGACTGGACGATGGTGGCGTTGGTCGCCGGCGTGTTCTTCGTCGGCCAGTTCATCGAGGGCAACATCCTGCAGCCCAGGCTGGTCGGCAAAAGCGTCGGTCTGCATCCGGTCTGGCTGATGTTCGCGCTGTTTGCCTTCGGCGCCCTGTTCGGCTTCGTCGGCCTGCTGATTGCGGTGCCGGCCTCGGCCGCGGTTGCCGTGCTGGTGCGCTTTGCCATCGCCCGTTATCTTGAATCGCCGCTCTATAAGGGGCACGCCACTGAGCCCGTCCCGCCACTGCCCGCCGATCGCGGCGGCGGTCACCGGACGCGGCGCAGCTGACGTGGCCGACCAGAGAACCGAACCGCCGCGCCAGCTACCGCTCGATCTCGGCCACGGCACCGGCTATTCGCGCGATGAACTGGTGGTGTCGGCCACCAACCGCGAGGCGGCAGCCCTGGTCGATCGCTGGCCGGACTGGCCCTCGCCGGTAGTGGTGCTCGCCGGCCCGGCCGGTTCCGGCAAGACTCATCTGGGGTCGATCTGGCACGCACGGGCCAACGCAGTGGCGGTCGATGCAAGCCGCATCGGCAATGCCATCGCCGGGCTCGGCGGCAGGCCGGCGCTGATCGACGATGTCGACAAGGCAGCCATCGACGAGGCGGGCCTGTTCCATCTCATCAATGAAGTTCGCGGTGCCGGGGCCACCTTGCTGTTGACGGCGCGGCGTTTTCCCGCTGCCTGGGGGGTGACGCTGCCCGATCTCGCCTCACGGCTGAAGGCCGCGGCGACCGTCGAAATCCACGAACCGGACGACCTGCTTCTGGCCGGCGTCATTACCAAATTGTTCGCCGACCGCCAGGTCGAGGTCGAACCGCACGTCGTGCAATACCTCGTGCGCCGCATCGAGCGCTCGCTGGCCACCGCCATGCGAGTGGTCGAACGGCTGGATCGCACCGCGCTCGAACGCAAGACGCCGATTACCCGTTCGCTGGCCGCCGAGATCGTCAGTGCGATGGACGAAGGGCAGGGCGAGTTCGAAATTTAGGCAGTGGAAGGAGAAGACTCCGCTTCTGTCCCATTTCGAGAAAAAACCTCTGGCATCCATCGTGCGGCACTACGCCTGCCGGCTGACCCCGGTCCTGATCGCGTTCCTGATCGGGTTGTAGGCTCGCCGGGAGTGATGATTGGGGTTCTCGCCCGGCGAGCTTACCTTCAGGCAGAATGATCGCCAGAGTGCCTTAAAAGGGCGTCCGCTCCTGTCACGCCCACAACGGGGCCAGATACCGAACCAGCAGGTAGACCGCCGTATGCGCTGCCACGTAGCAGGCGGCAACGACGACAAAGAATGTCAGGCTGGCTGGCCATGAGCGGGGAGCACGCTGCCTCTTGCTCGGTCGGTTGTTCCAGATCCATAGAGCAGCACAAATAATGGCCCAGACGACCACGAACGGAATCGCAATGCCGATATAGGCGAAGTAGGCTGGGCCTATCAGCGACAGCCATGCCTCGAGACCAAGCATCCGGAATCTCCCCTTTGCCAAAGTCTAGACCGACGGCAGCGATGAAAGCGATGGATTATCCGAGCGGAGCGTATTGCGTCAAATCTTCAGCACCACCCGGCCGAACGGGCGCTCCTCGATGAGATACCGCAAGCCTTCGGCGGCATCCTCCAGTGCAAAGACCTTCGCCACGACCGGCTTGACCTTGCCCGATACAAGCAGGTCCTTGTCTGGCTGATGCGCTTTCGGTGAGCAGCAATAACCCCTTGATGCCAGTGCGGCGTTCAAAATCTTGCGCCGATGCCGTCTATGACGGCGCCATGGCCTTCGCTGATACGATTGAACCCCTCTGCCCAAATGCGGATGCTCGACGGCTTCAATGGGCAGGATCGCGTTCTCGGCCTGGCGCTCCGGCCGGCAACCGACCGGAGCGTGTCTGCGACAATCGGATCAACCGCAGACCCTGACCTGCTCGATGACCCTGTGATGATGGCGCCAGTGCTTGACCAGCTCGATATGGCAGCGGTGGTGGCGGTGGTGGCGGCGCCACTGACCGTCATTGCCCTGATTGTCGCTATATTCATCGTCGTCGTAGACTCTTTGGCGTTCGTGATAACGGCGAATTTGTATTTGATCATTGTCGGGTGAATATTGATCGCCGTCATCCGACTGGATGATCACGCTGGCGGCTTGCGCCGGTGCAATCAAAACTGCCATTCCGGCAAAAGCGATCATGGAAGCGATTATCAGGGTTTTCATTATATCTCTCCTTGGGTCGAATAATACTCAACTCGCGGGGAGAGGTTCGCGTTCCAATCCAAATTGCAGGGTAACCGATGCAGGCCAGCGGGGTGCGAACGCGCACCGCCATGCGCCGGCGGCGAGGCAGCCGTTGGCGACCTTTGACCACAAACAAACTTTGCAGGGAGAAAAATGGTCGGAGTGGAGAGATTCGAACTCCCGACCCTCTGGTCCCAAACCAGATGCGCTACCAGGCTGCGCTACACTCCGAGGCCCTGCGGCGTATAAGGTTCCGGGCCCTGGCGCGCAACCCCTAAAACGTCAAACCGGACTCGGCGGTTTGCGCTCCCGCGCAATCCTGGCAGCGATCGCCTTGGCCTGGATGCGGGCGTTGGCGAAGCAGCCGCGGATGCTCGGCCGCATGCCGGTGAACCACAGGCCCGGCAGTTTCGGGTCGCTGTCGGCGCCGTTGAACAGCGGCACGCCCTTTTTGTCGAGCACGCCGAGCTTGCCCAACATGGCCTCGAGACCGGTGCGGTAGCCGGTCGCGGCGATGACGATATCGGGCTGGATAGTCACGCCATTGTCGAAAATGACCGTGTCGCGGGTGAATTCCCGCACCGTTGGCAGCACGAGGATCCGGCCGTCCTTGATGGCGTCGACGGCGCCGTCATCGGCGGCGATGGCGGTATAATCCGACGCCAGCCGGCTTGCCCCGCCCGAGGGCGTCGGTGGCAGGCCGAAGGCGGTGAGGTCACCGAAGACCAGCCGCTGCGTCGCTGCCATCACCGCATCGGCAAGCTTGAACGGCAGCCGCGCCAGAATCGGCGAAAAGCGGTGGACAGCGATCTGGCCGATGCGCTTGGGCAGCAGCGCCGGGCCGTTTCGCGCTGATAGCCAGATCTGCGCCGTATCTACCTGCGCCAGATGGTTGAGCGCGTCGAAACCGGAATTGCCGGCGCCGACGACCAGTATCTTTCGGCCGGCATAGTCGTTGGCGTCGCCGAACTCAGCCGAATGGATGACGCGCCCGGCAAAGGCCTTCATACCTTTCCAGGCCGGAATGACGGGCTGCCGGTCGCGCCCGGTGGCGATGATAACATGGCGCGCCAGTCGCGGCCCGACGCTTGTCTGCACAAGCCAGTGGTCACCGTCGAAGGCGATCTCATCGACCGAGACGCCGAACTCGACCGGCAGCCGGTGCATGGCGCGGAATTCGTTGAGATGGCGGATGATTGCGCTTCGGTGCGGAAAGGCAGGGGTGCCGGCGGGAAACGCGACGCCCGGAAGTGCCGAGAGATCGCGATGCGTGTTCAGGTGAAGCTGTGGGTGGCGCCGGTGCCATGGCTCGGCCAGCCGAGCTTCCTTTTCCAACACCATCACTTGTACGCCGGCCTTGAGCAGCGCATGGGCTGCGGTCAGCCCGGCCCCGCCGGCGCCGATGACGATCACGCCGTTGAAAATCGCTTGCTGGCCGGCCTCGGCGTGCAAAATCCCTGCGTCCATGCCTCTCTATGTCGCCATCATGACCATGACTTTTGATGCCGCGCCAGTGTATCGGGCCTATGCCGCTTCCGGAGCGGCGCGGTTGCAAGCCGCTTCGGCCTTGCCGTCGGCAGTGTTGCACAGTATTGACTGAAATAAGGCGGCGCTACCGCCAACGCAGCCACGAGGTGCCCATGTCCGCGCGTATTTTCAGCCCAGCCAAAACCGCGATGCAGTCCGGCAAGGCCAAGACCGGCCATTGGGTGCTGGAATTCGATCCCGCCCAGCGTAAGAAGATCGACCCGCTGATGGGCTACACCACATCGGGCGACATGCTGAGCCAGATCCGGCTCACCTTCGACACCAGGGAAGAGGCAGTGGCTTATGCCGAAAAGCAGGGGCTGACCTTCCGCGTCGAGGAGCCGAAGGAGACCAAGCGCCGGCAGATTTCCTATGCGGAAAATTTCCGCTATGACCGCAGGATACCCTGGACGCATTGACCGGCATCGCCGGGCAGCGTCCGGCACATAGACATCAGCCGGCCAAGATATCAAATGGCTTGTCCGGCCAGCGGTCCCGTAGCTCAGCTGGATAGAGCACCGGCCTTCTAAGCCGATGGTCACAGGTTCGAATCCTGTCGGGATCGCCAATAATTCAACGGTTTAGCTCTGGCGCCGCTCCAAAGTTCCAACATCTCACCCTGTTTCCGCGGGCCGTCAGCGCCATCCCTCCGTGCTGCCCGAAAGCAGGTCGCCGGCAGATATCGTTATGGTCTTGTAGAAAGAGCGCAGCGCTGATAGTCTTTGGTCTGACATTGGCTAGGACTTTGGTCTGATGATTCTGACTGGAGTCTTGGCTTATGCCGACTG
Organism: Mesorhizobium sp. P2_D6; assembly: GCF_056404315.1. NCBI lineage: Bacteria > Pseudomonadati > Pseudomonadota > Alphaproteobacteria > Hyphomicrobiales > Phyllobacteriaceae > Mesorhizobium > Mesorhizobium sp. P2_D6. The sequence goes on along the minus strand of NZ_JBFUEG010000009.1, from coordinate 240,585 downwards.
AAACTTGGCGCTGGTTTTCGCCGCATAGGTCGCCTCGGTTGAGTGGGCGAGATGCGACGAAATCATCGCAACGGTGTATCCAAAGGTCGCGTTTGGCACGGCGCCGGGTGAGCGCGAAAGTAAAAGATCTGGAATCGATGATTTCGAGAACACTTGCCGCCAATGCAGAAACTGTCGCCGCCTTTCTCAACTTGATGGGAAATGAGAAGCGGCTTTTGATCATGAACCACCTGGCCGGCGGCGAACTTTCGGTCGGTGTTCTTGCCGAGAAAGTTCTGCTGAGCCAATCGGCCCTGTCGCAGCATCTTGCCAAGCTCCGCGCCTTCGGCCTTGTCGACACCCGTCGCGACGGCCAGATGGTCTACTATTTCTGCTCGTCCGGTGCGGCGCGCGAACTGCTTTCCATGCTGGATGGCTTCCTGGCGACCGAAAGACCGCTCACGGGGCCGGGCCCGCATTACGTCGCCGAAAGGCTGCGCCGGGCGCGAGCAGCCTGAGGGCAGGCATCGGCCTGGATTGGTTGACCCTTAGGCCGGACTTCATTGTCGCTAACGCGAAGTCGATGTCGGCGCCATCCCGGCGCTGATCGCCAGTATTTTCGACGTTTCTGCGCCTCTCCAGCGTTGGGTCGTCCATGCCGGCCAGACCGCACGTCGTTGGGCGCCAACATGGGTGCAGCACCGGTCCGTGCAAAACTTGCGCGATTTCTAATATAAGAGCACAGTTCGAAGCGCGGGGGAGAACGGCTCACAAACAAAAAATCGGGAGGAAACCATGAACAGCATTAGCCTCACCACGCTCGAACGCGGCAAGACGACCGTCGACGCTGCGGTCCTTGAAGCGCTTTCGGCACAATTGCGCGGCACACTGCTTCAGGCGGGCGACGCCGCCTACGACGGAGCGCGCACCGTCTGGAATGCCACGGTCGACCGGCGCCCCGGTCTCATTGTGTGTTGCGTCGGCGCCTCCGACGTCATCAGTGCCGTGAATTTCGCCCGGGAAAACAGGCTTCTCGTCTCCGTGCGCGGCGGCGGCCACAACATTGCTGGCAGTGCCGTCTGCGATGGCGGCCTGATGATCGATCTATCGGCGATGAAGTCGGTGCGGGTCGATGTCGCGGCGCGGCGGGCATGGGTCGGGCCCGGCGCCACGCTCGTCGATGTCGACCGGGAAACACAGGCTTTTGGCCTGGTGGTGCCGACGGGTATCAACTCGACCACCGGCATATCAGGCCTGACGCTGGGCGGCGGCTTCGGCTGGATCACCCGCAAATTCGGCCTGACTATCGACAATCTTGTTTCAGCCGATGTGGTCACCGCCGATGGCAAGTTGCTGCGGGCCAGCCAGAAGGACAATCCGGACCTGTTCTGGGCGCTGCGTGGCGGCGGCGGCAATTTCGGTGTCGTCACGGCGTTCGAGTTCCAACTCCATCAGATGGGTCCGCAGGTTCTGTCGGGGCTCGTCGTCCATCCCTTCGCCGATGCCGAAAAGGTGCTGCGGGACTATCGCAAGGCGCTCGAGGCCGCGCCCGACGAACTGACCTGCTGGGTGGTCATGCGGCAGGCACCGCCGCTACCGTTCCTGCCGACCGAATGGCATGGCAAGGAGGTGCTGGTTTTGGCCATGTGCTATTGCGGCGACATCCAGGCGGGCGAAAGGGCGACGCAGAAGCTTCGCGCCATCGGCACACCGATTGCCGATGTCGTCGGCCCCAACCCGTTCACCGGCTGGCAGCAGGCCTTCGACCCGCTGCTGGCGCCCGGCGCCCGCAACTATTGGAAAAGCCATGACCTGACCGGGCTTTCGGACGGCGCGATTGGTGCCACCACTGCGGCGATTACCAGGCTTCCAGGCCCAGAATGTGAAATTTTCTTCGGTCATGTCGGTGGCGTGGCGGGCCGTGTGGCGGCAGATGAAACGGCGTTTCCACAGCGCAACTCGCATTTCGTCATGAATGTCCACGCCCGCTGGCGCGAACCGGCAATGGACAAGGTCTGCATCGATTGGGCTCGTGGTATCTACGAGGCGACCAAGCCCTATGCCGCCGGCACGGCTTACGTGAACTTCATGCCGGAGGACGAAGTCGACCGGGTCGAAGCGGCCTATGGCGGCAACTATCGCCGGCTTCTGGAAATCAAGCAGCGCTACGACCCGCTGAACCTGTTCCGCATGAACCAGAATCTGCGGCCGAAAGAAAGCCAGCGCGCTGCTTGAGGTGGCAGCGCGTAATCCCGAACCGGAGATCCGTGCGTGCGAATATCGGAATCGATTTTGCTGCATTGACCTTCGGTTCGAAGCGGGTTGTCGCCTATGGCGCCGGCCTGGACGGCCGGCCTCAAGGCCCGGGTCTCAACACCCCTGAGGCAAGCTGATTGCCACAAGTTCGAATCCTGTCGGGATCGCCTTTTTTCCTGCGGCCCTTTTGTCAGGAGCTTCAGCTGACCGCTGGAACGTGGCTCGCACTCAGGTGTTTATGAGAGATGGCACGGAAAACCCCGACCATCGCCCGCATCTGGCACGGCAGGACCTTGCCGGAAAAGGCCGACGCCTATGAGCGTTACAACTACGATGCCGGCATCAAGCCGCTGGTCGAGAAAGCACTTGGCGTGCAGACCTTTCGCGAGGACACGCCGACCCATTCGGAATTCATCACCATCTCCTACTGGGAGAGCGTCGACGCGATGGCGGTCTTCACCGGCGGCGATCCGAAAAGCATCCACCATCTCGACCGCGACAAGGAGCTCCTGATCGAATTGCCGGCGGATGTGCAAGTGCTTCGCATCCGCTCCAACCACGGCGCGGTCGGGCAGCAGGATTGAAGGCACCTGATGTTTTCGGGCTTTGGCGCCAGAACCGTTCAAGTGGAGGAGACATCGATCTTCGTCAGGGTCGGTGGCTCAGGGCCGCCTCTGCTGCTTCTGCATGGCTTTCCCCAAACGCATGTGATGTGGCGCGACATCGCCGTGGCATTGGCGTCACGCTTCACCGTGGTCGCCGCCGATCTCAGGGGTTACGGCCGGAGCGGTTGTCCAGCCTCCGACATCGATCATGCGGCCTATTCCAAACGCACCATGGCGCGCGACATGGTGCAGGTCATGGGCGTACTCGGCTTCGAGCGTTTCATCGTTGCCGGCCATGATCGCGGCGGCCGGGTCGCCTATCGGCTGGCGCTTGACCATCCCGGAAAAGTGTCGAGGATCGCCGTCCTCGATGTCATCCCCACCGCCGCCGCCTGGGATCGCGCCGATGCCAGACTGGCGCTTGGCTTCTGGCCATGGAGCCTGCTTGCCCAGCCTCAACCATTGCCGGAGCGTCTGCTGGCCGCTGCGCCTGACGCCATCGTCGACAATGCGATCACGCAGTGGGGATCGGCTGGGAACGCCTTCCCCGAGGAAGTCAGAGCCGCCTATATCGATGCGCTGCGCGACGCCGCTCATATTCACGCCATCTGCGAGGAGTATCGCGCCGCCGCCGGCGTTGACCGCGAGCACGATGCGGCGGATCAAGCCGTCGGCCGTCGCATAGCATCCCCGGTGCTTGCGCTGTGGAGCGGCGAAGGCGGGCTGGAAAACTGGTATGCGCACGAGGGCGGCCCGCTGGCGATCTGGCGGCAATGGGCCGACAGCGTCGAGGGTGGCGCTGTCGAGGGCGGCCACTTTTTCCCGGAGGAAAACCCCGACGGGACGGCGAAAATTCTGTTGAATTCCTTCGCTGCGTGAGGCCCGGTTGGGCGAAGCGGCAACCAGGCCGCCGGTTGCAGGTTCGAATCTGCCAGGATCGCCTGTGCTGCCCGAGGGGTTATTCCGGCCACATTTGAAGGTCAGGATTCGCCATGCCTTCACGGCTCCCGCCCGCCCGCTCGTCCGATCCGATCGCGACCGCAGCCGGGCTCGGCGCGGCATCGTCCGCCACAGCTCGGCGGCCGACCTCGAAGGCAGATGGCGGCCTGAAGTCGCAATGAGAGACGTGACCCGTCTCCTGAAGGAAAGCGCAGCTTTTCCCTGGGAAACTCGTCGGGCACTTGGAGAGGGGGCGGGCCCATGGAGCGGCTGTCGCCGAAACCGAAGCAAGATGCGAGGTCGAATACGATGCAGTCGAACGGAACTCCGGTATCCATCATCATCCCGAATTACAATTACGCGCGCTTCCTCAACCGCAGCATCGACAGCGCCCTGGAACAGGACTACGGCGACGTCGAGGTCATCGTCGTCGACGATGCATCGCAGGACAATTCCACGACCATTATGGAATCCTATGGGGACAGGATCGTCGCCTGCCCGCGAGCGCAAAACGGCGGACATGCGGCGGCGTTCAACACCGGTTTTGCCGCAAGCTCGGGCAGGATTGTCCTGTTCCTCGACGCCGACGACTATCTCTATCCGCCTGCTGTCTCCAAAATCGTCGACACTTGGGATCCGGCAACCGCCCAAGTGCAATCCAGGCTGCATATCGTCGACGAACAACAGCGCATCAAGGACGTCTTTCCGCCACCCGAACTGCCCTTCGACAGCGGCGACGTCAAGCCGAAACTCCTGCACAAGGGGCGCTATCAGACGACCGTGACCAGCGGGCTGGCTTTTGACCGTGAGACCCTGGAAACGATCATGCCGATTCCCGAGCCGGATTTCCGCCAGGGCGCCGATGGCTATCTGGCAACGTTGGCACCCTTCCACGGACACGTCCAATCCATCGACGAATGCCTGGGCGCCTACCGGATTCACGGCGCGAACCATTCGATATTCGGCGAGCAACTCGCCGAGCGGGCGCGTTGGCGCGTAAGGCACGATTTCCGCCGCCTGGAGGCGTTGTCGGAGCAGGTCTCCGGGACCGGCCTGACGGTTGTCCCGTCGGATGCCGTCCGCCGCGATCCGATCCATCTGGAGGAGCGGCTGGCCTCACTCTGCGCGGACAGCCACCAGCACCCGGTGGCCGACGATTCGCGGCTGGCGCTGGCGGCGGCGGGTGCCGTCGCCAGCCTGGAGATGACTGCATCCTTGCGGCGGCGTGCCGTCCTTGCCGCCTGGTTTCTGTCGGTAGGCATGTTGCCGCCCAAAATGGCCATGGCCGTGCTGTCGTGGAAACTCGACGCTTCATCCCGGCCGGCATTTCTTACCCGCCTGTCCAAGACCATCCGCAACGCAATGGGATAGCATCTGGCGGCACTGCGCACCGCCAGCACGGTGATGACGATCGGGATCACCGAAAGGGCGGCGCTCGCCGGTGCGCAGGCTCGTCGGTATTTGCCGGCACGCGCCTCAGAGATGCCCGAGCGACTGCAGGATCAAAGTGCTCGAAAGACCAAGCAGGGCGATGCCATACAGGCGGTCGATCCAGACGGCGTTTGGCCCAGCCAAAAGCCTCGTCGCCCGCGAGCCAAGCATCGCGTAAAGCATCAGCATGAGGACATCGGCAAGCGCGGCGATAGTGGCCAGGATCGCATATTGGATTGCGATCGGCTCATCTGCTCGGACAAAGTGCGGTAGGATTGCGGGAAACAGCAGCCAGGCCGCCGGATTTGTGACCGCCACCAGAAAGCAGCGCCCAATGAGGGCCTTGGCTGAATGGTGTGTTTCGGGAAGGTTCGGATTGAACGCAGGTCGAGATGCGTTGCGCAGGGTGCCGATGGCGACGAAGAGCAGATAGAAGGCGCCGAACATCCTGAGTGCCGAGAGATAGAATTCCGAGGCCAGCAGAAGGGCGCCGAAGCCGAGCGCGACGATGCTGATGAGGACAAAATCCGACAGCACAACGCCGGCAATGCCGAGAAATGCGTGTCGAGCCCCCGTAGCGGGACCCGTTGGTGATGGCGAGCACAACGTCCGGTCCCGGAACCGCCATCCCGAGCACCGATACGAAGGCGAATGTCACCAGCGGCAGGTTTCCCATGCCGCTGCGTAATGTACCCCGCGCTCTCCGTCGGTAACGTCGTTCACATAGCTGTTGTTGCTACTTGGCTTGGTGCCCGCCGCGTACCTTGACCACAACGCTGCGCAACGCCAGCACCAACACGGTGATGATGATCAGGATTACCGAAAGGGCGGCGATTGCCGGATCGATGTTGTCGCGCAGGCCCATCCACATTAGCCGCGGCAGCGTTATGGCGTTGACCGAGGTGATGAACAGGGTCACGCCGATCTCTTCCCAGGACAGCACGAAGGACAGCAGTGCCGCGGTGACGATGCCGAACTTGATGTTGGGCATGATGATGCGCGTCGCGCGTTCCCACACGCTGGCGCCAAGACCGCGCGCGGCGAGGTCGATGCGGCGGTCGAGCTGGCTGAGCGAGACCAGGATCAGCACCGTGGCGAAGGGCACCGTCATCACCGAATGCGCCATGGCGACACCCAGCCAGGTGTCGTAGCCGAAGAACGAACTCATGCCGGAGATCGAGGTCAGCAGGAAGTAGAGCGTGATCGCCGACACCACCGGCGGCACCACCATCGGCAACAGCACGAAGCCAACGAGCGCAGCAGTAAAGCGCGGCTGGAACATCCAGACGCCAAGGCTGAAGCAGAGCGCCAGCACGGTGGAGATGACGCTGCTGACGATGCCGATGCGGATCGACAGCAGGATGGCGTCGAGCCAGCGCGGATCCTCGATCAGCGAGCGGTAGTGGCGCAGCGAGAGTTCTCCCGTCGGCATCGCCAGCATGCGGCTTGGCGTGAGCGACACCGGAATGACCGCCAGCAGCGGCAGCAGCAGGAACAGCGCCACCAGCACGGCGAGGATCAGCGAGACGGGGCCGGGGCGATAGGTCGGCATCAGATCAGCTGCTTCGGTCTGACATAGCGGAACAAGAGCGCCATCAGCGCGCCGACGAACAGCACCAGCACGACGCTGATTGCCGCGCCCAGCCCCCAGTCGGGGCTCTGGAAGATCCTGAGATAAATCAGTTCGGCGATCATCACGCTGCGGCCGCCGCCGAGGATCGCCGGCGTGACGAAGAAGCCGAGCGAGAAGACGAAGACGATCATCGCTGAACCGATGATGCCCGAGCGCGTCATCGGCACGAACACCGTCCAGAAGGTGCGCATGCGGCTGGAGCCGAGCCCGCGCGCCGCCAGCAGCACGCGCTCGTCGAGGCTGCGCATGGCCGACGCCAGCGGAAACACCGCGAAAGGAATGAGGAAATGCGTCATGCCGACGATGACGCCGAATTCGTTGCGCACCAGCGCCAGCGGCTCGGAGATGAAGCCGATCGATTGCAGCCAGGTGTTGATCAGGCCGCGGTTGGAGAGCAGCGCCACCCAGCCGAAGGCGCGCGTCAGCACCGAGATCCAGAAGGGGACGAGAATGCAGAATTCAGCGACTATGCGCTGCGCCGGGCTGCCGCGCACCCACACCATGGTGATTGCATAGGCCGCCGCGACAGACACGACGGTGACGATCAGCGCAATGCGCAGCGTGCGGATGAACACCGACTGCACCAGGGCGTCGGTGGCGAGCGCGCCATACTGGCCGAGGCCAGGCGTCGGCAGCGTAACGCTCCATTTGACGACGCCGAGGAACGGCCAGGCATAGGCGAGCACAAGAAACAGGAGCAGCGGCGCCATCAACAGCGCCGCGCCCATCCTGTCTGAGAGGGTGCCTCTCATCTGGGGGTCACACCCGGCTTGGTCAGGCCGAGATGATCTTGGTGTATTCGTCGAGTGCTGCCCCGTAATTCTTGGCGTACCAGTCCATGTCGAGCGCGATCTGCTTCTTCATGTTTTCGGGATCGACCGGGTTGATACGCTTCTTGTCGGCAGGGATCAGCGCATCGGTGGCCGGATTGGCCGGACCTTGTCCGAGCTTGTCGAACATCACCAGCTGCTTTTGCGGGTCCTGGGCGCTGGCGATGAATTTCATCGCCGCGTCCTTGCCGCCGGGGTTGCCCTTGAGCACGGCGAGCGCGCCGGGCGAGATCAGGCCCTGGTCCCAGATGAACTTGATCTTGCCGCCCGAGTCCTGCTCGATCAGCGAGGCACGTGTCGACCAGACGATCGCCATCGAGGCTTCGCCGTTGAGCAGCACGCTCTGGCTCTCGGCGCCGCCGCCCCAATAGGCCACGACGTTTTCCTTGAAGGCGGCGATCTTGTCATGCGCGCGCTTCAAATCGAGCGGATAGAGCGAGGCCGGCGCGATGCCGTCGGCGAGCAGAGCGGCTTCCCAGCTCGACACGCCCCATTTGTAGAGCGAGCGTTTGCCCGGGAATTTCTTCACGTCGAAGAAATCGGCCATGCCGGTCGGCGCGTCCTTGCCGTATTTCTCGGAATCATAGGCGATGACATAGGAGAAGAAATAGGTCGATGCCGCGTATTCCCAGCCGAAGCCCTCACGCATCTTCTTCTTGTCGACGATGGTGTAGTCGATCGGCTCGAGCGCGCCCTGGGCGCCGAGCGTGATGGCCGAGAACGGGTCGACGTCGACGAGGTCCCAGGTCGGGGCGCCGCTCTTGAACTGCGCGGCAATCGCGCCCTCTGTCGGGCCCGAGCCGTCCATCTTGACGGTGATGCCGGTCTCCTTAGTGAAGGCCTGGCCATAGGCGGCATCGTAAGCCGTGATGGCATCGCCGCCCCAGTTCACCAGCACCAGCTCCTTAGCCGCGGCAAAGGCACCGGTCGAGCGCAACAGCATCGGCGTGCCGGCCAGCATAAGAGCGGCAAGCTGCGTGAATTGCCGGCGCGAAATCTCGCCGCGCGCTGCCCTGGCGGACAGGCCGTCCATGGCTTGTTTCTTGGTTTCGTTTGTCATGTCAGTTCCCCTTTTTTCGTTGATGGTTCCGGTGGTTGTGGCGCGCCCCAGATTCTTTGCTGGAAGACTTCGCCGGTTTGGTCGTCATCCTCCGTCCGGAAGGAGGAAACCTTTTTCCGCCGGCCAGGTCAGCCAGACGGAATTGCCTTTGCTCAGCGCCGCGGCCGCGACCTCGTTTGGCACCGACACGGTGACCTTGGCGCCTTGGCGCGTTGTCAGGTCGAGCTTGGTCGCCGCACCCAGATAGGTCGAGCCGACGGCGGTTGCGGCAATGCCGTTCTCGCCGACGGCGGCTTCGCGCGCGATCGACATATGCTCGGGGCGGATCGCAAGGATGGCGTTGCCGTTCACCGCCTCGGCATTGCCGCGCAGAGTGATCGCGCGGTCCTCGCAGAGTGCGGTGGCGCCATCATCGGCGCGCTTCACGCCCTTCAGCGGCAGCATGTTGATCTCGCCCAGGAACTCGGCGACGAAGCGGTTGGCGGGACGGTCATAGACCTCGTCCGGCGCGCCGACCTGCAGTAACTTGCCGTGGTTGAAGATGGCGACGCGCGACGACAGCGCCAGTGCTTCGCTCTGATCATGGGTGACGAAGACGAAGGTGGTGCCGGTCTCCTGATGCAGCCGCTTCATCTCGGCCTGCATCTGGCCGCGCAGGCTCTTATCCAGCGCCGAGAAAGGCTCGTCGAGAAGCAGCACACCTGGCTCGAACACCAAAGCGCGGGCCAGCGCCACACGCTGCTGCTGGCCGCCGGAAAGCTGCGCCGGCAGTTTGGTCTCGTGGCCTTTCAGGCCGACGCGCTCGATCATCTCGGCGACGCGGCGCTTGATCTCGGCTGCCGATTTCTTGCGCACCTTGAGCGGGAAGGCGATGTTGGCCTCGACCGACATATGCGGAAACAGCGCATAGCCTTGGAACACCATGCCGGCGGCGCGCTGCTCGGCCGGCCGCTCGGTGATGTCGACGCCGTCGCTGAAAAGCTTGCCCTCGGTCGGCTGCACGAAGCCGGCCAGGATCATCAGGAAAGTGGTCTTGCCGGAGCCGGAGGGACCGAGCAGGGTCAAAAACTCTCCGCGGCCGATATTGAGCGACAGATTGTCCAGTGCACGGAACGAGCCGAAGCTCTTGCCGATCCCGATTGCCTTGATCTCTGCGGCCCGGCCGGGTTGCTGCATCCTGCCTCTTCCTTGGTCGTGGCTTGAGCGTAGGGCAGGGCGGCGGCTCACCGCAACCGAATAGTTTTCGCCTGATCGGCAAATTTGATTCACGGATGGGGGGTGGCGAGACGCCGAAAGCTGCTGATCTCCCCCCTCGTGGGGGAGATGCCCGGCAGGGCAGAGGGGGGCGCTGTCCCGCCGGCCTCTCAACTTTTTGCGACGCCTATTTCTGATAGGATCCTTCGCTACCTTCGAAAGTTGGCGTTCCTTCGCGCCCCCCTCTGTCCTGCCGGACATCTCCCCCACAAGTGGGGAGATTAGCTAACTTCCGACAGCTTCGACCTAAGCCAGGCGCTGAACGCCTCCAGCACCGGGTGACTTGCCTTGGCATGTTCAGAAACCAAAAAGTACGAGCGAGGCGAGCCGATCGCTATGTCGAAGGGGCGCACCAGCCGTCCTTCGCTCAGCGCCCGGCGACTGGTCAATTCGTCGCCCAGGGCGATGCCCTGGCCGGCGATCGCCGCGGAAAAGACCAGGTTCATGTCGGAAAAGAAGATGCCGCCTTCGGTGTCGGGGTTTTCCACCTTCGTCAACGTCAGCCAGCGCGCCCAGTCCTCGGTGTCGCCGAGATGCAGGAGATTGGCGCGCAACACGTCGGCCGGCTTGGAAAAGCCGCCGACCTTGTTGAGCAAGGTCGGGCTGCAGAGCGGTGTGAACGAGATCTCGCACAACAGTTCGGCGGCCCGGTTCGGCCAGTTGCCGACGCCGAAGGCGATGAAGGCGTCGGCGTCTGGATTGCTGACATCGTCCAGCCGCCTTGGCGTCAGGATCGACAGCGCCACATCGGGATACATCTGCCGGAATTCGCCGATATGGGTGCATAAAAATAGCGAGGCGAAGCCCGGCGTGCAGGAGACGGCGAACGAGCCGCCAACGCCGGTACCGGCCTGGCGTGTCACCGCATCGCCAAGCACGGTCAGCGCCTTCCTCACATCTGCGGCATAGCGCTGGCCGCGCGGTGTCAGCGCCACGCCCTTGCCGATGCGCTCGAGCAGGTCGAAGCCGAGATCGCGTTCGAGCAGCCGCAACTGATGGCTGACCGCGCTGCGGGTGAGGTGCAGTTCGTCGGCGGCGCGCCAGACGCTGCCGTGGCGGGCAAAACTGTCGAGGGCGCGCAGCGCCTGGGTGGAAGGTATTCGCAAGAAGCCTCAGGTGAACCGAATTTGCACGAACCGGGAAAACATATCACTTTTTGCAAAGCCGCTTCACTGCTTTCTTGGCCGCATGGAGAAAACGGTGACGACCTCGGCGCAAGCCACCGCGCTTGCCTGTCTCGATGGCATCCAGCCGTCGCTGTCGGCGTGGACGCGCACCATTTTCGATTTCGGCGAGACTGCCTGGCGTGAATACCAGTCGGCGGCCTGGTATGTGGCGCGGCTGAAGCATGAGGGCTTTTCGGTCGAGGAAGGGTCGGCCGGCATGCCGACCGCCTTTTGCGCTCATTGGACGAATGGCCCGGGGCCGACCATCGGCATGTACGCTGAATACGACGCCGTGCCCGGCAATTGCCAGGATGCGGCGACGGTGAAGCGGCCGCGCCCAGGTCTTGGCGGCGAGGCCGGCGGCCATACCGATCCGCATTCCGGACTTGGCGTCGCCAGCCTCGGCGGGCTTCTGGCGACCAAGGCAGCAATGCAGCGCCACGGCATCGAGGGCACGCTGCGCTTCACCGGCGAGCCAGCCGAGAAGGTCAGGGGTTCGAAACCGATCCATGCGGCCGAGGGCTATTATGACGGCCTTGCCGGCATGATCTCCTTCCACCCTTTCTACATGCTGCCACTCTGCAACACGGCGCGCTGGGACACGCATTGCGGTGCTGCCTATGCGATGGTCTACCGCTTTGTCTGCGACGAACCGCAAAACTGGGTTCGCGCCGGCGATGGCGCGCCGATCCCGCAGGCGCATTCGGCCGTGCGGGCGCCCGGCGCCAACGACGCGCTGATGACGATGTACATGGCCTCCAAGGCGCTGCGTGATTCCATGCTGCCGCACCAAGGCGGCTGGTCGATCAGCGAGGCGATCCTCACCGCAGGACAGGCGACGGCCGACAATCTGCCGGCGGGGCTCTCCGAGATCCAGTACATGATCCGCGTGCCGACCATTGCCATGGCCGAACAGGTTACCGCCGTGCTCGACCGCAACGCACAAGCCGCCGCTACGATCAGCGGCAGCCGCTACGAGCGCCACTGGGTGTCGAAGTCGCGGCCGGGGCTCGCCAATCACGCCATGGCCGGGATTGCCTATGAAGCGCTGTCCACGGTCGGCCCGCCGCGCTGGGATGAGGCGGCGAAGACGATCGCCCGCGAGGTGCAGGTCAATGCCGGTGGCACCGCGACCGAAAACCCGTTCATCGACGAGATGGAACGACTAGTCGCGCCGCAAGAGGCCGAGGCCATCCTGCGCCGCGATTTGCCGCCCTCGCAGATCAACTCCACCTCCGACGATTACACCGACATGTCGTGGCACGCCCCGACGGCCCGCTTCTATGTCGCCCGCCCGGCGCTGCGCTCGGCGAACGGCCACGCCTATCCGTCCTGGGCGATGAATGCGCTGGGTGGCATATCGGCCACCATCGATCCGATGGTCATTTGTGCCGCCAAGACGGTTGCGCTTGCAGCCCTCCGCTTGCTTGAAGACAAGACCGCGCGCGATGCGGCGATGGATGAATTTACCACCCGCACCGGCGGCGGCATCGGCGGCTCGACCTGGATCGCACCGCTTTGCGACTACGACCCGCCGATCAATTTCCGCTGGCCGGAATATGTCACCACCGCGCGCGGGCTCGACTGGTGGATTCCGTCCGCCGGCACCGCATGATCGACCACGGATATCACCAAAAGGAGAACCCCATGACCGTCCATGACCACATCGTCGCCGAACCGTTCTCGCTGCAGCGCCGTAACCCCGCCGGCGGCACCAAGCCGCTCACCGCCTGGGGTTTTGCCAACGAGACCGATGTCTTGACCGACGTGCTGCTCGGCTCGCCGAATTTCCTGCGCCATCTGTCGACCAGCTCGCTGTCGCGCAAACATCTGCGCGAGGCGCCCTGTAACGTCCAGATCGCGCAGGCGCAGCACAAGGACCTTGTCGCCGCCTACGAGCATTTCGGCGTCAACATCCACTGGCACGAGCCGACGCCGGAACTGCCGATGCAGGTCTATTCCCGTGATTCCAGCGTCATGACACCTTATGGCGCCTTCATCACCGCCATGGCCAACTGGTGGCGGCGCGGCGAGAACTATGCCGCTATCCGCACCTATGAAAAGCTCGGCATCCCGATCTACGACATGGTCACCGCAGGCACGTTCGAGGGCGGCGACTTCAACGTCATCGAGGAGGGCGTGGTGCTGATCGGCTGCGGTGGCGCCCGCACGCAGGAAGAAGGCGCCCGCCAGGTGCAGGACTGGTTCGAAAAGGAGGGTTGGGAGACGCGCCTCGCCTTCATCGACGAATATTATGTCCATATCGACCTGATGGTGGTGCCGATCGCCGAAAAGCTCACCGCGGTGTGCCTTGCTTGCACCGAGCCCGGCATTGTCGACTGGCTGAAGGGCAAGGGCCACGAGATCATCGACGTGCCGTTCCAGGACACGATGGCGCTCGGCTGCAACTTCATGTCGCTCGGCAAGGACAGGGTGATCGCGCCGACCTCGAGCCAGACGCTGATCGGCCAGCTCAAGGCGCGCGGCTTCGAGGTCGCTGCCGTCGACATGAGCGAGATCTCCAAGACCGGCGGCGGCATCCACTGCATGGCGCAGGCGCTGAAGCGCGAGCCGGCGTAAGCCAACCAGGCGTACGAAATATCGGCATGCCGGCGGGGCAGGAGCGCGACAACGCCCCGCCCCATCCTGCTTCGCCGATGCAGGCCATCTCAGAGGCTTAGCGGTGTAACCTGTTTTGGCTTCCGCAGCCGCTTCGGTACGAGATAGGTCATATTTCTGCGCAACCGGTGCAACTGATAGCTGATCCTGGTGGGCAGGGGCGGCTCGATGCTGAAGCCGGAAAGATGCCGCTGCCACAAATCGCGGTCACCCATCCAGGAGAAGCCGTCGCCGTCGTCGCGTTCATAGTCCCCAGCCGGCGCATCGAGAATCAGGTAGCGTTTTTGCTTGCAGCGGTCGGCTATGAGGTCGGCGAGCACGTGCCGGTCTTGTTCCGGCAACGGCTCGCTAAGGACAAACAGCGCCGAGTACCTGTTGTCGATCGCTTTGCGCAGGGCCGCGCACCAGCCCTCATGCAGGGCGCGGGCGGCTGGATAGAGCGCATCGAGCCTTTCTTCCGTGATCCCTTTGGGGAATTCGTGAGGATGCCTGGTGTCGTATTTGCGATTGCACACCACGCCTGCCGCAACGGTGAGATCGGCCCGCTCGAAAGCGCCGGTGAAATCGTTGCGGAAATAGTCGAGCAGGCCGGCTGGAGAGGTTGTCTGCCAGTCGAAGACATAGCGGCGCGCGGTGCGCCTGCCGAACACGCGCTGGATGTTTGCCTTGGCCCGGCAACTAGGCCCGAGGCTCAGCACCTGCTGGAAGGTTTCTTCCCTGTCGGCCACGCGATCCGTCCCGTCTGGCGCCGATCGTAGCGCAAATCGGCGGCCAGGCAAAAGCCGCGCGGCGATTTCCATATTTGACAAAATGGGCTCGGCAGCGTGAACATCCACAATTATTTGAGGAGAGAATCTGTGAAGAAAGCCTACGAAAAGCCGAGTTTGGCCAAGGCCGGAAAGCTCTCATCGGTGGTCGCTGCGGTCCCGTCGAAGGCTGCCTGAGCGCCACCAGCTGCTGATAGCCTGAATTCGGCTGTCTTGAATCGACAACTGACTGGCATCCAATGAAAAGCCCGCCGGTCTTGAACGGCGGGCTTTTCATTGGCCTGCAGACTGTCAACCTCGCCCGCCGAATGTCTGCCGGCTAATCCTGTTTGCCCGAATTGAACTTGCGCCGCGCGTTTTCCAGATGCGCGCGCATCGCTTGGCCGGCTGTTTCCGGCTCGTGGCGCTCGATCGCCTCGAACACCGCCTGGTGGCCGGCGAAACTCTTGCGATTCTCGATTTCGGTGTTGGCCATGTGGATGCGCTGATTGATCAGCCATTCGACCAGCGCCTCATGCGCGGCGAGGAAGATCGGATTGCCTGGGATGACGGTCAGGACGCGGTGAAACGCGACATCGGTGACGGCGAAAGCCCGCGCCCGGGGAATGGCACGCTCGTTTTCGGCCAGCGCGGCGGCCAGCGCGTCGATCTGTTCGCGGGTCGCCACCTCGGCGGCATGGCGAGCGATCGAGACCTCGAGAAACAGCCGCAGCTGCTCGAAATGGCCGATGCCGTCGGGCTGGTCCATCAAAAGATGCGCCGTACCCGTTAACTGCTCCAGCATGTTCTTCGGCGTCGGCCGCGTCACCTTCGGGCGCTCGCCGCTGTTGATGCGCACCAGCCCCATCTTCTCCAGCGCAAACAGCGCCTCGCGCACCGACGGGCGGCCGACGTCGAACATCGACATCAAGTCGCGCTCGGACGGCAGCGAAGCGCCGACCGGGTAGACCTCGTCGCGGATCATCGCCTCCAGGCGAAGGCGAACTTCATCGGACAATTTTTTTCGAACCGGCATATTGTGCATGGTCTACCTTTTAAGCTATTAGACCAGTCGCCGCAAGCGAGGATCTTGCGCAACCGAAGGGATGGAGATCGCCGTTTTGCCGATCGGCGCGGCGGTCGCGTGACAGGCGACGACCTGGCGCGAATCGGCCTGGGAGCAGGGGCATGGCCTCGATTTCAGCCGGCGAAAGCAACGGGAGGAAAATTCCATGAGAAGACTGTTGATGAGCTTTCTGTCGGCACTGGCGCTGACGTTTGCGGCCGGCGCCGCGAAGGCCGCGGATGGCGGCACGTTCCGCTCGGCGATGCGCACCGGCTGCATCGAGATGGGCACGCTGCACACCACCTGCGGCCACCGGCTCGATGAGACTGTGCTGCAAGGCCTTGTTCACATCAAATGGACGGGCGACGGCGTACAGCCGATGCTGGCCGAGAGCTGGAAGACGCCCGATGGCGGCAAGACCTACATCTTCAGCTTGCGCCATGGCGTCAAATGGCATGACGGTGCGCCCTTTACCGCCAAGGACGTGGTGTTCAGCCTCAACCTCTACGCCAACCCCAAGGTCGGCTCGCCCTGGGCGCAGAAGCTTGGCGCGGTCGCCGGATACAAGGCTTTCCAGGATGGCTCGGCCTCCTCGCTTGCCGGAGTGAAAGCACTCGATGACATGACCGTCCAGGTCGAGCTCGACAGCGCCAAGCCGCTCTGGGTCGAGCTGCAGCTTATCGCCATCAGCATCTTTCCCGAACACATTCTGGGCAAGGTCGCACCCGGCGACATCAAGGGTAACGCCTTCTGGGTCAACCGCGTCGGCACCGGCCCGTTCATCTGGAAGAAATACGAGAGCGACCAGTATGTCGAGGTCGACCGCAACCCCGACTATTTCCTCGGCGCGCCGAAGCTCGACCGCATCATCTACCAGATCTACAAGGACGTGCCGCCGATCATCGCGGCACTGGAGACGCAGGAGGTCGACGCCATGTCCTATGAGGGCGGCGGTGTGCCGGTCTCCGAACTCGCCCGCCTGCAGAAGCTCGACTATCTGACGGTGCTGCCGAAATTCTCCGCCGGCCTGCCGACCTACCTGCAGTTCAACCTGGAGAACAAGCGTTTCGCCGATGTGCGCGTGCGTCAGGCGATGCTCTATGCCATCGACCGCAAGGCCATCATCGAGACGGTCAAGCAGGGCGCCGGAGAGCTGTTGAATACGCTGTTCCCGCAGGATTGGGCGCGCGCCAAGGACCTCGAAGCCTACGACTACAATCCCGACAAGGCCAAGCAGCTGCTGACTGATGCCGGCTGGGACGCCAGCCAGCCGGTCGATTTCATCTACTACTATTCCGACCAGATGAACGTCGACACCGTCACCGCCATCCAGAGTTATCTGGCCGCCGTTGGCGTCAACATCCAGCCGCGCCTGCTCGATCCGGCGGCGATCAACCAGGTCTATGCCGATGGCAGCTTCCAGATGGGCTTCTTCGCGCAAGGCATGGGGCTCGATCCCTCGCTCGGCTCGCCGCTGGTCGTCTGCGGCGCCAAGCCGCTTGCCATGGGCTATTGCAACCCCAAGGTCGACGAACTGTTCAACAAGGGGCTGGAATCGAACGACCGCGCGGTGCGCGCCGCAAGCTACCAGGAGGCCTCGCGCATCCTCAACCAGGAGATGCCCAAGGCCTGGCTGTGGAACGAGGTGCGGCCGCTCGCCTTCAACAACCGCATCGTCGGCCTTGCCCAGCACTTCAAGGAGCAGCCGCTCGTGATCTTCAATCACCCGGTCTACAACGAAGTCGAGAAGTGGGAAGTGGCGAAATAGCCACTGCCGATACCCTTGCCGATCGTGAGGCTCTGCCGGAGCCTCACGATCCGATGTCTCAGAACCGCCTTCAACCATAGGAGAGGCCGGTGCTCAGCTATCTCCTGCGAAAATTGCTGTTCAGCATTCCGGTGCTGTTCGGCGTCACCGTGATCGTCTTTTCCATCGCCCATGCCATGCCGGGCGATGCTGTGCTGGCGATGATCACGGCGGAAGCGCCCTCAAGCGAAGAGCTGATCGCCATGCGGCGCGGCGAGCTCGGTCTCGACCAGCCGGTTTACATCCAGTACCTCAACTGGATCGGCCAGATCCTGCACGGCAATCTCGGCCGCTCCTTCGTCAATGGCCGCAGCGTCGGCGAGATCATAGGCGAGCGCTTGCCGATGACGCTGGAGCTGATGGGCGTGGCGCTGCTGATAGCCTCCCTCCTCGGGACCACGCTCGGCGTGATCTCGGCACTGCGGCAATACAAGCTCACGGACTATTCGCTGACGCTTGCCGGCTTTGTCGGCGTCTCCATCCCGGACTTCTTCATGGGTCTGCTGCTGGTCTATGTCTTTGCGCTGGAGCTGCGCTGGCTGCCGTCGTCCGGCATCTCGACCGCCGGCGACAGCTTCTCGCTCATTGACAATCTCAAGCACCTGATCCTTCCGGCGGCGGCGCTCGCTTTGTTCCGCGCCGCCATCTTCATGCGCTATGCCCGCGCCGGCATGCTCGAAGTGCTGAACCAGAGCTATATGCGCACCGCCAAGGCCAAGGGCCTGCGCACGAGCACGATCACGCTGCGCCACGGCCTGCGCAATGCGCTGATCCCGCTGGTCACCGTCTTCGGTCTCGCTTTGCCCACCCTGTTCGGCGGCTCGGTGGTGATCGAGACGATTTTCCAGTGGCCGGGCATCGGCCTGATGTTCATCGATTCCGTGGTCAACCGGGATAGTCCCGTCATCATGGGCTACGTGCTGATCACCGCCATCATCGTCATGCTGGCCAACCTTGCGACCGACCTGGCCTACAGCGTGCTCGACCCCAGGGTGAGCTATGACTGACGCCACCGCCGCCGACATCGCGGTCACTGCGCGCGCCTCGCGTGGCCTGTGGGGCGAGGCGGCGCGCCGCTTCCTGCAGCACCGGCTGGCGACGCTCGGCCTGATCATGCTCGCCATCATCGTGGTCGCTTGCGTGCTGGCGCCGCTGATCGCGCATTACGGCCCGAACGACATCGACCTCAGGGGCCGCAACCAGCCGCCTAGTGGCATGCATTGGTTGGGCACCGACGGCACCGGCAGGGATATCTTTGCCCGCATCCTCTATGGCGGCCGCATTTCGCTGACGGTCGGCTTCGTCGCCGTGGCAATCTCGGCGGCGATCGGCATCTTCATCGGCTGCGTCGCCGGTTATTTCGCCGGCAAGGTCGACCTCTTGCTGATGGGCCTGATCGACATGGTGCTGACGTTTCCGCGCCTGGTCATCATCATCGCCTTCGTCGCCGTCGTCGGCCCCAGCATCTTCAACACCATGGTGGTGATCGGGCTGCTCAGCTGGCCCTCGATCGCGAGGCTAACGCGTGGCGAGATCCTGGCGCTGCGCAACCAGGAATTCATCCTCGCCGCGCGCTCGCTCGGCACCTCGCCATCGGTCATCATCCTCGAACACATATTGCCCAATGTGCTGAGCCCGATCCTGGTAGCGATCACGCTCGATGTCGCGACCGTCATCCTGCTCGAGGCGTCTCTGTCTTTCCTCGGTCTCGGCGCACAGGCGCCTGCGGCAAGCTGGGGCAACATGTTGCGCGATGCGCGCACGCTGTCGATCCTGGAAAGCCAGCCCTGGATGTGGATCTCGCCCGGCGCCATGATCGCGATGGCCGTGCTCAGCATCAACTTCGTCGGCGACGGCCTGCGCGATGCGCTCGACCCGCAGCACATTATGGGCGGGGGCGGCAAATGACGGACGCCGACGCACTCGCCGTTAAAAGGACGGCAGAGAGGATCGGACAGCAGTCGGTGCTTTCCGTGCAAGGGCTGAGCGTTCAGTTCGGTCCGCAAGGCAGCGCCGTCTATGCCGTCAACGATGTCTCCTTCGAGCTTGCCGAAGGCGAGTCGCTGGCCATTGTCGGCGAGAGCGGCTCGGGCAAGTCCGTCACGGTGCAGACATTGATGGGCCTGATCCGCAAGCCGCCGGGCCGCGTGACGTCAGGCCGCGCACTCTTTCGCGGCCGCGATCTGCTGGCCATGCCCGACAGTGAGTTGCGCCAGATCCGCGGCCGCGACATCGCCATGATCTTCCAGGACCCGATGTCGTCGCTGAACCCGGTGCTGACCATCGGCCTGCAGCTGACCGAGGCGCTGCGCGAGCACCAGGGCTTGAGCGAGGCCGAGGCCGAGCGCCAGGCGCTCGATATGCTGGATCTCGTCGGCATCGCCAACGGACCGCAGCGCATGCGCGCCTTTCCGCATCAGTTCTCCGGCGGCCAGCTGCAGCGCATCGGCATCGCCATGGCGCTGGTCTGCAAGCCGTCGATCCTGATCGCCGACGAGCCGACGACGGCGCTCGACGTCACCATCCAGGCGCAGATCGTCGAACTGGTGGTGCGCCTGCAAAAGCAGCTCGGCATGGCGATCATCTGGATCAGCCACGATCTCAGCCTGGTCGCCGGCTTCGTTGACCGCGTCGCGGTGATGTATGCCGGCTCGATCGTCGAATGCGCGCCGGTCGATGAACTCTTCTTGGCAACGACGCACCCCTACACGATCGGCCTGTTGAACTCGATCCCGTCGCTGACGGCCGACAACACCAGGCTGGTGCCGATCAAGGGCGCGCCGCCCAATGTGACTTTGCCGCCGACCTTCTGCGCCTTCGCGCCGCGCTGCGACTATGCCGAGGCACGCTGCCGCGAACAAAAGCCGCCGCTGGAAGCGGTCGACGCCGGCCACATCACGGCCTGCTGGCGTTGGCGCGAGGTCGATCATCTGCCACGATCGCCCGCCGCCGCATCAGCTGTGAAGCCGCCTGCTGCGGCTGGGCAGGAGGCGCTGCTCACCGTCACCGATCTCAAAGTGCATTTTCCGATCCGGCGCGGCGTGCTGCGGCGGCAGGTCGGTGCGGTGCATGCCGTCGACGGCGTCAGCTTCGAGGTGTTGCGCGGCGAAACGCTTGCGCTGGTCGGCGAAAGCGGCTGCGGCAAGTCGACCACCGGCCGCGCCGTGCTCGGTCTCGAGCGGCCGAGCGCCGGCCGCATCGTGTTCGAGGGCAGGGATTATGCCGGTGCGACCGGCGAAGAGCTGAAGCAGCGCCGCCGCGACATGCAGATGGTGTTCCAGAACCCGTTCGGCTCGCTCAATCCGCGCATGACCGTCGGCCGCATCATCGGTGAGGGGCTGCGTGCGCAGAAGATCGGAACCCGCGCCACGCGCGATATCAGGGTCACAGAGTTGCTGGCGCTGGTCGGCTTGAGGGAAGCGCTGCGCAACCGCTACCCCTTCGAGCTCTCCGGCGGCCAGCGCCAGCGCGTCGGCATTGCTCGCGCGCTGGCCGCCAATCCGAAATTCATCATTGCCGACGAGCCGATCTCGGCGCTCGATGTCTCGATCCAGGCGCAGATCGTCAACCTGCTCGACGACCTGAAGGCACGGCTTGGGCTGACCTATCTGTTCGTCGGCCACGATCTGTCGATGATCCGCTATCTCAGCGACCGTGTCGCGGTGATGTATCTCGGCCGCATTGTCGAGATCGGCACGACGGCTTCGGTGTTCGGCAGCCCGCTGCACCCCTATACGCGCGCGCTGCTGTCGGCGATCCCGGTGCCGGATCCGAAGGCCGGCGGCACGCGCCGACGCATCGTGCTTGGCGGCGGCGTGCCCGATCCGTCGAAGCCGCCGTCCGGCTGCCACTTCCATCCGCGCTGCCCGAAGGCGACCGACATCTGCGGCAAGCTGGATCCGCAATCGCGCGATTTCGGATCGTCCGCGTCGGGCCGGCACCTCGTCGCCTGCCACCATGCCGGCGAGGCGTAGTCAATGCGCCTGAGCAAAAACCGGCTGTCGAAAAAGATCATGCCGAAACAACGCCATAGAGCCGGAACCGGAATCAGTGGCTCAGGCGCCGATTTCCCCGAGACAATCCCGACAGCACCGAGGACTTAGCAATGACCAGAGAATTGGCGGGCATGTATGCCGCCTTGATGACCGGCCTCAGCGACGCCGGCGAGTTCGACCCGCAGCGCCAGCGCAACATCAACGATTACGTGCTGCGCCAAGGCCTTGCCGGTCTCTATGTCGGCGGCAGCAGCGGCGAGTCTGGTCTGCTGACGGTGGACGAATTGCTGGCTCAGCAGGAGGTGGTGTTCGCCGGTGCGACGGGGTCGGGCGTCAATCTGATCGCCCATGTCGGCATGCCGAACCTGCGTGATTCCATCCGCCTGGCGCGGCACGCGAAAAAGCTTGGTTATCACGCGCTGTCGGCACTGCCGCCGCATTCCTATCCGTTCTCCGACGAGGAGGTTTTCGGCTACTACGAGGCGCTGGCGGCGGCGACCGACCTGCCGCTGATGGTCTACGAAATCCCGTTGCGCACCGGCCGTCCCTTACCGCTGGCGCTGCTGGTCAGGCTGCTCGATCTCGGCAATGTCATCGGCATCAAATACACCTCCACCGACCTGTTCAAATATTCGCTGCTGCGCAAGCGGCAGCCGCAAAAGCTGTTCTTCTACGGCTTCGACGAGATCTATGCCGCCGCCGGAATGCTCGGCACGGAAGGCGGCATCGGCACGACCTACAATCTGCTCGGGCGGCTCTACGTGGCGGTCGACCAGGCGGTCCGCGCCGGCGACCTGGCCCGGGCGAAGGAATTGCAGATGGTGTCGCAGGATTTCGTCGAAGCACTGCTCGAAACCGGCGTGCTGCCGGGTATGAAAGCGGCCTTCCGGGTCATCGGTGTCGATTGCGGCCCAACCCGCGCACCGATGGCGCCAGCCGTCAAGGACGCCGAGGATCGGATGCGCGCCGTTCTCGCCCGCCCGGCGATCAAGGCCTGGCTGGCGTGATCGGCAGCCTCACTCGGTCCTCTGCCGGAACTTCGAATGACAGTTCGAGCAATCCTGCAGGATGAGGTGCAGGATATGTTCCGCCGGTAGTTTGGCCGGATCGGCTTCCGCCGGGATCGCGCGTTTGCCGAGCAGGCTGCCGCCGCCCATTGCCAGACCGGCCCCCATGCGCATGTCGTCGGTAATGCGGTCGGGCGCGTGCTCGGCCTTGGCGGCCAGCGCGTCGGCCAGCGTCCCGATGTGATTTGCCAACGCCTCGAATTCCGCACGCGCCGGATCGATCTCCAGCCTGGCCTGCGAAGGTGGCCCCAGCGAGGCGCTCGGAAACTCGGCAATCAGGGCAGGGCCGGTGCGTGCGCGAAGGGTTTGCGCCGCCGCCTTGAACGTCGCGGCGTCGTAGGCTTGTCTGCCGTCGAACATGCCGGCGATGGTTTTCGCCGCCGCCGCCATCTCCTTCATCGACGCCTGCCGTGCCGTCACGATCGGTCCATCGCCGGCAGAGGCGGCCATCGTGAGGGCGCAGACGAGCCACAGCAGCGCCGCTTTCACAGTCCATCTCACGGCGCAATGTCCTCGCCGTCCCATCCAACCGTGATAAGCCAGCCGCAGCAGGGGTTCGACTTGGATTCTTCTGTCGTGGTGCCGATACTCATCGATAAATATCCGTGGTCGGAGGCCTCTGTCTCTGAGGCGGATAGACCTTCCAGCCACCGGAAGGTCAACTGCTTGAAACAGCCGATCGGCGGGCAATCAGCCCGGGCTTGCAGAGACCTGACGCAGCGTTTCCTTGACTTGGATCGCAAAAACGGGCAGCAAAGCACAGGTGAGGGAGAGCATTTCTACCGTGGCGCAGACCATGGAGGCTCTTTTTTCGTATCGACCGCCGCACAATGTGCGACCGGTGGAGGGATTGGTTAACCAACTTTGTCCATCTTTTGATTCAATCGGCAACAGACGCGAAAGGTGCAGGGGGCACCAGCGAACTGTGGATGTCACGGATGCGAGGGTCGCAAGCCTGCATGCCGATTGAGAGTGGTTGTATGGCGTTTTTGCGTTTGAAAGACCGGGGCGACAATCCTGAACGGGATTTGACTTCGAAGAGATCCGGCCAGCGCTGGGTGGTGGTGCCGGTCGTCGGCGCGGCCCTTGCGCTGTGGTCGGTAGCGACCATGGCCGGCCTCTATTCGCTAGGCACCTCGCTCACCGCCGCGTCCAACACCTTGCCGCAAAGCCTGCTTCTGCCAAACGCAGCACTTGCCGATTCCCGCCGCAGCCTTGCCAATTCGTGGGCGCCGCGGCTTTCGGCACAGAAATTACAGGCCTCGCTGCTCACCCAGTGCGATACCGGCTGCAGGCGCACCGCCGCGAGCTTCGCGCATAACGGCAAGATGGCGCGGCTGAAGCCGGCCGCGCATGCCTCGAATGCCGATGTCGCGCAAAACATCGGTACGGCGCAAAACACCAGCATCGCACTTGTCACTCCGCGCGATGCGCGTTTCGACGGCGTGGTGGCCAAGGCAAAGCTGTCGCCGCAAAAGCTGGCTGCCGCCTTCGCCAAGGCCTCGAATGCGCCCTTCATGCTTGCCAGCCTTCCGGCCGCTGCCCGTTTCGCCGAAGTCCGCATGCCCGACCAGCATGGCCCCGCCTCGGAGCGCTTTGGGCCGGAAGTGGCCGAGATCGAACGCTCGTCCCGCCTTGCGCTGGCGCTGGCCAACACCTTGCCGGATCAGGGCGCCGACATGCTGGCGCCGCCGCCGGCCGTCGCGGCAATCGTCGAAGCGCAAAATCCTGAGCAGGCCGAGGTTCAGGTCGCCTCGCTGCCGCCGCAGGATGATCTGCCCGACAACATTGCACTGCCGGGTCGGCGTCCGCGCGCCGAAACCGCTCAGCCTGCCGAGGCGCCCAGCAAGCCTAAGGCGCAAGCGGCCAAGCCTCAGGCGGCCAAGCCACAGACCGACAGGGCGGCCGAGACCGCGGCACCCCAGTCGCCGGGCATTGTGTCGCCGCGCTCGCCGCGCAATTCCCAGGACGTCGCCGCACTGCCGGGCGTGCCAGGCAGCGAGACCATCCGCACCAAGCCGGGCAAGCGGGTGAAGGCGCAAGCCGGCGAGATGCTGGCCTATGCCAAACCGGATGTCCCGGCTGGCGGTGTCGGCCGCGCCTTCAAGGATCTGTTCGCCACGCCCGGAATGGGGGGCGGCGTCGCCGTCTACGACATCTCGGCCAAGACCGTCTACATGCCGGACGGCTCCCGGCTCGAGGCCCATTCGGGACTGGGCTCGATGGTCGACCAGCCGCGTTTCGTCCACAAGAAAAATGTCGGCCCGACGCCGCCCGATACTTATGATCTGAGGCTGCGTGAATCACGCTTCCATGGCGTCGAGGCGATACGGCTCACTCCGGTCAGCGGCAGCAACAAATATGGCCGCGACGGCCTGCTCGCCCACACCTACATGCTGCGCGGCGGCCGTGCGGAATCAAACGGCTGCGTCGTCTTCAAGGACTATGCGCGCTTCCTCTCCGCCTACAAGAAGGGCAAGATCAAGCGCCTTGTCGTCGTGCCGCGGCTCTCTAGGCCGCTGACGCAGGTCGCCCAGGATGGGCGGGGAGCGTAGGCAGTAGGGCAGTAGGGCAGTAGGGCAGTAGGGCAGTAGGGCAGTAGGGCAGTAGGGCAGTAGGGCAGTAGGGCCTCAGGCTCTCGCTGCCCTTTCCTTTTTCTTCCCCTATTCCCCTACTGCCTTACTGCCCAAAATCGTTTCCATTCCGCTCCGAGCAGACTATGACTGACCGCGGCGGGTCGGCTTCACCACGAGGACATCATGACAATACGCGCTGTCGTTTGGGGCGAGAACATCCATGAGCGGACCAATGAGGTGGTCGCCGCCCTCTATCCCGAGGGCATGCACACGACCATCGCCAAGGCGCTGAATGCCGACAAGGCGATCTCCGCCTCGACCGCCACGCTGGAACAGCCCGAGCATGGCCTGTCGGCCGATCGTCTGGCCGAGACCGACGTGCTGGTCTGGTGGGGCCACAAGGACCATGGCGCCGTTGCCGACGAAGTGGTCGAGCGCGTCGCCCGCCGGGTCTTCGAAGGCATGGGGCTGATCGTTCTGCATTCCGGCCATTTCTCGAAAATCTTCAAGCGGCTGATGGGCACGCCCTGCACGCTGAAATGGCGCGAGGCCGGCGAGCGCGAGCGGCTCTGGGTGACCAGCCCCAGCCATCCGATCGCCGAAGGCGTTGGCGAGTTTTTCGAGCTCGAGAATGAAGAAATGTATGGCGAGCAGTTCGCCGTGCCGGAGCCGCTGGAGACGGTGTTCATCTCCTGGTTCCAGGGCGGCGAGGTGTTCCGCTCCGGGCTGACCTACCGGCGCGGCGCCGGCAACGTCTTCTACTTCCGCCCGGGCCATGAGACCTATCCCACCTATCACGACACCACTGTGCACAAGGTGCTGCGCAACGCGGTGAAGTGGGCGCACAACCCGCAAGGCACGAAATCGGCGATTCTGGATGCGCCGAACGTGCCGGTCGACAAGGCGCTGGAGACCATCGTCGAGCGCGGCGGCAAGCTGCACGCCTCGGGCGAGGCGGGTTTCCGCTAAAACAACCCAAGGAAAAGGCGCAGCGGCTTTCCGTCTGGAGTTGCGTATGAACAACGCTTGGACCACATTCGGCTCATTTCATTGAATCGAACCAATTTCGCTCGGAGTGCAAAAATGCGGCTTTTGATATTGGGTACCGGCTGGATGGCGCAGGAGCATGCCCGCCGCTTTGGCGCCATTGATGGCGTCGAGATCGTCGGCGCTGTCGATGTCGATGAAAAGCGCGTCGGCGAATTCGCCGACGGCTTCAAGATCCCGAAGCGCTTCACCTCGCTGGAGGCAGCGCTCGACTGGGGCGGCTTCGATGCGGTGGCCAACGTCACGCCGGACCGTATCCACCATCCGACGACCATGGCGCTGATTGCGGCCGGCAAGCCGGTGCTGTGCGAAAAGCCGCTCGCCGAAAATTTCGCCAAGGCGAGCGAGATGGCTGACGCGGCGCAAGCCGCTGGCATCGTCAATATGGTCAACCTCACCTATCGCAACGTCGCTCCCTTGCAGAAGGCGCGGCAGATGGTGCTGGCCGGCGACATCGGCACCGTCCGCCACGTCGAGGCCTCCTATCTGCAGAGCTGGCTGGTGTCGAAATTCTGGGGCGACTGGCGCACCGATCCGAAATGGCTGTGGCGGCTGTCGCGCAGCCACGGCTCCAACGGCGTGCTAGGCGATGTCGGCATCCATATCCTCGATTTCGCCAGCTATGGCGCCGCACTCGACATCGACCACGTCTTCTGCCGGCTGCGCGCCTTCGACAAGGCGCCGGGCAACCGCATCGGCGAATACGACCTCGACGCCAATGACAGTTTCGCCATGACGCTGGATTTTTCCAACGGCGCCTTTGGCGTCGTCCATGCCAGCCGCTGGGCGACCGGCCATATGAACGAACTGCGCCTGCGCATCTACGGCGACAAGGGCGGCATCGAGGTCGTGCACAATCTGGAGGGCTCGGAGCTGAAGGCGTGCATTGGCGAGGATATCGAGACCGCCAAATGGCAGGTGATCGACGCCGGCACGGTGCCGACCAACTACCAGCGTTTCGTCGATGCGGTCGCAAGCGGCGTGCAGACCGAACCGTCATTCCATCATGCCGCCGAACTGCAAAAGGTGCTGGATCTGGCCGTCGTGTCGGACGAGAAGCGCACGGAGTTGAGGGCCAGCGCCGACACGCAGTAATGTGAAGGAGACGACGAAACCATGATCACGCGGCGCGCGCAATGTCTCTGCGGCCAGCTGTCAGCAACCTGTACGGGCGAGCCGGTGCGCATCTCGGTCTGCCATTGCCTGGACTGCAAGCGCCGCACCGGCAGCGCCTTCAGCTACAATGTCCGGTTTGCGGAAGGCGATGTATCGATCGAGGGACGGGCGAAGCAGTTCACCCGCACGGGCGATCAGGGCGGCCGCGTCATCTACAATTTCTGCCCAGAGTGCGGCGCCAGCGTCCACTACCGGATCGATACTCAACCCGGGGTGATCGCCATTCCCGTCGGCGCCTTCGCCGACCCGTCCTTCCCGCCGCCCTTCCAGTCCTTCTACCACGACAGCCGGCGCTGCGACTGGGTGGAGATCAAAGCCGAGCCGCTGGCGACGTTCGACTGAAGGCCGCTTTCGACATGAAGCGGAACCGTCCGCACGCTCCGCGCATTTCGGAGCATGGACAAGACGATTTCCAACACCGGTCGGGGCGGGTCGGGCTGGACGATCAAGCTCGGAGACGGTCCTGTCGTCGGTACAGCCATCCACAGCGGCACCGACGTTGGCAGTGCTTGCCGAGGGCTTATGTGTCTTTCTGATCCAGACCGGCTTCGAGAGGAAGATCCGTTCACCGAGCGCTTCATCGCCGATTTCCCGACCCGGATCATCGTTCATCGGTCGCGCTTCCAGGTCGATCTGAACCGCGCGCGCGACGCTGCCGTCTACTTGTCGCCGGACCAGTCCTGGGGGCTCAAAGTCTGGCGGGAGTTGCCGGCCGAGGCCATCGTGGAGGAGTCTCTGTCCTTTCACGATGCCTTCTACAGTGAGCTGAAGCGCGTCCTCGCCGATATCGAGAAGCGCTATGGCCGTTTCGTTCTCGTCGACGTCCACAGCTACAATCACCGCCGCGATGGGCCGCATTCTGTGCCGACATCTCGCGACGCAGCTCCCGACATCAACATCGGGACGTCTTCGATGGACCGCGAGCGCTGGGCGCCGGTCGTCGATGCGTTCATCGAAACGCTTCGCGGCCACCAGCTCAACGGCGAGCCAATCGATGTGCGCGAGAACGTGTCCTTCCAGGGCAAGGGCGAACAGACGCGTTTCGTCCACACCAATTTTCCAGAGACCGGCTGTGCCATCGCGGTGGAGTTCAAGAAGATTTTTATGGACGAATGGAGCGGCGAACCCGACTGGGCAGCAATCGATCAGCTGCGCGCCATACTGGCGTCAACTGTGCCTGTCCTGGCAAAGGCGCTGCGGGCCATGCGATGAAGCCCAAGCTTGTCGAGCACACATCTCCACTGCTGCAAATCGAAGCGGACCTTGGCGGGCTTTTCCGCGACGGCAAGCCGATCCGCCGCGAGTTCGGCAACGGCAATCGTTTGCACATCGATCGGCCGCTGCCCTTTCTGTGTGTCCATGTCGGGTCGCGTCAGGATGCCGCATTCCATGCCGTCTCCGCCAACGCCTCCTATCTGATCGCCGCCGACATCGAGCTCGCCGGCGAGGTCGCGCGGCTGGTGGCGCGCCGGCTACACGATCACTGCGGCGCATTCCTCTTGCTGGACATCGGCGAGTTGGCCGAAGACCGGTTCCTGACGGAGGATGTTCCATTCCTGCCGCCTTTCGAGATTGCGCTGGCCTGCGGCAGCACGGCGCCGGAGAAGGCGGCGCGCAAGCGCTTCGCTGATGCTGCATCCGCGCGTGAAGCCAAATACCGCACGCCCCGCGTCGACGAGCTCAGTCCCACCACACGTGCCGAAGCACGGCTCTGGAACGATCCCGGTGATGTGGCGTGCCTGACGGTGCGCTTCGCCCCGATCTACAGGGTGCCGGGCACCAAGCGCGTCTACCCCGAACTCCACGATCTCGTCGTCGCCAACATGGTCGATTCCGCGCTTCAGGCCGTCAGCGCCTTCCTGAAGGCATCGAGCCTGGAACAGCCGGCGACCCATCGTTCCCTCGGCCGCCGCGCCTATATCGACGCTGTCGTGCGCGCCGACCGTGCGATCGACAATGTCGCGTCGACCTTCGATTTTCTGCTTGCCGTCACACCGATCAATGCCGAACCCGCCTGGCGGGAATTCCAGGCAGGCGCTTTCGAGCGTGTGCCCGCACTGCTTTACCGGCCGCTCGAGCTTGAGGTCGCCGACCAGAAGCGGAGGCTCTATTCGATCTCGCTCGATCATCTGGAAGATACGCTCCTGACCAGGCTGCTCTCCGAAAAGCAGCAGGAGCTCGATCTCCAGCTGTCGATGCTCGCGGCACGCGAGACGCCGCGATTCGTCGAACTTGGACGAGCCCTCTATGGCAGCGTCGAGCCGAGCCTGGCGGCGAGGGCACGCTCCATTCTCGAAAGGCTCCCGCGCGTTGCCTCGGCCGCCCGGCAGAAGGGCCTCGATGCCGCCGCCGTTGCCGCCGCCGCGCGCGACATGATCGCCGGATGCCGGGTCGCCTATCCCGATTTCGAGGCTTCGGTGGAGATCCGAGGCGACCTGCCGGCCGGCCTGCTGGTCTCGCGAAACCGGTTGCTGGTGTCGCGCGATACCAACCTTCCGCCGGAGCGTCTGACGGCGCTGCTCAGCCACGAGATCGGTGTTCATCTGCTGACCTATTTCAATGGTGCCGCGCAGGGGCTCGCCATCTTCTGCAGCGGGCTCGCCGGCTATGAAGGCATGCAGGAGGGACTGGCCGTGCTGGCGGAGTATCTAGTCGGCGGCATGACCGCAGCGCGTTTGCGGCTGATTGCAGCGAGAGTGATCGCCTGTCAGGCGATGCTCGACGGCGCAACCTTCGAGGAAGCCTTCCGCAGTCTTCGCAGGGATCTCGAGAATCGCGAGGCCTTCAACGTCGTTCTGCGCGTCTACAGAGGCGGCGGTCTTGCAAAGGACGCCATCTATCTGCGCGGCCTGCTGCAGATCCTCGATCACTTGAGGAACGGCGGCAGCCTAACGCCGTTCTGGATCGGCAAGATCGCCGCCGCGCATTTCGGGGCGATCCAGGAACTCAACGCACGCGGTCTGCTACGAGCGCCGCGCCTCGAACCTGCGTTCCTCTCTTCCGACGCGGCGCGGCCGCGCCTCAGGAAAGCGATGGCGGGAATCGATCCGATCGATATGGTTGAAAGCTGAGGGGCTCCACAATGCGCATCGCGTTCTTCGTCAATTCCATTGAAACCGAGACGCCGGGATACACGACGACGGCGTTGGCGCTGGCCGCCGTCCAGCGCGGTCATTCCGTCGTCTATGTCGAGCCGGGCGATTTCATCCTGCGCCCTAGTGATGATCTGGCCGTCAGCGTGACGGCTCTGCCCGATGCTGCCTACAAGACATCAGGCAAGCTTCATGCTGCCCTGCAGGATGCCGCGAAGCAGAAGAAGACTGTCGCCATGAGCGACATCGACATATTGTTTCTGCGCAACGACCCGTCGCTGGATGGCGCCGGTCGGCCATGGGCGGCCAATGCCGGCATCATGTTCGGTCGGCTCGCAGCCGAACGGGGCACCATCGTCGTCAACGATCCGGGCGGTCTGGCGCAGGCACAGAGCAAGCTCTATTTGCAGTCTTTCCCCGAGGCGGTCAGGCCGGCGAGCCTGATATCGCGCAGCATTGCCGAGATCCGCGCCTTCATCGACAAACAGCCGAAGGGCTGTATCGTCAAACCGCTGCAAGGTTCGGGTGGCAAGAACGTGTTCCATATTGCCAAGCCCACCGATTCCAACCTCAACCAGATTTTCGAGGCGGCCAGCGGTGACGGCTATCTTGTCGCGCAGGTCTACCTTCCGGAAGCCAAGGCCGGTGACGTGCGTCTGTTCCTGATGAACGGCCTGCCGCTGGTGCGCGACGGCAAATACGCAGCCTTTCGCCGCGTTCCGGCCAAGGGCGACGTCCGCTCCAACATCCATGCCGCTGGCACGGCCCGCAAGGTCAAGGTAACGGCCACCATGCTGGGCATTGCCGAAATGGTGCGCCCCAAACTGATCGGCGACGGCATGTTCCTGGTCGGTCTCGACATCGTCGGCGACAAACTTCTGGAGATCAACGTCTTGACGCCAGGCGGGCTGACCCGGCTGGCCGACATGTACGCGACGGATTTTGCCGCAAGCGTCATCGCTGCGCTGGAGGAGAAGCGGACGCTGCGGCAAGCCTATGGAAAGACCATGACAAATTCGCGGTTGGCAACGCTTTGAGGAGCGCTGGCAGTCGCGAACTGATCTTCTGCGCGAAAATCCGTCAATTTGGCGGTGGGACCGCGACCCCGGCGTGGTGACTTCCCAGATGCCAGAGGGACAGCGGAAATCGTCCGCGCTCATCATGGACGAGCCGAAAGCCCGCCCCGCTGATCAGGCGCAATGGATTGCGATTGAGCTGGCAGCCGCCGGCGATTCCTCCCCACGTCCGGTTCAGGCGCTCCTGCCACCTGCGGCAACGCGGCCCCTCTGCTTGGCCGTGCTCGATGAAGATCAGCCGGCCCGTGGACTTCAAGATGCGCCGGATTTCACTTAGCGCCGCCTCAGGGTCCGGAATGGTGCAGAAAGCGTAGGTGACGACGACGGTGTCGGCAAAGTCATCGGCCAACGGCAGGGTTTCGCCTCTGGCGCGGAGGCATTCGACATCGAAAGGCATGGAACGGCTCTTCGGTCCAGCCAACCCGAGCATCGTGCCGTCGGGATCGACGCCCACCAGCCGCTGCACCCTGGCCGGGTCGTAGTAGGGAAGGTTCAGGCCGGACCCGAAGCCGACCTCCACAACAATGCCCTCTGCCTGCGGGATCATTCGCTTTCGCATGTGCGCGAATGCGTTGGCCGAACAGCCCGCGTGGACGAAGTAGGGAGCAATGCAGCGTGCGTACCAGGAGAGGCAGGATTGGCACATGTCTCAGCCTCCTTGCTCGGTGTTCGAGGCGCCGATGGGGCCGCCAGCCTCGGGCATGCGCTGAAAGGTGAGAGTATTGACCAGTGACATTTATCGCTCCAAGGGTGTCTTCAGACGGGCCAAATGGCCCAACGTCGTGGGATAGGTAGAAGGCCTGCGTCCCCTCAACGTCCCCGCTCGGCGCATACGGATCGATGGAGCGATTGCAGTTCCGACTTCTGGGTTATCCGGAGTTCCGTCTGAACGGGCGGCGGGTGGAGCTTGCCTTGCGCAAGGCAGCCGCGCTCCTCATCTACCTCGCCGAGGCCGATGGCCCCGTAGCGCGCGAGGTTGCCGCTACACTTTTGTGGCCCGAAACCGACGAGGACGCCGCACGGGCGCGCCTTCGGCGCACGCTGTATAAAATCCGCATCGCGTTCGGCAGCGATGTTATCGCCGCCAGCGGAACATCCCTCAGCCTGCATCCGGCGCTGTCCGCCGAGGTCGACTCCAGGGTTTTCGAGCATGCCTGTGATATCGGGCCTCTCGACGAGGCCGCTGATATCCACAAGGGCGACTATCTCGCCGGCTTCTCACTGCCGGACTGTCTGGAATTCGAGGAATGGGTCTTCTTCAGGCGCGAGGCCCTGCGCAGCCGGCTGGTGCAGGCGCTGGAGCGGCTTGTCGAAGCGAAAATCGCCGGCGGCGAGCCTCGCAGCGCGGTCGTGCATGCGACGCGCATTGCGGCCCTGGACCCCTTGAGCGAAAGCGCACACCGTCACCTGATCCGCGCCCACCTGGCGGCCGGGGACAGGGCGGCGGCCGAGCGCCAGGCCGAGACCTGTGTTCGGTTGCTGCGGGACGAACTCGGCATAGCGCCAGACTCCGCCACGCTTGCCCTGCTGCGTGAACCAACGCGCGATACTGGCTCGGACGTGCCCAGAACGCGCTATGTCGACGTGGACGGCGTCCATATTGCCTACCAGATCGTCGGCAGCGGCCCGATGGATATCGTGCTTGTTCCGGGGTTCATTTCGCATGTCGAGCGGGTTTGGGAAGACAGAAGCTGCCGCTCCTGGATCACCGCGGTTTCGCGTCTTGGCCGCCTGATCCTTTTCGACCGGCGCGGCATGGGACTTTCCGACCGCGTTGGCGCCCGCCCAACCGTCGAAGCGACGGCGCAGGATATTCTGGCGGTCATGAACGCGGCCGGCAGCCGCAGGGCCTTGCTCATCGGTGCATCGGAAGGTGGGCCGGGTTGTATCCGTTTTGCCGTGAACCATTCTGATCGCCTGATCGGCCTAGTTCTCTGGGGTTCCCTGGCGAAAGGCAGCCGCGCGCCCGACTATCCTTTTGCCCTGACCGTCGCCCAATACGACCTGTGGAAGCAACGCCTGCTCGCCGGCTGGGGTGGTCCGGCGGAAATCCAGACATTCGCCCCGAGCCTGGCCGCAGACCGCCAGGCGCAGAGCTGGTGGGCCGGATTGCTCAGGGCAGCCTCCAGTCCCGGCGCGGTAGCAGGTTTGCTCGAAGCGCTGCGTGATACTGACGTCCGCCATCTCCTGGCAAAAGTTTCGGCCAGGACGATGGTTCTGCACCGCTCCGGCGACCGTGCCGTGCGCGTCGAGGCCGGGCGGTTCCTCGCAGCCAAAATCCCGGACGCGCGTTTCATCGAGGTCGCCGGTGACGACCACTGGTTCTGGGTCGGCGATCAGCAGCCGCTGCTCGACAGCATCAGCGCGTTTGCACGAGGCAGCTGATCGCAGCCGGGGACGATCAGGGGACACCCCCTGTGTAGGGCGACGCTCACAACTCTCGATGTCTGTTGTGAAGTTTTGCGCCCTGCAGAAGGAACGATCATGTTCGTTGTATCGGAAGACGGAACCCGCATTGCCTATGAGGTGGTCGGGACGGGAAAGCCGCTCGTGCTGCTGCACGGCTTTACAGCTGATCACACGATTTGGCGTGAAGTAGGCTACGTCGAGCGGTTGGCGGGGCGGCAACTGATACTGATCGACGCTCGAGGTCACGGCAGAAGCGACAAGCCGCATGTGCCCGAAGCGTATGATGCCGGGCGATGCGCGACAGATGTCGCGGCGGTTCTGAATGATATCGGCGCAGTCAACGCCGACATCTGTGGGCATTCCTTGGGCGGCACGATTGCCCTGGCGTTTGCCACCCACTACCCGAACCGGGTGCGCTCGCTTGTCGTCAACGGGGCGCATCCCTTCGGTCAGGATCTGAGTCTGCTCAGGGCGGCCGTGAGCGTCGACGTAGAACCCTGGATCTCGTATCTGCGCACCCAGAACTGGCCGTTGACAGACGGGAACGTCAGGCAACTCAGAAGCAATGATCTTGACGCCCTGCGGGCATGCGTTGCACTGGACCGGTCCGATCGGTCGGCACCGTTTGTCGGCTTTGATCGACCGATCCTTGCGATCAGCGGAGAGGCCGATCCGTTGTGTCCGAAGGTCCGTGATTTTGCAGCCCTTGCCGGCGCCGACTCTCTCGAACTCGTCGGATGCAATCATTTCCAGGCGTTCTTGGCGGTCGACCCGATATGCGCGCGCATGGAAGAGTTTTTGGCTCTACCCTAGTGCCTGAGAATCTTGCTCAGAAAAGCCCGGCTGCGGTCCGTCTTCGGGGCAGAGAAAAACTCCTCCGGCGTGCCGCTTTCGACGATGGCGCCGGCGTCCATGAACACCACGCGCTGCGCCACCTTGCGGGCAAAGCCCATTTCGTGCGTCACCACCATCATGGTCATGCCTTCTTCAGCCACCGCGACCATCACGTCGAGCACTTCGGAAATCATCTCGGGGTCGAGCGCCGAGGTCGGCTCGTCGAACAGCATGATCTTGGGCCGCATGCCGAGGCAGCGTGCGATTGCTACGCGCTGCTGCTGGCCGCCGGAGAGCTGTGAGGGATACGCGTTGACCTTGTCGGCGAGGCCGACCTTGGCCAGCAAGTCGCGACCGGCCTGCTCGGCCTCGGCGCGCGGGATCTTGCGGACATGGATCGGCGCCAGCGTCACGTTTTCCAGTGCGGTCTTGTGCGGGTAGAGATTGAACGACTGGAAGACGAAGCCGATCTCGGTGCGCAGCAGCGTCATGTTGGTGGCGGGGTCCCCGAGGCGCTGGCTGTCGACGATGAGGTCGCCGTCCTTGATCGTCTCCAAGCCGTTGATGCAGCGGATCAACGTGCTCTTGCCCGAGCCGCTGGGGCCGCAGACGACGACGACCTCGCGCGGCTCGACGCTGAGTGTGATGTCTTTCAGCACATTGAGCGCGCCGAACCATTTGTTGACGCCGCGAAAGTCGATCATGCCGGATTTGGTCTGGCTTGGCGTGCTCATATTCGTGCGCCCTTTGGGGTTCGATGTCACAGCTGCACCTCGCCATGCGCTTGGCCCATGCGCCGCTCCAGCCGGCGGGCGAGCATGATCAGCGGATAGCAGACGATGAAATAGCCGACGCCGACGAGGAAGAAGACCAGCAGGCCGTTGGGCACACGCTGCACCACCAGCCAGCCGACCCGGGTGAGGTCGGTCAGCCCGATGGCCGAGACGACCGAAGAATCCTTGATCAAGAGCACATACTGCCCGACCAGCGGCGGCAGCACGATGCGCATCGCTTGCGGCAGCACCACCTGGCGCATGCGCTGCCAGCGCGACAGGCCTGACGCCAGCGCTGCCTCGACCTGGCCGGTCGGCACCGAACGGATGCCGGCGGCGACGATTTCGCAGATAAAGCAGGCGGCCAGATTGGTCAGTGCGATGATGCCGGCGGTGAAGGCGTCGAGCTCGATGCCGAATTCCGGCAGGATGAAGAAGATCAGAAAGATCTGCACCAGGAACGGCGTGCCGCGGATCAGGTCGACCCAGGCGCCGATCACACTCGAGATCAGCCGGTTGCCGCCGGTGCGCAAGATGCCGAGGCCGAAGCCGAGCGCCGTGCCCAGCACCAGGCTGATCAGCGACAGCATTACCGTCATGCCGAGGCCGCGCAAGGCGAGGGGATAGCTGCCGGCGAGGCTTTGCAGCTGCTGCCAGATCATGTGCTGCTCCTTGCCGGCTGCAGGCCGAGCCAGCGACTGGACAGCCCCGCCAATCCTTTGAGGCAATAGTAGAGCAGCAGATAAAAGGCGGCGATGGTGAGAAAACCTTCCGCCGGCATGAAGCGGTCGGACGCCAGCAACTGGCCGGCGCGTGTCAGTTCGGAAACCGAGATCAACGACAACAGGGCCGAATCCTTGACCAGCACGATCGCCTGGCCGAGCAGCGGCGGGATCGTCACCTTGAAGGCTTGCGGCAGGATGACCAGGCGCATGCGCTGGACATAGGTCATCCCCGAGGCGACGCCGGCTTCCACCTGGCCGCGCGGGATCGACAGGATGCCGGCGCGAATGATTTCGGCGACATAGGCGCCGCTGTTCAGCGACAGAGCGATGATGCCGACGACAAGCTCGGGCAGCACGAAGCCGAGCCGCGGCAGGCCGAAATAGAGGAAATAGAGCTGCGCCAGCAACGGCGTGGCGCGCACGGCATCGATATAGGCCTTGGCTGGCAGGCGAAACAGCTGGCCACGCTGCAGGTTCATGGCGGCGAGCACGATGCCGACCGCCAGCGCCCCGGCAAAGGACAGCGCCGACAGCCACACAGTCGCGATCAAACCCTGCCCGAACAGCGGCAGATATTCGACGATGGTGCGGAAGCTGAAGTTTTCGAGCATGGGCGGTGAATGGGGAATAGGCAGTGGGCAGTAGTGAGTAGGGTGTCAGGAACGGATAATTACTGCTCCCTACTGCCTACTCCCTACTGCCTAATTCCTATTCCTCAGTGATCCTTCTTCCAGGCGTCGGAATTGACCCAGTAGTCGAGGTTCTTCTGCAGGCGGCCGTCGATGCTGACCTGGTTGAGGAACAGGTTCATCCAGACCAGCAGGTCCGGCTCGTCATAGCGGGTGGCGAAGGCAAGCGGCTCCTTCGACAAGAGGTCCGGCATGATGGTGAAGGTGCCGGCGGGATAAGCGGTCGACTGACCCGTGACCGCCGAGACGTCGTTGACGCCGCAATCGGCCTGGCCGTTGTTGACGGCGTCGAGCAGCAGCGGACCGCCGCCCTTGTAGCTCTTGATGTCGGCATCCGGGAAGGCGTTCTTGGCTTCCTTTTCGCCGGTGGCGCCCAACAGCACGGCGATCTTGGTGCCCTTGGCCTTGCAGTCCTCGGTGGTCTTGAACTTGCTGTCGGCCTTGGTGAAGACGGTGCTGCCCGTGTACATGTAAGGCGTGGTGAAGGCGACCTTCATGCCGCGCGCCAGTGTCGGCGTCATGTCGGCGACCAGCAGGTCGGCTTTGCCCGACAGCAGCGCCGGGATCAGCCCGTCCCAGTCATAGTCGAGGAAGGTGACCTTCACGCCCATTTCCTTGGCCATCAGCTCGGCGAGTTCGACCGAACTGCCGGTGCGTTCGCCATTGGCGCCGACCAGCGAGAAGGGCGGTCCTTGCGTCTGCACCGCGACGCGCAATTCGCCGCGCTTGGTGATCTCGTCGAGCGTTCCGGCACTGGCAGCGGCGGTGAGACCCGCAAGCGCAAGTCCGGCGATGAAAAGCTTGGCAATCTTCATTTGGCATTCCTCCTTGTTGTATTGTTCCACTGCGTCGTTTGTTATTTTCACCCTTCGGGTGCTTTTTGAGCGGCAGCACCGTTGCCGGCGGCGCCACCGTTCGAAAATCCTCAGTCCCAGGCCACCGTCTCGGCAACCCTGATGCCGCGCCTGGCCAGTTCGTCGAAGAACGGTTCGTCCGGAACATGCTGCAGCGGGTTCAAAAGCCCGGGTGTGGTGATCTCGCGCCGCGCCAGCATCTGCACCACGATGCTGGCGGGATAGCCGACGCCGAGGCTCATGCCGAACAGGCCGGAGGCGAGGTCGCGTTCGATGATCAGGTCCGATGTCACCGTTTTGGCGCGATCGCCTTCGAGACCGGAAAAGACATTGCGCATCACGCAAAGGTCCTTCTCGTCGGCGCCGTACTGCAGTTGCGGGCCGAGCAGCCTGCCGAGAAATTCGCGTGGGCTGGCGCTTGTGCCAGGCACCTTGTCTTCGGAGAGGAAGCCGAGTTCCTTCAGCGGCGCCCAGAACGCCGACCAGCCGGGCCAGCGCAGCGTATAGCGGCCCGAGCGTTGCAGCCCTTTGGCGGCCTCCAGCATCTCGACATAGTGCAGCGCGTCGCCATTTGGAAAGGCCTCCAGCCGGCCGAGGCCGGCCACGTCGATCTCGTGGATGAAGCGGTTGTCGTGCTGTCGGCCGGCCGAGACTTCGACGCGCTTGCCGTCCTCGATCATCACGCTGTCGCGGTTCTGGCTGACCAGAACCATGTCGAAATTCCAGCTCACCTTGTAGCAGAGGGGCTTCGCCATCGCCTTCGGTTCGGGGATGCCGCCGCAATAGGAATCGATCGAGGAGATCGTAGAGAATTGCTTTGCGGCGCGCGCGTAAAGCACGAGGTCGATGCCGGGGTCGAGCCCGCATTCGGACATGATCGAAACGCCGGCCTTTTCTGCCTCCGGCGCCAGATCGGCAATCGCCTTGCCGTAATTGGTGGTGACCAGCGGCGTGCGCGTCGCGATCGCCGCCTGCACCGCCTCGCGCATCAACGGCTGCGGCAGGAGATCGATGACGCCGTCGACATCGGCCAGCACAGTGGCGAGTGCCGGACCGATCGCGCCTTCGGGCACGACGAAACGCACGCGAGAAAGGTCGGTCAGGCCGGCAAGCCGGGCAGGGCCATCAGCTGCTGTATCGACACAGACGATTTCCTCGACACCGGCGCTGGCGACGAGATCGGCGATGGCCGCGCGGCCCTGCAGGCCGAGACCGCCGAGAACTGCGATCTTCATACCGGCTCCTTGCGGGCCGGTGTTTCTTCCGACCAGCAGCCTTCGGGAAGGCTGACCCATTTGTTGCACGAGGCCATGACGACGAAGGTCTCGCTGCGCACCACTTCGCCGGGAATGCCGGCACCGGGGATCAACTCGCTGGTGATGCGGTAGAGGTCGGCGACATCGCCGGCGACAGTGACGTCGACAATGATGTCGAAGCGCCCGGTGACCACCGAGGCCGAGTTGACGAAAGGCAGTTCCGAGATTCGCTGCGCCAGTTCGCGGGCGCGGCCTCGGCCTTGCGCGTTGATGCCGACAATGGCCGAGATCAACTCCGGGCGCTCGGTCAGATTGAGCAGCCCGACGATCTTCAGCAAATTGCGGTCCAGCAGATTGCGCAGCCTTGAACGCACCGTCGGCACCGAGATCGCCATCGTCTCGGCGAGCCGGTTGATGCCGGGCTGGGCATCCTGCGACAACAGCTTGACCAGCCGTCGATCGGTTTGATCGAGATGCTCACGCAAGGGCTAGGCTTTCATAAAGGAGAAAAATGAGGGGCAATTTCTTCCAGATATGAAAACAACCTATGAGAAATTTCTAGTAACAGCAAGAGGGGGAGTTATCACTCGCTGTTTGCGCCGCTTCGCGAACGTGGCGATCACCTCACGAGGGTAGATCGCGGCGCACACTCCTAGCCGCTACGCCGATCGGCCGGCTCGGAAGATCGCCACCGCGGCCGCCACGAGTGCAGCATTGCCTGACGCCACGCTGCCGTCCGGCAATTCCTTGCCGTCCTCCAGCCCGACGCGGGTCGACAATTTCCGCGCCGCCGCCTTCTCGACGAACGGCCACACGGTCGCGTTCTCGCCATGCAACAGGATGGCGCGGCAGATGCCGGCGCGTTCGAGCACCTTTTCGATGCCATAGGCAACGGCAAACGCCTCGTCCAACGTCTGCTCGGAAATCTCGACCAGCACGCGCAGGACGCGTCCGCCATGGTCGAGGCCGACCAGCCGCTCGGCGTCGGCGACTGAAGCCAGACCGGCTTCGATGCCGATGCCACGCTGACGCAGGCTCTCCATGACAATGGGCGCCGCCGCCTCGCTGAGATTGACCGAGGCATAGTCCGGCAATTCGCGCCAGCCGGCGATGGCGACCAGCGTGCTGACATCGTCGTTCTCGATCCAGGCGCCGGTGGAGACGCCGATCAGCGTACCGGGGCAGGCGCGGCGCAGCGCCGCGATCGTCGGATCCATCGCTGCCGGCGAAAGGCTCTCTCGCTTGTCGGCTCCGCGCGCATGGACATGCAGCTCGGCCGCGCCGGCGGCAATCGAGGCAGCACCGTCGCGCGCCATGGCTTCGGCGTCGAGTGGGAGGGCAGGGTGGAAATCGGCGGCGCGGGCGCCATTGATGCAGGCCTGGACGATCATGATTTCGCGCTCTCTGTTGCGGATGGCGCGAGCCTAGCAAAGGGCAGGGCGGAGAGGGAACGGGCACGGTGAAGACTGCTGACAGGCGGATGCGACCCGCCCTGAATCAGACTGGCAGGATGCGCCGCTATCGCCTTGTTCGAAAGAGTCTTCAGCGAGATCGGTGGCGGCATGGCAAATGGCTAGTGACGAACGCTTGCCGAAGAACTTACTCTTCCTCGGTCCAGATCAGGCGCAGCAGGCGCAGCAGCGTTGCCCGTTCCTTTTTCGTCAGCTGCTGCAGGAACCGGTCCTCGTGCCGGCGCACCTGCCGGCGCCATGCCGGCATGGCCGCTTTGGCTGCCTTGGTCAAGGCGAGCACCTGTACGCGCTTGTCCCGCGCATGGTCGTCGCGTTCGACCAGGCCGCGTTCCTCGAGTTCGGCAAGCAGCGGCGCCATGTTCGCGCTCTTCATGCCGAGCAGGCGGCAGAGTTCGGCGGCACGAATGCCGGGCCTTTCGTCGATCAGCGCCAGCATGCCGTAAGTGACCGGCCGCAGCGCCGCGTCGGCCATCTCGACAGCGAAATCATTGAGCGCCAGAGCCGAAGCGCGCCGCAGATTGTAGCCAATCTGCGCGTCGAGCGTGTCTTCCGGCGCTATCCTGGCCTTGCGGGGTTTGCTGCGGATTGTGGCCTCGTCCATGCTGCAAGCGATCACCGCGATCAAGGCCCTTGTCAAGCAGAAAATACTATGCGACATAGCAATTATGAAAGCTATGTAGCATAGCGATTAATGCAAGGCAGGTTCGGAGCGCGGCTCTTCGCTTGCCATGCACGCAAGCAGGAGGAGAATTGCCATGACCGAAGAGACCGTGGCCTTCGACGTCGAGAACGGCATCGCCTGGGTGCGCTTCAACCGACCCGAAAAACGCAACTGCATGAACCCGGCGCTCAACCGGCGCATGATGGAAGTGCTGGATGGGCTGGAATACCGCGACGATGTCGGGGTGCTGGTACTGTCGGGCGAGGGCAGCGCCTGGTCGGCGGGCATGGACCTCAAGGAGTATTTTCGCGAGACCGAGGCCAAGGGACTAGGCGCCGTCCGCAAGGCTCAAGGCGAAGCCTATGGCTGGTGGCGGCGGTTGCGCTGGTACCGCAAGCCGACCATCGCCATGGTCAATGGCTGGTGCTTTGGCGGCGGCTATGGCCCGCTGTTTGCCTGCGACCTCGCCTTCGCCGCCGACGAAGCGCAGTTCGCGCTCTCGGAGATCAACTGGGGCATCCTGCCTGGCGGCGGCGCCACCAAGGTAGTGGTCGACCTGCTGTCGATGCGCGACGCCATGTATCATGCGCTGACCGGCGAACTGATCGACGGCAGGAAGGCGGCGGCCTGGAAGCTGGTCAATGAAAGCCTGCCATTGGAAAAGCTGAAGGCGCGCGTCACCGAGGTGGCGAATATTTTGCTGAAGAAAAATCCGGTCGCGCTTAAGGCGACCAAGGACGCCATCCGCCGCGTCGCCGAGATGACCTACGACAATGCCGAGGACTATCTGGTGCGCGCGCAGGAGGCCGCCAATTCCTACGACAATGACGGCCGCAAGGAAGGCATCCGCCAGTTCATCGACGAAAAAAGCTACAAGCCCGGCCTCGGCGCTTACGACAAGGCAAAGTGAGACATTCGACCGGGGAGGAGATGCGAGATGCCGGCCTGGACGACGCCCGATCCCGTGGCCTTGCATGCGGCAACGCAGCCCGAGCGCCTCGCTTGCGTCGACCTCGCTTCCGGGCGGCGCTGGACATACAGCAGGCTCGACGATTCCATCCAGCGTGCCGTCGCCGTGCTTGAGAGCGGCTACGGCGTCGAGCCGGGGCAGCGCATCGCCACCGTCGCCCGCAACAGCGCCGACCTCCTGATCCTGCAGCAGGCCTCCATGCGGCTCGGCGCCATCTTCGTGCCGGTCAACTGGCGCCTCGCTGAGGCCGAGCAACAAGCAATCCTCGCCGACTGCGATCCCGCACTGCTGCTGCACGATGCCGCGTTCGATACGGTGCTGCCCAAGAGATGCATGGCGATAGAGGTCGCTGATTTTGCGGCGGCGGTGGAAGCGCACGCGCCGGCGCCGCGCCGGCCCTTGCCTGCGGCCGACCGGCCATCGATCATCCTCTACACCTCGGGCACATCGGGCCGGCCGAAGGGGGTCAT
This sequence comes from Mesorhizobium sp. P2_D6, assembly GCF_056404315.1. Classification (NCBI taxonomy): domain Bacteria; kingdom Pseudomonadati; phylum Pseudomonadota; class Alphaproteobacteria; order Hyphomicrobiales; family Phyllobacteriaceae; genus Mesorhizobium; species Mesorhizobium sp. P2_D6. Next base: position 198,052 of record NZ_JBFUEG010000009.1, on the reverse strand, counting down.
CATGACCGAGGCCAACGCCTTCGCCACCGCGGTCAATTTCAGCGTGCTCGGGCGGGTCGGAAGTTCAAGCGTCTTCCTCTGCGACGCGCCGATGTTCCATGTCATCGGCCTCATCACCAACCTGCGTCCGCCCTTGCTGCAAGGCGGCACCGTGCTGATCTCGCCCGGCTTCGAGGCCGGTCTCACCAACCGCCGCCTGGCCGATCCGGACCTCGGCGTCACCCACTATTTCTGCGTCCCGCAAATGGCCAAAATGCTGCGGGGAGACGCGGTGTTCTCGCCGGCAAACTGGACCACGCTGACCGCCATTTTTACCGGCGGTGCCCCCAATCCCGCCGCCGATATCCTTTGGTGGCTGGAGCAGGGCGTGCGCATGGTCGACGGCTTCGGCATGACCGAGGCCGGCACAGTGCTCGGCATGCCGCTCGAGGCCGGCCAGATCGCCCGCAAGGCAGGTTCCGCCGGCCTGCCGGGACCTTCGGTTTGCCTGCGCATCGTCGATGATGACGGCAACGACGCCGCCCCGGGCGAGGCCGGTGAGATCTGGCTCGGCGGCCCCAACATCACGCCCGGCTACTGGAACCGGCCGGCCGAGACGGCGCAGGCCTTCACATCCGATGGATGGTTCCGCACCGGCGACATTGCACGCCGGGATGCTGAGGGTTTCGTCACCCTGGTCGACCGCCGCAAGGACATGTTCATTTCCGGCGGCGAGAACGTCTATCCGGCCGAGGTCGAGATGGCGTTGCTCGATCATCCCGACATTGCCGAAGCGGCCGTCATCGGCATCGCCGATGAGCGCTGGGGCGAGGTCGGACGGGCTTTCGTTGTCGCAAAGCCCGGTCGCGCGCCCGACCTTTCGGCGCTGGCCGCCCACTGCGCGCACCGTATCGCCCGCTACAAGGTGCCGAAGGAATTCCTGCTCGCCGACGCGTTGCCGCGCACCGCCTCCGGCAAGATCCAGAAACACGTTTTGCGCGGCTGGCCGGCGCCGGGTTGAGGTAGCGAGTGCATCGTGGCTGCGAAACCGCTTAGGGGGCCCTGCTACTCGATCAGAAGCAACCCGCGCTTCTTGTCGCCATCGCTGTCGATTGTGTCCATGGCCGAGAACAGGCGTTCACGCTCGATCAGCCAAGGCTTGTAGCGCTCGTTGACGTCGAGAACGAAAACCAAGTCCTCGGCCGCCAGATAGCCGCCGATCGGTGAAAAATGACCACTGCCGGCGCCGAATATCGTCTCTCGGGTAAAGTTGATGATGTAGCGGCGACCGGGGTCGTTGGCGTGCTTCATGTGCTCGCGGAACTCGTCGGCGCTCAGATTCCGAAGCACGGAGACTTTGCGCCCGGTTTTCGCCTGAGCGACGTCGGCAAGCTCGTCCAGCGTCAGACCGACGATGTAAAAGCCGGTCCAGCACTTTCCGGTGCCCTCGAGGACTTCGGCCTCGCTTGTCTCCTCCTCGCCGATGGAGCGGAACGTGTTTGCGACACTGGCCGGACCGCACCGTGAGCTGTTCGTTTGCCAGTCAAGGCTGGCGTTGAAAGTGGCGGCCACTGGCAGCTTCCAGGCGCTGTCGATCAGCGCCGGGGTACGAATAACCGACGACTGGATGGCGTCTGGCGAGACTGGGGACGGACCGACAATCAAAAATGCGGCACCGCAGAGCAGGCCAACGCCGGCAATCACAGCCGAAATGAAACTGCGCTTCATTGCTGAACCTCGAAGCAGACGATTTTGTTCGTCGGTCGATGTTGCGATGTCGGCCTCGAGACTACCATATACCGGCATTGCGTGGCAGAGCTCGCCGCCGGGGCGGCTGCGCCTTGCATTTTGCCGGCCCCGAAAGGATAGTTGAATGGCAGAACTCAAGGTCAGGACCCGAGAAACCGGCGCGCTGGCCGTGATGCCGCCGGGCGGCTTGCCGGTCGTGACAACACCGACCGGCGGCAGCGTCGATGTGGTGACCGGGGTCAATGCCCAGGGCTTCAATCCGCTCGACCTGCTCTATGCCTCCGTCGCCGCCTGCATGGTGCTGAGCGCCCGCATCGCCGCCACGCGCCTTGGCGTCGCTGCCAACCTCGGCGAGGTCCGCGCCGATGTGAGGGGCGAGAAGGCAGAAGGCGATGTCTCCCGCGTCGGCCGGTTCATGATCGTGCTCGACGTCCAGGGCGATCTCGACGAAGCGACGAAAAGGCGGATTGTCGAGGACGCCGAAACGATCTGCACGGTGAGCAACACACTGCGCACGCCGCCCGAGCTTCACACCACGCTCGCCGGGTAACCAGGACCATCCCATGGCACGCATTTCCCCTGTTGATTACGACACGGCTTCGCTCGAAATCCGCGCCGAGCATGACAGGGAGCTCAGCCTGCGCGGCCGGATGACCAACATGAAGCGCATCCTGCTGCATTCGCCGGTGGCGCATCGCATCTATGCCGAATGGTTCACCTTGCGGGACCTGCTGCGGCCCGCGCTCGACGACCGCGCCATCTGGCTCTTGTCGCTGGCGATCTCGCAAGTCTGCCGTGCCGAGATTCCGGTCACCTTCTTCCGCCGCGCGCTGATCGATGGCGGCCTTGATCCGGAAGCGATCGAGCCGAGCAAGGATGAAGCGCTGCTGATCGCTTTCGGCAAGGCGGTCGCCGCCAACGCCAATGCGGTCCCGGACGACATCTGGGCGGCACTCAAGGCCCGCTACGCCGACACGCTGCTGGTCAATCTTGTCGCCTTCGCCGGCATCATGGTGGCGACCTGCGTGTTCACCAACGCGGTGCGGGTCGATCTTGATCCGGAGTTGGAGAGGTATCGCAAGCGGGGAAACCACTAATCTCCCCCCTCGTGGGGGAGATGTCCGGCAGGACAGAGGGGGGCGCTGTCCCGCCGGCCTATCAATCCATCACAGTGTGCCCGTCAGGCCTGGAACAGGCGAGGGTGGCGATCCTTCGCGCCCCCCTCTGGCCTGCCGGCCATCTCCCCCACAAGGGGGGAGATCAGCAGCTTCGCCACCTCCACAGGAATCGGGTGGTTGGCACCTCCACTTTGATCGTATCAAAGGAGGCATCCATGACCATCCATTCGATAACCGCCAAACGCGCAACCCGTTCGGCCGAAGCGCGTGTCGCCGCGCAGGACTGGGGCGCTCTTGTCTCGGAGCTGAACAGCTATGGCAGCGCCGTCATGCCGGCTCTGCTCTCACCCGAGGAATGCGCCGACATCGCAGCGCTCTATCCGCATGAGGAGCATTTCCGCAGCCATGTGGTGATGGCGCGTCACGGCTTCGGCAAGGGCGAGTACCGCTATTTTCGCTACCCGTTGCCGGATCTCATCGGCGGCCTGCGCACCGCGCTCTACCCCAGGCTGGCCGGCGTCGCCAACGACTGGAACAAGCGCATGGGTGTTGGCCAGCGCTATCCCGCCGACCACGCCGCTTTCCTTCAGCTTTGCCACGAAAACGGCCAGACGCGACCGACGCCGCTGCTCCTCCAATATGGTCCCGGCGACTTCAACTGCCTGCACCAGGACCTCTACGGTGACCTCGCTTTCCCGCTGCAGGTGGCGATCCTGCTGTCGCAACCCGGCGAGGATTTCACCGGTGGCGAATTCGTGCTCACCGAACAGCGCCCGCGCATGCAGAGCCGCGCCGAGGTGGTGCCGCTCAGGCGCGGCGACGCGGTGATCTTCGCCGTGCACAACCGGCCGGTGCAAGGCACCAAGGGCCACTACCGGGTCAACCTGAGGCACGGTGTCAGCCGCCTGCGTTCCGGACAGCGGCATACTGTGGGGATTATCTTCCACGACGCGAAGTAAAAGTGCGGCGCTGAGGCTGCCGATCTCCCCCCAAGTGGGGGAGATGCCCGGCAGGGCAGAGGGGGGCGCTGTCCCGCCAGCCTCTCTAGCCTCCAAGTGGTCAAAAGCGTCCGAATGTCAGCCGCCGCTCGATGCGGTTGCAATCAAACGTCGCGTTCCTTCGCGCCCCCCTCTGGCCTGCCGGCCATCTCCCCCACTTGGGGGGAGATCGGCTGTCACCGTCGCCATCGCCAATTTTCACTGTCGACGCTGCGGCGTTTGCGCTCTTCCCTCGTCGCCTTCATTCGGGTAAGCGCTCGGGCAATCCCGCACATCCCCTTTACCCTCCCGGACCGCCCCATGATCCGTCTCGAAAGTATCGGCAAGCAGAACGGCCGCCAGATCGTCTTCATCGAGGCCTCCGCCGCCTTGCAGAAGGGCGAGAAGGTCGGCCTCGTCGGGCCGAACGGCGCCGGCAAGACGACTTTGTTCCGCATGATCACCGGCCAGGAGCAGCCCGACGAGGGCCAGGTGCAGGTCGATCGCGGCGTCACCATCGGCTATTTCAGCCAGGATGTCGGCGACATGGCCGGCCATAGCGCGGTCGCCGAAGTGATGAACGGCGCCGGGCCGGTCAGCGATGTGGCGGCCGAAATGGCCGAACTCGAGGCGGCCATGGCCGACCCTGACCAGGCCGACCGGATGGACGAGATCATCGAACAATATGGCGAGGCGCAGCATCGCTTCGAGGAGCTCGACGGCTATGCGCTCGATGGCCGCGCCCGGGAAGTGCTCGACGGCCTCGGCTTTTCGCAGGAGATGATGGACGGCGATGTCGGAAAACTGTCCGGCGGCTGGAAGATGCGCGTGGCGCTCGCCCGCATCCTTCTGATGCGGCCCGACGTGATGCTGCTCGACGAGCCGTCGAACCATCTCGATCTTGAAAGCCTGATCTGGCTGGAGCAGTTTTTGAAGGGCTATGAGGGCGCGCTGCTGATGACCTCGCACGATCGCGAGTTCATGAACCGCATCGTCAACAAGGTGGTCGAGATCGACGCCGGTTCGCTCACCGCCTATTCCGGCAATTACGAATTCTACCAGCAGCAGCGGGCGATCGCCGACAAGCAGCAGCAGGCGCAGTTCGAGCGCCAGCAGGCGATGCTGGCCAAGGAGATCGCCTTCATCGAACGCTTCAAGGCGCGCGCGTCCCATGCCGCCCAGGTGCAGAGCCGGGTGAAGAAGCTCGACAAGATCGACCGCGTCGAGCCGCCCAAACGCCGCCAGATCGTCAATTTCGACTTCCAGCCGGCGCCGCGCTGCGGCGAAGACGTCGTAACGCTGAAGAACGTCCACAAAGGCTATGGCAGCCGCTCCATCTATGAGGGGCTCGACTTTCAGGTCCGCCGCCGCGAACGCTGGTGCATCATGGGCGTCAACGGCGCCGGCAAGTCGACACTGCTGAAGCTGGTCGCCGGCGCCTCCGACCCCGATGCCGGCACGGTGGCGCGGGGGCCGAGTGTGAAAATGGGCTATTTCGCCCAGCACGCCATGGAGGTGCTGGAAGGCGAGCGCACCGTGTTCCAGACGCTGGAGGACGCGTTTCCGCAGGCCGGACAGGCGCCGCTGCGGGCACTCGCCGGCTGCTTCGGCTTTTCCGGCGACGAGATCGAGAAGAAATGCCGCGTGCTGTCGGGCGGAGAGAAGGCACGGCTGGTGATGGCGCTGATGCTGTTTGATCCGCCCAATCTTCTGGTGCTGGACGAGCCGACCAACCATCTCGACATCGCCACCAAAGAGATGCTGATCACGGCGCTGTCGCAGTATGAAGGCACCATGCTGTTCGTCTCGCACGACCGCCATTTCCTGGCCGCACTCTCCAACCGCGTGCTGGAACTGACGCCAGAAGGCATCCACACCTATGGCGGCGGCTATACCGAATATGTCGAGCGGACAGGGCAGGAAGCGCCGGGGTTGCGGGGGTAACCCCGCCCGGCAGACGGACGCCTCGGCTCTCGTCCAAAGCGAAGACCGCACCGCCTAGGGCTTCTCCTCATACGCAGCAAGTGCTTTGGCGACGCCGGCAACGAGATGTTCAACATCACTTGCATGTTCATACGCAGTCCCGGTTTGCGCAAACTGCATCGGCGAAAAGTCAGGCGCCATCCGCTTGACCTCTGCCATGATGCGCTGAGCTTCCTTCAGTTCGCCGAGTTGCGCGTGGCACCCCGCCAGCCTTGTCAGTCGCCAGGGCGACTTCGATGGGACCTTGGACATGCTGACAAGCGCGGCCTTGTAGTCTCCAGCCGAGTACAGCGCGATGGCGCGATCATAGTGGTACCAATCAGGATGGATCGGGTTGATCCGTATCGCACTGTCAAGCGCCGCGAGTGCTTCAAGAGGCCTGCCTCTCATCGACAGCAAGAACCCCATTTGCGCAATCGTATCGGCGTCATAGGGATTGAGGTCGAGCGCGCGCTGAAGGTGATGTTCGGCCGCGTCGAACTGACGGGCAGAGATTAAAGCCTGGGCGAGCACGCGATGGCAGCGCGGCTCTTCCGGCGCCAGGGTCACCGCACACTCCGCGCGCTCGATCAGTGAACCAAGCAATGCCGGGGACGCCTCGGCATAGCCACCGATAATGAGATCGGCGAGCGCGATGTAGGAATGCGCCAGGGCATAGGTCGGGTCCTTTTCGACCGCAGCCTGGAAAAGATCGCGCGCAGCCTTGTTGTCTTCATCACCATAACCGCGCAGCCGGGCCAGTCCACGCAGGAGAAGCTCGTATGCGGCCAGGCTGTCGGGAGGCTTCGGGGTTGCTTGCTTGATACCTGCGTCGTCGAGCCGAGCGACCAGCCGGTTCACCACACGGCAGGCGATTTCTTCCTGCATGTCGAAGATCTGGCCGCCGGACGCAGAAAAAGTATCGCTCCAGAGAACTCCACCCGTCGAAGCGGTCATGAGACTGACGGTGACCCGCATGCCGTCGGCACGAGTCGTCGCCCTGCCGCGGACCAGATAGGTTGCGCCTAGGCTGTCGCCAATCGCACGCCAATCGGAAGCGGAATCCGAGGCAAAGGCAAATCCGGAATTGCGTGCCAGCACGTCGACCCTTCCGAAGCGAGCCAACGCATTGACAATGTCCTCGGCGAAACCGTCGATCAAAGGGGTGTCTTCCGGCGTACCTTCGTTGCTGAAACGCAGTACCGCAACGCTCGGGTGTCCGGAGCGCTCTTGCTTTGGCGCCTCGAGAAGAGACAGCACGTAGCCGCGTTTGGCGACCGTACGGATGATGGTTTGGCTTTCGTCCTGCAGCGCCTTTCGCAACTCCCTGACCGCTTGCGTCAGTGAGTCCTCGGTCACAAAAACGTCTGGCCACACCGCCGACATCAGTTCAGACTTGGTCGCGACACGCCCGACATTCCTGCTGAGATAGGTCAACAGGTCAAACGCCTTGGAGCGCAGAGCGACAGGTTTCCCGTCGCACAACAGTAGCCCGCGGGCAAGATCAAGCTCGCAACTGCCAAGTGCCAGTGGTACGTTCCCTGGGTTTTCTCGCGACATTGAATGCCGATCTGACCAGCTCGACCAAACGCTGCCTGATTGGGGTCCCAATCGGCGCGGACGTCAAGGGATCAGGAGAATTTGATCCGCTTTCACCTTGGCTGGAAGCCATCCGCCTCTCCATGGCGATGATCTCGAGCATTTCGAACATTGTTCCAGGCATGGGCGCGCACGGGGAGGCAGCCATGACGGTGGATGCATATTCCAGCAGTTCCTGCCGGGCGGCTTGGCGCGTGCTCTCATTCACGGACATGTTCGACCTCCTCCAGTTTGTTCAGGAGAACAATGAAGCCAAGGAACGGGCGCGTACCGGAAGATTTCTGAAATTCTGCTGAATCTTTATCTTTCTGTCGATCCATGCGGACCGGCAGGAAGCGCCGTGGTTGGGATTTAAGGCTGCGGTCGCAATAGATGCGCTGCCACCACTGGTGCGGACCGCGCCGCCGCCTCCATCAGTCGAGTCCGGCGACGCGCAGCCCCTCGATATAGCGCGCCCGATCCTTTTCGTGGACGATGGGATGGTATCTCTCGACCCAGTCCACGGACACGGTTGGATGCAGGCGTCGCGTCTGCGACAGAGCATGGGCGGCGGTGGCGCGGTCGCCCGCCATGCCGGCCGAAGCGGCGTATGTGCGCCAAGCCGTCCCGAAATTCTGCCGGAGATCCACCGCCCGCCGCTCGAATTCGGCGGCCTCGTCGTAACGCCCGGCCATGAAATGGCAGAGCCCGGCGACGGAGAGGCTGCCGGCCTGCGTGAAATCGCGCGGGCTCAGCCGATCGGCCAGTGCGACATGGTGCAGGCCGTCTTCGGGCATGCCGGCATACGCATAGGTCGACCCAAGAATCATATGCGCATAGGCGAGGCTCGGATTGAGGGTGATCGCCTCGGACAAGGCCTTCACGGCCGGGTCGAAGCGGCGCGAGGCCATATGCACGAAGCCGGTGGCGAAGTGCGTCCACGGATCTTCCGGGTCGCTGCGGATAGCCCGTTGCGCCATGTCGTGGGCAGCGGGCAGGGCGGCTTCCGAATCGGCCAGTCCAAGCATCGACTTTGCGGCGAGACCCCAGGCAATCAGGCAGTTGGCGCGCGGATAGTCTGGGTCGATGTCGATGGCTTTTTTGAGCAGCCGCTCGGCGATCTCGAAATCCGGCAGCGACGCCCAGGTCCAGACATAGGGCATCGCCTTCATCACAAACCCCCAGGCGTCGAGGTTGCCGGGCGACCGGCTCTGGAAACGCTCCTGCTCGGCGACGTACAGCCTGGGCTCGATAGCGCCAATCACGCTTTGGGCGATCTCATCCTGCAGCGCGAAGAAGTCGGCGATCTCGGCATCATAACGCTCGGCCCAGATCTGGCGCCCGGCGTCGGCATCGCTCAGCCTGGCGTTGATGCGCAGGCGCTGCCCTGAGCGGCGAACGCTTCCGTCGAGCACATAGCGCACGCCGAGCTCACGCCCGATCTGCTTCACGTCGACCGCCTTGCCGCCATAGGTGAACGATGAGTTGCGGGCCGAGACGAACAGCCAGCGCAGCCGCGCCAGGCGGGTGATGATATCCTCGGCGAGGCCGTCGCCGAAATATTGCTGCTCAGCGTCGTCACTGAGATTGGCGAAGGGCAGCACGGCGATGGACGGGCCGGCCTCGGCAGTATCGGGTGCGGCGGCGGCCGCGTCGAGGCAATCCACCGCGCCGCCGAAGCGGTAGCCGATCCGGGGGATGGTCGCGATCCACTCGGCATCGTCGGCCCCCGATCCAAGCAGCTTCCGCAGTGACGCGATCTGGACCGAGAGGTTGCTTTCCTCGACCGCCGCTTGCGGCCACGCCGCGTCCATCAGCTCGGCCTTGGAGAGCACCTCGCCCGGCCGCTCCACCAGCGCTGCCAGCAGCAGCACGCCGCGATAGCCGACGGGAACAGGCAGGCCCTGCCGGAGCAGCGTTCCCGCCTCCGGGTTGAGCTCGAACTGGCCGAAGGCAAAACGCTTCCCCACCATGATGCAAACTAGCATCTTTTCGGAGCTTTTCGGAAGTATTCGGGCATGTGCCCGCGACCGAGCCGGGCGCCCGGCTCATCCTGTCACCACGTTTTGAGACAGGAGAGCTGAAAATGTCCGCAATTGCTTTCGACCGTACCGGGTTTGAGACTCAGACCAGCCAGCCGGCCCCGGTGAGCAGACCGCGCCCACGCGAAGAAGAATTCCGCGCCGCTCTCGACCGCTACATGTCCGATTACATCGCCTGCCGGACGCGCTGTGCCCAGGCAACAGAGGCGCCCCACGGCATGGCTGGCAAGCAGACGCACGAGGCGTAGGCCGCCATCCAACCGGGCTGGGCTAGTTCAGCACCCGCTCGTCGACTTCGTCGATGCTTCTTGTGCCTGTCAGTGCCATTGTGACGGACAGTTCCTTGCGAAGGATCTCAATGGCAGTCGCCACACCGGCCTCTCCACCGGCACCAAGGCCATAGATATAGGCTCGCCCGACCAGGCAGCCTCTGGCGCCAAGGGCGAGCGCGCGCATCACATCCTGGCCGGACCGAACGCCGCCGTCGAACAGCACTTCGGTTTGCGAGCCCACCGCTTCAACGATTTTCGGCAGCTTGGAGATCGTTGATGGCGCACCATCCAGCTGCCGGCCGCCATGATTGGACACTACGATCGCGGTTGCGCCGACCTTGCTGGCGGTGCGCGCATCGTCCGCGTCGAGAATACCCTTGATGATCAGCTTGCCTGGCCAGATGCTCCTGATCCACTCGACGTCATTCCAGTTGAGCGTGGGGTCGAACTGATGCGACACCCAGTCCGCGAGTTCCTTGACGCCTTGCTCGCCTTTCACATGGCCGGCGAGATTGCCGAACGTCCAGCGCTTGGCATTGAGCATCCGCCAGGCCCAGGCGGGCTTGCTCGCCATGTCGAGAAGATTTCGCACTTTCAACGCCGGCGGAACCGACAGCCCATTCCTGACGTCGGCGTGGCGCTGTCCCAGCACCTGCAGATCGACGGTCAGCACCAGCGCGCTGCAGCGAGCAGCGAGCGCCCGCTCGATGAGCGAGCGCACGAACCCACGGTCCTTCATCACATAGAGTTGGAACCAGAACGGCTTCTCGACCGCTTCGGCAACGTCCTCGATCGAGCAGATCGCCATCGTGCCGAGCGTGTAGGGGACACCGGCGGCATGTGCGGCGCGGCAAGCGAGAATCTCCCCATCGGCCCACTGCATCCCGCCAATGCCGATCGGCGCCAGCGCGATCGGCAGCGCGGCCTTCTCGCCGAGGATCTTCGTTGCCGTGTCGCGTTGTGATACGTCGACCAGCACGCGCTGGCGGAACGTTATGCGCTCCAGATCGGCACTGTTGGCGCGCAGCGTCTGTCCGGAATAGGCGCCGGCCTCGACATAGTCAAAAAAGGCTCGGGGAACGCGGCGGCGAGCCGCCTGCCGCAGGTCCTCGATGCAGGTCATGGTCTTCAGCGGCAACGGGGCCGGTTGCGCCTTGGCCCGGTCGCGAAACCCAGCGGCCTCATCGGTTTGTCCAAGATCATGTATTGCGGTGGTCACCCTGTCCATCGTCGCCTCCCAATGAATATTAGGAATTGCTGGTCCATTGAATGTCGCGACCGCGCGGATGTAAACTCACTAGCGAGTATACATTCATCGGCCTCAGCCCCGTGCCCAGATCGTCCGACCACACCAGGCCAGTGATATTGCAGGCGGCGTACAAGCTCTTTCGCCGCCGGGGATTCTTTCGCGTCGGCATGGATGAGATCGCAAGCGCCGCCGGCGTCACCAAGAAGACGCTCTACTATCACTTCGACAGCAAGGACGCGTTGCTGACCGCGGTGCTTGCCTCACAGCATGAACGGGCTTTCGCCGAGTTCCAGACCTACGGCATCGACCTGTCAGGTGGTCCGGAGAAACTGGTCGACAAGCTCTTCGGTGGACTGGCAACATGGTCGGCCAAGCCACGCTGGGCGGGGTCGGGGTTCACCCGGCTGGCAATCGAGCTTGCCGATCTCTCGGGGCATCCCGCACGCTCGATGGCGCGCCAGCACAAAGCTTTGATGGAACAGCATCTGGCAACCCTTCTCGCCGAAGCGAAGGTGGCATCGCCGGGTGAGCGGGCACGCGAATTGCTCCTGCTTGTCGAGGGTGCGATGGTCATGATCCTGATCCACGGCGACCGAAACTATTGCACCGCTGCGGCCGCCGCAGCCAAAAGGCTGATCGTGAATGGACCCGACGTTGCGGGCTGACGATCATGCCTTCGTTGGCCAGGTGCGGGCACGCGAACCTATCCAAGTAGATCAGGCTGTTGCCTGAGGATGCGGTCATGCAGCGGTTGGCATTGAAACCAGCCGGCCTGCGCCGTCCCGTTCACGGCGCGGGTGGCGCGGGCGTTTTCCGGGTCTACCTGGAGCGGCGTGCCCACGCTCTCGGCGAGGAACTGCGCCTGGCAGCAGCGTTCCATCGAGATGAACCACCAGACCGCCTCGTCGACGGTCTGGCCAACCGTGAGCAGACCGTGATTGCGCAGGATCGCCGCCTTGTGGCCGCCGAGGCTCTCGGCGATCCGCGCTGCCTCGCTGGCCTCCGTGACCAGCACCCGCGTGTCGTCGAAGAAGACGTGATCCTCATAGAAGGCGCAGGCGTCCTGCGTGATCGGGTCGAGCAACCGGCCGACCGCCGACCACGCCTTGCCATAGATCGAATGGGCGTGCGCGGCCGCCACCACATCCGGCCGCGCGGCATGGATCTGATGATGGATGGCGAACGCGGCGACATTGACCGGCATCGTGCCCTCGACCACATCGCCGGCGCCGTCGACGCGGATAAGATCCGCGACGGTGACATGCGCGAAATGCATGCCGAACGGATTGACCCAGAACGTGTCGGTGAATTCCGGATCGCGGGCCGTAATATGTCCGGCGACGCCTTCACTGAACCCCAGCGCCGCGAAGATGCGGAAACCCGCGGCAAGCCGTTCCTTTCGATATTGCCGCTCCTGCCCGAAATTCTCAAAGCGCGGCGGCCCGCGCCGCTTGAAAAGCGGCTCGTAGGCTGCCTGCTTGCTGATGGCCAGATCCTTTTCGGTGTCTCGAATCGACGTAACGGCGTCCATGGCGCTCTCCCTGTTTCTGCACCGTCGGCATGACGGCTGGCCACAGAGTGGGGGCGCTTCGAGCCAGCGTCTCAAAACCCGTACGAATTGTTCCGAATTCTTCCGAACAGGTGCGAAACAATTCCACGGGGATGACGGCATCGGGCCGAGGGGGCGGGGCTGCGCAGCTCAGTCATTTCAGGAAGACGGGGTCTCGTCCGCAATTGCGTCAAGCAGGGTTTGTCAGCTCGCCGCCAGCCATTTGCGGGACTGGGCGAACGCCTTGAAGGCTTTTGCGTCCATCGGGTAGCCGAACAGGAAGCCTTGCAGGATATCGCAGCCAAGCTCCTTCAGGATCTGGGCGTGCTCCATCGTCTCGACGCCCTCGGCGATCACTTCGATACCGAGCGACTTGCCGATGTCGATGATGGACGACACCAGCTGCCGCTGCGCGGTTGAGCTGGTGATGGGTGTGACCAGCTGGCGATCGATCTTGAGCCGACGCGGCCGCAACTTCAGGAGCGAGACGATCGAGGCATGTCCGGTGCCGAAATCGTCGATCTCGATGTCGATACCGAGCCCCTTTATGTGCTCGATGTTCCAGGTGACCAGTTCGTCGTTTTCGTCGAGGAAAATGGACTCCACCAGTTCGAACGACACGGTCCCTTTCTTGATGGCAAGCTTGCGCAAACCCTTGATCAGGTCCTTGTCCTCCAGGCGCCTGGCGGAGACGTTGACCGACACGCGCGGGATGTTGAGGTGGCTACGCGACCAGCGCTCGAAATCATCAAGCGCCTGCGTCAGGACAGTGCGGTCGATAAGCGCCACGACATTGAGTTCTTCAGCCACCTTGATGTAGGCGTCGGGGGTCAGCATGCCGCGTTGCGGATGGTCCCAACGCGACAGCGCCTCGACGCCGACGATCTCCAGCGTCCTGGCGTCGAACTGCGGCTGGTAGTAGACGACGAATTCGTTCCGCTCGAGTCCGCCCAGAATCTCGTCGGCGGTCTGCTTGGTCCGAACGATCTCGCTCTGCAGCTCTTCGTTGAAAAACTCGTAGCGGTTGCGGCCACGGCCTTTCGCCCTGTACAGCGCGAGATCGGTGTTGACGAGCAGCTGTTTGGCATCGACGCCGCTGTTGGCTGCAATGCCGATGCTTACGCCGAACCGGCACTGGTGACCCAGATAGTCGACCGGCTGGCGCATGGCGTCGATGATGTGGTCGGCAAGCGCGGCGAGATCCTTGTCGTCGCGTCCATGGCTCAGCACGACAAACTCGTCGCCGCCGATGCGCGCAACGAAATCGGCACCACCGACGCTGGCCTTGATGACTTTCGAAGCATGCACCAGCAATGCATCGCCCGCTGCGTGGCCGAGCGTGTCGTTGATCTGTTTGAAGCGGTCAAGGTCGAGATGCAGCAATGCAGCGCGGCCCTCGGCCTCGTGGTTTTCGGCAAGCATCTCGTCCAGATACCGACGGTTGGGCAGGCCGGTCAGCGAATCGTGCAGCGCGACATGCTCGATGCGGGCCTTGGCCATACTCAGTTCGGCATTCTTCGATTCTGAAAGGCCACGTTCGCGCACGAGATTCTCGTTGAGCAGCACATCCCAGGTCACGTCCCACTCAGCGCCGATCATTTTTGATCCGCCGTTGATGTCCTGGAAGAAACTGGCGCGCGTGCGGACATGGCGAATGCTGCCGTCCGGTCGCAGTATCCGATACTGCGAAGAGTAGGGGCCGTGTGTCGCGGCAGCCGAATCGAAGTCCGCTTTCGCCCGCTCGAAGTCTTCAGGATGGATCGCCAGCGCCCAGTCGTCATAGCCGCGGGTCTTTCCGTCGGCGGGCTTGCCATAGATTTCGTTGATGCGGTCGTCCCATACGAGCTCGTTGCTGGCGAGGTCGTGCTCCCACACGCCTATCCCCGAGGCCTCCAATGCCAGTTCCAGACGCCTGGACAGGCGCCTCAATTCGGCGTCATTTTTCTGTCGTTCACCGAAAAGACGTCCGGCCACGAGGATCGGCAGCACCACCAGCGCGCCGGCGAGCCCCATGAGCGTCCACAGCAGCCACTCATTTTTCGGAGCGGTCGGCCAGCCGCCCCTCGGTATGGCCGAAATCTGCCAGGAGCCTGAAGGCAGTTGCACCTCCGCCGTCACCGGATTGCCGGCCACGACATTGTCGCCGCCGAAGAAGAGTTCGCCACCACCCCCCAGCGCATCCTTGCCGATGAGCGCCACTTCGATATCCAGGTCAGGGTCGGTCAGTCCGCTCGCGCTGTAGAGCCGATCGATATCGATCACGGCCGAGACAATTCCCCAAAAACGGTCACCGCCACCCGCCGTCGGCACGAAGACAGGGATACGGCCGATGAAGCCACGTCCGCCTTGCGCCAATTTGACCGGCCCGGCGAGCACCAGCGCGCGATGGTCGCGGGCCCGAAGCGCAGCCATCCGTTGCGCCTCGGTCTTGCGGTAGTCCAGCCCGATGGCTTTCTCATTGCCTTCCAGCGGGTATATCAGCGTGATGACGAGATCGGGCGCGCCGGCAATATCGCGCAGTTGCGATTTCTGCTCAAACAAATTGCGGGCGAGCGCAGCAAATCTCTGCTGGCCCATATAGGGCTCGGTAACGATCGCCGAAACGAGGCCCTGAACCAGCTGGAGATTGCCGGTAATGTTGCCTTCGAGCTTGGCGCGTATGATGTTGACCTTGGCCAGGACGTCAGCGCGCGCCAACTGATCGGAGACCTCTCTGTTCCTCTGGTCGGCAACCAGGCCACAGACGAGAAGCACAACAAAGGCGATCGCCGCCGGCAAGTTGGCGGAAGAAAAAATGGCCCGTTTCACCCGGCCGGGATTGAACCTCGCTCCTGCCAATTCGATTTGGATACCTTTCCAGTACAGTAGTCCGT
This sequence comes from Mesorhizobium sp. P2_D6, assembly GCF_056404315.1. NCBI lineage: Bacteria > Pseudomonadati > Pseudomonadota > Alphaproteobacteria > Hyphomicrobiales > Phyllobacteriaceae > Mesorhizobium > Mesorhizobium sp. P2_D6. The sequence continues at coordinate 182,704 of NZ_JBFUEG010000009.1, read as the reverse complement.
CCGTCGACCATAGTAGCTAAAGTTTAAATTTGAACTTCAAGGCGACCCTGAGAATAAACGTTGAGATCTTGGTTGTCAGCATGGGTGCGAAAGCTGAGTGCCCTGCGACAAGACAAGATCCAGAGCGGTTCGCTGAACAATGAATTGCGCAAGCGGCATCGGGTGGCGGCACGGAATCTTCGCATCCTAAATCGAAAAAAGCCGACCGATCTTGCAGCGCAGGGCCGGTCAGGGAGCCTATTTTCCCGCCATCTGATCGGCCAGCGCCTGCGCCTGGGCGAGCAGCGCCGGGAAGGCCGGGTCTGCCGGCAGATGCTGGCCCATGCAGGCGCGATAGTCGCTGTCGCCCTTGTCCCAGGCGGCGTTGGAGGCATCGAACGCTTTTTCGTCCTTGAGGTCCGAAGCCTGGTAGGCCTCCTGGAATTTCTGCGCGGCGGCATCCGCAGCCGCCCAGACGGCGTCGCAGGCGGCGATCTTCGGGACGGCAGGGGCCGCCGGCGCCGCTGCGATCATGACGCTCTTGCCTTTGACGAGCGTAACGATGACTTCCTGCTCGTAGATCGGTCCGACGTCCTGCGTCCAGCCGCCGAGCCGTGCGAAGGCAATGTCGGCGCCTTGAGGTGTCTTCAGCGGAAAGTCGAGCGTCCCTTCAAAGGCGGCGTCGCTGTTGATCGCCTGGGTATAGAAAGCATCGAGCTTCAGCGCCTCATCGATGCTTGCAGGCAGTTTGAAACTCTCGTCGGTCTCGGCGGCTTTGGCCTGGAGCCAGCGCTCGAGCAGCCCTCGCGTCGTTGCCACCAAGGTGGGGCCGTCGTCGCCTTTGGTGTATCGCAGCCCATCGAGCATGCCGTAGCCGATGTCGGAGTCGCTGAGGCTTTCGATATTGATCGTGCCGGTTGCCGGAAAATCCTTGACAGCCAAGGGGCCGATAATGCCGGAAAGACGCTGTTGCAGGTCGGCCAGCGCCTTCTCGTTCTGGGCGTCGATGGTTTCGATTGCCGTGTTCGCGTTGTTCAGCGCCGCGATGGCCGCAATCGCCTTGTCGCGCGCGGCGATATAGTCATCCTCCGGCGAGGCCGCGAAAGCCACGCTGCTGACGAGCGCGAACAGAAACGTCCACATCAACCGCATGATTTAAAACCCGCTCTACGTTCGATTCCAAGGATACATGACAACATTGGGCCGAAAAAAGACCGCGTCGGAGCTGCAGATCTCCCCCCCTTGAGGGGGAGATGGCCGGCAGGCCAGAGGGGGTCGCCGCGCGTGAAGCGCTGACTCCTTTTGCAGCGCGAGACGACGTTAGCGCTTCACGCGCGGCGACCCCCTCTGTCGCCTTCGGCGACATCTCCCCCTCAAGGGGGGAGATTGGCGCCCAATCACACTTTGCGCTTCTCCACCTCCGCCTTCCTCAGCAAAAACCGCTGGATCTTGCCGCTCGGCGTCTTCGGCAGCTCGGTGACGAACTCGACCTCGCGCGGATAGGAATGCGCCGAGAGCCGCTTCTTGACGTGTTGGGCAAGCTCTTCGGCGAGCTTCGGGTTGCCCTTGTAGGCCGGTGCCAGCACCACGAAGGCCTTGACGATCTCGGTGCGCTGCGGATCGGGCACGCCGACGACGGCCGCTTCGTTGACCGCCGGATGCTCGATCAGCGCGCTTTCGACATCGAACGGGCCGATGCGGTAGCCGGCCGAGGTGATGACATCGTCGGCCCGGCCGATGAAGGACACCGAACCGTCCGGCTCATACTCCACCGTGTCACCGGTGCGGTAGTAGCCGCCTGATATCGCCAGCGTCTCGGCCTGATGATAACCCTTGAACCAGCGCAGCGGCGATCTGCCAATGTCGACGGCAAGGATACCGGGCTGGTTGGGGCCGAGCTCGTTGCCGGCCTCGTCGAGCACCACCATGCGGTAGCCGGGCATGGCAAAACCGGCCGAGCCCGCGCGCACGAGATGCGAGAGCCCATGATGGTTGTTCACCATCATGCCGTTTTCGGTCTGGCCGTAATGGTCATGGATGGGGGCGGCGAGATTGGCGTCGAACCAACGGATCACTTCCGGATTGAGCGGCTCGCCGGCGCTGCTCACCACGCGCAGCCTGCCTTTTACACGAGCGGCAGCCTCAGGCCCTTCCGCCACAAGCAGGCGATAGGCGGTCGGCGAGCCGGCGAGGCTGGTGACGCCGAGCCGCTCGATGATGTCGTAGGTGCTTTTGGCGTTGAAGGCGCCTTCATAGAAGGTCGTGGCGATGCCGAGCTGCAAAGGCCCGGTGATGGCGTAGTAGAGGCCGGAGGCCCAGCCGGGATCGGCGATGTTCCAGAAGATGTCGTCGGGCAGCGAGCCGATCGCATCGCGCATATAGGCGCCGAAGGCCAGCAGCGCCCGCAACGGCACCGGCACGCCCTTGGGCAGGCCTGTCGTGCCGGAGGTCGACATCATCATGAACAGGCCGTCGCCCTTGCGCATCACCGGCTGGCAGTCGGGCGAGGCGGCCGCAACGGCGGCGCGGAAATCGATGTCGCCTTCCGGCAGCGCCTCGCCGGGGCCAAGAATGGTCGCGATTTGCGCTGGTGTCTCGACCTCGTCGAGCTTGCCGCGATTGGCCGGATTGGTCACCACGATCTTCGCACCGCTATAGCCGAGACGGTGTTCGATGGCCTTCGGGCCGAAGGCGGTGAACAGCGGCTGGTAGACCGCGCCAATGCGCCATGTGCCGAGGATGAGCGCCACCAGTTCGGGGATGCGCGGCAGCATGCCGGCGACGACATCGCCAGGACCGACGCCGGCAGCCTTGAGCACACTGGCGGCGCGACCCGACATGTCGGCGAGATCGTCGAAGCTGAATTCTCGCAGTTCGCCGCCGGCCGAGATCGCACGCAGCGCCAGCCGGTTTTCACCGGTGTAGCGGCCGCAGCATTCGACATAGGCATTGATGCCGGTTGCAGGGTTGCCATGCAACCGGGCGATCTCGTCCTCGATGCGAAAGCGCTGAACGGCATCCTCATAGCGCGGTCTTTTGCTCATGGCAGTCCTCCCTGGCAGCGCCCATCTCCCCATGGAGCGCCTTATCCGTCAGATTGCCCGAAATCGCTACGCCGGTCGATTGCGGCGAAAGTCGGGATTAGCCACTTTCTCCCCGTTTTACGGGGAGAAATGCCCGGCAGGGCAATGAGGGGCAGCGTCAGCCTCTGAGGTCGGCGGGAACTCTGCGGATCAACGTCGGCGGCAACAGATGGTTGACCAACTCCCTCAACCGGCCGATAGCTCCGCCCAAATTGCTGCTCCGAGACCTCCGATGACCACAGACGCCAACCTCAAAACCGCCGATGCCGACACCGCCTGGCAGGACGACGTCCGCGCCGGCGTCCGCCATGTCCGCGATCTCGCTTCGCTGCCGCTGTCGCCTGCTGAGCGGGCGGCGGCGCAGGAGGCGGCCGTGCGGCACAAGGTGCGTGCCCCCAAAACCTATCTCGACCTGATCGACTGGAACGATCCCGCTGACCCCATCCGCGCGCAGGTCATTCCGTCGCCGGATGAGCTGGTGGACACGGAGGGCGAGCTCGACGATCCGATCGCCGACCATGCCTTCAGCCCCGTGCCGCGACTGACACACCGCCACGCCGACCGCGTGCTGCTGTTCCCGACCTACCAATGCGCGGTCTATTGCCGCTTCTGCTTCCGCAAGGAGTCTCTGACGTCGATCGGTCGTGGCTACACGCGCGAAGCGCTCGAAGATGCTTTTGCCTATATCGAAGCTCACACCGAAATCCGCGAGGTGATCCTGACCGGCGGCGATCCGCTGTCGCTGCCGGACAAGGCGCTGGCCGAAATCCGCGCCCGCATCGAGACGATCGCGCATGTGCGGCTGCTGCGCGTGCACACCCGCGTGCCCGTTGTGCTGCCGGCGCGGATCACGCCGGGGCTGGTTGGCGCCTTGCAGGGCCGGCTGATGGTCACCATCGTCACCCATTTCAACCACGCGCGGGAGATCACGCCAGCCACCGAACAGGCCTGTCGCACCATGCGCCAGGCGGGCTTCGTGCTGCTCAACCAGAGCGTCCTGCTCAAGGGCGTCAACGACACGGTCGAGGTGCTGGAAGAACTCTGTCGCGAACTGATGTATCGCCTGGGGGTGAAGCCCTATTACCTGCATCACGGCGACCTCGCGCGCGGCATGGCGCATCGGCGCACCACTATTGCCGAGGGACAGGTGCTGGCCGGCGCGCTGCGCGCCCGCCTGTCGGGCATCTGCAATCCCGTCTATGTGCTGGACCTCCCGGAAGGCGGCGGCAAGGTGCCGCTCGGGCTATGCCATATTGAGGGGCGGGACGGGCAGGACTGGCGCATTCGCGGCCAGGATGGCGAGGTGAGAGTGTATCGGGACGTGGTGGGGGAATAGGAAGGCGTAGCCCTAGTTTGCTGTCGACGCCGTCAGGCTGTGACAACCCGTATATTGACATAAAGATATCCTTATGTGATGGTTGTCGCCTCAAGGATAAAAAATGTCGCAGAATTCTGCATCGCTGGACGATTTGTTCGGCCCCGTCGCGGCAATGCCCGACGGTTCGGAAGTGCTTGCGGCGCTCACCGCGGCGGCGCGCGAACGCATTCTCATCCTCGACGGCGCCATGGGCACGCAGATCCAGGGCCTCGGCTTCGACGAGGAGCATTTTCGCGGCGAGGCTTTCGCCGGCTGCGCCTGCCATCAGCAGGGCAACAACGACCTCTTGATCCTGACCCAGCCCGCAGCGATCGAAGAGATCCACTATCAGTACGCCATCGCCGGCGCCGACATTCTCGAGACCAACACGTTTTCGTCGACGTCCATCGCCCAGGCCGATTACGGCATGGAGGATGCCGTCTACGCGCTGAACCGCGACGGCGCGCGGCTGGTGCGGCGCGCCGCCATTCGGGCCGAGCAGGAAGACGGCAAGCGCCGCTTCGTCGCCGGCGCGCTCGGGCCGACCAACCGCACCGCCTCGATGTCGCCCGACGTCAACAATCCCGGTTATCGCGCCGTGACCTTCGACGATCTGCGCCTGGCCTATGGCGAGCAGCTGCGCGGCCTCATCGACGGCGGCGCCGACATCATCCTGATCGAGACCATCTTCGACACGCTGAACGCCAAGGCGGCGATCTTCGCCTGCAACGAGATTTTTCTCGAGAAGGGCGTGCGCCTGCCGGTGATGATTTCCGGCACCATCACCGATCTCTCCGGCCGAACCCTGTCGGGCCAGACGCCGACCGCCTTCTGGCACTCGGTGCGCCATGCGAGTCCCTTCACCATCGGCCTCAACTGCGCGCTCGGCGCCAACGCGATGCGCGCGCATCTGGCCGAAATATCCGGCGTCGCCGACACCTTCGTCTGCGCCTATCCGAATGCCGGCCTGCCCAACGAATTCGGCCGTTATGACGAGAGCCCGGAATTCATGGCCGCGCAGATCGAGGATTTCGCGCGGGAAGGGCTGGTCAATGTCGTCGGCGGCTGCTGCGGCTCGACGCCGGAGCACATCCGCGCCATCGCCGAGGCGGTGAAGAAATACCCGCCGCGCCCCATTCCCGAGATCGCGCGCAAGATGCGGCTGTCCGGGCTGGAGCCGTTCACGCTGACCGACGAGATTCCCTTCGTCAATGTCGGCGAGCGCACCAACGTCACCGGCTCGGCCAGGTTCAGAAAGCTGATCACGGCGGGCGACTATGTTCCCGCGCTCGACGTGGCGCGCGACCAGGTCGCCAATGGCGCGCAGATCATCGACATCAACATGGACGAAGGCCTGATCGATTCGAAGAAGGCGATGGTCGAGTATCTCAACCTGATCGCCGCCGAGCCCGACATCGCGCGTGTGCCTGTCATGGTCGACAGTTCGAAATGGGAAATCATCGAGGCCGGCCTGAAATGCGTGCAGGGCAAGCCGCTGGTCAATTCGATCTCGATGAAGGAAGGCGAAGAAGCGTTCCTGCATCATGCCAGGCTGGTGCGCGCCTATGGCGCGGCGGTGGTCGTCATGGCCTTCGACGAGGCCGGCCAGGCCGACACCAAGGCGCGCAAGGTCGAAATCTGCACCCGCGCCTACAAACTTCTCACCGAGCAGGCCGGCTTCCCGCCCGAAGACATCGTCTTCGACCCCAATGTCTTCGCGGTCGCCACCGGCATCGAGGAGCACGACAATTACGGCGTCGACTTCATCGAGGCCACCGGCGAGATCACCGACACCTTGCCGCATGTCCATATCTCCGGCGGCGTGTCGAACCTGTCCTTCTCATTCCGCGGCAACGAGCCGGTGCGCGAGGCCATGCACGCCGTCTTCCTCTACCACGCCATCCAGCGCGGCATGGATATGGGCATCGTCAATGCCGGCCAGCTCGCTGTCTACGACACGATCGAGCCGGAGCTGCGCGAGGCCTGCGAGGATGTCGTGCTCAACCGCGCACCCAGGGCCGGCGGCACCGCCACCGAGCGCATGCTGGAGATCGCCGAGCGTTTCAAGGGCGCCGCCGGCAAGGAGGGCAAGGAGCGCGATCTCGCCTGGCGCGAGCTGCCGGTCGAAGGGCGCATTTCGCACGCGCTGGTCAACGGCATCACCGAATTCATCGACGCCGACACCGAGGAAGCGAGGCTTGCCGCCGAGCGTCCGCTGCATGTCATCGAAGGCCCGCTGATGGCCGGCATGAATGTCGTCGGCGACCTGTTTGGCGCGGGAAAAATGTTCCTGCCGCAAGTGGTGAAATCAGCGCGGGTGATGAAACAGGCGGTGGCCGGATTGCTGCCGCACATGGAGGCGGAAAAACTGGCCAACGCCGCCAATGGCATCGACAATGGCGAGCGCCAGACGGCGGGCAAAATTCTGATGGCGACGGTGAAGGGCGATGTCCATGACATCGGCAAGAACATCGTCGGTGTCGTACTTGCCTGCAACAATTACGAGATCATCGATCTCGGCGTCATGGTGCCGGCGGCCAAGATCCTGCAGACGGCGCGCGAGCAGAACGTCGACATCATCGGCCTGTCCGGCCTGATCACGCCGTCGCTGGACGAGATGGCGCACATGGCCGCCGAGATGGAGCGCGAGGGGTTTGATATCCCGCTGCTGATCGGCGGCGCCACGACCAGCCGCGTACATACCGCAGTGAAGATCCACCCGCGCTACGCCAAGGGGCAGACGGTCTATGTCGCCGACGCCAGCCGCGCGGTCGGCGTGGTATCGGCGCTGCTGTCGAACGACGGCAAGGCCGGCTATGTCGACGCGGTGCGGGCCGAGTACAAGAAGGTCGCCGACGCGCATGCCCGCTCGGAAGCCGACAAGCAGCGGCTGCCGCTCGCCAAGGCGAGGGCCAATGCGCACAAGGTCGACTGGTCCGCCTACCAGCCGCCGAAGCCGTCCTTCACGGGCATAAAGGTGTTCGACAACTGGGACCTGAAGGAGCTTGCGCGCTACATCGACTGGACGCCGTTCTTCCAGACCTGGGAGATGAAGGGGCGCTATCCCAAGATCCTCGAAGACGAGGCGCAAGGCCCCGCCGCGCGCCAGCTGTTCGAGGATGCGCAGGCGATGCTGGAGAAAATCATCGCCGAAAAGTGGTTCGCGCCGCGCGGCGTCATCGGCTTCTGGCCGGCCAACACTGTCGACGACGACATAAGGCTTTTCACGGACGAGGCACGCTCGCAGGAGCTGGCGACCTTCTTCACGCTGCGCCAGCAGCTGACCAAGCGCGACGGCAAGGCCAATGTCGCGCTGTCGGATTTCGTCGCGCCGCCCGAGATCGGCAAGCCTGATTACATCGGTGGCTTCATCGTCACCGCAGGCATCGAGGAAGTGGCGATCGCAGAGCGCTTCGAGCGCGCCAATGACGATTACTCCTCGATCATGGTCAAGGCGCTGGCCGACCGTTTCGCCGAAGCGTTTGCCGAGCGCATGCACGAGAAGGTGCGCAAGGAATTCTGGGGCTATGCGGCCGACGAGGCGCTCGCGCCCGACGATCTGATCGGCGAACCCTATCGCGGCATCCGCCCGGCGCCCGGCTATCCCGCGCAGCCCGACCATACCGAAAAGGCAACGCTATTCCGGTTGCTCGACGGCGAGCGTAATGCCGGCGTCAGCCTGACTGAGAGCTATGCGATGTGGCCGGGATCGTCAGTATCCGGCCTCTATTTCGCCCACCCCGAAAGCTATTATTTCGGCGTCGCCAAGGTCGAGCGCGACCAGGTCGAGGACTATGCCCGCCGCAAGGACATGCCCCTGGCCGAGGTCGAGCGCTGGCTCGGGCCGATCCTCAATTATGTGCCGCAGCACTATGCCGAGGCGGCGGAATAGCGCCCTGACGGTTCGGCGAAACTGCCTAGGCGCCGCAAGCGCGCCTGATCCGGCCCAGCGTCTGCCCTGATTTCTCCCCTTCCAAAAAAATCTCACCGCACCGGGGAATAAAGCACGGCCCTTCCGGGTCTTGTTATCAGCGGGGCCATTCCAGCCCGCGACCCAAAGAGACGAAACAAGGAATTTTGGACATGACCAAGCTCGCTTTCAGCGTGGCTGCGATGCTGCTTGCCTCGAGCGCTGCCTTTGCCGGCAGCGACCACTTCACCAACAAGGCCGGCCAGCCTTCCGTGGACACCAATGCCACGGCGTCAATTCCCTACACAGCACACCAGGACAGCGTCGACACCAAGGTGACGACCGGGCCGAGCCAGGGCTCGGTGCAGGACATCATTGACCGGCACAACCGCGACAGCATCTGGGGCCGCTGAGTCATGGGCGCCGGCGCCGGATCCGCGCCGCCGCCTCAACCGATCAGGACGGGGAGCCAGCGCTCTCCGTCATCTCTCTTCCGCGACTTCGGACACCACTCACAAGAGGAAATCACCATGTTCAGCATGACACGTCGCACATTGCTTGGAACCACGCTCGCGGCAGCCGCCTTCGGCCTTGCCGGAAAGCTGGAATTCACTCGCCCCGCCTTCGCCGAAACACCGGTCGAGCCGGCGGTCGGCTTCTACAAATACAAGGTCGGCGACATCGAGGTCACCGCCATCTATGACGGCATCTGGCGCAAGCCCCACGATCCGGCCTTCATCAAGGATGTCTCGGTCGACGACACCAAGGCAGCACTCGCCAAGGCTGGCCTGACCACCGACTTCATGCCGATCCCGCTCACCGTCGTCGTGCTCAAGATGAACGGCAAGCTCATCATGATGGATGCCGGCTCCGGCGTCGGCCAGTGGCAGACCAATGCCACGCATTTGCCGGCCAACATGGCTGCCGCCGGCATCGACTACAAGGCGATCGACACCATCATGATTTCGCATTTCCACCCCGACCATGTCTGGGGCCTGATGGAAAAGGGCACCAATGCGCCGGTGTTCCCCAATGCCGAGCTGATCGTCAACGCCACCGAATACAACTGGTGGACCGACCCCAGCCGGCTGGCCAAGCTGCCCGAAGGCCGCAAGCCGGCGGGCAAGCGCATCGCCGAAAACTTTCCGAAATGGAAGAACTGGAAGCTGGTCGAGGACGGCGCCGAAGTCGTGCCCGGCATCCAGATCATCGCAGCGCCCGGCCATACGCCGGGCCATTCGGTCTACCTCGCCAACTCCGGCAAGGAACAGCTGATGATCTCGGCCGACACCATGTATGTGCCGGCCCTTCTGGCGCCGCATCCGGAGTGGCAGGGCGGCTACGACCAGGACGGGCCGACGGCGATCACGACCCGCCACAAGATCATCGACCGGGTGATCGCCGACAACATCCGCATTTCCGGTTCGCACTTCCCGTTCCCGGGCACCGGCGTCTTCGTCAAGGACGGCAATGCCTACGGTTTCACTCCAGTCCAGATCTGAGCGCGAGCTCCCAACCAAAGCGAGAAAGACAATGAAACAATACTGTCTGGGCAGAAACGCCCTCTTCGGCCTGCTCGGCGCCATCGCGGTGCTGACCGTGGTTCCCGCAGCGACCGTCATGCCGGCTTTTGCCGTCGACGACATCGAAGGCACTGACGCGCCCGACCTAACCGCCGTCCAGGCCAAGATCGCCGTCAAGGATTACAAGGGCGCACTGGCCGACCTGCGTGACCTCGCACAGGACAACCAGCAGGCCGACGTCTACAATCTACTCGGCTTCACGCTGCGCAAGACCGGCGACTTCACTACCGCGCTGACCTACTACAACAAGGCGCTGGAGCTGAAGCCCGACCACAAGGCCGCCCGCGAATATCTGGGCGAGCTCTATGTCGAGACCGGCGACATGGCCAAGGCCAACGAACAACTGGCCTCGCTGCAGAAGCTGTGCCCCGCCGGCTGCGAGGAACTCGACGATTTGCAAAAGGCGATTGACACCAAGGTGACGCAGTAGGGCCGCAGCGCAAATTCCCCCTCACCCGGATTGCCAAACCGAATTGCAAGGGCAATTCGGGCAATCCGACCTCTCCCCGAGGGGAGAGGAGGCGGCCTGCGCCGACGCTTTCCTCTTCTCCCCAACGGGGAGAAGGTGGCCGCGAAGCGGCCGGATGAGGGGGCCTTGGCGCCGACCTCAACTCAACCCACCCCAGTTGGGCGCCCGTGGCCGGCGCCCAGAAAGCCGGAGCCGGCATGCTTCCCTCAGGCTGGCTCCGACCCCCAGACATCAAACCACCAGCGCCACCCACGCGCGCCCAACCGGTGCGCCGCGCCTGCCCATTGCTAAATTCCGGAGCCAGACCATGCTACTGACCGACCACACCGCGAAGCTGCACACGCTCGCCGCAAAATATCACCTCAAGGACGTCACCCTGCTTGCCGGCCGCCCGCTTATGTCCTTCATCTTCCTGCATGAGGGTGTGACACTGGCCATCCATTTCGACGGCGCCGCCAAGGCGATGGCCGCCCAAGGCATCGGCCTGCCACTGTTCGTCGCCACGCTCGCGCTGCAGCTCGGGGCAGGGCTCTCCGTTGCAACAGGCCTGCTCACCCGCCTCGGCGCCGTCGGCCTTGGCCTCTTTTGTCTGGCAACCGCCACGCTGTTCCACAACAATCTTGCCAGCCAGAACGAGCTGCTGCATTTCGAAAAGGATCTGGCCATATCAGGCGGCATGTTCGTGCTGGCCATTGCAGGCGCCGGCGCCTTCTCGCTGGACCGGCTGGTGACCCTCCATCTGCAGCAGCGCCAGCGCGACAAGGAGATGGTGGACTTCTGGCGGCGGAGAACGACGTGACGATGAGGGTGACGCTGCCGGTTTGAGGGCAAGGCGAGGGGGAAGTCATCCTGCACCGTCGCGCTCCACGGCGCCCCCCTCTGTCCTGCCGGACATCTCGCCCACAAGGAGGGAGATTGGCCGTCACCTCGGCCGTCGCCAACCTTCAACCTCGCAGAACTGGCGGGGCGCCAAAGCCGCTAATCTCCCCACAAGTGGGGGAGATGGCCGGCAGGCCAGAGGGGGGCGCCGTAGAGCGCCAACCTTGCAGATCACTCCCACCCCGATCACGCAAATTCTTTGGATCAATCTCATCATCGCGGCGTTCTTCCCTGACACCAAGGAGGAACGACGATGGGTGACGAACGGCACGAGAAGATCCAGAAGCGCGCCTACCAGATCTGGGAGCGCGAAGGCGGTGGCGATCCCGAGCATCACTGGCACCGGGCCGAGGCCGAAATCGACCGTGAAGCCGCCTTGCCGCTGACGGCAGACGACGCCCTGCCGCAAACCCGGGAGATCGCCAGCACCGACGTGCTGACCGTCGAGGAGCTGGCCGTGCGCACCGGCATATCGGGCGACGAGGCGCAGGAGTTGATAGACAGGCTTGGCACTGACCGCGCAGCGATTGAACAGGCTGCGCGGGGGCTGAAGGGGCGACGGAAGTCCTGATTGCGGGCTACGTGCAGGCCGAAAGCTGCTGCAGGCTTACTTCCGTCAGCGGTGTCGAACATCGAGGACGGCTTGCTTTGGTGCACCATTTTGGCGTGCGCGCCGCGCGAAGGGATGGATGGCGCGCCATTGATCACGGGGCCGGATCTACTGCGGCGCCCGCGCACTCTGCCAAAGCCAGATTGCGAGCGAGCTGGATCGCCCACGGATCTGGGTCTCCACAGGTCCTCTTAAAGCACCGGATTTGAACAACGCGCAGTCGCGACCGGCGACCTCAAGCATTTCGTAACTCACCGCCACTTCGGCATTCTGGTCGGCAGCGATCTCCATCAAGCGACTTGCAACGTTGACGGTGTCGCCGATGGCCGCGATGTGCTGACGCCCTTCGCCGCCGAGTCGAGAGGCCACGATCGGTCCGTGATGCGCTCCAATCTTGAAGCCGATCCGGGATGCGGTCGACGCAGGCAACGAGGCAAGCCAATCGTTGGTGCGGCTGGAGAGCCCGACACAACAGCGGGCAGCATTGAAGGCGTCGTCTGTCGCCGGTTCCGGCAGGCCGAACAGGATCATTGCGCCGTCACCCATGAAACTCGTGACAACGCCACCGCAGCTTGTCACTTCTTCGTCCACCAACGCGTGAAAATTGTTCAGGAGTTCGCGTGTGGCGCTCGGTCCCAATGTTTCACTCAGTCCGGTGAAGCCGGACAGGTCGATGAACAGGATGGCGGCTTCTGTCCGGACGGGTTCCGAGAGGAAGTCGCCATGCTTGGCGAGCCATGCCCCCAGTCCCGGGGCTTCAACGCGTTGAAGCAATTGGCTCTGCGTGGCGAAATATTGGGCCCGGCTCCTGCCCAGCCAAAGCTGCGCTGCCCCAAACAGGATTGCCGGCGGAATGGCAGCGGTCATCGGCAGCGCGGCGCTCAGCCAGATATGGTGCAGGAAAGCGGTCATGTTGACCACCAACCAGATCAGGACCACGCCGGCGACCGCCGCGAGGCCGATGGCGTTTCGGCGCCACGCCAACAGGCCGACAAGAAGCATGGGCAGCGCCACTGCAAAGCCCGCGTCTGCAAGGCGAACGTTCTGGTCGCGCACGATTCCGTCGCCGGTCATCAGATGGGCAATCGCCGTCGACATGACCTCGACGCCCGGCAGTATGGGATCGAACGGTGTCGGGAAGACATCGCCGGTGCCGGTTGCGGTCGCTCCTATCAGGACAATTCGACCCCGGATAGCGCCGGGATCGAATTGGCCCTCCAGCACGGTCGCGGCGCTGATCGTGCGGATCGTGCCGCGCGGGCCATAGAATGTCAGAGGGAGGATGTGACCAATGTCCGTACGGATCGACCGTCCGTCCAGCGATAGATCATCGGGCGCAATTCCAGGGTCCTCTCCCGCCGCCATGGCGGCGACACGCAAGGAGAAGGACGCTTGTAACTGATCTCCGGCCCGAAACAGCAACGGCACGAACCGGGGCGTTCCCGTCCTGTCGGTGACCACGTTCACGACGCCGACAGCGGCGGCGTCCGAAAACGGTTTCAGGGGCCACAGGAACCGCTCGGCATTCGGCACGCGGGCAAGGGGTCCTTCGCCCGCGGCCATCGTCCATTGTTTGCCTCCGGGGTAGATCGCCGCCGCGGCGATTACGCTTCTACTCCTGCTCAGCGAACGCGCGAGCGCCTCGTCAGCGTCCTTTGCTCCGGGGTCGACCAGCAGCAGGTCCAGCGCAATGGCTTTCGGCCCGAGCGGCTCGATCGTATCGATGATTCGGGCAAGCGTTGCGCGGCTGAGGGGATAGCTGCGCTCGCGCCGCACCGTTTCATCGTCTATTGCGACAATGGTGATCAGCTCCGGCGGCTTTGTCGTTCCTCGAACAAGCGTTCGAAGATCGGTCATCGTTGCCTCGACGCGATCGAGAAACCAGAAATTGCCGTGCCAGTGCGCAAAGCCCAGGCCGGCGCCCCAAAGACCCGCCAGAACGAGCGCGATCAGCGTCGGAAGCCCTCGTCCGCTCATTGCAAGTTCACTGGGCAAGCTCACCGGGCAAGCTCACTGGCCGAAACGGGCCAGCAAGGCGGAAACGCGCTTGGCGGGCCAGCGCTTGACGATGAGTTCACCTGTCCCGGCCTCGACGTCCACGCCATCGCCCGGTGCGAGGACCACGACGGCGGTGGATGCCGGTCTTTGCACGGCGACGCGACCTCTCAGGACAAAAACAGACGTCTTGCCATTGCCAACGTCGACTGCCCATTTTGTGCCTCGCACGGCGGCGATCGCCTGCGGGGTGATCACCGCGAAGCCGCCCTGGACCGCGCCGGCCGGAGCATCGAGCAGCAGCGCCTTGCGCCGCAACCTGACCGCGTCGGGACTGCCGTTTCGATCGCGATCCTCCAGCGTAAAACGAGCGCCACCTTCCACGATGACGGCAAGGCCTTCCCGACATCTCAGAATCTGTCGGGACGAACCGGCCACCGGCTCGAACGTACACCCTGCATCCTGCGCATGGGCGGCATCCACCCAGAAGACACCGGCAAACAGGACAGCCACCAGGCTACGGAAAAATCGGCCCCTTGCGCGCATCAACGTCTCCTCGCTTTGCGAAACGCTGCGGCAGGAAAATCTTCTGCCGTCAGCCTGCCCGCATGTTTGGTTCACGAGCCGGCACTTGCAGCCACGTTGGCTTGAGGGATGCCGACCGGCAATCGTAACACGACAAGCTGCTCCGGCGTTAAGCATGTTCGGCATGGCGGGTCGCCGGGCAGGCAAGGTGAGGGTGGCCTTGAGCCAGGTTCTGGAGTCTGCTCAGCCGCTATCGTGGAACTGGCGAGGCGCCGAAGCTGCCAATCTCCCCACAAGGGGGAGAGATGCCCGGCAGGGCAGAGGGGGGCGCCGTAGAGCGCCAACCTTTCTCGCTCACGCCCCATCCCCGATCACGCGAAATTTTTGGATCAATCCCACCAACCCGGCGTTCCTCCCTCACACCCAACCGATGAACGACGATGACCGATGACGCAACGACAAAATCAGGGACCGCGCTTACCAGATCTGGCAGCGCGAAGGCGGTGGTGATCCCGAGCATCACTGGCATCGGGCCGAGGCCGAGATAGACAGGGAAGCCGCATTGCCGCTGACGGCCGACGACGCCCTGCCGCAAACCCGTGAGATCGCCAGCACCGACGTCCTGACAGTCGAGGAACTGGCCGTGCGCACCGGCATATCCGGCGACGAGGCGCAGGAGTTGCTTGATAGGCTTGGCACCGACCGGGGTGGCGGTTGAGCTGGCTGCGCGGAGCATCAAAGGGAGCCGAGGCCGGGAAATAGGGGGCATTTAGAGAGCCTTGTTGGTATTTACCTAATTTGGCAGTCGCAACATTGGCCGTTCTTCGCAGCTGCGAATGACAGCGATGCCCCCCATGCCGGCTATTCACGTCAATGCCATCGCTACCCGAAAGCGGACGTTGGTCGAAGCCGTGCTCGTCGAGATTGCCGGCAGAGACGTGATGCGCTTTGAGTCACTCAACGTCTGCTGCGATGAACCAATCGTTGACCTCCCGCAATTCCGCACGGGCCTCTTCGAACCTACCCTGTGACCGCAATAGCTTTGCCAGACTATTGGTCGCCTGCAACTCCCAGCTCCTGGCGCTCTGCTGCCGCGCAAAGGCGATAGCCTCGCGAAAAGAAGCCTCGGCCGCTCTGTCGCCTACTCCATTTGCAAGTTCGATCTCGCCACGAATGCGAAGCAAGGCAGCTGTAAAGTAATGCTCGCCAATCTTTTCGGCCTCGCGCAGACCTTTCTCGACGGTCTCTGCCGCTATATCGAATTGTCCAGAGTTAATGAATGCCTTGGCCAGTAAGCCTAAATAACACGATTTGTCGACCTCCTGATCTTCAAGGTCACTCTCGGTCAATGCCATCATATGGCTTCCCACCAGACTGTCATCGAGGCTCGACGCAGCCAGGCCGCCAAAAAAGCGCGCCACCCTTGTCCAGAGATTGAAGCCGTTTTCCTGCGCTAATGGCAGAAGTTCATCCGCCAGTCGAGCGATCTCCCGGCTCTCCTCCCGGAAGGCGAACAACACGCACCCGTTTCCCAGGCAGGCGGCCAGGCGATAGGCGGACTGCTGCCGGACGGTCGCCTCCGCCTCAAGGTAGAGTTTCAGCGCTTGACGGCGATATCCCAGAATATGCAACGTCCACGAAAGGTAGATCATGGCCATACTCGGAAAGTCGCTGCCGACCTTGTCTGCGCTGTCCTTGTGGCTGAGAGCGCGCTCAAGATATTGCCGGGCCGCCGCCAGCTCACCCTGACAGAACAGGCTCATGCCCTTGAACTGCAGGCCTATGACGAGCGCGTTCAGGTAGCCATCCTCCTCGCCGACCCGAATCAACTCATCACTGGCGGCGAGGGCCTTGCCAAACTGGCCCGAGTTGAAATGGGTGCCGAAAAGCCCGTCGAGCGCCCTGATCGTCGCTTCCAGTTCGCCAAGCTTCCCGCTCAGCACTATGGCTCGCTGATACGCTGCACTGCCTTCGCCCGTCACATAACCGAGCGCAGTGTAGAGCACATCGCCCAGTTCCAGTTCGAAGCGAAGCAGCCTGCGGCTACGATCGTCGGAATCGGGCAAGAGTTTAGCGGCTTCAAGCCCCTTCCTGAAGATACGCACTGCATCAGCTTTCGCCCAGGTCTTAGCTGCCTTCAGCCCTGCCTGCAGCCAGTAGTCAGCTGCGCGATCGAACAGACCGGCATCGGCGAAATGCTCAGCGAGCACTTCGGGATAGGCAAAAGCCGCGTTGGGGTCGCGCAACTCGATGCATTCGGCAATCAATTTGTGAATCTGTTGCGCACGTTCGTGCAGCATCGTGCCTCTCGCCGCCTGCTGGAGCAGCACGTGGGTGAACGAAAAGCCCGCTCCGGCTGTCCCTCGCTCGGCTACGATCAGCCCCGTGCGCATCAGCTCACCAACCGCAGTCCGCAACTCCGCTTCAGGCCAATCGCAAATCTCGCGCAGTATGTCGAAATCGAATTCGCGGCCGATCGCCGCCGCCACCTGCGCGACTTCCTTGGCGGGCCCCAGCCTGTCGAGACGGGCAAGCAGCGAGAACTGCAGAGAGTTTGGAATGTTGTTCGTGAGTGACAGACGCTTGGGCTGCGATACGTCCAGGCGCAACCCTGTTTCGACGACGCTGCGAGTAAGCTCTTCAATATAGAGAGGGACGCCTTCACCGCGATCAAGCACCACTGCCACGTCAGCTGCGAGCGCATTCGGACTAATGTCATGGACAATCGCTTCAGCGTCGTCTCGGCTGAGCGCCTCAAGTCTGATGTGGTGCCCGTCAGGACCGTCGATCCATGGAACGCTTGCGTTGTTCCGGCTCGACACAAGCAGTAGGGCAGGTGTCGAAGCCAGGCTGGCGACGATTTTGTCGAGAAGGTCGCGCGAGGTCGCATCGGCCCATTGCTCATCTTCGAACAAGATCAGGATCGGGGTAGTGCGCGCCAAATAACTGACCAAATCGATGAACGCTTGCTCGGCAATGTTGCGCTGTCGTTCGGCGCTTATCCCTTCGAGCCGGTCCGGCGTTGTCGTCGGCATCCCGAGCAGGCCTGAGAAGATCGCCAGCGCGATATCGCTGGACACCGAGCCGATCGACAATCCGTTGCGGAGCTTTCGCAGCTTGTCTTCCGTCGAGTCACCGTCCTCGATCGTTGCAATCCTCTGCAACTCCGCGAGGAATGGATAAAGGGTGCTGTTCTCAAAGGTCGGAGAACATTGCATGGTCAGTTGCGGAAAGCTGCGCAGGCGCTGCTGGATCTCGTTGAGCAACCGGGATTTGCCGATTCCCGACTCCCCCGAGACCAGCACCGCATTGCCACGCCGGTCGCGCACGACGGTCTCCCAGCGCTCCATCAGCAGTCGCAATTCGGCGTTGCGGCCGCACAGCTTGGTCATACGCGCCCGCTTCGCAAAGCGGGTCGGCACCATGCGTGCCCTTTGCACCTGCCACACCTGGACCGGTTCGGCGAATCCCTTCAGCTCATGTTTGCCGAACCCGGTGAAATCAATCGCGCCGCTCGCGGCCTCGAAGGTCGCCGCGTCGACAAGGATCGTATTCGGCTTGGCCAGTACCTGCAGTCGTGCCGCCAGATGCGCGACGTGGCCGAAGGCGACGGTGGACACGCCGCTCGGCGCGCCGACGAACTCCCCCACCACGACTTGGCCGCTCGCGATACCCAACCTCACTTGCAGCGGATATCCCTGATTTGCCGCGATGGTGGCCACCGCATCGACGATCTCGAGTGCCGCCAGCACCGCGAACTCGCTGTCGTCCTCACCTGCTATCGGATAGCCGAAATAGGCCTGAACGGCGTCGCCGATGTAACTGGCCGTCACACCCTTGTGGCGCCGGACGACGCTGCTGCAGGTCTGTAGAAAGCTCTCAATCAGGTGTTGGAAATCCTCGGGATCCAGGCGGTCGGCATATTCGGTTGACCCCACCATGTCGCAGAACAGGATGGTGAGATAACGCCGTTCCGCAACAGACTTCGCCGGACTGCCGGGCAAAATGGGGCTAGCCAATGGAACCGGCGTGGTCACGCTCCGGGACCCTCCTTAGTGCGGCGACCATGTAGCACCCAGTCATGTTATCGCAAATCCCGGTGCTCACCAGTCGCTTTCGATCGCGTCAGGCGGATCATTGAAGCTCGCCACACTGAACATCGGCGTAGATCAAATGGTCTGCCTCGCTAAATGCCGCTTGGCTCTGGTCGAAGCAGAACCGTTTGGGCACCAAACGAACCAGGGTGCGTCGGTTGCATTCACCGGGTAGATCGATCTGGAAGGTGCGCGGCGACATCGACGGCGGCGGATCGCTCCATTTCTTGTGACCGGCAAACGAAACGTTCTCGATCAACAAGCTGGAGCCGGCTGAACCGACTGGACCGGAGATAGCCTCGACGCTGGTGCCCTTTGCCTGCTCGATGCTTGGATATTCGCCACTTTGCGGCGGATCCCCGTTTGCCGGAATCGTGCCCGCGCTGACTGCCACATTGATCCTGATATCGTCGCGCTCGGGAACACCACCGTAGCTGTTGCGAAAGGTCCAGCTTACGCGAAGGACACGCGTCCTGACGTCCTCTCCGGGCGGTGGAGGCAAAACCCGAATCTCGGCATCGGCAAGCGAAGAGCCTTCATCCTGCGCCTCTGGCGCCGGGCAGCGCGTGTAGAGTGGGCGGTAGCCACACTCTGAACCGCCGGCTCCCCAAAGACAGTCGCTCAGCTTGCGCCAGTCTTCCAAGCTCAATCGAGGCGTTCCTGAGGACAGGTCATTGCCGGACCCCGGCACCATCCAGGGATGGATGCCGCCGCTGCCGATCGCCCAGTCCGTCCGATGTGCTTCTATCCCGGCGTAGACGGTCTGTTCCTCGTGCAGCTCGAGCAATTGGACCCAGGTTGGCGATGTGACCGTCGGTTCATACCCGACTGCGTCCGCGGCAAAACGGCGGCCGGTGATTTGTGTGGTAAGCGTGTGGCAGCTTGTGCAGTTTCCGGTCGGATCTTCGACCGTCCTGGCTTGGCCAAGTTCATTGGGATAGGTGGTGGTGTAACCGGTGCCGACCACGCGGAACGGCGCGCCCGGCAACCGCGGCCGGCGCGGTAGAAAATCTCCCAGGCTGAAGGCGGTCGATCTGGAATCGCGGGCTGAACCGAAACCGACCCTGCTCTGTTCAATGTGCGGATCGATCACATAGGGGCTTTTGTTGTCATGGCATGCATGGCACGAGATCTGGAACGTCGGATCATAGATTTTCTCCGCCGCAACCCTTCCGACGTCATCGGAATAGTTGCGCCCGCCTGGCGGAACGAAGGGCTTTGACCAATCGAACTCGCTCTGATCCTTGCGGCCGTCGAAGAAGATGATTTCTCCGGATTTCCGATTGAACCCGATGGTGCCGAAAACAGAAAATCTCGGATCCGACCGCGTCCAGTAGGGATCGGTGCTGACCTCCTGGCTGATATTGGACTTTCTGCAGAGGAACAGCCATTCCACGTTGCCGCGCACGACCCTTACTGCACGTGAGTTCAGCCCACAGTAGGTTGAGCTGCCAGTTAGCGAAGGCTTGTCGCATCTGGGCAATGTCGCCGTCCATTTCACCACCTCTCCGTTCTCATTCCTGTGCTCGAACTCCAGCGGAGAGCCCGGTTTTGTCGGATTGGGCTTGAGGTCGACGACATTGCCGTCAACTTCCAGTGGGATGACCTTCATTTGTGGGCTGTCGCAATCGCCGGCGGGAATAGGACCGAACACCGCCCGCGCTTCATCGCCAGACCTGGTTAGGACGTCGGTGCTCTTTGAGGCTGGCGCCCAAAAGATGTCAGGGTTCCATCGCGTAACGGCTTCGGCGAACGACGTCCCATCGAGTTCAGCGGGAGTGAAAGCGACGCCGCGAGGGCGCAGAAGCTTGACAGTGGAACCGCGTGGCAATTGTGACACCACGCAGCCGCTCGCCTTGCTGCAAATCACGTCGGCCTGATCGGAGCCTTGCCTCTCGCCGGCTAGCGGCGTCGATACGAAAGCTTCATGTCCGATCGTCCCGGACAACAGGAGAAACGCAATGCCGAGGACAGCAGCGATCAGCGCAGCGGCACGCATCTCAGCCCACTGGAGCGGGCCAGTGAAGCCATAGCCGATCTCTGGGCGTCATCGCTTCTTGGCTGCGACAGAGCCAGCAGCATAGTCGGCATGGACTGTAAGCGATTGAAATCGCCAGATGTCGTCGTCGCCCTTTACAAAAGAGGCCCGGGCATCCGCCGAATAGTCAAGAACCGGTGCCGGAGAGTGAGAGTCCTGCAGAGTGACCAGGACTATCGATTTGGTATTCACTGTCTTACCGTCAACGACATCGAACAAGGTGTTGGTCACGAGATGCCGGGTCTGGAGTTTATCGTCTCCAAGTTTCTTAACTATTATTTTCATCTGCTCGAGAAGATCGTCTGGCGACTCCGGACCAAGGTCGAGTGTCAACTTAAGGATACTACTGCTTGTACTGCAAATCTCATAGTAAGATGATTCCGGGTTCGCAAAGAGGGCAGTGAACGCGGCTGCATTTCTTTCGTCGATCGTCCAGGCATAGCGGGACAAAAGATCTTGAATTGCCTGGCGATCTTCGGCCGGAGGATTCTCGAGATTCCAACCGGGAGTAGCCTCTGTTCCGCAGGAATCAGCTGAAGCAGTGCCGCTGAAAGCAAAACAGAGCCCGAAAACCAGGGCAAAATACCTCAAAATCGCGCAGATAGTTATTATGCCTTTCCAACGCTCGCTCATAATGGCCCCCCTCGGATGGAGCTTGATGGGAAAGTACCGCTTCATCTTATACCACGCCAAAAAAGGCGCCAGTGAAAATCGATGTCATTCGAGGTCGAGTGCGTCGTATTTCTGAATTTTGTGATTTTGTGGTAAGTTGCAATCCCCTGTCTGCAGCAATTTCATTCCTGGCTGACAGATCAGATATGGTGATATTGGTAAGCGTTATCAAGATAAAAGATCACGTAGGAGCAACAATAGATTCTAACCATTGTTACACAGGAGCGAAAAATGCCAAATATTGTTCGAAATATGGTGTTTTTAATTTCAGTCTTCTTTGGCGTCATCCCTTTGGCTTTTGCGCAGCAAAACCAAGAGATTGAGATAGTTCTGCAACCACGCTTGTCCTCTTATGGAAACGATACTCCGATAATTGTTGATTTTACTCTCACGAACCGATCAGGCAGCGCTATCAGAGTGCTCAGGTGGACCACGCCAATCAACGGCGTCTCTGGCGAAATATTTTCAGTGACGAGAGGGTCGCAGCCAATTCAGTATATCGGCCGTTTGGTGAAGCGAGGAGAACCCACCGAGGCTGACTTTTTCAATATCGAACCCGGACAATCGATTTCGGTGCCCGTCGATCTGTCATTGTACTACGCCATCTATGAAGCAGGGAACTATGCGGTTACCTATGATACAGAGGGAGTGGGTCTGCTGACTGGCCGTCCAGGTGCCCTGAGACGGGCGGCCGTTGTGAGCAACGCTACCACGTTCAGGCTTCTGTCAGGTCGGATTCCTCCGGAACGGATACCGCTCTCGGCGCCCAAATTCGACCAGTGTGACAGCCCTCAACAGGCTGATATTGGCACTGCACTGGCGGAAGCAAATAACATAGCCTCGGCTGCCCTGCAGATTTTGCAGGACACGCCCTCAGCCCAGCAACCGAATTCCCAACGATATCTGACATGGTTTGGGGCGCATACCGTAGGACTGTACGCAAAGGCCACTGGAAATTTCTCGAAGATTGCGGATGCTCTTGGAAACAAAGCAATATCGTTTGGATGCCACGGGAGCGCCTGCGAATCAGGAGACTATGCATACGTGTACCGTGATCAACCTTATAGTATCTTTGTTTGCAACAAGTTCTGGCTGGCCGCTCTGAAAGGAACGGATTCAAGGTCTGGGACAATTATACACGAAATTAGTCACTTTTTCGTCGTCGCCTCAACAAACGACTATTCCTATGGTGGTCAGAATGCTGCCAAGGAACTCGCGGTTGACAATCCGCCTAGAGCGACATCCAATGCTGATAGTCATGAATACTTTGCTGAAAATAACCCAGAGCTTCCGATGTGAGGAGCGCCGCACGCAACTGATCCAGCATGCTGCCATCGGAAATGAGCAAAGATCGCCGATGGCCGGACACATTGCGATTGCATCGTGAATGTCCGCTATTGCTTCCCGCAAACCGAAGGCGGTCCAGCTGCTCTCGGCCCTGTGGAGACCTGTACGACGCTCTGGAATGTGTCGCCAGTTGACGTCCGCAATTGGCGTCTGGCCAACCCTTCCGATTTCTAGCCGGCTGCACGGTAGTTATCCCCTCCGTTAACCTTTCATTAACCATACCACGGCTAGCGTTTACCTATCAGTAAGGAATCGCCCGCCGTGACCTTTGCCGCTCCCCTCGAGGCCAAATCCATTCGCTTTCGCGCCCGCTCTTTCGTTGCTTTCACGCTGACGCCGGAGGCGCCTTTGGATGTTTGGCTGGAGAGCCTGGATCGCTGGGTCGGCAACTCGCCGGGTTATTTTGCCGGGCGCCCGGTGGTGCTCGATCTGAACGTGCTGAAGCCCGATGTCGTCGCCATCGAAGCGCTGGTCGGCGTGCTCGGCCAGCGCGGCATCCGAGTCTATGCCATGGAACTCGACGGCGGCGCCGAGCTTGGCGCGCATCTGCCGCCGGTGCTGGTCGGCGCCAAGGAGGCCACCACCGACGGCCTGCTGCAGCCGAGCCGCAAGGCGGGCAGGGCGGAGGAGGCTACTGCGTCGGGCGACAAGCCGGCCGCTGATCTCAAGGCAGCAAGTAATTTGAAGGCGGACCTGAAGCCGGCGGGCGATGCCAGGCCGCTGCCGCAGGACGCCAAGGCCCCGGACGCCGGCACGCTCATGATCCGCTCGCCGATCCGTTCCGGGCAATTGATCTTTCATCCGCATGGCGATGTCATCGTGCTGGGCTCGGTCGCATCCGGCTCCGAGATCGTCGCCACTGGCTCGATCCATGTCTATGGCACGCTGCGCGGCCGCGCTTCGGCAGGCGCTCATGGGAACACGGCCGCGCGCGTCTTTTGCCGCCGCAACGAGGCCGAGCTTCTGTCGGTGGACGGCTGGTATTGCACTGCCGAGGAGATGGACCCGTCAGTCCGGGGCAAGCCTGTGCAGGCATTTCTCGACAACGGCATGCTGCGCATCGCCCCTTTCAGCTAATGCGGCGGGCGCGCCCGACCAACGACATAACGAACAACAACGGAGGCTTTATTGATGGGCAAGGTAGTGGTGGTCACCTCGGGCAAGGGGGGCGTCGGCAAGACGACCTCTACCGCGGCTCTGGGGGCGGCGGTCGCCAAGACCGGCAAGAAGGTGGCGCTGGTCGATTTCGACGTCGGCTTGCGCAACCTCGACCTGATCATGGGCGCCGAACGGCGCGTCGTGTTCGATCTCGTCAACGTCATCCAGGGCTCGGCAAAGCTGTCGCAGGCGCTGATCCGCGACAAGCGGGTCGAGACTTTGTTCCTGCTGCCGGCCTCGCAGACGCGCGACAAGGATGCGCTGACCGAGGAGGGCGTGGCCGAGGTCATCGGCAAGCTGCGCTCGGTCTTCGACTATGTCTTCTGCGACAGCCCGGCCGGCATCGAACGCGGCGCCCAGCTCGCCATGCGCTTTGCCGACGAGGCGGTCATCGTCACCAATCCTGAGGTGTCGTCGGTGCGCGATTCCGATCGCATCATCGGCCTGCTCGACGCCCGCACCTTGCGCGCCGAACAGGGCGAGCAGATCGCCAAGCATGTGCTTGTGACGCGTTATGACGCCGCCCGCGCGGCTCGCGGCGAAATGCTGTCGATCGACGATGTGCTGGAGATTCTCTCGACGCCGCTGCTCGGCATCATTCCCGAGAGCCAGGATGTCCTGCGCGCCTCCAACCTCGGTTCGCCGGTGACGCTGTCGGAACCGCTCAACGCCGCAGCCAAGGCTTACATCGATGCCGCAAAGCGGCTCGAGGGCGAACAGCTGCCGGTCATCGTGCCCTTCGAACGCAAGGGCTTCCTCGACCGTCTTTTGGGAAGGAGGGCGGCATGAACCTGCTCGACATCTTCAAGCGGCGCACCAGCGCGCCGGTGGCGCGCGAACGGCTGCAAGTGCTGCTCGCCTATGAGCGCCGCAACCGCAGCCAGCCCGACCTCGTCTCCATCCTGCGCGAGGAGATCATGGCGGTCATCGCCAAGCATGTGCAGATCGACCAGGACTATCTCCAGGTCTCGATGGACCGCGGCGAGACCATGTCGACGCTGGAGATCGACATCCAGATCCCCAACAAGAGCCCGGTGCCGCTGGCGATGGCGGGGTGAGAGAAACTGCTAATCTCCCCCCTTGTGGGGGAGATGGCCGGCAGGCCAGAGGGGGGCGCTGTCCCGCCGGCCTGTCGATAAGGTTTAGCAGCATCCGAGGTCAGTCCTAACCGATACGATTTGCCGAAACGTAGCGATCCTTCGCGCCCCCCTCTGTCCTGCCGGACATCTCCCCCACGAGGGGGGAGATTGCGCGCTCCTTGGCGGCTTCGCCATTCATCCTTGTCACTCCCAAAAAAACATTCAACCAAACGGTTGACTATCCAAGAGCGTGCATCTATATTCAACTACATGGTTGAATTAGAGACGCCCCAGATGGACCAGGTTTTTCACGCCCTTAGCGACGCCACGCGCCGCAACATGCTCAACAGCCTCGCCGGCGGCGAGCGCACGGTGAGCCAGCTGGCCGAGCCCTTTGCCATGTCGCTGGCCGCCGCCTCCAAGCACATCAAGGCGCTGGAGCATGCCGGGCTGATCCGGCGCGAAGTGCGCGGCCGCACCCATGTCTGCCGCCTCGAGGCCCGCCCGCTGGCCACCGCCTATCAGTGGCTCGCCCAGTACGCGCGTTTCTGGAACAGCCGCCTCGATGTCCTCGAACAGCTTTTGCGCGAGGAGCGCAAAACGCCGACAGCGCAGACGACGCCGACACCGGAAAAGCCAGAATCATCCAAGCCTGAATCACCCAAGCCAGAATCATCCGGGCCAACATCGCCCAGGCCAACATCATCCGAGGGAGAAGGCCAATGAACCAGATGAACAGCTTCGACGGCTACGCCGAGTTGATCCAGCCCGCCACCTTGAGGATCGAACGGCTTTTGCCCGGAACCAGGGAGCGCGTCTGGGAATATCTGACGCAGAGCGATCTGCGCCGCCAGTGGCTGGCGGCCGGCGACATGGATATGGAGGAAGGCTCTTCCTTCGAGCTGGTCTGGCGCAACGACGAACTGACCGACCCGCCCGGCCAGAGGCCGGCCAGCTTCGCTGCCGGTGAGCAGCGGATGCACAACCAGATCGTCGAATGCGATCCACCGCGCAAGCTCACCATCACCTGGAACGGCAGCGGCAATGTCACGTTCGAATTGGCGCAGCGCGGCGACGACGTCCTGCTCACTTTGGTCCACCGCCGCCTGCCCAACCGCTCGAGCCTCATGATGCATGCCGCCGGCTGGCACATGCATCTCGACGTCCTGGCCGCCCGCGTAACGGGCGAAAAGCCGGAGCCGTTCTGGGACGGATGGAGCCGCCTCATGACGGAATACGACCAGCGCCTGCCGGCCTGACCTGACCTAAGCATTTCTGCCTGACCTCGCGCCGGATGCCGGCGCGAGGACCGATGAAACACGTCCCAACATTGGAGAGAGACAATGCGTGCATTCAGAACAATCGGCTTGGCTATAACAATCGGTCTTGCCGGCCAGTCGGCAGCCCGGGCAGCCGACACGACCATCGACCGGATGCCGGCCCAACTCGAAACCCGCTATGCGCTCAGCGCCTTGCCGTCGCCATTGCGCGACAAGGCGACCGTCTATCTGCTCGATCCCGCGAAGGGCTATCAGCTTGCCCGGCAAGGCACGAGTGCTTTGACCTGTATTGTCGAGCGCACTGCCTGGGAACTCGGCGACTTCCGCAACGACATCTATTTTCCCCTCTGCTACGACGCCGCCGGCACCAGCACCTATCTCAAGGTGATCATGGATGCCGCCAAGCTTCGCGCCGAGGGCATGGACGCTGCCGCGCTGAAGGCTGAAATCCAGAACCGCTACGACAACAAGACCTACAAAACGCCCGACAAGGCAGGCCTGTCCTACATGGTGGGTCCAGTCATGCGCACCATCGGCCCGCCCGACATGCAGGTTCACACCATGCCGATGCCGCATCTGATGTTCTATGCCGCCGGCATCACCAATGAGGACATCGGCGCGGCGCCGGACCTCGCCAATCCTTCTAGCCTGCTCAATCCCTTCATCGACAGACAAGGCAACGCCGAGCAGAGCTACATGATCCAGCTCGTCGGCCAGACGGAGAGGGCGAAAATACTGGCCGACGAAAAGCCGCTCATCGACGATCTCTGCGCCTACCGCGACGTCCTTTGCCTGACAGACCAGATGGATATGGACCACCACTGACCGCCACGTCCCTACGCCAGGGGGGACGGGTGCAACGGGGATGGCCGATCGGCCATCTCGCAACGACCGCGTAGCCTCCGCCCTGGAGGCTCGCACTTACCACCGATGAAACCAAGCAACGTGCTTGCATCCCGCAAGCCTGAAGGAGGAAGTCATGCGTAAATTGATCACCGGAATGAAGATCTCCATCGACGGCAAGATGGAAGGACCCGAAGGGTTCGCCGACTGGGTCGACAACTGGTCGGAGGAATACGGCCTGATGCCTGAGATCGACGCCTGCCTGCTCGGCGGCGTCATGTATGCCGGCTATGAGCGCTACTGGAGCGCGATCCTTGAGAACGAGCCGGACCAGCCGCTGCCGATGACCGGCAAGCTGGTCGACCCGGCCGAACTCGAATGGGCGCGCTTTGCCGCGAAAACCCCGCACTATGTGCTGTCGAACACGATGACATCGGCCGCCTGGGCCTCGACACGCTTCCTGCGCAGCCTCGACGACATCGCCGCGCTGAAGCGCGAGCCCGGCAAGGACATCTACCTCATGGGCGGCGCCCGCATCACCGCCAGCCTGATCGAGGCCGGGCTGGTCGATGAAATGCGGCTGATCGTCTATCCGCTGCTCGCCGGCGACGGCAAGGCGCTGTTCGGCACAGCGCACGCCCGGCACAGACTGGATCTGCGCAAGGTCAAGCCGCTTTCGGACGGACGGGTGAGCCTGGTGTATGGGGTGGTGAACTAAGCTTTTCCTCTCCCTCCGGAGGGCAGGGCAACCGCATATGAAACTTCCCGAAGGTTTGCTCGGCACGTACCCCCACCCCTAACCCCTCCCCACAAGGGGGAGGGAGAACTCCGTAAGCGCTGATTTCAGCAAATTACCGAGTTTGGGCGGGAAATTTTGGCGCGCGGCCGCGTTCCCTCCCCCTTGTGGGGAGGGTTAGGGTGGGGGTCCCTCTTCGAAAGAATCCATATGCGATAGCCCTGCTCCGGACGGGGAGAGGAAATAGCGTTGTGCCCCATCAACGACCCAGCCGTGCCACACGACAGGCAAGCGCATTGCCCCTATCCCGTACCTGCGCTGTGACCCGCTGGTCGCGCGAGGAGGGAACAGGATTGACGTCGACGCCGATTGCCGCCGCCGAAGCGAAAGCCTTGCCGATTGGCGCGCTGCTTGGCGCCATGGTGTCGATCCAGATCGGCGCCACCTTTGCCAAGGGCCTGTTTCCGCTGATCGGCGCCAATGGCACCACGGCGCTGCGGCTGGCCGTGGGCGCGCTGATGCTGGCGGCGGTGCTGAGACCCTGGCGGGTGCGGCCGTCGCGCGCCGTGCTGCCCTGGCTCATCGCCTATGGGGTGAATCTCGCGGCGCTGAACCTTTTGTTTTATGCCGCCCTTGCCCGAATCCCGCTCGGCATCGCGGTGGCGCTCGAATTTTCCGGCCCGCTTTTGGTGGCGACGCTGTCGTCGCGGCGCGCCACTGATTTCGTGTGGGTGGCGCTGGCCGTCGCCGGCATCGTCCTATTGTCGCCCTTCATCCATTCCGGCAGCGCGCTCGACCCGATCGGCGTCATGCTGGCGCTTGCCGCCGGCGGCTGCTGGGCGCTCTACATCGTCTTTGCGCAAAAGGCGGGCGCCGAGCTTGGCAGCCAGACCACGGCTTACGGGCTGATCATCGCCGCCGCCATCGCCTTGCCGTTCGGCATCGCTGAGGCGGGTTCCGGCCTGGTCGCGCCCGCGATCCTGGTCAGCGCGCTGCTGGTCGGCCTGTTCTCCAGCGCCTTGCCGTTCTGGCTGGAGATGGTAGCGCTGACCCGGATGCCGGCCAGGCTCTACGGCACGCTGACCTGCCTGGAGCCGGCGCTGGGTGCGCTGGCCGGCTTCCTGTTCCTGCATGAAATCCTGAGCCCGCTGCAATTAGCTGGGATCGCCGCCGTGGTCATAGCCGCCTTCGGCGCCGCGCTGACGACGAAGCCGCCTGTGCCGTCGCCGGAATAGCCGCCGGTCGGCGCGTGAACTGTCTTTCGAAATGTAATACCCTGGCACCCGGGCGGGGAGTGGGACATGTCGATTGCGCGGCGATGGTTGTTTTACAAAGCCTTTCTGGAGACGGAGTTTTCCAGTTCAGCCCCGACCCTCCGTTGGCGGCTTCGTAGCCTGCTCAAGGGGCATCCCTCAAAAAGCCTGGTGATGCTGGAGGACAGGGCTTACCGCGAGCATGACTATTTCAACTTCACCTTGGAGCGGCGGCGCAAGGCGATCTACAATCTCCGCCTTGACCAGGCACTGCACAACAAACTGGATCAGAAGCTCTGGCTCGATTGCGTCATGCCATCCGTGGCGCCGCCGGCCAGCCACTATATTGCAGGCCGAAAGCTCATAAGCCTGGCTGGCGATGACAAGATCCTCGAACTGGATGGGCTGCTTCAGCTGCTCGCCGAAAAAGGCGAGCTGTTCCTGAAGCCCGCCGGCGAGGGCAAGGGCAAGGGCGCCATGAGGCTGGCCCAGTTGCCCGACGGCATCCTGCTAAACGGCAATCGCATCGAGGCGCGACATTTTCTGGACAGTTTTTCCAACACGTCGTCCACCGGCTACATCATCTGCGATATCATCCGGCAGGGGCCGTGGAGCGAAGCCTTCTTCCCGGCGACGTTGAATACGTTGCGCGTGCTGACCGGCACGCATTTTTCGGATCACCGGCCGATCCTGCTGGCGGCGACGATGAAAATGGGCCGGCCTGCGACCTATCCCACCGACAATTGGCAGTCGGGCAAAGGCGGCATCGCCGCCAGGGTGGATGTCGACACTGGCGTCCTAGCCGCCGGGCTGTTCTACAATGCCGAGCTCAAGAAGCGTGAATTACGGGAAACGCACCCCGAAAGCGGTGTCCAGATTCACGGCGCCGCCGTGCCCGGCTGGCAGGCCGTCAAATCGACCATGCTTCAACTTGCGAGCCTGTTGCCTTATCCCGGCCTCGTCGGATGGGATGTCGCGCTGATGCCAACCGGCATCGTCATCGTCGAGGCCAACACCAGCGCCGGGTTGGATATCCACCAATGTCACGGCAGTCTTAAACAGACGCCGGACCAGCAAAGCTTCTGGGCTGAAATGCGGATGTAGGTCGCACGCACGGCTCCCCGGCCGCGGTGTCCGGTTGCTCTGGATACTGCGGCATCGGTATATGGCTCATTGCGGAGATCCCATGGGCGTGGCGAAGGCTGACAGTGGTGCTTGAATCCTCTTTGCTCAAAGCGGTAATCCTCCTGGGGCTTGCCCTTGTCGTTGCGGCTCTCGCCTGGCGGCAGGCGCGGGCGCGTCGCAAGGCCCGGCTGCGTGAAAATCCGGCAAATGACTACCTCGTGCGACGCGACTGGTCGGACAGCCGCGGCGACCTCAACTATTCGTCTTTTGTCTATTTCGACGCCGATCGGGACGGTCGCTATGGGTTGGGCGACCGGCCGATGGCGGGCATCATGGTCAGGCTGCATGACGGCGACGGCCGTTTCGTTGCAGCGGCGCGGAGCAATCGTGGTGGCTTTGCCAATTTCAAGATGTCGACGAAACGCCGGGCCGCACCCATCCATGTGCCGGGCACCTACCGGTTCACGGTTTCGCCGCCACCCGGCTGGCGTTCGAGCAGCGCCAACGAGGTTCAGTCGCAGCACTTCCGGTCTCTGCGGGGATCACCGACCGGGCTGGTTTCGGAAGCGATGCTGCAACCGGTCGGGCTGTTCCCTGTCCGCTGGCTCAGCGGCCAGGTAGCCGACAAGGTCTCGGCGAGCGTCTCGGTGCTGAGGAACGGGCAGGTGTTGGCGGTGCATCCGCTTGGCGACGGCGCCGGCTTCCGCGTCGATCTGCCCGACGACGCCGACGCGGTCGACATCGCCGGCTATGGTGTGGCACGCAGGCTGGCCTTGTCGGCCTTTCCGGTAGAGCTCGGCCTGTTATCGCCCGAAAGTGCCGCCATCGACGGCGCCGCGTCCTTGCAGACCATAGGTTTCGACGACGTCACCGGGCGCGGCTTGCGCAAAGTGCCGTCCGGCTATGCCGGGTTCACCTGGTTCAACTTGAACGCCATGGCGCGCGATTACGCCGACGGCAGCGAAGGCTACGTCAACGGCAACATCTCGGGAGACCATGTCTGCTACACGAGCAGCGGGCACCCGGCCGAATTCTCCAGCGAAAAACCGTTCGGCTTCCACTCGGTGATGCTGGCTGCGGCGTGGTTGAAGTCCGAAGGCGAAACCGCATTGGTGGAGAGCTGGCTCGGCGACCGGTTGATCGCCAGTGACTCGATCATCCTGTCGGCGCTGGCACCCGTGCATTACGCGCCGATGCTAGCAGCGGTGACACGCGTGCGTTTTTCCACACGCCACTACTGGCAGCTCGTGCTTGAAGATATGGTGGTTGCACGCTGAGTTGGTCCCGAGACCTGCGGTTCGGGAAAAGATCATGCTCTAAAAACAATCAGGCCGCCGGACGCTGTCAGGATTGCCTCGATCAATCGGGGTGAAAGGTTCAGCGCGGGATAATGCTGGAAGCACCGTTCGCGGTGACCTGCGAGAGCTTGCCCTTCTTGAGCAACACCGGCTTTGAATAGGTCTTCTTCATATTTCCCATCTCCAATTGTTTATACTGAAAACCTGCGCCTCGGCCCACGAGGACGATCCGACCCTTATGTGGTGGGCCCGGAACCGGCGCCATTGGTGACGGCCGTAACCCGCGAGAGCTTGCCTTTTTTGACCAGCACCGGCTTCAAATAGGTTTTCTTCATAGTGCATCCTCCAGGATGACGCGATAATGCCTGACAGATCGACACTGTCAACCTTTGCGGTACCGTCATCCCGTCTCGACTTTTCTTGTCGCCGATGCGCTAACCCGCAAATCCACCTTCGTCTAGAAAGCATTGTTCTGGGCTTTGCATGGCGCGGCCGAGGATCGGGTTGCGGTGCGGAAAGCGTCCGAAACGGCGGATGATGTCGCGGTGATGTTCGGCCCGCTTCAGGTCCGACGGTCCGATGTCGCGCGCCAGCGCCACCGAGCGATCCTGGTCGGCGATGTCCTCGGAATGCGCGAAGGGCAGCCCGAAGAACAACCGAAGCGCTGGATCGACCATTCGCTGGAACCCGGCATCGATCGCCTCAGCGGCGATGGCGCGGGCCTTCCCGTCGCTCGCATACATGCGCGGCGTGTCGCGAAAGGCATTGCGCGGGAACTGGTCGAGCAGCAGGAGCAGTGCCAGCGCACCACAGGGCGTAGCCATCCAGCCATCGCAGTCGCCGCGCGCTGCGGCCTCATGCAGCCGCAGGAAGCGATCGCGAAAGTCGCGGTCGAAGGCCGCATCCTTGGCGAACCACGCGGCAGGGCCAGCCCGCCACCAGAAGCCGACGACCGCGGCAGCGGCGTCCGGCACGTTCTCCCGGGCGGCGAGGCTGCCCGGGTCGACGGTTGCGATGGCGTCCATGATCAGGCCGCCTTCGCATCAGTGGCCAGCGCAACCCAGTCCAGCGCTCTCGCCCATTCGGCGAACGAGGTCGGCTTGACCGGCAGCAGCCGGGTCGTCTGGCCGAGGTCGACGGCAAGCACGGTCTCTTTCTGGCTGTGAATCCAGGCATAGCTGGCAGTGACCTGATCGGCAGCGTCCTTGCCGAGCATGGTTTCAAGCGCGGCGGCGAAGTCCGCCAGCGGCACCGGATAGTAGCTGACGTCCCGGCCGACAATGTCCGACAGGATGACGGCCATCTCCGGCCCGGTCAGCGCCTGCGGTCCGCCAATGTCGAAGCTGGCGCCGGCAAGCTCCGGATGCCGCAACGCTTCGACCACATAGGCCGCCGTGTCCTGCCATGAGATCCACGAGGTCTGGAAATTAGCCGGCAACGGATAGGCAAGGACACCCTTGTGCACGATCGCCGGCGCGCTCCACGGTGCTGCGACGTTGCTCATGGCAAGCGTCGGCTTGAGGATGATGGATGGCGGGCCGAACGCCTTGATGTAATCAATGAGTTCGACCTTGGCGTCCATCACCACCGTGCCGGAATGTCCGGACACATGGCCGCTGGTGTTGAACACCAGAAGCTTGACGCCGCCTTGCTGCGCCGCGTCGACCATGTTGCGGCCGTAGCGCAGGATTTCTTCGGGGCGGGCGTTGACCGGCAAAGTTAACGCCACAGCATCGACGCCGAGGCAGGCAAGAGCTAGGCGCCCCGCGTCATCGAAGTCGCCGCGCACGATGTTGACGCCATCGCCGAACGGATCGGGCGACCCCTTGCGCAAGAGGACACGCACCGTGGCACCGGCCGCGCGGCAGGCGTTGACAATGGCCGACCCTTGCGCGCCGGAGGCGCCGGTGACCAGGACTGAACTGGGGAATTCTGGCATGGGTATGCTCCTCTCTGATGGTATGCCGACGAACCCGGCACCCGCCGCCTTCGCGTCGCAGGAGCCATTCGCAACTTTACTCTGCTGAATCCAGTGATATGATTTCAGGAATATGCTGAACAAGATTGATCTCGCCCGCGCCGACCTCAATTTGCTGGTCCTGTTCCAGACCATCATGGAAGAGCGGCATGTCGGCCGCTCGGCGGAGCGGCTCAACCTGTCAGCTTCGGCCGTCAGCCATGGGCTCGGCCGGCTGCGCAAGCTGCTTGGCGATCCGCTGTTTCTGAAGACACCGCGCGGCGTCGTGCCCACCGATCGGGCAACAGAGCTTGCCGAGCCGGTGGCCGAGATTCTGGCGCGGGTGCGCCGGGTGATCGCAAGCGCCGAGCCGTTCGATCCTGCCCGCTCGACGCGCCGCTTCACCATCGGCGCGCCGGATGCCGTGTCATCCGTGCTCTTGCCGCCGCTGCTCGACAAAGTGCGCCGAACGGCCCCGGCCGTCGACATCTCCATCCGGCACCTGCTGCCGCGCCAAGGCGAACCGTCGCCCACTACGGCCTGGAGCGACTGCGTCGCCGAGCTCGAAGCGCGCGCCATGGATGTCGCCGTGATTCCGTTCGACGGCCTGCCGCTGCGCTTTGCCGTCGACACGCTTTATGAGGAGGATTTCATCGTCGCCATGCGCTCCGGCCATCCTTTCGCGAACGAGCCGGGCCTCGAAAGCTACTGCGCCATGCAACACATGGTCGTCTCGAACAGCGGCGATCCAAATGGTTTTGTCGACAGGGTGCTGGCCGAACACGGCCTGTCGCGCCGCGTCGCGCTGACGGTCCCCAACTTCATGTTCGGACTGGCGGTGCTTGCGCAAACCGACCTGATCTCGGCCTATCCGCGCCGGTTCCTCGCCATGCATGGCGGCCGTTTCGGCGTCGTCGGCATCGATGCGCCCATCCGGTTCGGCCATTTCAACATCAACAGCATCGTGCCGAAAGTCGCGTTGATGGATGCGGGCCTGGCCTGGCTGGTCGGCCTGCTCAAACAGACCGGATGCAGCTAGAGGTTGCAAAATATAGGACTTAAGTCTGACAATTTTACAAAAAAGGTCTGTATTTGCCGAGACAAGGGTCGTAAGCCGCTTTCGCAAGGCCGTCGATTTGTGGATGCTGTTTTGCTAACAACGCCATTCCGGTTGTGGACAGATCGGATTGGTCTTCGCTGACCGTCAGGGGAAGAACAGATTACGCGATTGCGCCAACTCTGCTGGCTTTCCTTGCGGGCGTCCACAACGCTCGCCCTGATTCTTGTACCCTACCACCTCAGCTTTGACAGCGCCGCCAAGATTGCCGCCAGCAATGCCTTCGCCAAGGATGGCGGCAATGGGGGCGGCGGCGGCAATGGCGGCGGCGGCGGCAATGGCGGCGGCAATGGGGGTGGCGGCGGCAACAGTGGCGGCAACGGCAACAGCGGTGGAAACGGTAACAGCAACAGCGGCGGTAACGGCAAGGGCAAGGGCAATTCCGGCGCCGGCAAGGCCAGCCATGTGAATTCTGCAACCGGCGACCAGGTCGAGGTCGACGCCACCGGCATCACGGTCACCCATCCCAACGGCATGAAGGAACGGATCCAAAATGGCCGGTTCACGATGAAGGATGCGCTCGACCGCACCATTATCGAGCGGGCGGCGACCCCCGCCGATGTGGCACGTTTGAAAAGTTTGTGAGAGCAGCCGTTTAAGGCGGACGTGTTTTTTGCCTCAGTGCCTGGCGCGGATGGGTGTCGTCCGTGCGCCGCGCGTCAACTCGCGCGCTCCCGCGCCTCGCGCATCAGCAGCGCCGCCTCGGTGCGGTTGCGGACATTGAGCTTGGCCAGAACCCGCGTCATGTGATGCTTGACCGTCTTCTCCTGCAGCGAAAGCCGTGCGGCGACTTCCTTGTTGCTCAAGCCTTCCGCCACCAGGCGCAGAATATCGGTCTCGCGGCCGGTGAGCTGCTGGAGGGGTTCGGCCTTGCGATTCGCCGGCTGCAACAGGTCCGACAGAAGCCGGGCCGACAGTGTCGGCGAGACATAGCTTTCGCCAGCCGCGACATTGCTGAGGATTTCGGCCAGCGCCTTCGAACCGACGCCTTTCAGCACATAGCCGCGCGCGCCGGCATTGAGCGCCTGGGCAACGTCGGCATTGGCTTCCGACACGGTCAGCATGACGATTTTCTGGCCGGGGTGCCCGGTCATGATGCTTGCCGCGGCGGCGAGCCCGCCGCCCGGCATGCTGATGTCGAGCAGCACGATGTCGGGCCGCATGGTCGCGACCAGCCTTTCGGCATCCTCGGCGCTGGCGCCTTCGCCGACCACTTCGAAACCACCGATCTCGCCGAGGCTGCGCGCTACGCCCTCGCGAAACAACGGATGGTCGTCGACAATGGCAATGCGGATGGCTTGGGTCACGATTGCTCCTCAATGGACAATGTTATCACCAGTCGTGTGCCTTGTGGGCCAGATACAGTTTCAAACTGGCCGCCGATGCTCTCGATACGCTCCCTGAGACCGGCAAGCCCAAGGCCCTCGCTTCTTGCCGGGTCGAATCCGGGACCGCCGTCGAGGACCTCGACGAACAGCTTGCCGCCTTTCATTGCCGCTTTCACCGCCTGATCCCTGCCTTTCCCGTGGCGATAGGCATTGTTCAAGCCTTCCTGGACAAAACGATAGATGCTGATCTTCTCGGAAGGGCCGGGTTCGCGCAAGCGCTTTGGCAGCGTCAGCGAAACCGAGGTTCCGGTCCGCCGTTGGTGTTCGGTGACCGCCAGCCGCAATATGTCGAGCACCGCCGCCGTCTCGATCTGCGGCAGGACGAGACCGTTGCAGATGCCGCGTATCTCGCGGATCGCTTCATCAAGCGTTTTGTGGATGTCGGCGATCTCGGCTTCGCGCAGCGCGGTGGGGGCGCCGGGATCAAGTAAGATCGGGCTGTCCATCCTGAGGGCCGCCAGCGCCACGAGCTGGGCCGGCCCGTCGTGAAGATCGGCGCCGATGCGCCTGAGATAGCGTTCGTTGAGCGCGGTGGCGCGGCGCGAGGCGTGCTGCACGCGCTGGCGCAGCGATGAATTCTGTGACAGCAGCGCCCGCAATTCGGCGATCTTGGCTTCGAGTGCCGCCCGCTGGGTTTGGATAGTGCGGCTGCCGCGAAAGACGATGCCCGACAAAAGCGCCAGTGCCGCCGCCGTGGCGCCGGCCACAACCAGCCAGCTTTGCCACAAAGCGACGTTCAGCGTCGACTCGAAGCCGTCGGCAACCTCGTAGAACTCCGAAACGGCGACGACTTCGCCCGACCAGGGTTCGCGTACCGGATTGTAGATTTCCAGCAGCGGCCCAGCTTCAGTCTTTTTCTCGTATCGGCTCTCGGCATCGTCGTCGAGGTCGTTGTACTCGGCCACGACATTGCCGCTGAAGGCGGCGACCAGGTTGGCGTTGGGCTCGAACACCTTGCCGATCAGCGTCGTATCCTTGGCGTAGAGGATCGTGCCGTCGCGCCGCCACAGCTTGAACGACGCTAGCCGCTTGCCGAGTGCACCCTGGTCGAGCGTCTCGTCGAGCGCCCGCTTGACGGTATCGTCGAGCTCGCGGCTTTTGCGCATGTCGGGCAATAGCGGCGCGATCACGCTGTCGACATAGAGCGCCGTGGTCGCGGCGGAATTGCGCATGACGCCTTGCCGAATTTGCGAGGTCACCCACAGGCCGACCACCAGCATCACCACCAGCAGCCCGATACCGCCGGCAATGAGGAACTGCAGGGCCAGCGACAGTCTGCCCCAACGCCGCAAGAACTCTCCCAGGAAAACCCCAAGTAATCGCACGTCCTGCCTTTCTCGACCCAGGCCTGTTATAGAGGCAGTGCAGCGTTTGCGACATTGCCTGTGCAACTTTTTGCGCCATTGAAAGTTTTGGCTGCCAAGGATGATGCTCCTGCCGTTCCTGCGTTGGCCGATGCATCGCCGCCACGGCAGGTCGGGCAGGTTGAGATGGCTGGCCATGCTGGCTCCATTCATCCTGTTGTTCGGCTACATCGTTTCCGGCTTCCTGGGCGTTCGGTTCGACTCGCCCTGGGCCGTGCTCAGGCACCTTGCGGCATTCCGAACTGTAGCACTGCCCGTGCCGTCGGGCTGGCCCCTGCGCATATGGGAGAACCGGGCTACTGGCCGACGCACGACGTCGACCATGACGGCATAGCTTGCGAGCCCTGGAATGGGGCAAACGCGAGCGGCGTCAAGGTGCATCGCTATTGGCGCACCGGCCGATAGTTTTCACAGCTCCTTTTCCGCCAGTTCGCGGAAGGCGTCGGGGACCGAGCGCCGGGCTTCCAGCGCCACCGCGCCATAGCCGGCCGCCTCTCTGCCAAAGCGCTGGCGGATCTTGTCGATGGCACGGTCGGCGCCAAAGCGCGCCAGGCCCTTTTTGCTGCCGGGCCGCTGCTTCTCGTCATCGAGGCCGAGCGGCAGCTCGAGCTGCAGCTCGGCACTTTCTTCCAGCTGCGACACCGAGATCGCCAGCAGCGAGATGGTCTTCTCCCGAGGGTTGGCGGCCAGCACGCCGCGCACCAGTTCCTCGGCGATTTCGGCCAGCATCCCGGTCGCCGAAATCGGCTGATCGAGCGTCACCGAGCGCGTGACCGCGTGCAGATCGGCGAAACGCACCCGCACCGTCACTGTGCGGCCGGGCCGCGATTTTGCCCTGAGCCGGCTGGCGACCCGGTCTGCCAGATGCAGAAGAACAGGTCCGAACACATGGGCCTCGGCCGGCCGCTTGCCGAGCGCCGACTGGGCGCCGGCCGAATGCGCCCGCCGGTGCGTCTCGAGTTTTCGCGGATCTCGGTTCCACGCCAGCGATGCCAGCTTCTCGCCGGCGGCGGGGCCGAGCAGTCGGCGCAACGCGCCGCTGTGGGTCTTGGCCAACTGGCCGATGGTCTCGATGCCGATCTCGGCCAGCCGCGCTTTGGTCGCCGGGCCGACGCCCCACATCAACCCGACCGGCAGGTCGTGCAGGAAGGCGAGCTCCGTTGCCGGATCGACCACCACCAGCCCGTCGGGCTTCGCCACTTGCGAGGCGATCTTGGCCAGATGCTTGGTGCGCGCCACGCCGATCGAGATCGGCAGGCCGAGCTCGGCCCGTACACGTCGCCGCACCGTGGCGGCGATCTCGGCCGGCGACCCGAACAGATGCGTGCAGCCGGCGACATCGGCAAAGGCCTCGTCGATGGAAATCCGCTCGACCAGCGGCGTGAAATCGTCGAGCACTTTTATCGCAGCGTCGCCCAGCCTCTGGTACTCGCCGAAATTTCCGCCGACAAAGATCAACTGCGGGCAAAGCTCCCGCGCGCGCCGTCCCGGCATCCCGCTGCGCACGCCAAAAACCCTGGCCTCGTAGGATGCGGCCAGCACGACACCGCCGCCGACGGCAATCGGCTTGCCCCTGAGCGACGGGTCGAGCAACTGCTCCACCGAGGCATAGAAGGCATCGAGATCCGCATGCAGGATGGTGGGTTCCATCCCGGCCGTTCCTTTGGGCGTTGCAGCATTAGCCGCGTCTGTTGCTAGGGTGGTTTTGACGAACAAATAGAGAACAAACAGGGTCCGCTGTCAAGCGCCGCGCTTACCTCCAGTGAATTCGCCGGAGATCCGGCCGTCGATTGATCTGCCTTGTCAGGGGCCGGGGGAACATTGTGTCTCGCCGCCGCGTTCATGGTCTCGTTGGGACACTGTTTCGTGGAGGCTGGTATGGGCCAGTTCGAGATGATCGACCTCGTCAGCGTCGTTGACGCCTGCACGAGCGATCGCGTTGCCGGGCACTGCGTGTCTATGGCCAAGGCGGTGGAAGAATTGCGGGTGCTGACTGGCGATTTCGTGTCGCCGGACGAGGCGGTGGCCAATGCCCTGTCTGCGGTGGCGCTGAGGCGCGGCTGCGCCGTGCTGTTCGACGAACAGCCGGGCGCCGATATCCTGCTGATGCCATAGGGCCCAATGCCGCAAGCGCCTGAAAGGCGATGCCTTCGGGGCGACAATCGACCATCACCGATGCTCCGAACGCGTGGGTGCCGGCCCTCAATCCATCCGCGTCGAAAGCGGGCTCTGCAGGTGCTCGCTCATGTCGAATCCGTATTCGACACCTGTTCGGCAAATCACCCGACGACGGTCTTGGTTGCGACCTAAGTATCGCAGCAATTAGGCCTAAGGTCTGATCAGTATAGGGCGTCAGTCGCGCAAAGGGCCGGTCCGCACGGCGGTGTTCATATTTATCTTTATATATCAATTATTTACAAGATTTTGTCCAACCTTTTGCCGGTCGATTATCGCGTACCGCAACCACATTTATCTAAAGTTTACTCCGTCGAATTAGCAAATTCTCACATGGCGCTGCTATAGCGAGTCGGCGGAGGTGGGCTATCCCCCGAGGAGGTATTATGACATCCCGAAAAACTCTTTTAGCGGCGCTTGCCGCGTTTGCGCTTCTGGCCTCTCCGGCCCTGGCTGGTGCTGGTGGCAACGGTAACGGTGGTGGCCACGGCCATGGTGGTGGCAACGGTGGCGGCAACGGCAATGGCGGCGGCAACAGCGGCAAATCCGGCAACAGCGCTTCGCATGGCAAATCGGCATCGGCTCATGCCGGCAAGAAGGCCTCGACCGACGACCAGGCTGTCGATGACGTCGAAGTCGCCGCGACGCCCAAGGAAAAGAACATCCACGCCAAGCTTGGCCGGCTGAACTCGCTGCAACGCAACATCAACGCCTATATGAACTCCAAGAGCAAGAAGTTCGCCGGCGTTCAGGCTTATGTGACGGCGTCGGCAGTTGCCAAGAACGCCCAAGCCGCGGTCGTAGCCGCTGATCAGGCGGTCCTCGACGCCCAGGCCGCGCTCGAAGCGCTGGAAGCGAAAGCGGCTGACCCGCTTACCCCGCCCGACGAGGTCCCGACCCAGGCCGATCTCGACGCAGCGCAGGCCGCGGTGGATGACGCCACTCAGGCGGCACTGGATGCCAAGGCTGCG
The DNA here is from genome assembly GCF_056404315.1 of Mesorhizobium sp. P2_D6. Taxonomy (NCBI): domain Bacteria; kingdom Pseudomonadati; phylum Pseudomonadota; class Alphaproteobacteria; order Hyphomicrobiales; family Phyllobacteriaceae; genus Mesorhizobium; species Mesorhizobium sp. P2_D6. Next base: position 142,419 of record NZ_JBFUEG010000009.1, on the reverse strand, counting down.
GCCACCGAAGCTGCCGCCGACATCCCATCGCTCGATGACGCACTCGCCGATATGGCCAACAAGCCGGTCGACCCCGAGGTCACCGACTGGGCCAACGGCGTGCTTGCCGACAAGATCGACCAGATGGCCGCCAAGCTGGCTCCGGCAACGCCGTAAGCCGACCACGGCTGAAACGGCCCAATAGAACGACCATGCCGCCGGGTTCGCCCCGGCGGCTTTTTGACGGGCCGAGGGAACTGCCGGTCCTAGGGAAAAAGCGTTACTAACCCCAAGTACGGTATGGAAAATCTTCACTCCTAAGTGTAGCCTTCGCAATACTGGGGTAAACGGCATCGGGGGAGAACGACATGCCTAAGGTTTCAGAGCTCTTTTTCAAAACCGCCATCGTGTTCCTCATATTGGGAATTGCGGCCGGCCTGCAGATGGCCATCTCAGGCGATCACGGCGCCTTCCCGGCGCATGCGCATATCAACCTGCTGGGCTGGGTGACGAGCGCCATCTTCGGCGGTTACTACGCGCTCAATCCGCAAAAGGCGGCGCGCCGCATCGCCATGGTTCACTACTGGCTCTATACGGTTGGCGTGGTGATCATGCTGCCGGCGCTCTACGTGATGTTGCAGGGAAACCCGGCGATTGAGCCTGTCGTTGCCGGCGGCTCACTCATCGTCGCCGCTGCCGTTCTGGTCTTCGCTGTCGTGGTGTTCTCGCCAGAAACTGCGCGCTCGGTCTCCGGCGTGCCGTCGCCCTCTCGCTGACCGATCGCGCAACGCGATTGCAGTCCGACCTGCGTCGCTAACGGCGACGCGGGGATGGGGTGGCTTGACGGCCGCAGCCCCTGGTTGCGGCGCCAGTCACCGGTTCTAGACTCCCGGCCCTCCCGTATTATTTCGTGACCATTTTACGCTGGAACCTTCCCCAATACTGCGCGTTGCCGCGACTGTATTCGTGCTGCCTTATAAATAGGCAGCCATGGGTACAGCCAAGCGGGCAGAGGGCAAAACCAAGCATGGGTTGGGGGAGGAGCACGACGCCAATGTCGAAAAGAGAAATCGGAACGTCCGCCTCACTGGGCCGACGCGTTGCCGATCTGAAGGCCAGGATGCAAAATGCCAGGATTACCGAATACGAGATGCAGACCTTCCAGAAGGTCGCAGCCATTATGGGGGGTAGCGAAGGCTCCCTACGCCTCGACGCCGACGACCTGATCGCCGCGTCCTTCCTCACCGAAGCGCTAGGCGATTCCGCGTCGAACTGAAGGCCGCTCGCGCGCCCGTCGGCCTCAAGCGCCGACGATTGCCCGGCCGGCCGCCGTCGGTGCCGGAGCGTGCACGCAGCACACGCTCAGCGTCGGGCGACTGCTGCGCGCTGAAGAGGCCGGGGAGCGGTCTCAATGGCGCTTGAAATACTGGACTTCGCGTTCGTGTTTTTCGGCCGCCTCGCGGCTGTCGAAGGTGCCGAGGTTGCGTCGTCGCCCAGTCTTTTCATCGACCTTGCGCGAATAGAGGCGGTATTTCCCTGATTTGAGTTTTCTGATCATCGGTCTCTCCCTGATCACCAGAGCGCCGCTGAAGCCAAACCGCCAGGGCGCACCTGGCGTGCCTAACGAAGGGCCTGGCCGCAGCCGGACCCTTCGAAAATATCAGTCGCGATGCTCCGGCATCGCCTTGAGCTGGTCCTTGGTCCAACTGGTGACGGCGTGGACGTCGCCATCCTCGTCGCGCATGAAATCAAGCTGGCTGGTGGTGACCGCCACCGGCTTGGCGCCGATGCCAAGAAAGCCACCGACGTCGATAACGACCTGACTGCCATGCAGATGATCGACGGAACCGATCTTCTCGTCGTCAGGGCCATAGATGGTCGCGCCTTCCAGTATGTCGGGCGTCAGTTCCGTGCTGGCAAGTCGTGCGTGATTGGTATGATCCATGGCCGGTCTCCTCTGGGTTGGACAATTTCCTAACCAGCGAACAGACGAAGAGTTCCGGTAAAACGCCACGAAAGTCCGGTGCAGACTGCTTCGAGCCTACACCTCGTCGAAAGGACCACCGCGCCGCGCCGGGTCGCGACCAATGGCGGCTTCCTCGGCATCGTCGGGCAAGGCATCGTCACTGTCCTGATAGGGGTTGTCGTCATCTTCCGCAGGCAGGCCGCCTTCCTTCTCGACACCGGTGGTGTCCGGCAGGCTTTCTTCATCTGCCCCGTCGGGAAGGATCCTTGCGCCACGCAACGCATCCCAGTCTTGCTGGCGCGGCGTCGGGGCTTCCACTTCGTCGTTTGGTTTTCTACGCGGGTCCATAATTTTCTCCCTGGTCGGTGCCTGCATCGAGAAGGTGGAACTCGCCGCCGGCACGCAGGTTCCCGAAACCGGTCCACCTTGCTTGGGAACCACGGGGAACCATTGCCGCTGGGCTGCATTTGCCAAAAGGAAGACGATTCCAGACGGAGACCGGACAATGAAAATCTTTGTTTTCTTGCCGTGCGCACTGCTGGCACTTGCCGGCCCTGCCGCCGCGCAAGACAGCGACGAGGGTGCTCCTCCCGCGCCTTGCCAGGCGCAGCCCCAGGATGGCGGCCAGCAGCCGCCTCCCGCCGATGACGGCAATGGCAATTCGACCGCCGATCTTGGTTCTTGCGGCGGCGTGCTGCAGCCGCCGCCCAGCGGTGACCAGGGCATGACGCAGCCGCCGCCGGACCAGGGCAAAACACCGGTGATCAAGCCCGGCGAGGTGCCTGTGCAGCCACCGAAGCAATGATCTCGCTTGAGGTCTCTACAGTGTGGACCGGGGCCGGCCAGGTCCAGCCTTGGCCAGGCGCAGCGCCGTCACCGGATCAATGCCGGTCCAGGCAATGCCGGCCGCCTCGGTAAAGGCTGCGAAAGCCCGCCGCGCCTGGTCCTTGGTCACGTGTCCAGCCCTGGCCATTTCGCAGGCCCTCAGCGCCGTTTCGTAAATCTTGCCGCGCCTGGCGTGCGGCCATTCCCGAAGAAAATTCTGCATCTCGGCTAGCGTGGTGATGTCGCGTCGGAAGCCGGCGCCGACGGCAATTGCCACGGGACTTTGCAGCCGCATATCGTCCATTTTGAAAGTCTCCTGAGGGATCGTCCTTCAATGCGAATCATGCCGGTGCGGTTCCGGCAATAATGGCTGGTCGGGCCGATCAATTAGTCTCCACTTACGGAACAAGACCGTACGAGAGGCGTTTGCCTCCCGGAGCCCGCCATCGCGATTTGTGCTGTTTTCGCCTCGTGCGGGAACGCGGTGGAGCTCGCAAACAACGACAGGAGACGAAGATGAAAACCGTCCTTATTCCAGTAGTCGCCGGGCTCGCCATGATCGCAGGTCTCGGTGTTGCCGCGGCCGACGAGGTCATTGTGACGCAGCCGGCGCAGCAGCAGGTGATCATCACCCCCGAACAGCGCACGGTCGTGCACCAATACGTAAAAAAACATCCGCTGGCCTCGGTCAGTCTTCTCGGCGTCGAATTGAATGTCGGCTCCGCCTTGCCCGACACTGTCGAGCTGCAGGAGGTTCCTGACGTTCAGTACAGATACGCTGTGGTCGACAACCATACAGTGTTGGTCGATCCCAGCACGCGCAGGATCGTTGAGGTGGTCGAATAACGCTGGCCACAACTGACCGAACCACCAATACGGCCCTGTCGTTCATCCCAACAAGGGCGGCAGGGCCGAATGATGAAAGGAGCATTGCTCATGTTGCCGCATGTCGAGACCAACGTGGCGGCGTGTTGCGACAAGCTGTTGGCTGAGCGCAGCACCGCGCTGTTGTCGATGAAGGAAGCGATTGCGCTCTTGCGGGAGCGCACCGGCACGGATCGGTCGGATGCCGACCTCGCCGGGCTGATCACCAAGAAAGCGGCGCTGCTCGGCGTTGCGGTCGTTTCCGATCCGCGTTGAAAGCAGCTCGTCACTCAAGACGCCGGCTCAAATTTCGGCTAATGTTTTCGTGGAATCTGGACCTAACCATCGGACCCAACCACGGAGGCTTAAGTGACGGACGACAAACAGGACCGCATTCGCCAGCGCGCACATGAGATTTGGGAACAGGCCGGCCGCCCGGAAGGCGCGCATCAGGAGCACTGGGAACAGGCCACGGCCGAAATAGATGGTTCGGCCGCCAAACCGAAGAAGACGGCGAAGAAGGCTGCTGCGAAGCCCGTCAAGGCCGACGCCAAGCCCAAGGCTGCAAAGCCGGCGGCCGCAAAGTCCGGCAAGGCCAAGTCGAAATAGGCAAGGGCAGAATTCGCCTGGGCGGCCCCGTTCTGGACGTCGCCGTTCGGCCCGCCAGGGTCTCTTAACCTGACGAATTGCGCCTCCACGGGGAGCGCAATTCATTGTGTATGAAGACCGCGTGATACCCTATGACTCCCAGGCGTAACTCGACAGGGCAAAGCGGATACCGGCAGCTGTCATGACCAGTTCGCATTCGGTGATCTGGCGCAGGTGGCGCAGATAGCGCGCCACCGTCTGCGGCAGCCAGCCGGCGCAGGCTTCGACATAGGCGCGGCTGTGAACGAGCGTGCCGGTCGACAGCCTCTCGTCCTTCTCGGCAATCACTTTCAAATATTGGCGGATGAAACGAATATCGTCGGCGATGTCCTGGCTGGCCATTCGCCATGCTCCGGCAACGCGTTCGCGCTGGTCGAACGACAGGGGCGGCAGCAGCGGCAGTGACAACAGCGGGCGGGAGAGGTCGGCGAAGGCGCCATGGTTCGCTGTGCTCACGGAACTCCCCTTGTTGAAAGGAAATATCGTACTTTATGTACGACATTTCGTCAAGGATGACGCGTACAATTTGAACGAATTCAACTTTCGAAATGATGCGGATTTTCCTGAAGCCAAGAAACCTGGCCCAACACACTTCGCGATGACAGTCGAAAAAATACTCTTCCCCAATGCCTCGAACAGTGCTTTAACCCGCCCATCCACAGGGGTGCTCCGTACGGTCGGGGCTGAGATGAGGGCGGCAAGCCTTCGGACTCTAAAGCTGATCTGGATAATACCAGCGGAGCGAGGCGGGCGATGTTTTCCGGTGCACAGATTTCCCTTTATCCCATGACCGACGATTTCGTCGGCGTCATCCTTGGCGCGCTTGGCGCGCTCGATCCCTGGCGTGACCGGCTGAGGATCGAAACCGACGACATCTCGACGCTTCTGGTCGGGCCGCCCGAGGTGTTGTTTCCAGCCATGCGCGACCTGTTCGTGGCGGCCGCCAAAAGCGGCAAGCACTGCGTGCTTTCGGCTGCGGTTTCGCGCGGCTGTCCAGGTGAGCCCGACGATCCGATCTGCCGCTCCGACGAGATCGGCGGACCCGCCATTGCGCAGGACGAGCGCAAGGTCGCCGCGATCCGCGCCGTCCAGGCCACGCCATCGACCGACCAGCCGGTGGCGGCGCAGTTCTCGCTCTATGTGATGGGCACGGGCGACCATATGGACGAGATCTATGGCTGCATCGATTTCCTGAAGCAGTCCGGCGTCTTTGAACGCTCGAAGAACTTCTGCACCAAACTGCGTGGCGATGCCGGCGCGGTGTTTGCCACGCTGACTGAGGCCTTCTGCCGGTTCGGCCCGGGCGCCGGCCACGTCACCCTCGACATCACGATTTCGGCGAACAGCCCGAGCGCCGCCTGAGCCGCGGCTCAGGCGTCGTTCATCAAGGATATTTGCCGTGGCTGTTTCGTTCAACCCATCGCGTGGGGGAGATGCCTCCGACCCCTCAGTACAAAGAGGAGGGGAGCCATTGGCGATTGGCGAAGACCGCGATGCAAGTGAATCTCCCCCCTTGAGGGGGAGATGGCCGGCAGGCCAGAGGGGGTTCCAGCGCGTGGAGCGCCGACGCTCTTTTCGCATCGGCAAGGCGTGGGCGCTCTATGGCCGGCGACCCCCTCTGTCGCCTTCGGCGACATCTCCCCCTCAAGGGGGGAGATCAGCCGCCGCCATCGCCAAGGCCATCCCCGCAGCCATCTCTTTCACCCTGCTCCTCGCGGCCTGGGAGCTCTACGCCCGCTATGGTGGCGCAGCGCCCACCATACTGCCGGCGCCGTCGCGCGTGTTGCTGCAAGCCTGGGAGAATCGCGCTGCTCTTGCCGACAATACGCTTCCCACCATCCGCGCCACGCTTGCCGGCTTTGCCTGCTCGTTGGTGGCTGCTTTCGTGCTTTCGGCGCTGGTCGATTTTTTGACCCCGCTCCGCCGCGCGCTCTTCCCCCTGCTGATCGTCAGCCAGACCTTGCCGCTGGTCGCCATCGCGCCGCTCATCGTGCTGTGGTTCGGCTTCGGGCTGATGCCGAAAATCCTGCTCGTCGCACTCGTCACCTTCTTTCCGATGATGGTGGCGTTGGTCGAAGGCTACGCTGCAACGAGCAAGGAGATTGCCCAGATGCTCGCCGCCATGGGGGCAGGGCGCTGGCGCATCTTCTGGCTGGCGCGGTTGCCTTCGGCGCTGCCCTATTTCTTCGCCGGTTTGAGGATCTCGATTACTTACGCCGTGGTCGGCGCGATCTTCGCCGAATATGCGGGGGCGGCGAAGGGATTGGGCATCTATATGCTCAACGCCAAGAACAATTTCCGCCCCGATCTGGTGCTCGCAGCGGTCGCCGTCAGCGCGGCGCTCACGCTTGCTTTGTTCGGCCTTGCGGTGCTCATCCAGCGCCTCGCCATGCCCTGGGAAAATGCGGGGAGCGAGAGCCGCGGCGGCAAGCCTTCGGGAGAGAGCTCCCAATGACACGGCTCGAACTCCGCGATATCAGCAAAAGCTTCGGCGCGCTGGAGGTGCTCGCGGGCATTTCGCTTCATGTCGCGGCCGGCGAGTTCGTGTCCATCCTCGGCCCCTCCGGCGCCGGCAAGTCGACGCTGTTCCAACTGCTCACCGGTGCGCTGAAAGGCGAGGGCGACATGCGTTTCGACGGTGCGCCACTCGATGACCATGGTCGCCATTTCGCCTTCATGCCGCAGCGTGACGCGCTGATGCCGTGGCGGCGCGTCATCGACAATGTGACGCTGGGGCTCGAAGTGCAGGGCATGCCGCGACGGACGGCGCGGGAGCAAGTCGCGCCGCTGTTCGCCGAATTCGGCCTTGCCGGTTTCGAGCGCGCCTGGCCGGCGGAACTCTCCGGCGGCATGCGTCAGCGCGCTGCGCTTTTGCGCACAATGGTGCAGCAACGCGACATGCTGCTGCTCGACGAGCCCTTCGGCGCGCTGGATGCGCTGACACGCGCGGCCATGCAGCGCTGGCTGGAAGGCATGTGGCAGCGTCATCGCTGGACGGCGCTGCTGATCACCCATGACGTGCGTGAAGCGGTGTACCTGTCGGACCGCATTTATCTCCTGTCGTCACGGCCCGCTCGCATCATCAGCGTGATTACCGTGCCGCTGCCGCGCCCGCGCACCACCGGCAGCGACGCCGCGCGCCAGGCCGCTGTACTCGAAGCCGAAATCCTCGACACGCTGCTCGATACCGGAGCGGACCGAGCCTCGTTCCCGCAGACCGTTCAAAGGAGTTTATCATGACCGAATTCACCCGCCGGCAAGCGCTGCTTTTAACGCTGGCTGCCGGACTGCCGCTGGCCTCGCGCGCTCATGCTGCCGCGCAAAAAATCACCGTCGCGCTTGATTGGACCGTCAACACCAACCACATCGGCCTGTTCGTGGCCCGCGACAAAGGTTTTTACGACGAGGCCGGGCTCACCGTCGACATCCTGCCTTATGGCGATACCGGCGCCGGCACGCTGGTCGCCAACCGCATCGCCGATTTCGGCATTGCCGGCGTCGGCCTGTTCACCCAGCGCGCCGCCGGCGCCGACCTCAAGGCGGTCTACGCCGTGGTGCAGCAGGAGACCGGCCGGCTGGTCTTCAACGCGGATCGCAGCGAGATCAAGAGCCCGAAGAATCTCGACGGCCTGACCTATGGCGGCTTCGGCAGCGCCTGGGAAAACACGCTGATCTCGACCATCATCCGCCACGATGGCGGCAAGGGCAGTTTCGAGACGGTGACGCTCGGCACCTCGGCCTATGAGGCGCTGGCCAACGGCTCGGTCGACTTCACGCTGGAAGTCTCGACCTGGGAAGGCGTCGATGCCGAGCTGAAGGGCATCAGGCAACGCGGCTTCCGCTATGCCGATTATGGTGTGCCCGACGAGCACACTACCGTCATCGCCTCCAGCGATGCCTATCTCCAGGCAAACCCGAAAACGGCTTCCGCCTTCGTCGAGGCAACGCGGCGCGGCTACCAATTCGCCGTCGATCATCCGCAAGAAGCCGGCGACCTGCTGATCGCGTCCAACAAGGACGCGCTGACCGACCCGGCGCTGATCCACGCCTCGCTGAAGATGCTGGTCGACGGGCACTTTTTGCGCAGCCAGGACGGCGTCATCGGCACCATCGACAAGGCCAAGGTCGAGGCGATGGGCGGCTACCTCTTCAGTGCCGGAATATTGCTCGATGGTGATGGCAAGGTGCTGAAGGAAAGGCCGGATTTTGGACCCTATTTTACGAACGAGTTTTTGGGAGCGTAATCTCCCCCCTCGAGGGGGAGATGGCCGCGAAGCGGCCAGAGGGGGTCGGTCCGACTGTGCTCGACTTACCCTGCAGATGGAGAGTCGGCGCTTCACGCGCGGCGACCCCCTCTGTCGCCTTCGGCGACATCTCCCCCTCGAGGGGGGAGATTGGCGCTCACATATCGATCATTGAGCGCTTCACCCGGCCGATGATGGTGATGGCGCCTTCCAGTGCCGGTGGCGGGATGTCCATGTAGGAGGCCGGCTGGAAGGGCGGGTTCTCGTTGGGGCGATAGCGCTTGTAGGTGGCCTGGCCGGTTTCGTCGGAAATGACGTAGCAGCCATTGGTCACCAGCCGCTTGTCGCGCAGGTTGACGAAGATGATCGAATCCGGCGGCGAGATCTTGTTCATCGACGGGCCGTCGACGCGCAGCGCAATCCACTGGCCCTGCTCGAGATCGGTGGTGGGAATGGTCGGATAATCGCTGAGATTGACCACCATGTCTTGGCTGCCGAGTTCGCCGGCGCTGATCCACGAGACGATGGGCACGTCGACCGTGGCCAGCGACGGCATCGGGATCTGCCGGCCCGCCTCGTCAAAGCCGAAATGGCCGCTCGCAAGGCTGCCGCCCTCACCGTTGAACAACAGCCAGCCGGGGTCGACGCCGAACAGGCGGCCATATTTCTCCGCCGCCTTGCGCGACAGCGGCCGGTTGCCGTTCTCGTGGCTGATCAGCGTGTTCTTGTTGATGTCGCGCAATGCCCGCGCGGCGTCGCTCGGCGAGGCATAACCCGCCTCCGCCCGTGCCTGCTGCAATCTGTGCCTCGGTTCCTGCATCGTACAAATTGCCTGAAATTTATCGTCCAATACGTACGATTTTGCTTGCGTACGCTTCGTACATATCGTACGCTTAGCGCATGATCAAACAAACCGCAAGCGTTTCCGCACGCATCGTCAGCTTTCTCCAATCGTCCGGGCCGTCCTCCTCCCCGGTCCGGACGCCAACCGGGGCTTTTGCCCCGGATCCGGTCGGCCTCCCCCTGTCGATCGGAACGGCCGGAGCCGCTCCTCTCCCGGCTCCGGCCACCTTTTTGCCCGATGGCGCCGCCGGTGCGCCAAGGGCTGCTTCCGGCGGGCAGGGCATCTCCTGTATCCGCACGGAAGACGGCACGGTCATCCTGTTTGACCGGCTGACGGGGAGGGCGGTTTCCGCCCTCACCAAAGCGGCAGCGGAAGCTGCATTGCGGCATATCGTAGGCGCCCTGCCGGCCGCCAGCACCGCCTGACAATACCAAACCCGACGTTCTGAACCTTTGCCTTGGCCCTCAGGCCGAGCGCTGCCTTTGCGCGCAAATCAATGGATCCGACATGACTGCCTATACCGAGACCGAATTGCAGGAGATTGCCGTCTGGCTCAGGGATGGCCTGTCAGCGGCCAGGATCGCCATCCGCTTCACGGCGCTGCGCGGCCGCCCGGTCTCGCGCAACGCCATCATCGGCATCGTCCACCGCAACAGTGCGCTGAAGACCATCGACTTTGCCAATCCCAAGGGCGGCCGGTCCGGCGGCCGACCCAGGAAGAATGCGGCAAGGGCGAGTGCGGCCAACCAGAACACCGCGGGGAAGAATCCCCCGGTGCAGCCGAACAAGCCCGTAAGGCAGCCAGACGTTTCGAAGCAGGCAGCACCAACCGCGCCGGTCGCCAAACCGGCCCCTCAGCCACCGGCCAAGCCACTGTCGCCGCCTCGGCCGGCACGCCCGATCCCGGGCGAGGGGCGACTGGTGGTCGACGGCGAAATCTACCGCTTCAAGATGCCGGCGCCGCGCCCCGCCGCCATCTGTCGCCAGCCGCATGTCGCCGCCATGCGCTTCATCGATTGCCTGTTCGACCGCTGCCGCGCGCCGCTCGACCTGACGCTGGAGGAAGACCTCGAAAATGATGAGCCAGGCAGCCGGCCGGGACCGGACATGCTGTGCTGCGGCCTGCGCACAAGGGCGCTGAAAAGCTACTGCGAATATCATCAGGCGCGCTTCCACCGGCCTGTGGTGGAGGTGGTGTAGGCACCAGTTTCGGCGAGGGCTGATCGCCAGGCATCGGCTCCGGTGCGCGCTGGCGAAGCGATGAGCAGTGACAGGTCGGCGGGACAGCGCCCCCCTCTGTCCTGCCGGACATCTCCCCCACTTGGGGGAGATCGGATGTCGCCGCCGCTTTCGCCAATCGCCAACGTTGCAAAAAGGCGCCGCCGCGGAAACTGCCAATCTCCCCCCTCGTGGGGGAGATGTCCGGCAGGACAGAGGGGGGCGCGAAGGAATGCCAACCTTTCCAGCTCAACAATCCACCCCACAAGGATCACCCGATGAGCAAAAAAACCGCGCAGAAAGCAAAGCCGCCGAAACTGCCCAGGGACGAGGCAGAGCAGGTGCGCATTCGTCGCGAGATCGGCCATGATTTCGCGCTGAAGGATGATCGCTTCGGCCGCAAGCGGCTCAGCGTCGGCACCGAGGAGGCGCGGCGCGTCTACGAGGTTTCCAATGATGGCTACACCGCGACCGGTGGTGTCGTGCGGCTGCGCAATGTCGATCCGCTCGTCGGCATCACCTCGCTGACGCGCCAGCAGCGCGAGGCCGGCCAGCGCTTTCGCGATGATTTCGAGCGCGCCTCACGCGACGGGCTGCGGCCGATGCCTTGGGAAGAACGCGTCGATAGCAGCCGCATCAATGGCGGCATGCCCGACCGCGTGCTCAACGCCGGCCGCGCCCATGCCGGCGCCAGTGCCGCATTGGCGCATTGGGAACTGGCCGATACGGTGCGCAACATCTGCCTCGAGGGCCAGTCGGTGAAGGCGCTGGCCGAGCGCACCGGCGAGGGACGCGATGTGGTGGTGAAGCTGCTGAAGGTCGGGCTCGACCTGCTGGCCGTGCATTACGGGATGATGCTGATGCGCAAGCCGCGATAAGGCCGGCGCAAGAAATCGGCCGGCCGGCAGATGCCGGCCGGACCGGCTTAAGCTACCAGGGTCACCGCTCGCAAACGCGGATTTCTTCAACGATCCTGTGGTGATGGCGCCAATGCTTGACCAGCTCTATGTGGCAGCGGCGATGATGCCTGTGATACCTGTGGTACCTGAAGCCGTTATCGTAGGAATCGTACTGATAGTAGGGGCGAGGAGCGTAGCGACCGCCGTAGTAGTCGCGATATCCGTCACTGTAATAATCGTCATCGTAGCCGTTACCGATGCCGATCACGACACGCCCGCCGGCATTCGCCGGGGCAATCATCGCTGCCGCTGCGGAGATGGCGATAATCGAAGCAAGCAGGAGCTTTCTCATGGCTGCCTCCTGTTCAAGGTTGACCTAATATAACCCCCGGGGCGCGACCTCGTTCCATAGTTTTGCAAGATGTGAACAACCTTGCGCGAGCATTGCGGGATGAGGGTAAGCCAGCGTCACCGCCTGTAGCCATCATCCTCCCTTTTTTGATCCGTTCGCCACGCCTGTTGAAGGGCGCAGCGTGGAGGGTATGAAAACAGGCGCTTGGAGCAATTCAGTGAATCAAATCCTGAGCCGGAAGGTGCCTACAGGAGCATTTACTCAAGGGTAGCGCCGCCCCTCATCCGCCTGCCGGCACCTTCTCCCCGTATAGTGACGGGGAGAAGGGAACAGCCGCGACCTCGGCGCCCTTTCTGCGACGTTGGCGATTGGCGAAAGCGGCGAGGACAGCATCTTTCTCCCCGTCACTATACGGGGAGTTGAGGAATGGTCCGCGAAGCGGACGAAAAGCCAACTGCTTGGCTTTTCGAATGACGAACGTCCGGCAGGACAATGAGGGGCGGCGCTGACAGACGATCCTTATCAATGCGTCAGGCCGATTCAGCGTGCGTGCTAGGCACCCTTCTTCAGCGGCTTCCGCACTTCACCATCCTCCGGCGCCTTCTCCCACCCGAACACACTGCGCCCGCCAAGCAGATGCGACTGGTCGAACTCGCCGGCGACGATCTCCTTCAGGCTCGGCCCGGTGACATAGCGCTCCAGCCGCCGTGCCTCGCAATCCAGCCGCTGCAGCGCGCCGAGCTCTTCCTCGCGGCCGAGCTTTGCCTTGCCGACGGCCGATTTCAGCACCGCGATCGTCTCGTCATACACTTTCAGCGGCACCGGGAAGGGGTGGCGGTCCTTGCCGCCATGGGCGAGCGAAAAGCGTGCCGGATCGGAGAAGCGGCAGGGCGCGCCGTGCACCACCTCCGCCACCATGGCCAGCGCCCGCACCGTGCGCGCGCCGACGCCGGGCACCAGCAGCAGGTCGGGGAAATCGGCCGGCCCGCTCTCGATGGCGGCGGAAATGTTGCCGTGCAGCCGGTGCATGAGGATGTCGCTCTCGCGCACGTCGTGATGCGCCGGCATCACCAGATTGGGCAGCATCGGCTGTGCGGCTGGTTTCGCGGGCGGTGCTTTCGTCGGTGGCTCCAGCACGGCAAGCTCGTCCAGAATCCGCTCCGGGCTCATGGTCTTCAACAGGTCGAGCTGCCCGGTTCGTGACGGTTCGGCGCGATGGTCGGTGAGGTTGACGATCTCGCCCTGCCGCTCGCCCTCGATCGCCGCATGCGGCTGGTCGACGAAGCTGGTCAATCCTTCCGACAGCCAGTGGTAGCGGCGCGCCTGGCGGCTGTCGCCGTTCATGCCTTGTTGCACCACCACCCAGCGGCTGTCGTCGGTAACGATGAAGCCGTGCAGGTAGAGGTCGAAGCCATCCTGCACGGCGGCGCTGTCGACCTTGGCGACCAGGCGGCTGGCGGTGGCGAGCGCCGCCCCATCGATGCCGACGCGCTCGCCGATCGCGGTCAGCTCCTGCGGCGTCTTGCGCGAATGTGCGCCGCGCCCGCCGCAGACATGGATGCCGAGCTCGCGCGACATCGGGTTCAGCCCGCGCTTCAGCGCGCCGACCACCGAGGTGGTTATGCCCGAGGAGTGCCAGTCCATGCCCATGACGGCGCCGAAGGACTGGAACCAGAAAGGATGCGCCAGCCGCCGCAACAGCTCGTCGCGGCCATAGTGATGGATGATCGCCTCGCACAAAACCGCGCCCAGCCGCGTCATGCGATCGCCCAGCCATTTCGGAACCCGCCCGCCATGCAGCGGCAGGTCCGCACTGCCGCTTCGCTGCGTCAAAGTCTTGTTCTCCGTGGCCAGGTGCGCACCGGCGGTGCGCCTGTGATCTAGATGGCATTTGGGTTGAGATTTGCAAGCGGGGTGGGTGCAGCGCCTTTCGCTCGGCTGTCCTCGCTGGCTCCCATCCTTGCGATCCCACCAAAACCATTTGAATATGCGCGTCGCCGCCTGGGGGAACACACGTGGCGCACGTCGCTGTGGTCACGCATGAATATGACCGGTTCCAGACGCCATGGCGCCTGCTGCGCCGGCGCGACAGCCCGTACATGCTGTTCGACATCCTGGCCGAGCTCGAGCGGCGCGGCCACCGGGTGAGGCGGCTTTGCGGCCTGTCGCAAGCGCCCGATGCCGATCTCGCCATCCTGCATGTCGACGCCACCATCGTGCCGCAAGCCTATGTCGACTATGCCGCCCGCTTTCCGTTTTGTCTGAACCTTGCTGTCTCGGACATTTCCAAGCGCCGCATCAGCCAGGCGCTGCTGCGCGACGGTGACGGCTGGAGCGGGCCGGTCATCGTCAAGAGCAATCTCAACCACCACGGCCTGCCCGAAGCGCGTTTCAATCTGCGCGCCGCGCGCCACGGTCGCCCGATACCTTTTCCAGGCGCGCGTGAAATGCCCCGCTACGCGGTTTTCGCCGCACGCGGCGACGTGCCTCCAGAGCTTCTCGAAAGGCCCGATCTGGTGGTGGATAAATTCATGCCGGAAATCGTCGCCGATGGGTTCGGCACCCGCATCTGGGTGTTCTGCGGGACGCGCGAACGCTGTGCGCGCTATGTCTCGCCCAACGCGGTGGTGAAAGCCTCCGAGACGATAAGGCGCGAGCCGGTGCCGGTGCCCGACGAGATGCGCCTTCTGCGCCAGAAACTCGGCTTCGACTACGGCAAGTTCGACTTCGTCATCCACCAGGGCCAGCCAGTGCTGCTCGACGCCAACCCGACCCCCGGCCGCCCGAAAAGCGTACGCTCGATGCTGGTGGAGGCGGCGGCGAATCTGGCGGATGGATTCGAGGGGATGATGGGGAGGGGTGGGCGAGGATAGTATCCAGCGACCGGTTCGACGGTGGTGTCGCTGCTGCCATGTAGATAAGCTGGTCGTATGGTGCGGGGTTTGGGATAATCATGAAAGCTGTTTTCGACGTGAAGCCGGGATCCGGCTATGACGATGACATTACCCGCCGCTATCATTTCCCCGCTCGCAGCAACTATCTGGATGCCGCTCGAAACGCAGTTGGTGATTGGGTGCTGTTTCGCGAACCGCAACGCAATGGTGGTCGCCGCGCCTATATCGCGACCGCCAGAGTGACGGGTGTCGAGCCGGACCCAGCTCGGGCCGATCACTACTATGCCAATGTGGCGGACTACCTCGAATTTCCGACGCCGGTGCCTTTTATCAAGGATGGCCGCTATGCGGAGACACTGCTGCGCGCGATTACGGACCCCAGCCGCATTGGCCAAGCGGTGCAGGGCAAGTCTATGCGTCCGATTCTGATGGAGGATTTTGACGATATCGTGCTGGCCGGCCTCAGCGAGACCCTTGATCCGGCCAACGCCAGGAAACTAGACCTCGACATCCTGCCAGTAGACATTTCGTTTCCAGCGCATGTGGGAATGGCCGAGGCAGTCGATCGGCGCGTCGAACAGATATTGTTGAACCGCAAAGTCCGCGACGCGGCTTTTCGGCTGGAGGTCTGTCGAGCCTACGAGGATACATGCGCCGTCACTGGCCTGCGGATCATCAATGGCGGCGGCAGAGCTGAAGTTCAGGCGGCCCATATTAAACCGGTTGCGGCTGGCGGGCCGGACGTTGTCCAAAACGGCATTGCGCTGTCCGCGACAGTGCACTGGCTCTTCGACCGACATCTCATCTCGATAGACGAGAACCATCGGCTTCTGGTGGCCCATAACCGGGTACCCGGTGAATTAAGGAATCTCTTCCGCCCGGAACGTCAAGGTTTGCACTTGCCATCAGATCCAAGGTTGCGGCCACATCCGGCATTCTTGGCTCATCACAGAGAGGCATTCGCGGGCGCGATACACTGACAGTCTGACCTTGATTAGGTGCCTCCGCCTCTGCGCGCCACCATCCTCGCTGCGCAAAGCTCCGCCGCATCGCAAAACACCCCACGCGAACGCCCCAAACACGCCCATCGAACGCACGTCGAAAAACACTATATGATCGCGCCCCAGGCCAATTTGCCGACGAGCTCCGATGCCGATTTTTTCAGTCAAGCACACGACCGTCTATCGCTATCGCCAGCCCGTGAGCTTTGGCGAGCATCGGGTGATGTGTCGGCCGCGCGACAGTTTCGATCAGCGGCTGCTGGACCATGCTTTGTCCGTGGACCCCGAACCGAAGGCGGTTGGCTGGATCCATGACGTTTTTGGCAACTGCGTTGCGGTGATCGATTTCGAGGGTTCGGCCAATGAACTCCGTTTCGCGACAGACATCCGGCTCGATCACACGCCGCAGCATGCGCCGGACTTCCGCATCGATGAGACCGCGCTGATTTATCCATTCTCCTACGATCCCGACGAGGCGGCCGACCTTGCTCAGACCATGGAGCGCCATCATCTCGACGACGGCGACGAGGTCGGCAAATGGGCGCGACAGTTCGTCAGTGCCACGGGACACACCGAGACCGGCAAATTGCTGATGACGCTCTGCTACGCCATCCACGAGAGCTTCGTCTATTCCCGGCGGGTCGAAACCGGGACGCAGCCGCCGCTGATGACCTTGCATCTGCGCAAAGGCACATGCCGGGACTTTGCGCTTTTCATGATGGAGGCAGTTCGCTCGCTCGGCTTTGCTGCCCGCTTCGTGACCGGCTACGTCTATGTGCCGAGCCGCGACAGTGCGGATGTGCGCGGCGGAGGGTCGACGCATGCCTGGTGCCAGGTCTACCTGCCTGGCGCCGGTTGGGTCGAGTTCGATCCCACCAATGGCATTGTCGGCAACCGGGATCTGATCAGGGTGGCCGTGGCCAGGCACCCTCAACAAGCCATACCGCTTTCTGGAAGCTACTCCGGCAGTGCCTCGAGCTTTCTGGGGATGGCCGTCGAGGTGAAGGTGACGAAGGAAACCGGCGCATAGGCTCCCTCGGCATGGGTTTCTCCAGCATGGCGTTCGGCCGCCGACAGGCGGGAGCCGGGTGAAAGGTGCTCCAGCCTGGAAGCACCTCTCACCCGCATTTGCCCCGATCCGGGAGGGGACGGATCGGAGCAATGTGACCCCTCCCTCGAGGAGAAAGGTCAGGCCGCCAGCGCCCCCGCTGTTCTCATCTCACTCCTTAAAGCCCGCCGCACTGAACGGTTTCAGTCGACGGGCTTTAAGTCTTTGTTTCCATGCATGTCGTTGTCCCAAAACCGCTGCACACTTTTGGGCGACATGCATCAAAACAGCGCCTTCTCCACCACCGGCTCCAGCGATTCTGCAAACGGCGTCGCCAGATGGTGGCGGTCGCGGTAGGCGAGTTTGCCGTTGATGAAGGCGTGGCAGGTGTGCTGGTCGCAGAACTGGTTGGTCAGGTCGATGTAGCTGGCGCCGGGCACGGTGCGCACGATGTCGCGCTCTATCGCCGCGCCGGCGTCGTTCGCGGCCTCGGTCCGTTTCTGGTCGCACAGCGACGGCGTCTGCCCGCGCCACAGCGCGCGCGCCACGCAGGTGTCGACATGGTCGTCATTGAACGGCACGTCGCGGATGAAGGCGACCTTCAGTCCGGCCCGGCTGAATGCGGTGAGCGTCGCGCGCAGGCCAGCCCGCGCGTCGGAATCCCGGCTTTCGGGCATCTGCATGCCGACCGACATCTTGCGCAAACTCGACTGCGCGATCTCCGAGATCACCACCAGGCTCGGCCGCGCGGCGATGATCTGCCTGATCGATCGCTCGCGCCACTGGTCGCACTCGGTGTAGTCGCGTTTAAGCTTGCTCACCCAGACTGTCATCCGCGAGGCCCGGCAGGAGGATTTGAGCCAGGTGACGACCTTGGTGTTGTTCTTCTCAGCCGCCTCGATCAGCGGCGTCGACCAGTGGTCGGCATGCGAGTCGCCAAACAGTGCAATCGTGCGCCCGGCGGTTTGGGTCCCGAACATGCAGGCTTTTGGCGTCACCGTCTCATAGCTGAGAACGCAGCCGGCCTCGCGGGCAGTCGAGGGGCGCGCCGCGCTGGCGGCGATGCTGCGCTGCTGCGGATCGAGATCGTGGACGACCAGCCTGGCATTGGCGTAGGCGGCTGCGACGCCGGTGCCGGTGAGGAGGACAGCCGGCACCAGCGCCCGCGCCGCATTGGCCATCAGCCAGCCGTTGCGGCGGATCGGGTTTTCGATGACATGGTAGGTAAACAGCGACAGCGCCAGCGTCAGCGCCATGCAGCCGAGCCGCTGCAGCGGTGAAAGCTCGGGCACCAGCGTCGCGGCAAGGACGATCACCGGCCAGTGCCAGAGATAGAGCGAGTAGGAGAGCTTGCCGACCCACTGCAGGGGCGGCAGCGCCAGGACGGCACTGGGGCCATTCCTGACGCCGGCCGCTCCCGCCAGCAGCAACAGCACGGTGCCGGCCACCGGCATCAGCGCCATGAAGCCGGGGAAGGGGGCGTCCTCGTTAAAGCTGAGATAGGCGCCGCCGATGAACGCCAGGCCGAGCCATGCCAGCGGCGCGGCGAGAAGCGGGCGGTCCTGCCAGAATTTTTGCGGCACTATGGTCGCCAGCCCGCCGGCGGCGAATTCCCAGGCGCGCAGCGGCGAGAAATAGAAGGCCCAGGGCTGCGCCATGGTGGTGAGCCAGGCACAGACGGCGAACGAGATGAGGCCGGCAATGCCGATCACCAGGATCGCGCCGCACTTGCCGGGGCGCAGCCACGCCGCCAGCACAAGCAGCGCCGGCCAGGCGAGATAGAATTGTTCCTCCACCGACAGCGACCAGAAATGGATGAACGGGTTGCTGGTCGCATCCGCCGCGAAGTAGTCGAACGACCAGCGGATCAGCCAAAGATTGATCATGTAGGCCGAGGCGTACATGGCGCCCTTGGAATAGAGCGACTGTTCCTCCGGCGCCAGGATGAAGGCGCCGGCCACCAGCGTGGCAAGGATGACGAACAGCGACGCCGGCAACAGCCGCCTGGCGCGCCTGGCGTAGAAGCGCCACAGGTCCAGCCGTCCGGTCTCGGTGATTTCGGCGAGCAGATGGCGGGTGATCAGATAGCCCGAGATGACGAAGAAGATGTCGACGCCGGCAAAGCCGCCGGGCAGGCCGGTGAGGCCGAAATGGAAGGCGATGACACCGGCAACCGCCAGTGCGCGCAATCCTTCGATATCGGGCCGGAACGATGCTGGCACGGTGAAACCTCGTCCTGTCGCATGATCCCGGAGCAAAGTCCGCCTGGCCGAGATGCCGGTAAACATCTCGCCGGGGATCACACGTGCTGCAGCGTCCCTGCGCGCCGGGATGGACGCGTGGGGCCGTAGCCGTTGACAGCCCGCCCGATGCAAAGACTCGACCCTGCAGGCCGATATCGCAATGCAACAAATCTAACGCAGTGCAACATTGAGGGAGATGAACTGCCAATCTCCCCCCTTGAGGGGGAGATGGCCGCGAAGCGGCCAGAGGGGGTCGGTTCGACCGGACTCGGCCTGATCTGCAGATGGGAGGCTGGCGCTTCACGCGCAACGACCCCCTCTGTCGCCTTCGGCGACATCTCCCCCTCAAGGGGGGAGATTAGCTCCCCGCCACTTTCGCCGATCTCCGACATCGTGGGTCGGCCCCCGCGTTGCCCTTGCCATGCGCATCGGCTATTTCACCGCCAGCCAATGCAGGCGCAAACGGAGCCCGACCATGACCAATACCACCATCCTCAAATTCGGCGCTGTCGAGCATGCCGATGGCGAAGACTTGCCGGGCTGGATCGCGGTCGGGGGCAGGCCGACCATGCAGACCGCCGTCCAGCACACCACCGCCGACGGCAAGGTGATGTCGGGCACCTGGCGGGCCTCGCCCGGCACCTACCACGCCACCTATACCGACTACGAGTTCGTGCACATGATCGCCGGCCGCATCATTATCACGCCGGATGGCGGCACGCCGGTCGAGGTGGGTCCGGGCGATGCGTTTGTGGTCGAAGCCGATTTCAAGGGCACCTGGCAGATCCTCGAGCCGGTGACCAAGCACTTCGTCGTCAGGGCTTCCTGATCGACCGTCGTCAGGGTTGCCTGATCGACGCCAATATCACAGATCGGCGCGCTTCATCGCGCCGGTTTGTCGCGCGTCCTCTGCGGAATGCATTGCGGCGCCGATCTGCCGATGATCCTGTCGATTATGGCTTCATCGGCATCTTCATGGCCGGTGAGTTCGCGCAGCAGATCCCTGGCATGCTGGATCCAATACCGCTCGCCAATCAGCCCTTCGGCGACCGAGAGGCTGAACGCACTTCTGACAATGTCGAAGTCGTGCGCGGATATGAAGGGTGCGGTGTTGTCTTCCATCGTATGGCTCCCGCAGGGCGGGAGTACGATGTACACTCTCAAGCACCGGTGCCCGTGACATGGCCGGCGACACCGGCATTATATGCTCTGACAAAACATTAGCGAGTCATTCCGGTCGCGGTGGAACCGATCGCCATCCCCGACGGTTGTGTCGCAGGAAGGCGGCCCCATGCCCCTCACGGTTCGAGCCACACTCTGCGAAATCCGCGACGACCTCCATGCCTTGCGCAAGACGGTGGCTGCGCGCGGCCAGATCGAAACCATCCAAGCCATCGATGCGCTGATCGGCGTTGCCGAGTCGGAGGCGGTCCGGGCCATCCGGCGCATCGATCTCGGGGCCTGATTTTCAACGCAAACACTTTCAACGAGTATCGACGGGAAGAACAATGGACATCAGGGAGATGACGCAGCAGGAATGCACCACCATGCTGAAGTCGGCCAGGCTCGGCCGGCTGGCCTGCGTCCGCGACAACCGGCCTTACGTGGTGCCGATCCACTTTGCCTTCGGCGACAATTTCATCTTCAGCTTCTCGCTGCCGGGCAAGAAGGTCGAATGGATGCGAGAGAACCCGAATGTCTGCCTGCAGGTGGACGATGTCGGCGGCGTCCACGGCTGGAAGAGCGTTGTCGTCGACGGCCTGTTCGAGGACCTGCCTAAGGCGCCCGCGCTCGACGCCACGATCCCCGCCAGGGATCAGCAGATCCCTGCGTCCAATCACGACCGGGAGTTTGCCTGGTCGCTGCTGCAGAAGCACTCCAATTGGTGGGAGCCGGGCGCGTTGAAACCCGGCGAGCAGGCCGGTTCGGGCAGCCATCTGTTCTACCAGATCAGGATCGAGGCGATATCGGGGCGACAGGCGTATCGCTAGAGCGTTTCACCGTTTCACGGAAACGGCGAACCGCTCTATCTCTTTGTTTTTACGCAATTCCCAAGGGAAAGCGCTACGCGCTTTTCCCGGGAAAACCGATCACACTTTTCCTGGAATTGCTCTAGGGCCACTGCCCGAGAGGACGATGAGGCACCAGCCGCCGGCGAGCCATCGCAGGATTGGAACGTCTTGGCGCTCGAGCGCGTTTATGTTCATCAGGGAGTATCAAAAACAATGGCCATTCACACCGATTACCGAACGAATAGAGCCGACTATGCGATTGCAGCAAAGCCGAAGCTGACTGGCACTGCTGTTGCGGCTGAGGCGAAAAAGAAGGCGGCGCGGCTTAATGATCAGCTCAACGATCAGCGTTCCGCCAGACTGTCAGCAAATCCATCGGATACGTCGGACAAGCCCAAACCCAGATCGCGGGGCTAGCTGGCTGCCGCGCCGCCTAGATTTGCGCCAAATCTCATCCCCTATCCCACCCGAGGGCTATGACGCCCTTGGGTGTTTGTCGTCGCGTCGTCGAGGATAGCCGGACGGACCTGACACACCAGGCGCCGATGGAAGGCGCAAAAAAACCCGCGTCCGGAGGGGGTCGGGAGGCGGGTTCTTTAACGACCAAGCGCTTTGGGACACTCGATGTACCTATCAACGCACCAGCAAGGCGTTTGTTCCCTTGGAAGACAGTTAGTCGATACACCTGCACAAACTCCTTGGTGGGCTTCGCCTTGGAATGCGTCGCGGGACTGGCGCCCTTGGCGCTAACTCTGGCCAACGCCATCATTCCACGTCACCTAAACGCGGCGTCACCACCGATCGGCAATTTCGCGAGACCATGAGGACACAAAAAGCCCACGCCTCCGGCGGAGGACGCGGGCCGATCGGAGGCGTGCGGGAACCAAAGGCTCCGGACTAGGCGATGGTCTTTGTTGTCAGTACCAGCGTCCGCGGCCGTAAAAGCCACCGCCGCCGAGTAATAGAACAATAAGAACGATCACGAGAATTGTGGTGATATCCATATTTCGTCTCCTATGCGCGGCGCCAACGTTCGGCGTATGCCGCTCTTGCCTGACCAGTGACTTATGTCTGCCGTAAACCGGGTGGCCTAACGCAAACCAAAAAAGCTCATTATCGCCAGCACAATAACGACGGCTCCGACCAACCAAATAATGCTGTTCATAACGGCTCGCCTTTTTCTTGAGCTGCAGCAAAACAATTGCCGCTCAATACCAACGGCCGCGCAGCGTTCTTGTTCCAAAGGGCGGAACCTCCGGCCGCAGCCAAGGTTTAGCTACTTTGATGTTCGAAGGTTTCCGAGCCGCTACGCCGCGCGCGGCACGCGCGAGGTGAACGTCGCCCTGGTCACCGACACGCTGGTGCCATTGCTGTCGCTGATGACCTCGATCTTGGCCTCGAGCTGCTTGACCAGCGCCTCGACGATGGCCGTTCCCAGGCCTGCACTGGCGACGATGGTGGCGGGCTTGCCGGCGCCATTGTCTGAGACCGTCAGCTTCCAGTCGCTGCCATCGGTCTCGTAGGAGACCTGGATCAGCGCTTTGACCTTCTCCATCGGGAAGGCATATTTGATCGCATTGAGAACGAGCTCGGTGACGATCAGGCCGAGGCTCACTGCCTTTTGCGAATCGATCCTGCCACCTTGCGCGGTGACGTTGACCGCGATCGGCTGGACATCGCCGACCATCGACGAGGCCAGGCTGCTGCACAGCTTCGACAGATAAGACACGACGTCGATCTCTTCGAGGCCAGCCTCGGTGTGGAGATGGCGCTGCACCTCGGCCACCGATAACACTCGCTGATGGGCATCCTTCAGATGCTGGCGGGTTTCCTCCGAGGTGACCGAACGGGCCTTGAGCAAAAGAATGCTGGCGATGATCTGCAGGCTGTTGGCGACCCGATGCTCCATCTCGCGCAGCAGCACATCCTTTTGCCGCAGCAATTCTTCGGTGCGGGCGAGGAGCTCTTCCTTTTCCTTCTCGATGGCGCGGCGGGCTGTTATGTCGTTGAAGGCGAGCAGGATGGTGATGGTCGAGCTATGGTCGTAGAGCACTTTGCGAGCGTTGAGCAGCATCGTCCGCCGGCCGATAGTGGGGAAATCATGCTCGACCTCGAAGCCGTCCATGGCGGTCTTCTCGGGGATGATCGTCTCCAAAAGCAGGCGCAGTGCGGGAATATCCCATTGGCCGTCGCCGAGCGCATAGAGCAGGGCGCCGTGCGTCTGTTCGGGGTCGACCTTGAAGGTCTGATAGAAGGAGCGGCTGGCCGCCAGCACATGAAACCGCTCATCGAGCACGAGGAAGGGCTCGACAATCGTGTTGACGATCGCCTGCGCCAGCGTCTGCGCGTCCTCGATATTCGCGATGGGGTAAAACAAGGCGCAAAGCCAATCTGGAGGCGCAGCGCCTCCGCTCAGCTTTCATCTCCTACACCATTGCCAAGCTGGAGTCGCGAACTGAATTGATGTGGCCGATTTCCCGCCGCCTTGTGCAGTCGCCAGCGTCCTCCTCATCCCGTCGGGAAGAGGAGGACGTAGCGAAGCGAATATCGGTTAAGGGGGCGTCACCTCGTTCGCCTCGAACCGATGCGGATCGAAAAGCTGAGACGATGGCGTTCTGCGGTGCCTGGTTCGAGAGAACGCAGGCAAGGATGCTGCCGGGTCGCCGGCGCGTTAGCCAAGAGCGAGCGGCGCACTCCGAGAGTGCATGCCGCCCGTCCGGCGCCGGGCCGTCAATGCTGTTGTAACGAAACCCCCCAGCCCCGTCTCAACCGCCACGGCCATGGCGTGACCCATGGCTTGGTATACGCATGCACCCCTGCGGTCTGTCAACGCCCGTCCAGAGGGATGTCGGGAGGTCGATTTTGTGCCTCCCGGCTGGCTTTCCGGGCAAGTGCATGGAGGCCATCTGTCACGGCAAAATCGTTGTAAGTGGCGGTTTTCCGGGCTTTCCCGCGGGTCGACAGCGGCGACGCCGGCGTCACTTCCGTCGCGATCTAGGCGCTTGAATCGATTTGCCTTTCCGGGCTGAAACGTTTCAGGAGGCTGGTTTTCAACCTGACTTTTTTTGGGTGTAATTCCCTAGCGTCCGTTTTGAACCCGCGAGTTGTTCAGGGCGGCCCGTCATGCCGGCATTGCAATCAGGGATTGCCGTCGGCCAATCGCGCCTCCGGTGCGGCCGTCGAGCGCCGCGCCATGCCGCTGATGACATAGGCGGCAGCGCCCAGCGCCGTGATCCAGAAGCTGGTCGGCCAGTCGGTCAGGAAGGCGAGCGACAGGCTGATCCACGCAATGACGACGGCAAGCGCGATCGAGGCCAGCACGCCGGCGGCGACGCCGCTGGTCAGCCTGAGCGCGGTGGCGGCGGGCGCCACCATCAGCGCGAAGACCAGCAGCACGCCGACGATCTGCACCGCCTCGGAGGTGGCGACGGCGACCAGCACCATGAACAGGGTCGAGACCAGGGTGATCGGCACGCCGCGCGCTTCGGCGAGTTCCGGCTGCAGGCTGGCGAACAGCAGCGGCCGGGCGATCAGCACCAAAGCGGCGAGGATTGCCACCGCCAGCACCGCCAGCACGATGACGGTGCGCAGGCTGATGCCCAGCACATTGCCGAACAGCACGTTGGTCGCCTGCGAGGCGAAGGCGGTGTAGAAATGCAGAAACAGCAAGCCGAGACCCAGCGACAGCGTCAAAACGATGCCGATGGCGACGTCGCGATGCGCGCGTTCGCCGAGCAGTCCGATCCCGATGCCGGCAGCGATCGTGAACACGGTGAGACCCAGAAACGGCGACAGCCCGATCAGGCCGGCACCGGTCGCGCCGGGAAAGCCGACATGGGAGAGCGCATGGCCGGCGAAGGTCTGGCCCCTGAGCACGAGGAAATAGCCGACTGCGCCCGAAACGATGCCGACAATGGTGCAGGCGTAGAAGGCGTTGCGCATGAATTCATAGTCAAAGATCGTGGACATGCGCCCCGCTTTCCAGTTCGACATCGTCGGCCATGACGAAGATGCGGCCGGCGACGCGCACCACATTGATGTGGGTTCCGTAGAGCTTCGACAGCACCGGTCCGCTGATGACCTCGTCGACGGAGCCGATCGCGGCCTTGCCATTGCCGAGATAGAGCACGCGGTCGACGGCGCGCAGCAGCGGGTTGATCTCGTGCGAGCAGAACAGCACCGCGATGCCCAGCCGCTCGCCGATCTCGTGCACCAGCTCGATGATCGCGCGCTGATGCGCCGCGTCGAGGCTGATCAGCGGCTCGTCGAGCAGAAGCAGTTGCGGATCGCCGATCAGCGATTGCGCGATCAGGATGCGCTGGCGCTCGCCGCCGGAAAGTTCGCCCAGCGGCCGCCGCGCGAGATCGGTTGCGCCAATCGCTTCGAGCGCCTTCCAGGCGGCTTCCTTCTCGGCGCTGGACGGGATCGGCCAGCCCCAGCGATGCCCGCCGGCAGCACTCAGCACGAAGTCGAGGCCGCTGATGCCGACATCGCCAAGCGCGCGCCGCGCCTGCGGCATGTAGCCGATGTCAGAATTGCCGCGCGTCGGCGGTTTGCCGAGCACCGAGATGGCACCGCCGGCCGGCTTTATCAGGCCGAGTATGGCGCGCAGCATCGTTGTCTTGCCGGCGCCATTGGCGCCGAGCAGGCCGATAAAAGCGCCTTGCGGAATCGAAAAGGAGACGTCGGATAAAACCCGGCGTCCCCCATAGGTCAGCGTGACCTTGTCGAATTCAATTGCGTTCATTTAGTCACGTTTATTGGCAGTCATGTTCATTGTGTGCGGGCTGCGAGCGCCTTCTGGACCGCGTCGATCTGGCCGCCGAACCAGGTCTGGATCGTCTGGCCCGCCGGTTCCGTCTCGGTGACGCCGATGACGGTGACCTTGTTCTGTTTTGCGATGTCGAGCAACCTTGTCGTGGCCTCGTCGGTCACCTGCGAATTGTAGAACAGGATCTTGGCCGAGCCGTCCTTCAGGCTGTTCTCGAATGCCGCCACCTGGGTGGCGCTCGGCTCCGCGTCGTTCATCAGGGCCACCTGGAAATCGTAGTTCAACATCTTGAGGCCGAGCGCTTCCGCCATGTAGCCGAAGACAGGCTCGGTGGCGGTCACCTCGGTGCCAGCGTAGGTCTTCTTGACGTCGGCGATTTCCTTGTCAATGGCCTCGAGCGAGATCTGGAAGGCCTTCAGATTGGCCTCGTAATGTACGGCATTGGCGGGATCGCGCTTGGCAAGATCGGCGCTCAGCGCCTTGGCGATGGCCGGCAGCGTCGCCGGGTCGTACCAAAGATGCGGATTATCGCCCGACTTCTTGCCGATCAGGTCGGCGGCAACGATGGTCGTGCGGTCTTTGCTGGTCGAGGCTGACAGCAGCTTGTCCATCCATGGATCGTAGTCGGCGCCGTTGTAGATGATGATCTTGGCGTCGGCGATGGTGCGCGCCGTCGACGGGCTGGTCTCGAACAGATGCGGATCGTCATCGGGATTGGCCAGGATGCTGGTGACCGTGACATTGCTGCCGCCGATCTGGCGGGCGAGGTCGCCATAGAAATTCTCGGCCGCCACGATGGTCAATTTGTCTTCGGCGCGGGCAGCCGTGCCGGTCAAAAGCGGCACCGCAACCAGCAGCGCGGCGAAAAAGGGAAGGGATCGCATCCGTGGTCTCCTTGCAGTCTGGAAGGCACGTCGCCGGAGAGGCGCCGCCGTGTAACTGTATAACAGTAACAATATAACGTTTGCGTCAAAAATACGGCCGATGTCAATGGGCTTTTTCAGCGGCGCACTTTTTCGCGCGCACAAAAGCGTGAGCGGCCCGCGCCGATCTGGCGGGGCCGCTCATGCCCTGTCGGCGATGTGTGAAAGGGCAGGGCGATCGCCGGCACCGCGAGGCCGCGAGCACGCCGGTCGCGGCGGTATTCCTGATGAATTCGCGGCTGGTAAGTTCCTTGTTGCCGTCAGTTTTGCGGACGCCTTCCCTCCCACGCGTCCTGCAACAGGGCGCGGATTGCGGCGCGGTCGAAAGGCCGCGGATTCCAGTATGGATTTTTCGTCGCGATCTCAGCGGCGCGGTCGAGATCGTCCTGTTTGAGGCTGAGCTCTTTCAGCGTCAGCGGCGCGCCGACCGCCTTGGCGAAATCATGCAAGCCGCCACCGGCGCTGCCGCCAAAAATGTCGGCGACTGGCTTTAGCAGGTCGGGCACGGCAACAGCGTTGAAGCCGATCGTGTGCGGTAGCATCACCGCATGGGTCTCGGCATGCGGCATGTCGAATGAGCCGCCCAGCGTGTGGCAGATCTTGTGATGCAGGGCCATGCCAACGGTGCCAAGCACCGTGCCGCACAGCCATGCGCCATAGAGCGCGTCGCCACGTGCATCGAGATTTCTAGGCTCCGTGATCAACACCGGCAGCGCCGTCTTCAGCGCGCGCAACCCTTCGGTCGCCATCAGGGTGGAAATCGGATTACGGTCCTGCGCGTAGAGCGCTTCGGCCGCATGCGCCATGGCGTTGAATCCGGAGGTGACGCTCATCGCTACCGGCAGGCCGACCGTCAGCTCCGGATCGTAGATCACCACTTCCGGCAAGATCTTTGCGTCACGCATTGTGATCTTTTCGCCATTCTCGGTCTGGCCGAGGATCGGCGTCACCTCCGAGCCGGCATAGGTGGTCGGGATGACGATTTGCGGCAGGTCGGTGCGCCAGGCGATCGCCTTGCCGAGTCCGGTTGTCGAACCGCCGCCAAGCGCGACAACGCAGTCGGCGTTGACCTCCGCTGCCTTGGCCATTGCCGCCTCGGTTACCTCGATCGGCGTGTGCATGGTGGCGTCCGAAAAGGTGCCCGCCGCCAGCGCGCCGAGCGACTTGGCAAGCGCCTCGCCATCGGCAGCCCGATGCGGCGTTGACAGCACCAGCGCGCGCTTGCAGCCGAGCTTTTCGATCCAGGTGCCGACCTCGGAGGACGCGCCATTGCCGAAGACGATATGGGCCGGGCTGCCGGAATAGGTGAATGCTCGTGTCATGCCGCCCGGCTCCCCTTGCGCGCCATCGCCAGAACGAAGGCGAAATCGAGCGACCAGCTTTCGCCGGCACGTTTGAAATCGCGGACCAGTCCCGGCTTGACGCCGAAGAGTGCGTCTTCGCTGAGATGCTGATCGCTACTCTCGAAGACCTGTGTGGTCAATGTCTCGAAGCCATCGGCGCGGATGATGAAGTGGGTGTGCGCCGGCCGGCTGAGCGGATAGTTCAACTGCCCGAGCATCTGATCAAGCGCCATGAGCAAGCGGTGATCTGGGGGGCTTAGGCGCGGCTGGCTCTCACGCCAATTTCGGCCGAATTTCAGCCTGCGGTCAGGACGGTTGACCGGGATCCAGGCACCATGGCTGCATTCCACGTGGCTGAAGGATCACGCCATGACGCCCGCCGAATCGTCCTTGCCGCATTCACGGTCTTCAACGCACTGCAGATCGTGTCCTACATCCCGCAGATCGTCTGTGTCGTACGCGATCGCCATGGCGCCTCGGCTATCGACCTGGATCATCCGGCTCGCCGGCAGTGCTGCGACCACGGCATATGCGTTCGTCAACATATGGGACATCTGGCTTGCCGCTGTGAACGCCGTGTACACGCTTTGCTGCCTCGCCATCATACTCCTCACCGCGTGGAAACGGGCGCGGCATCGTGATCTCGAATGGACATCGTCGGCGCCCGGCCCCTCTTTGGCCCCGCTGTAGGAAAGCAGCAGGCAGAACCACAGACTTGAAACGGGAACAAAACCGCCATGGCAGACGCGCACATCAAACACTGGGACGAGAACCATTCCCGCGGCTTCCTGGACAACGGGCGCTATTTCGTGCCGGAACGCGAGCGCCAGATCGAGATCATCGCCGACCTCATTCCGCAACCCGCGCCGGGCGGCCTGCTGGTGGAGCTGTGCTCGGGCGAAGGGCTGCTCAGCCGCGCGCTGCTGGAGCGCTTTGCCGACTGCCATGTCCTGGCGCTCGACGGCTCGGCCGAAATGCTGGAGCAGACGCGGCAAACCTGCCGCGACCATGCCGGCCGCCTGACCGCGGCCGCGTTCGAGCTGGCGGAGCGCGACTGGCGAGGTTTTGCCGAGCCGCCGCATGCCATCGTCTCCTCGCTCGCCATCCATCATCTCGACGGTCGCGAGAAGCGGACATTGTTTGCCGACCTTGCGGCGGCGCTTAGCCCCGGCGGGGTACTTATTGTGGCCGACATCGTGCGCCCGCCAAGCGCCAGCGGCCTCGCCATCGCCGCGCGGCAATGGGACGAGGCGGTGCGCGCCCGGGCGCTGGCGATCGACGGCGATCTTGCCGCCTTCGCCGAGTTCAATCGGCTGGGCTGGAATTACTTCCGCAACCCCGACGGCGAACCGATCGACAAGCCGTCCTCGCTGGCCGAGCAACTCACCTGGCTTGCGCAAGCGGGCTTCACTGAAGTCGACTGCGCCTGGCTGTTCGCCGGCCACGCCATCTTTAGCGGGCGAAAGCCTTGATGTCTTGGGGCGGGCGTGATGTCTTCGAGCATGCGACGGCCGTGACAGACTCCTAGCCGTCGCGCGGATCGAATTGGTTGACGTCTCCTCGAGGGGCGACATGACGACGTTCGAATTCTCCGGCCACAGGCTCGATCTGCACAGGGGCAGGCTGCAGAGGGGCGGGCACGACGTCGACCTGCGCGCCAAGTCGCTCTCGTTGCTCGTCTACCTCTTGGAAAATGCCGGCCGCGTCATCGGCAAGGACGAGTTGGTCAATGCGGTCTGGCCGAACATCGCCGTTTCCGACGATTCGCTTACCCAATGCATGAAGGACATCCGCAAGGCGCTCGGCGCCGAGGCCGATGGCCTGATCCGCACCGTGCTGCGGCGGGGCTATGTGATCGACGAGGAGCGCGTGCGCCGCCTCGAGGATCGGGTCGCGACCGGGAGCGGGGAGGGCAGCGCCGACGACAGGCCGTCGATCGCGGTGCTGCCTTTTGAGAATCTCAGCGGCGACCCGGCGCAGGACTATTTCGCTGACGGCATGGTCGACGAGATCACCACGGCACTGTCGCGCATGCGCTGGCTGTTCGTCATCGCCCGCAATTCGAGCTTCGCCTACAAGGGCGAGGCCGACGGCGTGAAACGGGCTGGAGCCGAACTCGGTGTGCGCTACGTGCTGACCGGCAGCGTCCGCAAGGCCGGCGATCACATCCGCCTCACCGGACAGCTCATCGACTCCGCTTCCGGCAAGACGATCTGGGCCGACCGCTACGACGGCATCATGGCCGATGTGTTCGACCTGCAGGACCGGCTTTCGGAGAGTGTCGTCGGCGCCATCCAGCCGTCCATCCTGTCGGCCGAGATCGAGCGTTCGCGGCGCAAGCGGCCGGAAAGCCTCGCCGCCTACGACTACGTGCTGCGCGCCTTTCCGCTCACCTGGTCGCTCGAGCGCGCGCAGAACGAGGAGGCCGGCACGCTGCTTGAACGTGCGATCGCGATCGAGCCGGATTACCCGCTGGCGCTTTCGCTGCTGGCCTGGTGCCATCTGCAGCGCGCGGGCTACCGCTGGACCGAAACGCCGGCCGCTTCCCGGGAGGAGGGCCTGCGCCTGGCGCAGAAGGGCGCGGCGCTCTCCGGCGACGACCCGATGGTGCTTGCCGTACTCGGCGCGGCGCATTCCTTTGCCCGCGAGTACGATGTCGCCGACATATATCTGGCGCGGGCGCGAGCGCTCGATCCGAATTCCGCCTGGGCCTGGCTGCGCAGCGCCTGGCTCGATGTCTATCGCGAGCGGCCCGAGGCGGCGATCGAGAAGTTCGAGCATTTCGAACGGCTGAGCCCGCGCGACCCGATGGGCTACATGGCCGAGATCGGCATCGGCGCCGCGCATTTCGTCGCCGCGCGCTATGACGAGGCGGTGGCGCTGACGCAGCGCGGCCTTAGCCAGCAGCCGGGCGCCTGGTGGGGACTGCGCCTGCTGGTCACGGCGCTGGTTCATGCCGGTCGCAAGGACGAGGCACGGCACGCTTGCCGCAGGCTCATGGAAACTTACCCGGGCCTCACCATTGCCAGGGTTGGCGACGCCTCGCCCTTCGACGCGGGCACGAGCGAACGCATCGCTGCCGGCCTGCGCGAGGCCGGCCTGCCGGACTGACCATGATCCGGAACCAGATCCGGTGCGGGGCTTGCGCCGGTGCTCAGCATTCGCGGCAATGGCGGCGATCATCTACTATCTGCGCAAGCACCTCGGTGGGGTCGCGCTCGACCGGCAGGGTGAGGGCGTTTTCAATGTCGAAGGCGGTCAGGCCGATGTCGCGGCGCTCGCATTCACTCATAGCGGCAAGCACGGCCAGCTCGCCGCGCGCCTTCCAGAAGCGCGGCAGCCATAACAGCGTCCATTTCGCCGCCGCGTACAGCCGGAAAAACAGGGAGAAGGAAGGGCGCCGCCCGTAGCCGGTTTCGGCACCGATGAAATGATCGATCGTCGTCATGGGGTTTGTCTCCGTGCTGGACATGGTTGCCTCCTGTTGTGATCTCCGGCATTCGGCGCCGCCTTGGCCTGTGCGTCGGTTGCAGTGATCTCGCCCACGCGTTGCGGCTTCGGTTTTCTTGCCACCTTCATCGTTGAGTGCGAGATTGCGCTCGTCCGAGATGCATGTCCGGAAAGCGGTCTGAAAGAGTACTGACGAAGCCCTGAAAATTGCGAGGAGCAGACAGTCGCGATGAACGCCGAGCCGCAGCCGATCTATCGCTTCGCCGGCTTCAGCCTCGACACGCGCGCCGGAGTGTTGCGCGACGGTTCTGGCGAGATCGCGCTGCGCCCGAAATCGCTCGACCTGCTGATTTTTCTTATCCGCAACGCCGGCCGGCTGGTGTCGAAGGACGAGCTGCTGCATGCGGTGTGGAGCGACGTGATCGTCACCGAAGATTCGCTCACCCAATGCATCAGCGACATCCGCCGCGCCCTAGGCGACAAAGCGCAGACGCTGGTCCGCACCATGCCACGCCGTGGCTACATGTTCCCCGGCGAAGTGCTGGAGCGACCGCCAGCTGTCGATGCGCGTCCGTCGCCTCAGCTCCCCGACAAGCCGTCGCTCGTCGTGCTTCCGTTCGAGAACCTGTCGTCGGACCCGGAGCAATCCTACCTCGCCGACGGCACGGTAGAGGAGATCACGGCGGCGCTGGCGCGCATTCGCGGCCTGTTCGTCATGTCGCGCAACTCGGCCTTTGCATACCGCGGCCAGGCGCTCGACCTGCCGCGCATCGGCCGCGAGCTCGGTGTCCGCTACGTGCTAGAAGGAAGCGTGCGTCGGCATCTCGATCAGCTCCGCATCTCGGCCAGGCTGATCGAGGCCGAAACCGGCAGCCTGATCTGGGCGGAAGGCTTCAAGGGTGACATCGCGGATACGTTTGCGCTGCAGGATAATGTGACGGCGGGTGTCGCAGGCGCCATCCTGCCGTCGATCCAGATGGCGGAAATCGAGCGTGCGCGCCGCAAGCGGCCGGGCGACCTGCAAACCTACGATCTGGTGATGCGCAGTCTGCCGCATGTCTGGGCGCTCGGCCGCCAGGACAATGCGATCGCCATCGAGACGCTGGAGAAGGCTTTGCTGGGCGATCCCGACTATCCGCTGGCCCTGTCGCTGCTGTCCTGGTGCCATGCGCAGCGAAGCGTCTACAATTGGTCGACCTCGCCTGAGGCCGACCGGCGCCGTGCGCTGGGGCTGGCGGAGCGATCTGCCGAACTCAACGGTGACGATCCATTTTCCCTGGCCGTGCTCGGCGCTGCCCACACGGTGTCGAGCAATTTCGTCACTGCAGCCGCGTTGCTTGAAAAGGCGTGTTCGATCGATCCCAATTCGGCCTTCGCCTGGAACAGGAGCGGTTGGGTTGCAGCCTACAGAGACGAGGTCGAGCGGGCGGTCGAATGCTTCGAGCGGTCGTTGCGACTGGGGCCGTTCGATCCCATGGTTTATACCTGTCATTTGGGTCTGGCTGTCGTGCATTTCAGCGCAGGGCGGCCCGGCCAGGCGGCGGATCTGTATCTGCGTGTCCTGGCGGAGCATCCGAACGCCTTGTGGATCCTGCGTACGCTGATCCCGGCCCTGGTCGAAGCGGGACGCCTCGACGAAGCCCGGCAGCATATGGCGCGTTGTCAGCGCGAATATCCGGAGCTCACCTTGCGGGCGGTTCGCGACTCGATGCCCTTTAGAGTTGAAATTCTCGACCGACACGAAAACGCGCTGAGAAGCCTTGGAGTGCCGGAGTAGAGGACCATTTGCCGGATTGGCATTCGGACATGGATTCGGCGACCGGAGCCTCGCCTTCCGTTCCAAAGACGATCCGTCGCTTGCAGGCAGCCGGATTGCCGCACCCGCAACCGCTCTACCTCGACCACAAAACGTCAAAAAAGTATCAGTCATGTGGACAGACCGTGGTGGCGGCTGCAACAATTGCCGCCTAAGCTTTGATCACTGCAGAGAGCGGCATACGCGGCCTGCGGGACAAGGCACTGCAACTGGTCGCACGACCGGACCGGCGCCGGGAGGAACTGACATGAATCCGGACTTGGAAGTCGTCCAGATCAGACGTGGCGAGTCGTTCAAGGCCTGGGCCCACGGCTACCCCTTCCACACCGTGCGCTGGCACTTCCATCCCGAATACGAAATCCATCATGTCGTCGCGACGTCAGGCCGCTATTTCGTCGGTGACTTCATCGGCGAGTTCGAGCCCGGCAACCTCGTGCTGACCGGCCCCAACCTGCCGCACAACTGGGTCAGCGATGTGCCGGATGGCACCAGCGTTCCGCTGCGCGGCCGCGTCGTCCAGTTCTCGCAAGAGTTCATCGCCGACGCCACGACGGCACTCCCCGAGCTTGCCGGCTGCGCCCCCATTCTCGAACTCAGCCGCCGCGGCGCGCTGTTCTCCGCTGCTACCGCGAAGCTTGCCGCCCCTGTTCTGGCCGAGCTGGTCGAAGCGCAAGGCGTGCGCCGCATCGCGCTGTTCATGGAACTCATCGACATTCTGAGCCGCGCCGCCGATGCGCGGACGCTGACCAGCGCCAGCTATCTGCCCGATCCCTCGGGCTTCATGTCGGCCGGCGTCAACAAGGCGCTTGCCTATATCAATACCAATCTGACCGAGCCGTTCAGCGAGAGCGATCTGGCGGCGATTGCCGGGCGCAGCCCGAGCGCGTTTTCGCGCAGCTTCCGCCGCCACACCGGCATGGCGCTGGTGCAATATGTCAACCGGCTGCGCATCAACCTCGCCTGTCAGTTGCTGATGAGCGAGGCCGACATGCCGATCACCGAGATCTGCTACGCCGCCGGCTACAACAACATCTCGAATTTCAACCGCCAGTTCCTGACGCAGAAAGGCATGTCGCCTTCGCGCTTCAGGGCCTTGCTGGCGGAAAACATCAGTGCGGAGATTGCCGCCTAACAGGGAGGACCGGGAGGAGCTTTAGACATTTTGGGAAGAAAGGACGCGGGGTGTGCGTTGGAGGTGCCCCGTGCTGGAGATCGCTTGTCCTGAAATCCAGCGATATCAAGAGGATGCGCAGCACAGATCAAGTGCGTCGTCATTCCTCGCAACAGTTCGACTTGCAGTCAAGGCCCGGCGCGCCATGTGGTGACAGGGCTTCGTGAAACAATTGAAACGGAGATATCAGAATGACCAGATTTGCTTCGACGGGAGCCATTGCGCTCACGCTTTCTCTCCTCAGCGGCACCGCCGCCTTTGCAGCCCCTGTCACCGATGCCACGGTCGCCTTCCTGATGCCCGACCAGGCCTCGACGCGCTACGAGCAGCACGACTATCCCGGCTTTGCCGCCGAGATGAAAAAGCTCTGCCCCGGCTGCAAGGTGATCTACCAGAATGCCGATGCCGACGCCTCACGCCAGCAGCAGCAGTTCAACTCGGTGATCTCGCAAGGCGCCAAGGCGATCGTGCTCGACCCGGTCGACTCGACCGCCGCTGCCTCGCTGGTCAAGCTGGCGCAGAGCCAGGGCGTCAAGGTCATTGCCTATGACCGGCCGATCCCGACGGCACCGGCCGACTTCTACGTCTCGTTCAACAATGAAGGCATCGGCAAGGCCATCGCCGACTCTCTGGTAGAACACCTCAAGGCGCTGAAGGTCGATCCGGCCAGCGGCGGCCTGCTGCAGATCAACGGTTCGCCGACCGACGCGGCCGCCGGCCTGATCAAGAAGGGCATTCACTCGAGCCTCGACAACAGCGGCTACAAGATCCTTGCCGAATACGACACGCCGGAATGGGCGCCGCCGAAGGCGCAGCAATGGGCAAGCGGCCAGATCACCCGCTTCTCCACCCAGATCGTCGGCGTCGTCGCCGCCAATGACGGGACCGGCGGTGGCGCCATCGCCGCCTTCAAGGCAGCAGGCGTCGATCCGGTGCCGCCGGTCACCGGCAATGACGCGACCATCGCCGCCCTGCAGCTGATCATCGCCGGCGACCAGTACAACACCATCTCCAAGCCCAGCGAGATCGTGGCCGCTGCTGCCGCCAACGTCGCCGTCCAGCTCCTGTCGGGCGAGACGCCGAAGGCCGAAATGACCCTCTACGACACCCCTTCGCAGCTGTTCACGCCGGCGGTGGTGACGCAGGAAAACCTCAAGGCCGAGGTCATCGACAAGAAGATCAACACCGCCGAAGAGCTCTGCGTCGACCGTTACGCCGAAGGCTGCAAGAAGCTCGGCATCACCAACTGATCGGATTATCCTGATCCTGACTTCCGGCTGCCTTTGCGGCGGCCGGAAGTCCGCAGTCACTCTTGACCGGTCATCCGGAAAGGTTTGCCACTATGTCTGACATCTCTGACGGACCGGTTTCGGCAGGCGAGCTGGTGCTCAGCCTGCGCGGCATTTCGAAGAATTTCGGCGCCGTTTCGGCGCTCACCGATATCGATCTCGACGTCCATGCCGGCGAGGTGGTGGCGCTGGTCGGCGACAATGGCGCCGGCAAGTCGACGCTGGTCAAGATCCTGGCCGGCGTCCACCAGCCGAGCTCGGGCACCATCAATTTCCGCGGCAAGCAGGTGACCATGCCCGACCCGAGCGCTGCTTTGACGCTCGGCATCGCCACCGTCTTCCAGGATCTGGCGCTGTGCGAAAACCTCGACGTCGTCGCCAACATTTTTCTCGGCAAGGAGCTCAGCCCGCTGCGGCTGGACGAGGTGGCGATGGAAATCCGCACCTGGACACTGCTCAACGAGTTGTCGGCGCGGATTCCCAGTGTGCGCGAGGCGGTCGCCTCGCTGTCCGGCGGCCAGCGCCAGACTGTGGCGATCGCCCGCTCGCTGCTGCTCGACCCCAAGGTCATCCTGCTCGACGAGCCGACCGCAGCCCTCGGCGTCGCCCAGACGGCGGAGGTGCTGAACCTCATCGACCGGGTGCGTGAGCGCGGCCTCGGCGTGCTGATGATCAGCCACAATATGGAAGACGTGCGCGCCGTCGCCGACCGCATCGTCGTGCTTCGGCTCGGGCGCAACAACGGTGTCTTTGAACCCGACGCCTCCAACCAGGAACTGGTCAGCGCCATCACCGGCGCCGCCAACAATGCGGTATCGCGCCGCGCCGAACGGCGCAAGGCAGCCGAACAAGCGCACAATCAGGAGCAGCGGCCATGAGCGCGGAGCCCAAGCAGGACATCTCCTCGTCAACGGCGCTGGACCGCAGCGACGTGCGCGTCAAGCACCAGGCCGGCGTCGGTGGCGCGATCAGCGCCTTCTTCGACCGCGTCCGCTCCGGCGACCTCGGCTCGTTGCCGGTGATCGTCGGTCTGGTCATCATCTGGAGCGTGTTCACCGCTCTCAACCCGGTGTTCGTGTCCTCCAGCAACCTGGTCAATCTGCTGTTCGACTGTTCGACCGTTGGCGTCATTGCTCTCGGCATCGTCTGCGTGCTGATGGTCGGCGAGATCGACCTGTCGGTCGGCTCGATCAGCGGCTTTGCCTCTGCCATGGTCGGCACGCTGTGGGTCAACCAGGGCTGGCCGGTGGCGCTCGCGATTGTCGCTGCACTCGCTGTCGGCGGCTTCATCGGCGCGCTCTACGCTTTGCTGTTCAACCGGCTCGGCATGCCGAGCTTTGTCTCGACGCTCGCCGGCCTGCTCGCCGTGCTCGGCCTGCAGCTCTACATCCTGGGCTCCACTGGCTCGATCAATCTGCCCTATGGCTCGAACCTGGTGAATTTCGGCCAGTTGCTGGTCATGCCGGATTGGCTCTCCTATGCGCTGGCCGCAGTTCCCGGCATCGTCATGCTGATCACCGGCCTGCGCACCGTCAGCCGCCGCCGCGCCGTGAATTTGTCGGCGCCGTCGGTCGGCGGCCTCATCGTGCGGGTCGCCGCCTTGACCATCCTGCTTGAGCTGATCGTCGGCTATCTCAACCAGGCGCGCGGCATACCGTGGATGTTCGGTCTGTTCGTCGGC
This sequence comes from Mesorhizobium sp. P2_D6, assembly GCF_056404315.1. Lineage (NCBI taxonomy): Bacteria > Pseudomonadati > Pseudomonadota > Alphaproteobacteria > Hyphomicrobiales > Phyllobacteriaceae > Mesorhizobium > Mesorhizobium sp. P2_D6. The sequence goes on along the minus strand of NZ_JBFUEG010000009.1, from coordinate 104,938 downwards.
CTGGTGGTGGCGATGAACTATGCGCTGACCCGCACCCAATGGGGCCGCTCGATGACCGCCGTCGGCGGCAATCGTGAAGCCGCGCGCCGCGCCGGCATCAAGGTGCGCTCGATCTATCTCAGCGCCTTCGTCATGTGCTCGATGTTCGCCGCCCTTGGCGGGGTGCTGTCGGCGGCGCGGCTGGCCTCGGCCAGCCAGCAAGCCGGCACCGGTGACGTCAACCTCAACGCCATCGCAGCAGCGGTCATCGGCGGCACCAGCCTGTTCGGCGGCCGCGGCAGTGCCTACTCCGCGCTGCTCGGCATCATCGTCATCCAGTCGATCGCCAGCGGGCTAACCTTGCTCGATCTGTCGTCGTCGCTTCGCTACATGATCACCGGCGCCGTTCTGGCGATCGCAGTTATCGTCGACTCCCTGGCACGCCGCTCGCGGGTTTCCCACGGCCGCGCCTGAACGCAATCATAACTCGAGGATAAAATGGCTCAGGATTTGAGTGGAAAAGTCGCGGCGATCACCGGCGCCGCCTCGGGCATCGGGCTGGAATGTGCCAGGGCGCTGATTGCCGCCGGTGTGCGCGTCGTGCTCGTCGACCGCGCCGAGGACGCCTTGAAGAACGTCTGCGCCGAACTCGGCCCCAACGCGATCCCGCTGGTGATCGATCTGATGAAGCCGGCCAGCGTCGCGACGATGATGCCGCAGATCCTGAAGAAAGCCGGCCGGCTCGATATCTTCCACGCCAATGCCGGCGCCTATGTCGGCGGCCCGGTGCTCGACGGTGATCCCGATACATGGGACCGGGTGCTGAACCTCAACATCAATGCGGTGTTCCGTTCCATCCACGCCGTGTTGCCACATATGGTCGAGCGCAAGACCGGCGACATCATCGTCACGTCGTCAATCGCCGGACTGGTGCCGGTCGTCTGGGAGCCGATCTACACCGCCTCCAAGCATGCCGTGCAGGCCTTCGTCCACACCGTGCGCCGGCAGGTCGCCCCGCACGGCCTGCGCGTCGGCGCGGTACAGCCGGGGCCAGTGGTGACGGCGCTGATCAGCGATTGGCCGAAGGATAAGCTTGATGATGAACTGGCCAAGGGCGGCCTGATTCAGCCCGTCGAGGTGGCCGAAGCCGTGCTGTTCATGCTGACGCGGCCAAGGAACGTCACCATTCGGGATCTGGTGATCCTGCCGCAGAGCAATGATCTTTGAGGGAGTAGGGCAGTAAGGCAGTAGGTGAGGGACCTTTGCCCTTGCGGCCGACCGTTCACGACTGACAATCTCCCTACTGCCCTACTGCCCTACTGCCCTACTGCCCTACTGCCCTACTGCCCTACTGCCCTACTGCCCTACTGCCCTACTCACTCGAGGTCCCCCCATGTCCCACTTCCTCGGCATCGACGTCGGCACCGGCAGCGCCAGGGCAGGGGTGTTCGATAGCAAGGGCACCATGCTCGCCTCGGCCAAGCGCGACATTGCTCTGTTCATCGAACCCGGCGAAGTCGCCGAGCAGTCGAGCGAGGACATCTGGCGCGCAGTCTGTGCCAGCGTGCGCGAGGCGGTGACAAAGTCGGGGCTCGCCGGGCGCGACATTGCCGGGATCGGCTTCGACGCCACCTGCTCGCTGGTTGTGGTCGGCAAGGGCGGCGCTCCGTTGCCGGTCGGCCGGTCCGGCGATAACGAACGCAACATCATTGTCTGGATGGATCACCGCGCGCTCGACCAGGCGCAGCGCATCAATGCCGGCAAGCACGCCGTGCTCGACTATGTCGGCGGCACCATCTCGCCGGAGATGGAAACGCCTAAGCTGTTGTGGCTGCGCGAGAACCTGCCCGCGACCTTCGATGCGGCCGAGCATTTCTTCGACCTCACGGACTATCTGACCTGGCGATCGACCGGCAGCCTGGAACGCTCGATCTGCACGCTGACCTGCAAATGGACCTATCTCGGCCATGAGCGGCGCTGGGACGACGCGTATTTCCGTGCCATCGGTCTGGGTGCGCTCGCCGACGAAGGCTTCGCGCGCATCGGCACCGAAGTGGTCGAAGGCGGCACCGCGCTGGCTCAGGGCCTCACCGAGGCGGCGGCCGTCGATCTCGGCCTGCTGCCGGGAACGCCGGTCGCAGCCGGCCTGATCGATGCGCATGCCGGCGGTGTCGGCACGGTTGGCGGCACCGGTTCGGTCGGCACGCTGCAGTCGCGCATGGCCTATGTTTTCGGCACGTCGGCCTGCACCATGGCCAGCACCAGCGAGCCGGCCTTCTTGCCGGGCGTCTGGGGGCCGTATTTCTCCTCGATGGTGCCGGGCCTGTGGCTCAACGAAGGCGGACAGTCGGCGGCGGGTGCTGCGATCGACCATCTCGTCGCTTTCCATCCGGCCTCGGCGGAAGCATACGCAAAAGCCAGGGCGGAAGGTCTCGGCCTGACGGCCTGGCTTGGCCGGCGGGCGACGACGAAGTCCGCTGATCTGTCCGCAGTGGCGCGCCTTGTCGAAGGGCTGCATGTCGTGCCGGAATTCCTCGGCAACCGCTCACCCTTCGCCGATCCTGAATCCAAGGCGCTGATTGCCGGGCTCGGTATGGATACGTCTCTCGACAGCCTGGTCGCGCTCTATGTCGCCGGCCTGCTGGGCATCGGCTATGGCGTGCGCCAGATCGTGGCGGCGATGGCCAACAAGGGCATCGCCATCGACACCATCGTCGTCAGCGGCGGCGCCGCGCAAAGCGACCTGGTGCGCCAGCTTTTGGCCGACACGACAGGGCTGACCGTGGCCGGATCGACCTCACCCGAACCGGTGCTGCTCGGCTCGGCCATACTGGCCGCGGTGGCGGCGCAAAAATATTCCGACGTGATTGCAGCGATGACCGGCATGTCGCGCATCGGCGAGATCTATCGCCCGGCCGGCGGCGATCTCGTGCCCTGGCACGACAAGCGCTTCGCCGCTTTCGAGTTGCTGCAGCAGGCGGGACGCGCGATCCGCGAGTGAAGGAGCGCGCTTCCGCTCACACCGTCCAGAAATAGCGGACGATGTGAAAGAACACCGGGGCGGCGAAGACCAGGCTGTCGGCGCGGTCCATCATGCCCCCATGGCCCTCGATGAGGTGGCCCCAGTCCTTGACGCCCTGGTCGCGCTTGATGGCCGACGCGACCAGCCCGCCGAGAAATCCCATCAGGCAGGCGATGAAGGCGACGCCTGCCGCCGCCAGCGGCGAGAACGGCGTCAGGAACGACAACAGCGCGCCGAGCAGGCTCGACGCCACCAGCCCGCCAATCAGCCCTTCCCAGGTCTTTGACGGCGAAACGGAGGGCGACAGCAGATGCCGGCCGAACAGCTTGCCGAAAATGTACTGCAGCACGTCGCTGCCTTGCACGGTGATGATCAGGAAGGCGATGAGCAACAGGTTGCGGCCTTCGAAACCGGGCACGTCGAGCGTCAGCAGCGCCGGCACATGGCTGACGCAGTAGACCGAAATCATGACCGCCCATTGTTGCGCGGACACGCGCTCGAGGAAGCGCTCGGTGTCGCCGTTGAGCGCGGTGATCGCCGGCATCAAGAGGAAGCAGTAGACCGGAATGAAGATGGTGAAGAGCCCGTACCAGGCGGTCCACACCAGCCAGTACTGGTAGGGGATGATGATGCCGAACATGCCGAGCAGCACCCAGTGATCGCTGCGCCGGCTGTGGGTCAGCGTCACGAATTCGCGCAGCGCCGCAAATGAGATCAGCGCAAACAGGATGGTCATGCCGGTGCGGCCGAAGAAGAAGGCGACCGTGATCGCCACCACCATCACCCACCAGGCATTGATGCGCTGGTTGAGGTTGACGAGCGTCGAGGGCAGCGGCTTCGGCGCCCGCCACGACAGGATGCCGGCAACGATGCTGGCTGTTGTCAGCACGCAGACCAGGCCGACCAGCAGGATGACGGTTTCATGCATTGGCGGCAGTGTCATGCGACGTCTCTGATCATGGCTAGTCGTCCCGATCGGGGCGCGGGTCGAGCGATAGCAGCGTCTGGCGCGCGCGCTCGAGGAAGGCGCGGCGTTCCTCGCCGGGTTCGATCGCCACCGGCGGACCGAAGACGACGCGGCACAGAAGCGGCACCGGCAGGAACTGGCCCTTGGGCAGCACGCGCGACATGTTCTCAATCCAGCACGGGATGAGTTCGACGTCGGGCCGCGCCATCGACAGATTGTAGAGGCCGGAGCGGAACGGCAGCAGATCTTCTTCCGATGTGTTGCGGGTGCCCTCGGGAAACAGGATCAGCGAATGTCCCTGGTCGAGCACCGACAGCATGATCGAGATCGGATGCTGCGTTTCGTCGGTCCATTGCCGGTGGATGAGCACGGAAGACAGCATGTCCTCGGCAATGAAGCGGCGCAGCCGCGACTTGCCCCAATATTCCGCCGCCGCCACCGCATGCGTGCGGGCGCGCACCTTTTCGCTGAGGCAGGCCGACAAAAGGATGAAGTCGCCATGGCTGGCATGGTTGGCGAAGTAGATGCGCTGCCGCTCCGACGGCTGGCTGCCGTTCCAGATTGGCCGCACGCCAGTCACCACCCAGGCCAGCGCCGACAGGCCGACCGAGGTCACCGTCTGCAGCAAGGTGAAAGTGTTGGCGCGAAGGTGAAGCTTGGTCATGGCTCAAACAAACGCCGCGACGAGGCATGCCGCCGCAAACACCGCGAGCGCCATGCGCTGTCTTGTCAGCAGGCCTTGCGTGCCTGCTATGCGATGATCGAGCGAGCGGCCGCCGGCAGCGGCGGGTTTCAGGCGCATGCGCGCCAGCACATCGTCGACCACGGCGCCGCCGGCGGCCTCGGTGGCGTGGCTGGCCATCAGCCGGAACAGCAGAGCGTCGAACAAAAGCAAGGCCGAAAGAGCCAGCGTGGCCACGGCACTCGCGGCCGCGACCAGCCAGGCCGCCGCCGACAGCGCTGTCGTCTGCGGGGCGGCCACCAGGCCGATAACCGGCGCTGCCATAGCGGCGGCCACCACCAGCAGGATCGGCCATGCGGCCTGCACCATCAGCCGGGCGGCAAAGACCTCGGCCTTCTCGGGAAAATTCTCGCCATTCATGCCGCTTCGCCCGCCTCGCTGTGGAGATGCACGGGCCGGCCCGATGCGGCGAGTTTCTTGCGCGCCTGTGCGGCTGTGTGCGCGCGCCCGGTCACCACCAGCCAGTCGGCGACGATCGCCGCACTGCGCTGGAAGCCGAGCGCGCAGCAGACCAGCACGGTGCCACGCCGGCGCGCCAGCTCGATCGCCGCCACCGCCCGCTCCAGCCTGTCATGCGGCGGCGCCACGAGGTCGAGCATGGCATAGCTGATCCAGCGGCAGGTCACCCCGCGCGGCCGTTCCAGTTCGCCGGCTAGGTCGATCACCGTGCCGAAGCGATTGGCCTCGTCGGCGGTCGGAAAGCGGCCGAAGAAAACGCTATCGGTGATCTCGGACTGCGGCGCCAGCTCGCGGGTCCATGCCCAGACATTAACCCGGGCGCCAAGCCGGTAGGGCAGGAGCAGGAGGCGGCTGGCCAGCGAGACGCTGCCGTCGGCCGCCTTCTGGAACACCTTCGCGCCGGCCCCGGCATAGCCGAAGGCGACGATGGCCAGCGCCAGTGCAGGCCACAGCAGGATGAGCGAGACGGCCGAGACAAAGGCGCCCCCGGCAGCGCCGGCAAAGGCAAGGACCGCGCCCAGCGCATAGTAGCTCGCCAGTCGCCGCGCCTTCGGGTCGGCGGTCGGTCGGAAGCCCCAGAAAGGCAATTCGCCTTTGGCAGGAAACAGCCACAGCGCAAAGAAGCCGAGCAGCGCGCCGGTCGGAATGTCGATGAAATGATGCTGCCAGGTCGTCAGCACCGAAGCGGCGATCAGAAAGCACCAGACATGCCAGACCGGTCTCAGAATGGTGCCGAGACGGTGACGTGCCAGAACGTGACGCCAATGATCCCATATGATCACCAGGAGCGCGACGTGCAGGGATGGCGCCTGGTTGAACGGTTTATCGAAACCGCCAAGCACCGCAAACAGGAAGCCTGGCAAGCCGCTGGTTGCCGGCCTCACGAACGTCGCCGTCAGCGGAAACGCGATGAAGCAGGCGACGGCGACGATCTGCGCCGTCAGATAGCGGCCGGCGAGCCGGTCGACGCTGCGCCTGGTGGTGTTGAGCAGCAGCGACAGGCCGTAGAACAGATTGATCGACCAGTATGGCACGATCGTCCAGGCGACGAACGGGATGGCGTGTTCCCAGGCAAACACGATGCTGCCGACATGATCGCGCCGCGACGCCAGCCAGTTGGCAAAGCCATAGGTCGAGTAGAAGAACGGCGCCAGCAGCGCCAGCCAAAGTGCGGCCCGCAGCACGATGGCGAAATAGGGTTCCCGCGCCGGGGCGGGGGCAGGGTCGGTGACAGGCGGCACCATGGTCTCAGACGCGCCGTGCGACGGAAACGGTGAAGATGCCCCATTGGTCGATGCGCTGGTCGATCTTCTCGAAACCGGCCGCCGTCACCAGCTGGTCCATCTCGCCTTGCGTGCGCCGCCGCATCACCCAGGCCTGGCCGCCGCGATGCGAGGTCAGGCTGCGCGCGATCATCTCCAACTGTGGGTGCCAGGGCTGATTGGTGTAGATCAGCAGGCCGCCGGGCTGCATGGCGCTGGCCAGCCCAGCGAGCGAGCGGGAAATCATCTGGTTATCGGCGAACAATTCGTAGAGGCCGGAGACGATGGCGAGGTCCGGCGCCGGATTGAGCCGGGCCAGCATTTCGGCATCGAAGGCGTCGGCCTTGCGGAAAGAGACGCTGGTGGGCAAATCCCGGTCGGCGATCAGTTTCGAGCCCAGCCCGACATTAATGTCGGAATAATCCTGCAGCCGCACACTGGCCGGCGGCTCGACGCATTTGGCGACGGCATCGAGCACGTAGCGGCCATGGCCGGCGGCAATGTCGACAATGTTGACGGGACGCCCGGCTGCCTTGAGCGCAGCGACAGCGTTGCCGATCAATTCTTCCAGATGCAGCTTGCGCTGGCGGATGCCGCGCCAGCCGATGGCGTCGAGGAAGGTGCGGTCGATCATGCGGCCGATGAAGCCGGTGCCGCGCGCCTCGTTCTCGTAGACATAGTCCAGCGTCGAGCCGGAATCGAAGCCGGTGGCGATGCCCGTTTTCATGCCGGGTGATAGCCAGGCGCCCATGCGGATCGAGGCGCGGCTCATGGCCCAGTAGAGGCCTTTCGGCGACAGCAGCGCCAGCGGCGAGGCCAGCTTCTCGGCCTCATCGCGGGTGTAGCCGAAGCGGTCGGCTGAGGTCAGGTCGATTGTCTTTTCCGGTGCGGCGAACTGCTTTTCGAGGAACGGTCGGATAAGGTCCAGCGCCTGGCGGCGATCGCGTTCGCCCAGCGTATCGTGGAAAAAGCCGGGCAGCACATGCCGCTCCTTGGCGCTGCTGCCGAGATTGACGAAGAATTCGTGCTGCGGCGCGTGGCGCACCACCCAGTCGCTGCCCGAGATCAACAGCTGCGTCGGCACGGTGATGGCACGGGCGTCCGAGACGATGCGGGCGGCGTGGTCGTAGAGTTCGACCAGGATGTTGGAAGCGATCGGCCGCGTGATCAGCGGGTCGGCATCGAAGGAGGCGATGCGTTCGGCATCGTGCGTCAGGAACTTAGCCTTGACGTAGGAATTGACGAAGAAGCGGCCCTTGAGCTTCTGCCACAGCGCAATGCCCTCCTTGGCGAAGGGCACGTAGAGCTTTACAGAAAAGGCCGGCGAGGCCACCACCAGTGCACGGATGTCGGGCGCATAATCATGCACCCAGGCGGCGGCAAGGACGGCGCCGAAGGATTGCGCGATCAGAGCGATGTCGCGCTGGCCAAAACCGTCGCGGCCGATCTCGCGCACCAGGCAGTCGATGTCACGCACCAGCGCGGCAAAGGACGGCGCATAGCCGCGCTCGCCGGCCGAGCGGCCATTGCCGCGCGCGTCCCAGGCATAGAAGGCATGGTCGGGCATCGCGAGTTCGTCGACCAGATGCGCCATGCGGCCGCCATGCTCATGGCCGCGATGGAACAAAAGGATCGCGCCTTTGGGCGTCTGCCCGACCGCCGGCCAGTAGCGGTAAAAAATCTCGGTGCCGTCATGGCTTTTGAAGGTGCGCTCCTGCGCCACGCGCTCGAGGCTTGCCGGTGCTGCAGCAGCGATGGTCTGGTGGATCATGGTTTCCCTCTGGCGGCCGGGTCCCTGACGCTTCGGCATCAGGCGTCGCCCGCACTAAGGCCGCTGCGTATCCGGTTGATGGCGGTTACGAGAGACAGTGTAGCCATGACCGGAAACACAAAGGGCGCGATCGTCTCGTCCCACAGGCCGCAGGCGATGAGGAAGCCGATGACGCCAAGCGCCAGCGCCCGGTCGCTCTTGCCGAACGGCCCGGCATAGTTGCGCCCGCTGCCGGCAGCGACGCCGAGCACGCCGGCGAACTCGACAAGCACGGCGGCGATGGCGAAGGCCACGACGTCCCAGGCCGGGAACAAAGTGGCGAAGGCCAGGATCAGCGCCAGGTCGGAGACGACGTCGCAGAGTTCGTTGAGATACATGCCGAGTTTCGAGGCCTGCCCATGTTCCCTGGCCAGCATCCCATCAATGGCGTTGAGCGCCATGCGCACGAACAGCACCACCGGCATCAACAGGAAAATCGCGCGATAGCCGGCAAAGGCGGCTACCATCAGGCCCGTGGCGATGGAGAGCGCGGCGGCGAGAAGCGTGATCTGGTTGGCGGTGACGCCGGCACTGGCCAGCCGGTCGGCCAGCGGCCGCAACCTGGCCTGAAAAGCCGGTTTCAGTGCATAGAGCGTAGGCATATGCGATCCCCCCGACCGCGGCTCATGACAGTGTCGGCGAGATTGGTCAATCGCGGGGCGAGACGCAAGGGGCGGGCCTCTTCACCGGCAAACAAAATGGCGGGCTCAAAGCCCGCCATCTCCATGCAGTAATTCGGTCAGGGCTATGGCCTCAGTCAGCGTCGCCGGCTGAACCTTTGCCGCACTGCGCCATCACCTTGCCGATGGCAGCGCTCGACCCCGTCAACGGAAAGCTGTTCTCGCCATATTTGTCGGCCGTAACCGTGACGTCACCCTTGCCGCGCAACAATGCGAGCAGCGGGTCGGTCGCGCCTGACAATTCCAGCGTGAAATAATTGTACATTGCCTCGAGCTGGAGCGTCTTGGTGACGCTCTTGTCACCGCCCTTGAAGGTGAAGGAAGCGCTGATGCCGGGCTCCAGCTGCTGGCCCGAGGCGCCGAGATCGTAGCTCAGCACCGGCTTGTCGAAACAGACTAGCATCAGATGCGCATCGGCCTTCGGTCCGCCGCACACCGAGGCCGTCAGCACGCTGCCGCCCTCGTCTTCCTCCATCTTCGCGGTCCAGCCGCACGGTGCCGCAAACACCGGCTGCGCGGCCTCGAGTGTGGCCGCGACGGCCACGATGAATTTCACCAATCCTCTTCTCATGGTCTCCCCCAGGCCACCCAGGCATCCGCGGCCCGGATCACAGATAATAACTGAAGCCGGGCGTTACGCCGATAGTTGGCGAAAACGGCTGCGGGCGCAATCTCCCCCTGAGATTGCGCGCTCAGTCGCGTTCGCCAATCATCGGCACCACTCCCCATGGACTTCGCCAAAATACAACCCATATTGAATCTATGGAGCTTTGAGCGTGACCTTCGCGCGGGTGGCCCTTTTTGCTGCGGCCTTCGTTGTCGCGGCTGTCGTTTCTCCCTTCTCATCAGCCGAGAGCGAGAAGGTCGCGCTGAGCGTCGCCATCGACGGCGCCATCGGGCCGGCAAGTACCAGGCAACTCAAGGAAGCGCTTGATGTTGCCGCCAGGCGGGACGCCGAAGTCCTCATCCTTCAGCTCGACACGCCTGGCGGGCTGGTCACTTCGATGCGCGAGATGATCGCCGACATCCTGGCTTCGCCGGTGCCTGTCATCGGCTATGTCGCGCCGGCCGGCGGCCATGCGGCGAGTGCCGGCACCTATATCCTCTATGCCACCCATGTGGCTGCGATGGCGCCCGGCACCAATCTGGGCGCGGCGACGCCGGTCGAGATGGGCGGGCTGCCGTCGCTTCCCGGCGGCGACAAGAACAAGGGCGAGGAGAAGGACGCCACCGGGCGGCCGGCGGGCGACGCCATGATGGCCAAGGTAACCAATGATGCGGTCGCCTTGATCCGCTCGCTCGCCGAACTGCGCGGGCGCAATGGCGACTGGGGCGAAAAGGCCGTGCGCGAGGCGGCGAGCCTATCGGCCAACGCGGCGCTGCAGGAGCATGTCATCGACTTTGTGGCCCGCGACACCACCGAGCTCCTGCAACTGGCCGATGGGCGCACGGTCGATGTGGCCGGCAAGAAACAGGTGCTGGCGACCAAGGGCCTGCCGGTCGAAACGCTGGAGCCCGGCTGGTTCATCCGGCTGCTCTCCGTCATCACCGATCCGAACGTTGCCATCATCCTGATGCTGGTCGGCGTCTATGGCATCATCTTCGAGTTCACCAGCCCAGGTGCGGTGGCGCCCGGCGTCATCGGCACCATCTGCCTCGTGCTCGGCCTCTATGCGCTCAACCTCCTGCCGATCAACTATACCGGCCTTGCCCTGATGCTGCTCGGCATCGCCTTCCTCGTCGTCGAGGCCTTCAATCCCACCGTCGTGCTCGGGCTCGGCGGCGTGGCCGCCTTTCTGTTCGGCGCCGCCATGCTGCTCAAGACTCAGGGGCCGGGCTTCGCCATGTCATGGGCCGTCATCGGCCCCGCCGCGGCGCTGACGCTGGGGCTGGCGCTGCTGACCGGCACCTTTGTCTGGGCGGCGCGCAAGAACCCGCCGCGCGTCGGCGGCGAGGCCATGCGCGGCCAGCCCGCCGAGATCCTCGACTGGCAGGGCGGCGAGGGCCATGTGCTGGCTTTGGGAGAGCGCTGGCGGGCGAAAGCCGACGAACCCGTCGCACCCGGCGACAGCGTCGAGGTGACCGACGTCAGCGACCTCGTGCTGACGGTGCGGCGCAGCAGAGCCGCAAGGAATGGAGCGATAAAATGATGATTGGTTACGTGGCCTATCTGATCCTCGCGCTGGTCGTGATCATGTTCCTGTCCGCGGCCATCCGTATCCTCAGGGAATATGAGCGCGGCGTGGTCTTCACGCTCGGCCGCTTCACCGGGGTCAAGGGTCCCGGCCTCATCCTCCTCGTGCCCTTCATCCAGCAGATGGTGCGGGTCGATCTGCGCGTGGTGGTGCAGGACGTGCCGCCGCAGGACGTCATCTCGCGCGACAACGTCTCGGTAAAGGTCAACGCGGTGCTCTATTTCCGCATCGTCGACGCCGAGCGGGCGATTATCCAGGTCGAGGATTTCATGGCCGCCACCAACCAGCTGGCGCAGACCACGCTTCGCTCGGTGCTCGGCAAGCACGAGCTCGACGAGATGCTGGCCGAGCGCGACAAGCTCAACAGCGACATCCAGGAGATCCTCGATCAGCGCACCGATGCCTGGGGCATCAAGGTGTCCAATGTCGAGATCAAGCACGTCGACTTGAACGAAAGCATGATCCGCGCCATCGCCAAGCAGGCCGAAGCCGAGCGACTGCGGCGCGCCAAGGTGATCAATGCCGATGGCGAGCAGCAGGCGGCGGCAAAACTCGTCGAGGCCGGCAAGATGCTGGCGGCCGAGCCGCAGGCCATGCAGCTGCGCTATTTCGAGGCTTTGCACGACATCGCCGGCGAGCGCTCGTCCACGGTGGTGTTCCCGCTACCGGTGGATCTGCTCAGCCAGTTCCTGAAGCAGCAGGGGAAGTGAGCGAAGGCCTGAGTCGGCGCGACGGGCGAGGAAACCAAGCTGGAATGAAAGCCGCTTTCCTTCGCACCCACCTTATGGTCTGCCGGCCATCTCTCCGCAAAAGGGGAGACTGGCAAGCCTCACCGCCGCCAGGGCGGCTCCGGGGCGAAGCGCTTGCCGATCCAGTCGGCGAAGGCTCGCGTCTTGGCGGCTTGTCCCTTGGCTGAGGGCGTGACGACATAGATCGCGCCTTCGTCGGCCAGCGTCCAGTCTTCCAGGATTGGCACCAGCCGTCCGTCGGCGAGTTCACGGCCGACCAACCAGTCGGTGCTCATCATCAGGCCGACGCCTTGCACGGCGGCCTCGACCAGCACCTCGGCATCATCGGTGACCAACGGCCCGGAGACTTCGACGCGCACGCTCCGGCCCTCCCGGTCGGTCATCTCCCAGGCGGGAAAGGTCTGGAAACCGCTGAAGCCCAGGCAGGAATGTTCGAGCAGCGCCCGCGGTGTCTCTGGCCTGCCCCTTCGGGCGAGATATGAGGGGGCGGCGCAGAGCAGCCGCCGCCGCGTCGCCACCTTGCGCGCCACCAGGCGCGAATCCTCCAGCGCGCCGAGCCGCACGGCGACGTCGAAATTCTCGGCGACCAGATCGGCGAATCGGTTGGAGAATTCGGCCTCGATGCGGACATCGGGAAATTCGGCAAGGAACTGAGGCAGCAGCGGCCCGATCCACATGCGCCCGAACGTGCCGGGCAGCGCCAGCCTGAGCAGGCCGCGCGGGCCGCCGCCGGCATGCGCCGTCGCAGCAGCCTCGGCTTCGTCGACCGCTGCCAGGATGGCGCGGACACGGACAAGGAACTCCGCCCCCGCCTCGGTCAGCGACACACTACGCGTCGTCCGGTGCAGCAACCGCACGCCCAGCCGCTCCTCCAGCGATTGCAACCGACGCGACAGGATCGTCGCGTCGCGCCCGACGCGCGTCGCCGCCCTGGTGAAGGATCGTGCTTCGGCGATCGCCGCGAAGGCCGCCATTTCGGCAAGGGCGGCTGGTTCGTTAGATTGCTGCATAGTTCACAATACTCAAATGCAAAATGGGACGATTATACAGAAATAACGCAGCAGATAGATTCACTCAACCATCAATCGTCCCACCGGAGTGAAACCATGAAAGCCATCGAACTGAGCCAGGCAAGGCTGGACGCCTTCCGTGCCGTCACCGTTCCAACCCCTGAGCCGCAGCGCGGCGAAGTGCTGATCCGCCAGCGCGCGGCGAGCCTCAATTTCGTCGATGTGGCGGTGGCGAGCGGCAACTATCCCGGGCCGAGCTTTCCGCTCATCCCGGTCGCCGACGGCGCCGGCGAGATCGTCGATGTTGGCGAGGGCGTTACGAATTTCGCCGTCGGCGATCGCGTCGTTGCCCATGCCAAGCCGCGCTGGATCGGTGGCCGGCCGCGGCCTTATGAGATGACGCAGATGCGCGGCATTTCGCTGCCGGGGTCGCTTGCCGAATATGTCGCGCTGCCGGCCAACTCGCTCGTGCCGGTACCGGCGCGTCTCTCCTTCGAGGCGGCGTCGACGCTGCCCATCGCCGGCACCACCGCCTGGAACGCCATCCGCGCCGCCGATGTCGGGCCGGGCTCGGTCGTCGTGCTGCTCGGCACCGGCGGCGTCTCGATCTTCACCTTGCAGCTTGCGAAAGCCGCCGGCGCCACCGTCATCATCACTTCGTCGTCGGACGAGAAGCTGGAGCGCGCGAAGGCACTCGGCGCCGATCATCTCATCAACTACCGCGCGACGCCCGACTGGGACGGCAAGGTGCTGGAACTGACCGGCGGCCTCGGCGCCGACCTCGTCGTCGAAACCGCCGGCACCGCCACCTTCGCCCGCGCCGTCAACGCCACCGCTCCCGGCGGCACGCTGTTCACCATCGGTTTCGTCACCGGCGCCGAGGCCACGGTCAATCTGCTGCCGATCATCATCAAGGCGCTGAAGGTGGTGGGCAACAACACCGGATCGGTATCCGACCTTCGCGACGCCGCCCGCGCCATCGGTGCAGCCAGGATCGAGCCGGTCGTCGACAAGGTTTTTTCGCAGAACGAAGCGGTCGAAGCCTACGCACACATGGCCGCCGGCGGCCTGCACTTCGGCAAGCTGGTGTTCGGGTTGGAGTGGTAGGTAGGGGCCGACGCCGGAGATTGGCGAGGCGAGGGTGACGACGATCTCCCCCGCCATCGCTTCCCTAAATCAGCTTCTCCAGTGTAATCGGCAGATCCCTGATCCGCTTGCCGGTCGCGTGGAACACCGCGTTGGCGATCGCCGGCGCCACGCCGACGATGGCCAGCTCACCCACGCCCTTGCCGCCGAGCACCGAGGAGTGCAGGTCGGGAATGCCGACCGAGATCACCTCGATGTCAGGGATGTCGGCATTGGTCGGCACCAGATAGTCGGCGAGGTTGTTGTTGACGATGCGGCCATGGCGGCGATCGACGATGCCTTCTTCGAGCAGCGCCTGGCCGATGCCCATGATGATGCCGCCCTTCCACTGGCTTTCGGCGAGTTTCGGGTTGTAGAGCCGGCCGGAATCCAGCGCCGACACCACGCGCGACACGCGCACCGTGCCGAAATCCTCGTCGACCCGCACTTCGATGAAATGCGCGCACCAGGAGTGACGCGAATAGTCGCCTTCGGTGTGCGGGATCGACGTAGCGATGGTGGTGTAGTTCTTGTAGCGATCCTCGACGGTCGAATTCGCCGGCATGGTGTCGCCGGTGGCTTCGATGCGGTCGCGGCCGACGCTCGCCAGAAGCTCGGCGATGGAGACATCGGGACCATCGCCGCGCGGCGAGGCGATGCGGCCATTGGCGACCACCAGCGTGTTGGCTTGCAGCGCATGGAAGGGCGAACGCGGATCGCTGATCGCCAGGCCGATCAGCTGGTCGAGCGCCGATGTCGCCGCCTTGTATACCGCGCCGGTCATCACGCCGGCCAGCCGCGACCCGCCGGCGACGCCGGCGCGGGGAAAGCGCGAGTCGCCGAGCTTGACCACGACATCGTCGGCCGGCACGCCGACCGTCTCGGCCGCTGTCTGCGCCAGGATGGTGTAGGTGCCCTGGCCCATGTCGATCGAGGAGCTTTCGACCTCGACCGAACCGTCGGCCAGGATGCGCACTTTGGCCTCGCCATAGGCGCGCCGCACCGGATAGGTGCCGGCCGCCACGCCCCAACCGATCAGCTGGTGGCCGTCACGCATCGAGCGTGGTTTGGGCGAGCGCTTCGACCAGCCGAAGCGTTCCGCGCCCGCGGCAAAAGCCTCGCGCAACTGCCGGGTCGACCAGGCTTTTTTCGCTTCCGGATCTTGTTCGGCGTAGTTCCTGAGCCGGATCTCCAGCGGGTCGATGCCGACCTCATAGGCGAGCTCGTCAATGGCGCATTCGATGCCGAAGGCGCTGGGGTTCTCGCCGGGCGCCCGCTTGGCGCCGGGCACCACCGTGTTCACCCGCACAACATTCTGCTTCGAGGAGAAGTTGGGCGTGGCGTACATGATCGAGGTGACCGAAGCCAGCGGCTCGACCCACATGCCGTCGACCGCGGTCTCGTTGACGCCGCGATGCACGATCGACTGGATCTTGCCGTCACGGCCGGCGCCGATCGTCACCGTCTGGCGGGTCGCGGCGCGGCCGCCATAGGAGGTGAAGTTCTGCGGCCTTGTCAGCACCAGCTTCACCGGCCGTCCGAGCATTTTCGCCGAGGCCGCCGCCACCGCGCTGTGGGCGAGCGCCAGCGCCTTCGAGCCGAAGCCGCCGCCAATATAGGGCGAGACCAGCCGCACATTCTCGAACGGCACGCCGAACCATTCGGCATAGGTGCGCGCCATGCCGTCCAGCCACTGGCTGGGCTCCCAGATGGTGAGCTCTTCGCCCTGCCAGCGCGCGATCAGCCCATGCGGCTCCATCGCCGCCTGGTATTCGCGCTGCGTATTGTAGGCGGCGCAGATGCGCACCGGTGCGGCGGCGAACGCCGCTTCGGCGTCGCCCCATTCCTTGGTCATGGCATCGATCGGGATGCCGTCGCCGGCCTTGGCATCGCTGAGGTCGACGATGGCCGGCGTCTCGTCATAGCTGACCTCGATCAGGGCCGCCGCGGCGACCGCCTGCTCGAAGGTCTCAGCCACGACGGCAGCTATATGCTGGCCGGAATACGTGACCGTGCGGGCGAGCGGCGAGTATGTCTTCTGCGTTGGCGGATTGCCCAGCCAGTCCGACGCGCCTTTGATCTCCATGATGGTGTCGGGCGTCAGCACCAGAAGCACGCCCGGCGCGGTCTCCGCGGCCCGTGTGTCGATCGCGCGCACCGTGCCGGCGGCGATGGTGGCCTCGACCATCACCGCATGCGCCAGCCCGTCGAGCTGCTGCTCGAAGGCGTATTTGGCAGCACCGGTGATCTTGGCCGGGCCGTCGACGCGCGACAGCCGTCCGCCGACCGCGCCGTCGGAGGCGTCGCCATGTCTCGAATCGGCATGTCTTGTATTGGCATGTCTGATGTTGTGAACGGTCATGCCGTCTCTCCCAGTTTGAGGATGGCGCGCGCGACCACGCGGGGCGCGAGCTCGATCTTGTAGTGGTTGGCGCCATGGTCGACGGCGCCTTCCATGGCGAGCCCGCTCGCCTTGCGCACGGTGTCTTCGTCCAGGACCTTGCCTTTCAGCGCCTCTTCCACGGCGCGCGCCCGCCACGGTTTTGTGGCGACGCCGCCGAGCGCGACGCGCAGGTCGCGGATGGTACGGCCGTCGGCTTCCAGCTCCAGCCCGACCGCGGCACTTGCCGCGGCGAACTCGTAGGACTGGCGGTCACGCACCTTGAGGTAGGTCGAGCGCCGCGCGGCGGCCGAACCGGGGATCTCGATCGCGGTGATCATCTCGCTCGGACCAATGTCATGCTCGCGCTCAGGCGTCTCGCCCGGCAGCAGGAAGAAATCGTCGACCTTGACCACGCGCTGGCTGAGATGGACCGTCGCATCGAAGGCGACGAGCGCGGTGGCGAGGTCACCGGGATACATGGCGATGCAGGCCTGGCTGGTGCCGAGCACGGCGTGGCCCCGCGTCACGCCGCCGATCGCCGAGCAGCCGCTGCCGGGCTCACGCTTGTTGCAGGCGGAAAAGTTGGAAGGATCGCGGAAATACGGGCAGCGCGTGCGCTGCATCAGATTGCCACCGACGGTCGCCATGTTGCGCAGCTGCGCCGAGGCGGCCTGCCACAGTGCTTCCGAGATGGCGGGAAAATGGCTCTTGATCCCGGCATGGTCGGCGACATGGCTCATTTTCACCAGCGCGCCGAGCGTGGCGTGGCTTGCATCGACGCTGATCGTGTCCAGCCCCTTGAGATGGGTGATGTCGACCACGGTCTCAGGCTGGGCGACGCCGCATTTGGCGAGGTCCACCAGCGTCGTGCCGCCGGCAAGCAGCATGGCGCCGGGAAGCGCCGCTGCCTTGCGCGCGGCCTCGATGCTGTCGGCGCGAACGTAGGAAAAATCCCTCATGATGCCACCTCCAGGGCCGCCTGGCGCACGGCGGCGACGATGTTCGGATAGGCGCCGCAGCGGCAGAGATTGCCGGCCATGTATTCGCGGATCTCGTCATCCGAGCCGGCATGGCCCTCGCGGATGCAGGCCACCGCCGACATGATCTGTCCGGGCGTGCAGTAGCCGCATTGGAAGGCGTCCTGCTCGAGAAAGGCCGCCTGCACGGCGTCGAGCGTGCCGTCGGCTCCGGCGAGCCCCTCGATGGTGGTGATTTCGCGGCCTTCGACCTGCGCGGCCAGGGTCAGGCAGGCAAGCACGCGCTCGCCGTCGACATGCACAGTGCAAGCACCGCACTGGCCGTGGTCGCAGCCCTTCTTGGTGCCGGTCAGGTCGAGGCGATCACGCAGCGCGTCGAGCAGCGTCACGCGCGGCTCGACCTGCAGTTCATGGGAATGGCCGTTGATGGTGAGGTGGATCGGGATGGTGGTGGAGGTGATTTGGTCGGTCATGAGGCGTCTGGCTCCAGTTGCTTGACGCTAGGGGATTGAAATGGGGCTTGGGTGGGGGAGGGCAAGAGCGGCGGAGAGCGTGATCTCCCCCACGAGGGAGGAGATTGGCAGCTTTGCCGCCCCGACTCTCCAGCGGGCAGGGGATGCTTCAGTCTTCACACTCTCAGCACGTGACATACCGGCTCCCCTGATTATATGATAAGACTGCTCCACTAAAACGGAGGCGCCTCCGTTTATCTAGGTGGGGGCTTACCCCTCGGGGTTCAAGCCCCCATATGTCGACAGTGGAGAAAAAATTGGACGACCAGCAGACAACAACCGCCCAAGGTGCGCGCGAAGCCGCAGCGCCGAAGCCGCTGCGCGCCGACGCGCAGCGCAACCGCGACCGGCTGGTCGAGGTGGCGGCGACGGCTTTTGCCGAGCAGGGCGTCGATGCTTCGCTGGAGGAGATCGCGCGCCAGGCGGGCGTCGGCATCGGCACGCTCTACCGGCATTTTCCGACCCGCGAGCATCTTGTCGAGGTGGTCTACAGGCGCGAAGTCGAGGCGCTCTGCGCGGCTGCCGATGACCTCGCCAGCCACCATTCGGCCGATATGGCGCTGGAACAGTGGATGCAGCGCTTCGTCGATTACATCGCCACCAAGCGTGGCCTGGCGGCCAGCCTGCGCATCCTGTTCAACACCAATTCCGCCGTGTTTTCCGACTTGTCGGGCCGGGTATCGCTGGCCTTGCGGCAGCTGGTCGAGGCGGCCGCGGCCGAAGGCTCGATCCGCGCCGACGTCGACGCCTCCGATGTGCTGCATGCGCTCGGCGGCATCTACTCGGCCCCCGACACCAAGGACTGGCGCGACCGCTCACGCCGGCTGGTCAAGCTGCTGATGGACGGGTTGCGCTTTGGGGCTGCCAAGGGCGCGGTGAGGTAAATTTCATATCGGCAGCGGACAACCAAGCCCAACCACATTTTGAGGGATACAGGATGTATGTAGGCCGCTCCTACAAGGTGATCGATTTTGCACTGTGGTCGCGGCGCAGTGTCATCTACATGGTGGTGGTAAGCGCACTTGCCGTGGTGGCTTACCGTCTGCCGGCCCTTGCCGGGTTCTCGGTGCCGTGGTCGGTGGTGCTCGTGCTTGGAACCACCGTCTCGCTGGTCGCCGGGTTCAAGAATTCGCAGGTTTTCACCCGCAGCGGCGAAGCGCTGCAGGCCTTTGCGCAAATCACGGCGAGCAGCCGGATGTGGTCCAATTTCTGCAGGGACTTCACCGATGCGCCGGCGGCAAATGAGCTCATCTATCGCCATATCGCCTGGATGACAGCGCTGCGCTTTTCCCTGCGGCGACCGATGCCGTGGGAATCCATGGCGCGGGCGGCCAATATCGAGTACCGGCGGCGCTACCGCATCCAGGAGGACACCGGCTCGGTCGCCGACGAATTGCGCCCGCTGCTAGGCGAACGAGCCGAGAGCGTGTTGAAGTCGCCGCGGCCGGCGATAGCCCTGCTCGAAATGCAATCGGTCCAGGTCAACGGCTTGTTCAAGGACGCAAAGATCCCTGCGCAGATCTATGCCGAGATGACGAAACTGATCCGCGACTTCCATGACCAGCAAGCGCGCTGCGACCGCATCAAGAACAATCCGTATCCCCGCCAATATGCCATCGTCAGCTCCATGTTCGTCATGATCTTCTGCACGCTGTTGCCGTTCGGCGTGGTTCCGGTGTTTGCGGATATGGGCAAACTGGGCGGCGCGCTCAGCCCGATCGCGATCTGGCTGACGATCCCGTTCAGCACGCTGTTGGGCTGGGCTTACATGTCTCTCGATCAGGTTGGCGAGAGCAGCGCCAACCCTTTCGAGGGCAACGCCAACGACGTTCCGATCTCGCAGATCTGCCGCGACATCGAGATCGAACTGCGCGCCGGGCTTGGCGAAGCCAATCTTCCCAAGCCATTGTTGCCGGTCAACGATATCGCGACCTGACTTGGCGAGCGTCCGTCCCTGCAAAGCACTTTCGGGAACCTAGCTTCAGCCCGATCACGCCGGCCACAACGAGAACGCTCCAGAAAATTTCTCGTCGCCGCCTCTGGCGCTTGAAGCCAAAATCCGGTCCCGCCGGTTTCCGCAGGTCAGTGGTTATCCCTTCGTCTCGACCAGGATCACCAGCGACTCCGGCACCACGCCATCGTGAGCCATCGCATCCGCGGCCGCCTTGCTTTGCATCATGGCCGCGAGCTTATCCATGTCCGGAACATCCATCATGATCGCGACCCGTTTCGGGTTCTGCGGATCGACGAAGGTGCGGACGTTAGTGATCCCGAGCGAACCGAAAAGCTCCTTGCGCTTCGGTGACGAGAGCCAGTGCTTGGTATCTTTCGAGATGTTGTGATGGCCAATAACGGTCGGCATGGCATCCTCCCAAGGTGCCGCTGCGGTCGCAATCGCCCGCTTGCTGCGGTCTACCTGCGCGAGCCAGTGAGCGCCGTTTCTCCTGGGCTGTCAATTAGTCGCTTCTAATGTGCAGTCTCCGGTCGATGGCGGTTGGCGAGGACAGAAGCGCCTCCCCCGTAGCTGACGACTTTCGGCTCCTGCGATCGGTGGAACCTCAAGCACCGGCGAGCGTCGCTGTTCCCACACTTCAGCGCTCAAACCGAACCATCCACCGAATAGAACGGAAACGCGCCGGGCAGCTCGGCTGCCGCCATTTCGCCACGCTCATCGAACAGCAGGCCGGACCCGACCACGAGATCGCGCACCGTCCGTGACGCGATGATTTCGCCCGGCCGCGCATGACCCAGCAGCCGCAATGACAGCTCGATCGCCGCGCCGGAAAATTGATTGCCGCGCTGCTCGCACTCGCCGATATGCACCGCCGAGCGGACCTCGACACCGGATCGCCGCAAGCGATCGCGAATGGCGATCGCGCACTGGATCGACCGCGTTGGCCGCTGGAACACCGCGAGCACCTTGCCGTCCGCTCGGCTGATCTCTCTGCCTTCTGCCGCGAGGAGTTCACCACGGAGCGCCTCGGCGTGCCGCTCGGCCGGCTCGATGCCGAAAGGCGAGCCCGTCATATCGACCGACAGCACCGACACCAGCAGCCGTTCGCCTGGAACCGCCGGCAAGGCGCCGGTGACGAAAGCCTGGATCTCGTCGACAAGCCGATCGGAATTCTCGCCCCAGATCACGTGGTCGCGGCCGGCGAACTCGATATGTCTGGCGCCTTCGATACTCGCTGCCAGGAAGCGCCCTTCTTCCGCGTTCACCCAGCGGTCGCCCGTTGCCTGGGCGATCAGGGTCGGCACGTGAATGGCCGGCAGGATATCGCGGACATCGATTTCAGTACCCCAGCGCCAGAGCGCGATCGCCTCCGCCGGTGAGGCCGAGTTCCTGAGATAGGCGGCGAACCATTCCCGTTCGAATGCGTCGTTCATCAGGCTGGGGGCCGCATTGCTCATGTCGGCCGGCTCGCCCCACTGTCTTTCGATGGCGGCGAGGTCTTCCTCCACTTCTTCCCCCGTCCTTCCCCACGGATAGTCCGGCAACCGTCTGCCGCTGGCATAGGTTCCGTTGAGCACAAGTGCGGCGGTGCGCTCGGGGTAAGTCGCCGCGAACAGCATGCACATCGGGCCGCCCTCGGAACTGCCGAACAGAACCGTGCGCTTGGAACCGACCGCATCGAGCACCGCCCGCATGTCTTCCATGCGTTCTTCCAGCGTCGGCAAGCCGACATTGCGGTCGGACAAACCGGTGCCGCGTTTGTCCGTGCGGATCAGGCGCGAAAAGCTTCCGAGACGCCTGAGCACATGCGCAAGCCGCGGCGAGTCCCAGGCAAGGTCGAGGTTGGACACCCATCCCGAGACATAGATCAAGTCGATCGGGCCGTCGCCCGTGACCTGATAGGCAATGTTGACCCCCGCCGATTTGACGTAGCGGGTCTGCGGCCGCGCGGTTTGGTGACTGAATCCGGTGGCGTCATCCGCATCGGCCATGGCTGGCCGTGCCTGCGCTATCGTGCGGCGTGTGCGCAGCGTCTCGAACAATTGCCGCGTCTCCGGCTCGGGCTGCAGCTTGAGATCGCGTTGAAGCGCAGTGCGGCAGTGCTCGTATTGCTTCAGCGCGAGATTGGTCCTGCCTTGCGCCGCATAGGCGCGCATCAGGGCACGGTGGACGTCCTCCCTCAGCGGCTCCATGGCCAGCAGACGCGTCGCCACGCGCACACATGCGGCAGGATCGTTCGTCGCGGCATAATGCGCGACCAGCCTGTCGAGTGCCGCGACGGCCAAAGCCCGCAGCCGCTCGCGTTCGATCCTCAGCCAGTCCTCGAATGGCTCCTCCTTCAGGCCGAAGCCGTCGAGCAGGTCGCCACGGTAGACATTGAGCGCCAGTTCGAGGTCTTCGTGTGCCGGGCTGGCGACCAGCGCCTCGAACCGCGCGACATCGAAATCAAGGTCGTCGAGATGCAGAGCGACGCTGTCGCCGTCGGTAAGGAAGCGGCCGCCGCCGCATGCCTGCATGGCCTTCCTGGCGGACGATACCGCTTGCCGCAAGCTCATTCGCGCCTGCGCCTCGCTGTTGATGCCCCAGAGCAGGGTCGCCAGTTTCTCGCGCGACTGCGAATGCCCCGACTGTAGTGCGAGATAGGCGACCATCGCACGCGCCTTGCGGCTGATGGCCGGAACCGCGGCCCCGGCAAAGTCGAAACCACCCAGTAGGTGAAGATAAGGTCCGGTCATCGGATCCCGCCACGGTCACAGCATGACGACGATCCGCTCAAGCTCACTCCATTTCAACAATTATTCCGCCGCCGAGGCGCTTTTCACGATTCCATCACGCAGGTTCCCACTCGTTTCTCACGACGCTTGAGGAGATTGGCTGCACTGGCTCTCTTTTCGCAGGAGGACACCGTGCATCACCCTGGCTCGACCGAATGGCCCATCTGGCATGACAACCCCGGGCGCGACCTGCAAGAGCTTGGCGCACCATCGCGTCACGACATTGCGCTGGCTCGCTATCTCGAAACGCAAGAGGCCCATCGGGCATCGACGACTCGCAGGCACAATCCGGTGGCGGTCGTAGCCTCGGCACTGGCAGCGTTCGTCGGTCGCGTTTTTCGTGCAGCGCTGCGCCCAAATGTCCGCGGCCCGGCCAATGCCGTGGCGTGGATGGACGACGTCGGCTTGACGTTGTCCAAGGCCCATGCGGAATTCAGCAAGACCCTTTGGGGCCGTTGAGCGCAGCGCCTGCTTTGGTCGACAATCCTATCCCCTTCAACCCCAGCCGCCGCCGCCGCCACCGCCACCACCGCCGCCGCCGCCGAGAGCAGGAATAACGGGCGGTTTTTGTGGGGTCTCCTCTACCGGCTTCACCACTTTGCCGGTGGCCGCCTTTTTGTATCTGACCACCTTCGGCTGGGGCGCTACACGAACCACCTTGCGGTGTTTCACCGGCGGCGCCGGCTCAAACATCGGCGGCACCGAAGTGCAGCCCATGAGCCCGGCCAGAACGCCGGAGAAAATTGTCCCGATGAATGCCTGCTTGAATGCCTTGCCCACCATGGCCTCCATTGTTCAAAACAAGTCCCGACGCGGATTGGCTTCTTCCCAGACCCCCCGGGCCGCTTTGACCAGTTGCGTGTCCAGCGAACCGGACGGCAGGGTCTTCGACTTCAGCTCTTGACGCAGCGCGTCCAGGGCTGCCGTTTTCGGCTTCGTCCCGAACTGCGCCAGGCCCTTTTTGGCGTCCGGAAGCTCCTTGCGTAGATCGAGTGCAACGGCGAATGCCAGGAAACGCACCGCGACAGCCTGATCGGCCGTGTCGCCTTTCGCCATTTCGAGTGCGGCGCGATCATAGGCGCTGGACGGATCGCCGCGCGCGGTTGCCAGTTCGAACAGTCTTTGCGCTTCCGCCGGGTCCTGGCGCACGCCGACGCCATCCCTGTACATGCGGGCGAGACTGCCCGGAGCGTAGGGCTGGCCAAGATCGGTGGCCTGCTGGAACAGCGCCTGCGCTGTTTTCGGATCTTTGTCGATGCCCTGGCCGGCGAGGTAATTGCGGCCAAGCAGGTTCATTGAATACATGTCCTGGCGCTGCACGCCGGCCTGCAGGAAGGCGACCGCGCGGGCCGGATCGGCAGGAACGCCATTGCGGCCCTCGGTGAAGATCGCGGCCAGATCGTTCATGGCATAGGTGTGCCCCATGGCCGCCGCCTTGAGCAGCAGGTCCAGGCCCTTGGCCGTATCGCGATTGACGCCATAGCCGTTGAACAGTGCGCGGCCCCACGACGTCATTCCGTAAGGATCGCCCTTGTCGGCGGCAGCCTTGTAGAGAGCGTTGGCCTGGGTGCGGTCGATGGGCGTTCCGGTCCCTGTTGCGTTGAGATAGCCGAGTTCGAAGACAGCGCGCACATGCCCTTTCTTGGCGGCATCCTCGATCGCTGTCTTGGCCTCGCCGACATTTCCGGCAGCTAGCAGCGCGCGGCCGAGCTCGTAGCGGAAGCGGGGAACATCGGGATAGGTTTTCACCGCGGCCTCGCAGGCTGCCACCGCACCGGCGCCGATCTCGTTCGGCAGCAGGCCGGGCACCACCCCTTGCAGGTCGAGAGGCTCGCCGGCGGCGGTGTCGCAGGCATCGACTGTCGGCGACAGCTTCATCGTTGCTGGCTTGGACGAGCTGCTGTCGGCGCGGATTTCGAAACCGACCTCGACCGGCGCGCCGGCGCCGATCTGCGGCTCGTAACGAAGATGGTCGACTTCACCGGCCAACAAGCTCGATTGCGGCGAGAGCGTCCGATCCGGCAGCGACAGCGTTCCTGTTGCCGGATATCCAGAGACCTTCAGGCTGACCGCCGGATCGTCGGTCGGGAAATCCAGATTGAGCGCGACCGGTCCGACGCCGACGGGAATATCAAGTTTGCGATTCTCGATCGCTTCGGCAGCGCCGGTGATGTGGATGCCGCGCTCCAGCACCTGCTGCTTCTGCTCGGCCTCGAGCGAAGCCATGATCTGCTGACCCGCGGCACCTTCGCCGCTCTTGACGCGGAACACCAATATGCCCTGGCTCCCGCCGCCCCAACTGTCATGCGTGGCATAGGCGAGCATATCCACCTCGTCCTGCGTGGCGGCGCCTTTCGGGACATCCATTTGGAGGCGCGGCAGGTCCTTGCCCGCGATCGGTTCGCCCACCGCGACATCTTTGCCGTCCAGCATCAGACGGCCCATTGCAGGTGGCCTTTCGATGCTGACGCTGATAGCGCCGCCATCGACATCGACCGGCTCCGGCAGGCCAAGCGCCACAGGGCCGACCCCCGACAGCACCACCTTCTCCAGCACGGGGGGCAGCGAAGGCCGGTTGCTGCGGCGCACCAGCACCACGTCGTCGATCAGCGAGGAATTTTCCCACGGCACTTGCATGCCGTTGGTGGCCTGCACGACATCGCGGCGCACCGCCGACATGACCGTGCGGATCTCCTGGTTCGGCGCCAGCGCGCGCCGCGAAAAGGCGGATGAAAACGGGCTGAGGTCGCCGCTGCCGTCATAGGCCACGGCGCCCGGTTCTGTGGCGAAGGCAATCAGCGTGTTGAGCGAGCTGCGCACCTGCGCCAGTCCGGTGTTGCCGGCGGTGACAAGCTGGTCACGCAGCCAGTAATTGTTGCGGGGGAAGGGGTTGTTGCGGCAGGCATCGAGGATGATCACCTGGATCTTCGACTTCGAGCGCAATTGCTCTAGCACATCGTTGAGCTTGATGGCCTGGACCTCGATGTCGGCGGCCTTTTTCAACGAGGCGTCGACCGGTATCAGGAAATTCTCGCCGCCGATCTGAAAGCCGTGCCCGGAATAGTAGACGACGGCGAGATCAGCGCCGTCGACGGCGGCCAGGTAGTCCCGGAACTGGCCTTCGAATTGCTGCTTGGTGAGATTCTCGGCGACGAAAACCTCGAAGCCCGCCAGCCGGAACGTGGCCGACACGTCCTCGGCATCCTTGGCCGGGTTCTTGAGTGCCGGGATGTCACGATATTCGGAATTGCCGATGACGAGAGCGACCCTTCGATCGGCGCAAGCCTCAAAGGTTGTGAGGCTAACGAGGATGAAGGCCGCGATGAATCCGCAAAGTCGGAGCATGGCAAAACCCCTGGCCGCTGCCTGACGCCGACGAGAACACCGCTTGCGGCATCAAGGCCCGTTGACAGTATGCAACCTGCCACAGGATAAAGTGAAAGGCCCGCCACCGCCAGACCATGGCAGGCGATTTCTTTCAGCGCCGACGGACCATGGTGGCAGTAGCACGCGCTTCAAGAGCGGGTATGTGACAAGTCTCACAGTTCGCATGGACGTGCTGAATGCGCCGTTCGACACCAGGGACTGGTGGGCTGCGGCCAGGATGCGTTCAAACTTCGAGGCAAACCTTGCCGAAATGCTGTTGCGTCTCGTAGTGGCTGAAGGCGGCGGCGATGTCGTGCAGTGGAAAGCTGCTGTCGATGACAGGTTTCAAACGGTTGACCTCTATCGCCCGGATCATGTCTTCCTGGTCGGCCCTGCTGCCGATGGAAATCCCGCTGATGCGGATCTGGTTCGAAAACAGCGCCGGGATCGAAACCTCGGCCGCAAAGCCGGTCAGCACGCCGACGAGCGCGATGTGCCCGCCCGTCCGACAGGCCGCGATCGACTGCGCCAGCGTCGCGGGTCCGCCAACCTCGATCACGTGGTCGACGCCGCGTCCGCTCGTCAGCTCCCTGGCCTTGCCGCCCCAGTCCGGTACGGCCTTGTAGTTGATGACGCTGTCGGCGCCGAGGCGTCTCAGCTTCTCCAGCTTTTCTTCGCTGGACGAGGTGGCGATGACCCGGGCGCCGGCGGCCTTGGCAAATTGCAGCGCAAACAGCGAAACGCTGCCGGTGCCGAGGATCAACACCGTGTCGCCGGGCTTCACCTTGCCGCACGTCACCAGGCCGCGCCAGGCGGTGACGCCCGTGCAGGTGAGCGTTGCCGCCTCGAGATGCGTATAGCCCTCCGGCGCCTTGGTGAAAGCCTGCGCCGGCATGCACACATACTCGCTGGCGAAGCCGTCGAAACTGTCTCCTGGAATGCCGCGTCCTGTGTCTGATGTCATGTCGCCGCCCAGCCAGCCGGGATAGAAGGTGCTGACGACGCTGTCACCGGATTTGAAAGTACCGACACCGTCGCCGACGGCAATCACCTCGCCGGCGCCGTCCGACAGCGGCACGCGCCCATCGGCGAGCGGCACCTTGCCTTGCACCGCGAAATCGTCACGCATGTTGAGCGAGCAGGCGCGAATCCTGACCAGCACCTCACCCGGCCCAGGTTGCGCGTGATCCTCCTCGACCAGGTCGAGCTTGTCCAACCCGCCCGGCGCTTTCAGCCTGATCAGCCTCATTGTGTCTCTCCGGCGTACGGGGTGTTGGATGGCGAGCCGGACTATTGCCGGACCGGCCGGCCGGAAATCACGCGCAACCATGGCGCCAGGTGAAAGGCGCTCATCAACAGATACATCACCGGCATGCCGGTGAGCAGGGAGGCATCGGCGCCCAGGCACGACATCATGCTGTCGCCAGTGTGAATGCAGGTAAGCAACGCCATCGCAGCGAAAGTCGGCGCAGCGGCGAGGCACAGCCAGTCGGCGATGCCGAGCGGCGCCGCGCGGGTAGTTTGGGGGATTTCGCTGCCGGTGCCAATGCCGATATCGCTCATGGTTCTAATCCCTTGATGAAGGCCTCGGACTTGGTTTCTCGCCCCTGCCGAAGGTGGGGGAGAGGTAGCTGCGAAGCGGCCGGAGAGGGGGCTTTCGTAGGGCGCAGGCCCCTCTCCGTCTCGGCTTCGCCGAGCCACCTCTCCCCACTTCGTGGGGCGAGGAAACCCAAGCTGGATCTACTTGCCGTCCTTGTCCCGGAACGCGGCTTCGCCGGCGGCGGCCACCGCTTCCCATGTCTTGTCGGGCGCGGCGTCGTAATTGTCGTGCCAGTTCCACCAGCTGTAGAGCTCGGTCTGCGGATAGCCTTCGGGCGAGTCCTCCCAGACCTCCTGGCGGCCGAGCGGCGTGGCGTCGAGGTAACTCCAGACGGTTCCCATCGCCTCGTCGCCGCGGCTGTTGATGAAGTAGGTGCGATACACCTTCTTGCCGTCCTGGATGAAGACGTTGTGGCCGTGCCATTCGTCGACGCCGAAATCCTTGTCGAAGCTGTCGGTGATTGTGTACCAGGGCATCTCCCAGCCCATCCGCTGCTTCAGGCTGACAATATCGGCCTGCGGCGCGCGCGAGGCATAGGCCAGCGTGGTGTTGCGGGCGTTGAGATGGGCGAGATGGCCGACCTGGTCGGCGCCGAGCGAACAGCCGCGGCAGGCATGTTCGGGCCAGCCATAGACGCCGGGTTCGTAGAATGCGCGGTAGACGATCAGCTGGCGGCGGCCCTCGAACAGGTCGAGCAGGCTCACCTTGCCGTTGGGGCCTTCGAATACATAGGCCTTGTCGACTTCCATCCACGGCATGCGCCGACGCTCGGCCGAGAGCGCATCCCTGGCGCGCATCGTCGCCTTTTCCTTCACCAGCAGCTTTTCGCGCTCGGCTTCCCATTCCTGCCTTGAAACGATTGGCGGGGTCTTCATTGCCACGTGCTTGGTCATTGCTCGTCTCCTTTGCCAGTCATTACGCCGTTGCGGCCTGTCGTTGTCTGCTGATCGTGAGGTAGGGTAGGGCCGCGAGGCGGCGAGGGCGGAGTTACAAATGTGACGGGATTTGACGGAGGCCCACCGCAGCAGGGGTGGCGGGGCCGCGCAGTGTGCTCAACATCCTCGGAAGCAGGCATTGTCAGTTATCTCCAATGAGAAGCTTAAAAATACCATCTGAGATGCTCAGGCTAGCGACTGCCGATATTGCCGTCAACGCGCCCGAGGTGTCTCCTGCCAGCCCAGATGGCCAGGTTGCCGCCCCGGCTTGCTGCTTGGCGGCGGTGACTTAAGTTAGGGCCATGACCGGCGGAGGTGGGAGTTACAAGTGTGACGGGATTTGAATGGACTCGTTGATCACCGCGGCAGGGCTGGCGCTGGCGGCGGGTGATCCGCTTGCCGCGCTCGATCGCGTGGCCTTGCGCGAGGATGCGCCGGCGCTGGCGTTGCGCGGCATTGCCATGGCGCAGCTCGGCGATCTCGATCGCGCCAAGCTGCTGCTGCGTCGAGCCGGCCGCGCCTTCGGTCCGAAGGAGGCGGTGGCGCGCGCCAGATGCGTCGTCGCCGAAGCCGAGATCGCGCTGGTCTCACGTGACCTCGGCTGGCCGGCCAAGGCGCTCGATGCGGCGCGGGCGACATTGGAAAGGCACGCCGACCGGCTGAACGCGGCGCATGCCGGCCATCTCAAAGTGCGCCGCCTGCTGCTCATCGGCCGTCTCGGCGAGGCTGAAGAGGTGCTGGCCGGGCTCGACCCGGCGCCTCTGCCACCCGCCTCACGCGCCGCGCATGAGCTCGCCGTTGCCGGCATCGCCATGCGCCGTCTCAAGACGAAAGCCGCGCGCGCAGCCCTTGAATGGGCGCGCCACGCCGCCCGCCGGGCCGGCATTCCGGGCCTTATGGCCGAGGTCGACAGCGCCTTCCTGTCACTCGACACGCCGGCGGCCCGGCTGATCGCCAATGGCGAAGAGCGACCGGTTCTGCTCGAAGAGGTCGAGGCGCTGCAGGCATCGTCGGCGCTGGTCGTCGATACGTTCCGCTATGTCGTGCGCAAGCAGGAAACCACGGTCTCGCTGGCAACGCGCCCGGTGCTGTTTGCGCTGGCGCGTGCGCTCGCCGAAGCCTGGCCAGCGGATGTGTCGAGAGCGACGCTGATTGCCCGCGCCTTTGGCGGCAGGCACGCCGATGAATCGCATCGCGCCAGGCTGCGGGTCGAGATCGGCCGGCTGCGCGCGGAGTTGCGGCCGCTGGCCGGCATCGGGGCGACCAGCCAAGGCTTTGCGCTGGCGCCGCGTCAGGCCGTCGCGGTCGTGGTGCTGGCGCGGCCGATCGAGGAGCGGCACGCGGTGATGCTGGCCTTCCTGGCCGATGGTGAAGCCTGGGCAAGCTCGGCGCTCGCGCTCGCGCTCGGCGCCGGCCAGCGCAGCGTACAACGGGCGCTCGAGCAACTGGCCGAGGCCGGCAAGGTGCAGTCGTTCGGCCACGGCCGGGCGCGCCGCTGGATGACGCCGCCTGTGGCCGGTTTCACGACCACCTTGTTACTCCCGGCACCGCTGCCAAACGGCTAGGAAGGTTCCGTGACCATGATCGAGGACCAGGACATGAAACATTCAGCCGCCGAAATCCTGCGCGAATACGGGCCCTTTCCTGATGTCGACATCGTGCATGGCGTGAGCTTTGACGGGCAAAATGTCTGGTTTGCCACGGGAGAGAAGCTGACCGCCTTCGATCCGGCAAACGGTGAAACAAAACGCTCGATCGATGTCGCGGCCCATGCCGGCACCGCCTATGACGGCCGGCATCTGTTCCAGCTCGCCGGCGATCGCATCCAGAAGATCGACCCCGACACCGGCAAGGTGCTGGCCACCATCCCGGCGCCCGGCGGCGGTCGCGACTCCGGCATGACCTGGGCCGAGGGCACACTGTGGGTTGGGCAGAACCGGGAGCGCAAGATCCACCAGATCGATCCCGAGACCGGGAAAATCCTGCGCACCATCGAATCCAACCGCTTCGTCACCGGGGTGACCTGGGTGGATGGCGAACTATGGCACGGCACCTGGGAAGGCGACCACAGCGACGTCCGGCGCGTCGACCCGCAAACCGGAAAGGTGCTGGAGCGGCTCGACATGCCGGCGGGGAAGGGCGTGTCTGGGCTCGAATCCGACGGCGGCGACCGCTTCTTCTGCGGCGGCGGCCCCGGCGGCATGGTGCGAGCGGTACGCCGGCCGAGATAGGCAGGCAGCTTGTCTTATGCTGCGGAACGTTCGGCCGAGATCATATCCCGGAGCCGTCGAGCTGCTGGGCGTCCTCGCCGGCCCAGGGCGCCGGCATGGAAGCCCGGCTCAGATTGGCCGTCGGCAGCGGCATCCAGCATTTCAATTCGGGTTCAGGATATTCGATCACCCGTCCCGGAGACGAATCGGAAGAGCGCCAGCCTTCTGAACCGAACTGGTCGGCGCGCGACCAGTAGGCGAGGTCGACCTCGGCCGGCCCCTGTTCCGACGGCCTCACGGTGACCAGGATGCGGCTGCCGTCCTTGGGGGCGCTCGCCATATGCCGCCAGCGATCTGGTTCGTCCATTTCATGTCCTCCTGCACGTTGCAGGGATAGTCGCCGCGCGCCCCACGGCGGTCAACCCGAACTTTGCGCAAGAAAGAGATATCGTAGGCGGATTCACGTCGGACAGGCGCCTGACGCTTGCATGCAACAAATGGGCGGGTGACCTGATCGCGATGCGCATCGGCCCCGACGTGCGCATGGCAACGGATGGCGCGCCGTGCCGCCATCGATCGGCTTCGTCGATTGCCATGTCCTCCTGCGGTCTGCATTCTAACTGTCCGAACAGAACAGCAGCTTCATGGAAGCCGGTCAATCGAGCTCGTTCTGTTCGAACCAGGGAAGAAAAGGCATGTCGATCAAGGTGATCGGGACGGGCTTTGGCCGCACCGGAACGGATTCGATGCGCGAAGCGCTGACGATACTCGGCCTAGGCCCCTGTCATCACATGTCCGAAGTCATCGCCAACGAGGAGCAGAAGCGGCTCTGGCGTGCACTGGCGAAGGGTGCTGCGCCTGATTGGAGCGAGCTGTTTGCCGGCTATGCCTCCTGCATGGACTGGCCATCGGCGCATTATTGGCGCCAGCTGATCGAGGTCTATCCCGATGCCTCGGTCATCCTCACCTGGCGCTCGCCGGAAAGCTGGTGGCAGAGCTTCGAGAAGACCATCCTGGCCGGCATCAGCCAGCTTCAGGATCAGGAGGCGCTGGGCATTTCCCTGATCGCCAAGCAGGTCTTCGGCGGCAAGGCGCATGATCGCGCGACCGCGATCGCCCTCTACGAAGCCAACATCGCCGCGGTCATGGCAACCGTGCCGCCGGAGCGGCTGCTGGTCCATAAACTGGGCGACGGCTGGGAGACCCTGTGCGCGCATCTGTGCGTTTCAGTGCCGGACCAGCCCTATCCCAACCGCAACGACATCAGGGAATTTCAAGCACAATTTGGGCTGGACCGGCGGCGCTGAGCAAGGCGGCTTCCGCTGCGCGCGACCGGTGATGATGTGCCGGTCTAATATTCCTGCGCCGTCGGCCGAAACAGGATCTCGTTGATGTC
The DNA here is from genome assembly GCF_056404315.1 of Mesorhizobium sp. P2_D6. NCBI lineage: Bacteria > Pseudomonadati > Pseudomonadota > Alphaproteobacteria > Hyphomicrobiales > Phyllobacteriaceae > Mesorhizobium > Mesorhizobium sp. P2_D6. Next base: position 72,831 of record NZ_JBFUEG010000009.1, on the reverse strand, counting down.
GACCTCGTCGGGCTGGCTCATGGCGAACACCACCGTCCTGGCGAAAGAATCGGCCGTGATGGCCACCCGGTCGTAGAGCGCACGCACGCCTTGGGCGACATCGGCCTCGGTGACGCTGTCCGGCAATTCCGTCGCCACCGCGCCTGGCGAAATGATGGTGGTGCGGATGTTGTGAGGCTTGACCTCCTGGCGCAGCACTTCCGAGATGACGCGCACCGCATGCTTGGTGGCGGCATAGACCGCGCCGCCCGGCCCGACCTTATGGCCGGCGACCGACGAGACGTTGATGATGTGGCCACTCTTCTGCGTCTTCATGTGCGGAAGGGCGGCGGCGATGCCATAGAGCACGCCCTTGATGTTGACGTCGATCATCCGGTCCCAGTCCTCGATCTTGCCACGCTCCAGCGGTGAATGTGGCATCAGGCCGGCATTGTTGATGATGACGTCGATGCGGCCATGCGTCTCGACCGCGTGGTCGACGAGACGGCGGACCCGATCGACATCGGTGACGTCGGTCTGCAGGATGGCGTCCTTCCCGAGCGAAAGCTCACTTGCCAGCGTCTGCAATCGGTCGAGGCGTCGTGCGCCCAGCACCAGTTTCGCGCCTTCCTTCGCCAGCAGCCGCGCGGCGGCTTCGCCGAGCCCGCTGCTGGCGCCGGTGATGACGACCACCTTGTTCTCGATACCTTGTGTCATGACTTTGTCCTTCTGATTCTCGTCGCGATCAGCGATCGATCCTTGCCGCCTGTTGCGGGGAATAGCGCTCTCCCTGCACGGCAATCGCCGAGACCGCGTTTTCGATGCTGGCAAGATCACCCGGCGTCAGCGCAACCGCTGCCGATCCGATGTTCTCCTCGAGGCGGTTGAGCTTAGTCGTGCCGGGGATCGGGACGATCCAAGGCTTTTGCGCCAGCAGCCAGGCGAGCACGACCTGCGCCGGGGTCACCTTCTTCTTGGCCGCGATGACGCCGATCGCGTCGACCAGAGCCTGGTTCGCCAGCCTGGCCTCCGCCGAAAAACGTGGCACGGTGTTGCGGAAGTCGCTGCTCTCGAACGTCGTGTCGGCGCTGATGGCGCCGGTGAGAAAACCCTTGCCGAGGGGACTGAAGGGCACGAAGCCGATCCCCAGTTCCTCGAGCACCGGCAGGATCGCCTCTTCGGGCTCGCGCCACCACAGCGAGTATTCGCTCTGCAGTGCCGCGACCGGCTGCACCGCATGTGCGCGCCGGATGTTGCGCACGCCGGCCTCCGAGAGGCCGAAATGCTTGACCTTGCCCTGTTGGATCAAGTCCTTGACCGTGCCCGCCACCTCTTCGATCGGCACGACCGGGTCGACGCGGTGCTGGTAGAGGAGGTCGATATGATCGGTCAGCAGTCGCTTGAGCGAGGTCTCGACGACCTCGCGAATATGCTCCGGCCGGCTGTCCATGCCGCTGTGTCCGGCAGTGCCGGCAATGTCGATGCCGAATTTGGTGGCGATCACCACCTGGTCGCGGATCGGCTGCAATGCCTCGCCGACGACCTCCTCATTCTTGAACGGCCCATAGACTTCGGCGGTGTCGAAGAAGGTGATGCCGCGCTCGAACGCCGCGCGGATCAGGCGGACCGCATCGGCCGTCTCCATCGGCGCCCCGTAGGACTGGCTCATTCCCATGCAGCCGAGCCCAATGGCCGAGACTTCGAGGCCGCTTGTTCCAAGTGTTCGCTTTTGCATTGTCATTGTCCTTGTTTCTCGGTGTCGGCCTGTTCGAAAACCTTCCTGGCGATGCCGATCGCCGTGGCTGCCGTCGGCCATCCGGCGTAGAAGGCGAGATGGGTGATGGTTTCGATCAACTCGTCGCGGGTGACGCGGTTGTCGAGCGCCCGCTTCATGTGCCCCGGCATTTCATTGATCCGGTAACCTGAAATCAGGCTGGCGACGGTGATGAGGCTGCGGTCGCGCGGCGACAGGCCGGGGCGCTTCCAAACGTCGCCGAACAACACCTCGTCGGTGTATCTGCCGAGGGCAGGGGCGATGTCGGAGAACGGGTTCCTGGGAGATGCATCGGTCATGATGGCTGGACCTCGTATTGTTCATCGCTGACCTTCTCCAGCCAGTCGACGACCTTGCCGTCCAGCGCTTCGGCGATGGCGATGTGGCTCATCGCCGTGGTTGGTGCCGCGCCATGCCAGTGCTTCTCGCCGGGCGCGAACCAGACGATGTCGCCGGGGCGGATCGGCTCGATCGGCCCGCCTTCGCGCTGGACCAGTCCGGCGCCCGACAGCACGACCAGCGTCTGGCCGAGCGGATGCGTGTGCCAGGCGGTGCGCGCGCCGGGCTCGAAGGTCACGGTGGCGCCGCCGACCCGGGCTGGCTCGCTGCCCGTAAACGGTGCATCGATGCGCACCGATCCGGTGAACCAGTCGGCGGGGCCTTTGGCTGAAGGCTGCGAGCCGCTTCGCTTGATGTCCATGGATCTGTCCCTCGTGGGCGGTGTGACCGGCCTTCGGGCCGCCGATTTGGTTGCCTGATTTTGATGATGCCTATTTAGGGCCTGCGATTATCCGCGATTAGCTGCTATATCTGGCATGAACCTATGAGGAGTGATCATAAATGCCGCGCGACAATCTGAATGAGCTCACCGCTTTCCTCGCCGTCGCGCGCGAGAAGAGCTTCACCAAGGCTGCGGCCAAGCTCGGCGTCTCGCAATCGGCGCTCAGCCACACAATGCGGGCGCTGGAGGAGCGGCTGGGCGTGCGGCTTCTCGCCCGCACCACGCGCAGTGTTTCGCCGACCGAGGCGGGCGAGCGCCTGCTGCGCACGGCCGGCCCGCGGCTCGACGAGATCGAGGCCGAGCTTGCAGCCTTGGGCGAGTTGCGCGACAAGCCCGCCGGTACCATCCGCATCACCGCCGGCGAACATTCGGCCGAAAGCATCCTGTGGCCGGCGTTGGCCAGGCTGCTCCCCGATTACCCCGATATCGCGGTCGAGATCATGGTCGACTACGGCCTGACCGATATCGTTGCCGAGCGCTACGATGCCGGCATTCGTCTCGGCGAGCAGGTCGCGAGAGACATGATTGCGGTGCGCATCGGCCCCGACATGCGCATGGCGGTCGTCGGCGCGCCATCCTACCTAGCACGCCACAAGCGGCCGCAGACCCCACAGGACCTGACGGCGCACGCCTGCATCAACCTACGCCTGCCGACCTATGGCGGCATCTATGCCTGGGAGTTCGAGAAGGCCAGCCACGAGCTGAAGGTGCGGGTCGAAGGACAATTGGTGTTCAACAATTTCAGCTTGCGCATGAACGCCGTGCTTGCGGGCCTTGGGCTTGCCTATCTGCCGGAGGATCAGGTGCGAACACAGCTCGACGACGGCCAACTGGTCAGGCTGCTTGCCGACTGGTGTCCGCCCTTTTCCGGGTACCATCTCTATTACCCAAGCCGAAGGCAGCCTTCAGCGGCCTTCGCCCTGCTGGTCGAGGCGTTGCGCTATCGCGGCTGACAGCTGCTGGCGCGAAACAATCACCTCTGCTGCGGACATAGCGGGCAAATCACAGCGTTAGCGATGGCGTTGATCGACCGCGTGCGCGGCGCGGTTTGAGGCGCGCACCAGGCCGGAAATTCGCGGTAGGCATGTGAAAGGGCTCACAGGCCGCGCTTGCAAGGAACGTTATGGGACGTCGGTCCAGTACAGGGGATTCGGATGACGCTAGCCGATCTGTCTTTCTATCTGCTCACGATTTTCAATGGCTTGCGCGTGGTTTCTTACCTGCCGCAGATCCTGCGGGTGGCGCAGGACAAGCATGGCGCGACGGCTATTTCCTACTCAACCTGGCCGTTGTGGACAGCCGCCAACGCCACGACCGGGCTCTATGCCCACATCAACCTCGACGATCCCGCGCTGGCGGCGATCAACTGGCTGAACGGCGCCTGCTGCGCCCTGGTCATCGAATTCACTGCCTACAAGCGTCATCGCGCACGCCCTCGGGTTGAGGTGTCCGAACCCCGGCCGGAATCGACCGCAATGATGGTCGACAATATCTGCTGATTATCCGCGCAGCAGAACCCGATTGCGCTTTCGGAGCCATGTTCAGACGTGCACGGTGCCATGCGACAGCTCGCCCTCGTCGCTTGAGATGAGAAAAGCGGCGGCAAGCATGCCGACATAGAGTAACCCGACCAGGCACACCACATAGATGCCCGGAATAGCGCCGAGCTGCGCCACGCGCGCGGCATCGAGGAATGACGCACCAAAGCCGATCGGCGATCCTTCGCGTTGCAGGCTGGGCGTCGTGATCTTCAGCACCCAGGCCAGCGTCAGGATCGTGTACATGAAAATGTAGTTGCGGCGCAGCCGGCGCACCAAAGCCGCGCGCTGCGAAATCAAGAAGCGCGGCGAACGCAGGCCCTCGCCAACGATGGCCAGCCAGTTGGAGGCGTAGTCCGGCTGCGGCGAGAAGATCTGTGCGAAGTAATAGCGCTCGAACTGGCGCACCCTGGCCCGGTAGACGTCGAAGAAGCGGTAGCGCCGCGCCTCGATCCACAGAAGCAGCGTGATCAACAGCATGGCGAACAGCAGCACGCCGTGATGGGCGCTGGGTGTCGACAGGGAGACAGAGAGCATGGCGGCGACGACGGTGATCGCCCAGTTGCTGGTGCGGTCCAGACGGTCGCGCCAGCCGGCCATGCGGGCGATCTCGGCGCGGTGGAAATGTGACATGGTGGTAGCAAGTTCGGATGAGGTGAGCTTCAGCGCGAACGCATCCGACACCCGCGGCGCTGCTGCCGCTTCGGCTGGCTTCACAGTCTGGACCTGGGACATTCCCCGCCATGCGCCTCCCTAACGCCATGGCCGGCCGAAACAAGCCGGCCTTCACCCCAATAAACACAACGCGCGGCGGGCCGAAACGTTCCAGCCTCTTTGCGGTTTATGCGCCCAGCCGGGCCCGGCCGGCTACGCGATGGAATGCGGCGCGCTAATGCCCGCTTCCCGCGACCTTTTGCCGGCGAGACCTGACCGCTTCCAGCAGTTCGCGCTCGCCGGTGTGAGCATTTCGAAAAATGGCCACAACCATCACCGCCAGGATTTCGGCGTCCGGGTCCAAGGGGTTGAGATGTTCATCCGCGCAGACCTGATCGAACACGTGTTCGCAAATAGCCAGATCGTGAGGGCTGAGGCAGGTACGGTTGAAGCGCCCACGCGGCATTTGTGCGAACCTTTCAGGGCCCGCTGCCGACGAGTCGCTGAGGCGATGGATTGCTCCAGCGATAATATCGTCGACAGTGTATTGCGGTGAGTTTACTCGTTTCCTGACGATTGAACGGTCAGCAATCCCAAAATTTCTGCGCACTCACGAGCTTTATACTGACCAATGTTCATCAACTGGTAGTAATCATGCCGCTTGTTTTCCGGGATATGAAAGCCGCGCCTAAAATCGGCCGCCTCCTTCGGAGTTCGAGTGCAGCCGATTTTACTGGCTGTGACTTTCAAACTTGCCAGTGAGCATCCGATCCTGGCCGCAATATCCTTCAACGGCTCGTTGTTAACGTATCCGTCAAGAATTATCTTGCGACGAGCTTCGCTGTTGAGTTTTGCGTTCATTTACGGGGTCTCCCCAACTACGCTTCCACAATGCTCAATTCTATATGCAGCGGGCTGAAGAGTGTCGTTAGCGTCGCATCCAGAAACTTATCTCGGAATGCATTTCTTGCTGTTACTCAGCGTTATCGCCGGCTCTGTCGACGTGAGTTCCGCTGTAGTTGGCAGGGTTGCGGCTGTGGTCATCGAACGGCTTGATCTGGCTGATCTGTCGATATCGGCCGCAAAGTCTTGCCAGATGCCCGAAGTACACCACATGATCGAGAGGGGCATGGGCATACCCGAATCGGATATGGCACCACGCGATGGACGCTAAAAAGCCAGACGAGGCACCTGCGAGGCGGCCGCCGGAGCGTGATCGACGTCGTTGGCCGCGCGAAGCTCAACCTCACAACGAGCAAGCTTCGCCACTCGCGCCGGCGCTCGAGCCTTTGTCCTTTTCAACGCTCGAACTGTCGCCAAAGGATCAATTAGCCGCCTGGCAAGCGCATATGGCTCCGCTTGTCGAGGTTAAGTTGCCGGATGACAAATCGCCGGACGATGGCTTTCCCGCCGACCACACGGCCTGGAACCTCGGTGGCATGCTGATCGTTCAGCAGCACGCTCCGGCACACAGTTACATCCGTTCTGCCGCCAAGCTTCGGTCCAGTTCAATCGATCACTGGTATATCGCCTTGCCACGTACTGGCCGGTCGTGGACGGAGGTCGACCGCCGCGTTGCAGAAAGCCAGCCGGGCAAATTGGAGATCAGGTCGCTTGGCTATCCGTTTCGCGGGAGGACAACGGACTCCGAAAGTCTCTTTCTCTATCTGCCGCGTGATTTGTTCTCTGATGTGGCCGCAACCCTCGACGCGAAGAACAATTCAATTCTGTTCGGCAACGTTGCCAGCCTCTTGGTTGACTACGTCGACAGCATCGAAGCAAGACTACGCAGTCTCACGGCCGAAGATCTGCCCCGCATCGTGCACGCAACACGCAGCATGATCATTGCCTGCCTCGCGCCGCCGGCGGAACATGCTGCCGCCGCCGAACAATTGGCGGGCGTCGCGCTGATGGAGCGAGCGCGCCGATACGTCCAAAACAATCTGGATACGCCTCATCTGACACCGGATTCAATGTGCCGGGCGCTCGGCGTCTCGCGCTCCCGTCTCTATCAGTTGTTCGAACCAAGCGGTGGTGTTCTCCATTACATCCAAAGCCGCCGGCTTCTGGCAGCGCATATTGCGCTCAGCGATCCGGTGGACAGCCGGCGAATTGTTGAAATTGCCGAGGCCTTCGGGTTTAGTTCAGCGGCCAATTTCAGCCGGGCATTCAGCAAGGAATTCGGTTACAGCCCCCGCGAAGGCCGCAGCACGGTGGTGTTGTCACGCCCGGCCCACTCTGCTTCGCATGCCGAACACCAGAAGGCCTCTTCCTTTGAAGGTTGGCTCAAAGCGCTGGGAAGCTGAAACAGGATCGGCGATTTTTGGACGGACCGGTCTCAAAAAAGGTTGCCGGGCGGGGAAGGCCACATCGCCTCATGGACCACAATATTTTCGTGTCGCGTCCACCGCGCCATCAATCATATGGCTAATTCCCACCGCTTGCCGATTTATTGACGAACTGTGACTGGTCATCATTATCGATAATTTGCCGCCAATCACTGCCGGGCATACATTGCAACTACGCAGCACGCGGAACTTGTTAAGACTGCCAGTTGAAAGTTTGCCAAGCCTGACAGTTATGCTATTTCTGGACTGGGGGAAGCGAATTTGCACCGCCTATGGAGGTGGCTCTTGCACCCAGAGGCATCAGGCGTCGGCCCGGAGAGTGAGGAGCCCTCCTCAAGCGATGTTCCACGTGCCGGCGAAGCGCTTCTCGCTGACCTTTTGGCAAACACGACCGAACTTTTGTCGTTCTATGACCGCGACTTCTGCCTGACGCACTACGCAACCAAGCTCAAAGGCGTGTACGGAGGCGCGGTAGCGCCGGGTGCCGCCGTTTGGGATATCTACCCGAGCTTCCTCGATGCGGGGTACCGCGACGAATTTCTTCGTGTGTTCCACGGCGGCACTCCGACAAGCATCGACTTGCCGCGATCATCGGACGAAGCGCCCCGTTCCGTTTTCGTCTTCGCCGCCGCGAATGGCGTGGGAATCATCGAGACAAGGGGGCACGGCGAGCGGAGCGCGGCGGAGGAGCAGGAGCATGTAATTCTGCTCCATCAGGCGACGCACGACGTGCTGACCGGACTGCAGAATCGGCGGCGGTTCGGCGAGCGGCTACAGCAGGCGCTCGCGGCCATCGGCGGAGCAAAGCCGAAAGCCGCCCTGCTGCAAATCGACCTCGACGATTTCAAAGCGGTCAACGACACGCTCGGTCATGGAGCAGGCGACACGCTTCTTCAACTCGCAGCGGGTCGAATCCGCGACGCGCTGCAGGACGGCGAATCCGCGTACCGGTATGCCGGCGATGAGTTCGCCGTCATCCAATTGGGAAAGGATCAGCCTGCGGAAGCCGAGCGCCTCGCAGGATCGCTGGTCGACGCGTTCAAGGAGCCGTTCGTCATCAACGGCATTCCCGTTTTCGTCGGCTCGAGTATCGGAATTGCTTTCGGGCCGGAGCACGGTACCGATGGCGAGCAGTTGATGAAAGCCGCGGACATTGCTCTTTACGCAGCCAAGACGGATGGACGCGGTTGCGCTCGAACGTTCAACCGTTCGATGCTGCTCTTGCTCGAGCAACGCGAGAATCTGAGGCGCAACCTTCGAACCGCGCTGGAGCGGGGCGAGCTTTATTTGGAGTATCAGCCGCTCATTCGGTCTCCCGCATCGGTGATCGGTTTCGAAGCGCTACTACGGTGGCGGCACCCCGAGATCGGAATCATTCCACCCGGTGTGTTCATACCGATCGCCGAGGCGGACGGTCTGATGGACGAGATTGGACGATGGGTGCTTGAGGAGGCCTGTCGCCAGGCATTGACGTGGCCCTCCTCGCTGACGATCGCAGTGAACCTGTCGCCTGCTCAGTTCCTTAGCGGATCGCTGACTGACACCGTGGCTCAGGTCATCGACGCAGTTGGAATCCGGGCCGACCGACTTGAACTCGAGATAACCGAGACGGTTCTTCTCGAGAAGACGATCGACAATATCGACACGTTAAACACTCTGAACGTCTTGGGAATACGAATATCGCTCGACGATTTTGGAACATACTACTCATCGTTGAGCTACCTTAAGAACTTTCCCTTCGACACGTTGAAGATAGATCAGTACTTTATTGCGGACTTGGGGACCGATCTCAAAAGCCAGACCATCGTGCGATCGATCATAAATCTGGCGCACGGCCTGGGAATAAGCGTCACCGCCGAGGGGGTCGAGACGTCGGCACAGGCGCGGTGGCTGATCAAGGAGAACTGCGATTGCCTGCAGGGCAATTTCCTGGGACGCCCACTCGGAGCCGATGCAATTGGCAATTTCATCAGACGATCCCAGCTGAGGGTGGTGAGAGCGATGGAGGAATCAAATCGGGCGGTTTAGAGCGGTTTGATAGAACCACTGACCCTAAGTATTTGTTTTTACACAAATCCGGACGGAAAACCGCTACGCATGTTTCCTGGAATTGCTTTGCACCTTGCACCCTTTGTTAACGGTGAAGTGGAGATTTGTGGAAACGATCGAGGCAGATACCGCTCAATTCTTCGAGTCGGTGCAAGAGTGACTCATCACGGCGCGGGGTGAATTTTTTCGTCGCGGAGACCATCGCCTTACCAGGGCTCAATGCTGATGGAACAAGGGAGGATGCCTATGGGACCTGTTCATCATGAGCTGGCTGGCGAGCCGACTTTTGCGCCCATGATCCAGATCGACATGGAAATCAAAGCTTTCGTCTCCGCCTGGAGACACTGCGATTATGCCTCGACATACATGGCCCGGATGATCAGTCAAAACAGGTCAGACTCGGTCCGGCATTCAAATCTCTTTTCCTCTGCCCTCAATGAATTGCTGGAAGTCGCCTTTCGTACGCGCCATGCCGGTGGTGAACTGGCATGCAGGGTGTCCCGCCACGGCGCGACGGACAGGATCGAACTGACGTTCCCATGCGTGCCAGAGGAGCGCCAATTCTATGAAGAAGCGGTGTCACGCGTCGCAGGAACAGAGGCCAGGGAGCGATACCTCAATTCGGTGTCTGGGGATGTCGCGCCCAGCCGGGAGGTCGTGCTCCTGGAACTGGCTGTCGACTACAACGCGGTACTCAGGGTGGAGGAAGCCGATGGTGATGCAATCAAGCTTGTCGTGGATCTCCCGCTTGAGGGCCTGCAACATTGAGCCCTTACGACCTCCTCCCGCGCTTCAAGGCGCAATATGACGCCAACAACCAGGAGTTCTCCATATCCGGGGTGGTCCGGCCTCAGGCAATCGATGAGCTTGGGCCTAGCATAGCATTGCTCCGCGATGCGATCGGCCGTGTGCGCGGCGTTCTCTACGTCAATGTCAGACGCCTGACGCAGATGAACAACGCCGCGTTTCACGCCTTTTCGAGGATCCTCATCGACGCCTGCCGCGCTCGGCCCGATCTCAAATTCGTCGTCATCACGTCAAGCGTCGTCGGATGGACCTCGCGAAAATTCGGTCGCTTGAGCGGAATCGAGCCGAACATCACGGTCGAGGAGTATGACAGCGAATTCTATCCGGGACAGGGCTTCCTCGAGGAAGGCGGGTTCGTTCCGATCCTGCGTTCACAGACGAAGATGACCTGGCGCCACGAGCGCGCAATCTTGCCGCGACACGGCATGAGGCAGGGGATCGTCATGGCCGACATCTGTTGCGGGATCGGCGATTTCGCCGTGCTCGTGCAGAAGGAGTTCCAGCCATCGCGGATCGTCGCCCTCGACCACTCCATATCGAGCCTGAACTATGCTCGACAGGTGATGCGGGAGTTCGATATCCGGGGCATCGAATATACCTATGGCGATGCGTCGGAGATGCTGCTCGACGAAGCGCAGTTCGACCTGGTGACCTGCCGGCATTCCCTTCAGATATTCAATCGGCCTGAACTCATCCTCAAGGAGCTCTACCGCATATGCAAGCCGGGCGGGCGGGTCTACATCACCAACGAGAAGAATTCGCATTGCCTGGGCGAGCCGCGCGCCGAAAGCATCCGTTGGACCTATAACGAGGTGGCGAAGCTGTTCGGGCATTTCGAGATGGACGTCGAGCTTGGGCCCAAGAGCCGGCGATATCTGATGGAAGCAGGATTCGAAGACATCCGTGTGGAGACCTTCATGGTCACTAACCTGGACGGCGATCCGCAGGATTTCGCCGATGTCATTGCGGCATGGGCGGATGTCTATGCGGGCGAGATGGCGACCAGGCGCGGCGATGGACCTGAGTTCGTCTCACAGTTCCGGCAGGGTTTCGAGGACCACATTTTCGCTGCGCTCCACCCCAAAGGTTATGCGGGTTGGCCGATCTGGGTCGCATCGGGGCGACGGCCGCAATGAAAGCCGACAATGAGCCCACGCCGCGCTTCGGCCTGCGCTCCTTTCGAGCGAAATTCGTGTTGGTCGTTGGCGGCGCCGTCCTGTTCGACCTCCTGCTGAGCGGTGGCCTGGCGCTTTGGAACGTTCAGAAGCTGTCGCGCGACGCAACATCGGAAGTCGGTGAGGGCCTGACGACCGCAAACCAGGAATACATTCGTTCCTATGCCGAATCGACAGCGTTGAGCGTCGATCTGCTGCTCGATCGGGTTCACGGCGACGTCAAGGCGCTGGCTGGCGTACTGCAGGCCCAGATCAACGAACCGACGAGGCAGCAAGAGGTCGGAGCGACGCTTTCGCATGAAGCGCCCGGCTCCGTGAAGGTCGTCTACGATGCGCAGGGCGATTGGGCGCAGAACCTGCCGGGCGCGCCTTCCGTGGTCAGTGTCTGGGGCTACCTGCTGGGCGCCGACCACGCTCCGCTGCCGGGAGTTCAGAAGGAAATAGAAGACAGTACCGTGATCGATCTCGTCGCGCCGACTCTCATGGCCAGCGGATCGTCCAAACTGCAAATGTACTATATTGGTCCAAAAGAACGGCCGATCTTCAGGACGGTGCCGTATACGAACCAGGCGCAGACCTTCGACAAGCTCTATCCGGGTCACAACAAGGCGGAGTTCTGGGAGTTCTTCTTTCCGGGAATCTATGGCTCATGGCAGCAATGGGCCAGGGATCCGGCCTCGCGTCCGGTCTCTGACGATATCACCCAGACAGCGCCTTACACCGATGCAATCACGGGAAAGCTGATCGTCAGCTTTTTCCACCCGCTGTGGACGCGCGATCGCACCGGTATCGCAGGTACGGCCGGGGCCGACATCACTCTCGATCAGCTCGCGGAAGTCGTCGAAAGGGTGAAGATCGCTGAAACCGGGTTCGGCTTCCTCACCATGTCGACTGGCAATGTGGTGGCGATCAATCCGTCGGGCCAGGCGATCATCGGTCTGACTTCATCGAGCGACGCGGGCACGCAGGGCGTCACCGGCCTGGAGCGGTCCCTGCGGGGAAGTACGCAGCCGGCTATCGCGTCGCTGCCTCTCGGCCAGAACAATGACGGTGTCATTCAGCATATCATGCTCGACAACAAGGGCGAACGCGTACCCTACATTGTTGTCCTCAAGCGACTGAAGCCGACCAATCTGTGGAGTTCGGGACCGATCAAGTCCGAAACGATGTCAGTCGGGATCGTCGTTCCCGAACGGGAGATCTATGCGTCCCTGTTTGCCGCGCAGAAGAGTATTTCGCGCGCAACCAATCGTATCCTGCTCTTTCAGATCGGTGCGATCATCGTTTCGCTTCTGATTGTTTTCGCGGCCGTGCTCGGAATTTCGAAGCGGATCACCGCGGGCCTCAGGGCGCTTGCCAGTGCCGCCCAGCGGCTCCAGACCAAGGACTATTCAGTCCGCGTCAGCATTCCGACGCGCGACGAGGTTGGTGCCGCTGGCATCGCTTTCAACCGCATGGCCGAGCAGATCAGCTTCCACACGGAAAACCTGGAGCAACTCGTCGACGAACGAACCAGAGAACTCGGCGACGCCAATCAGGAGATTTCCGCTCTCAACGAAAAGCTGCAGGACGAGAATGTCCGCCTCGGCGCCGAGCTCGCGGTTGCCAAGCAGATCCAGTTGATGGTCCTGCCGAAACCATTCGAACTCGAAGCGATTCCGGGGCTGGAGATCGCAGCCTACATGCGGCCGGCCGACGAGGTCGGCGGTGACTATTACGACGTCTTGCAGAACGGATCACGGATCAAGATCGGCATCGGCGACGTGACCGGTCATGGTCTCGAGAGCGGCGTGCTGATGCTGATGGTCCAATCCGTTGCACGCGCGCTGCAGGAGACCGACGAAGCGGATCCGCACCAGTTTCTGGACCGGCTGAACAGAGCGATCTACAAGAACATCGAGCGGACGAACACCGGCAAGCATCTCTCGCTGGCCTTTCTTGACTTCGAGGATGAGCGGGTAACGCTATCCGGCCAGCATGAGGACGTTCTCGTCGTGCGTGCGGACGGGGAGGTCGAACGCATCGATACGCTTGATCTGGGCATGCCGGTTGGTCTGGAGAATGACATCTCGAAGTTCATCGACACGCGTGACATCCAGTTCGAGAGTGGCGACGTGATCGTGCTGCACACCGACGGTGTGACCGAGGCGGAGGATCAGGACAAAAGGCTATTCGGGTTCGAGCGCCTCTGCCAGAGCGCAAAAAAACGTTACGGCGGGAGCGCCGAGGACATCAAGACCGGGATCATCGAGGATCTGATGGCCCATATCGGAGTCCAGAAGATCCATGACGACATCACCCTCGTGATCATAAGGCACACATAGCAATGACAACGCTGTTCGGGACCCCTGACATTGCAATCGGGATGAAGGAGAGCGTCAGTCGCGTTCGGCTGTTCGACGGACCTCTCGACTTGAGTTGGCGTCATTGTGCCACGACCTCGGACTTCATCGCCGATCTTTTCGCGTTGCGCTTCCAGTCATCCCGCAATGACTACATCGAAGTGCGGCACAGCATCGGATATCTGGTCAACGAGCTCATCGAGAACGCCGTCAAGTTTCGCGCACCGGGCGAGATCGTGATCGAGGCGTCGATGGATTCGGAGTGCTTCAAGCTCAAGGTGTCGAATGACGTCGATGGCAAAAACGCCTCCGAGTTCAAGAACCTCTTGGCGGACATCACGGTTGGCGATCCCAGAGACCTGCTGATACAGCGAATTGAAGCGAATGCCGCGAGCCCCGACGTGTCACGCTCCGGACTCGGATTGCTGACGTTGATGAGCGACTATGGCGCACGCCTGGCCTGGATATTCAGCTCCGCCGACGAAAGCGATCGGATTTGCCTGGAAACCTACGCCTCCATTCCGATCTCGCAAACGCACAACTAGAAGAAACGAAGCCAGGTCATGGAAATCAAGACAGACGACTACCGAGTGTGGAACGAAGGAAGCGATATTTTCTTCGACGGCGCTATGCGGCTTGCCAGTTCCGAGGCCGGTGCGCCCATCACGGCTCTGGCGACCAGTGTTCTTGCCTCAAATCCCGCTTCCATTACACTCAATCTGAAGGACCTTCACTTTCTCAACTCTTCTGGCATCAACCTGCTGGCGAAATTTACCATCGAGGTACGCAAGCATCCCGATGTTCGACTCGTCGTGCGTGGAACGCCCGAGATACCCTGGCAATCGAAGTCACTGCCGAACCTGAAGAAGCTGCATCCCACCCTGGTGCTTTTGATGGACTAAGGCCTGTTGGTCTTCAGGCCTGAAGACCAACAGGCCTAACTGGGTCGCCTAAATTGGCCAAGGGACTGCGTGAGCGGCAATCCCGGGTAGCATCGGCCAGTCGGTGCGAGAGCGCCGCACCGAGAGCGAGATATGTACGCCAGGATAAGTATCTGGATGCGAAGCTAACGACATTCCGGCCTCGTCCGTAGATGTTTGCGATAGTCCGGCGGGGGCTCGGCACAGGCGGCAGGCGTCCAGATAGCTGGTGTGTCGCCGCCTGTGCCGACAAACGCCCCCCTCTACGCGGTCAAAGGTGTCCGTCTTGAGTAAGCGTAGCAAGGTCAGCGGCGGCCGGCTGGAGTTCATTCCGCCGCAGATCCCTACTCTGGTCAAGCAACCGCCCGAAGATGAGGGATGGGTTCACGAGGTCAAGTTCGACGGCTACAGGACGCAGCTCATCATCGATCAAGGCGGCGTGCGTCTTTTCAGTAAGAACGGCCATGATTGGACGGCAAAATACTGGCCCATCGCGCTGGCAGTCGAGCTGCCATGCAGGGCTGCCATTCTCGACGGCGAGGTCATTGTAGCCGGTGAGCAGGGCGCTCCCGATTACCCTGCGCTGGAAGCCGCGATCTGGAATGAGCCGAGCCGGCTGGTGTTCGTGGCGTTCGACATCCTCCATCTCGATGGTCGCAATCTTGCCCCCTTGCCCCTGCTGCAGCGCAAGCACGCGCTGTGGCAACTGGTTGAGCCTGGCGCCGGCAAGATCCGGTACAGCGAGCATTTCGACGGCGATGCGCTGGCGATCCTTCGCGCCATCGACAAGATGGGGCTTGAGGGCATCATCTCGAAGCGCGCCGACAGCCGCTACCGAAGCGGACCGTCGACCACATGGCTGAAGACCGGATATTTCGAGGAAGGCGATTTCCGAATTGCCGAGCGTCATTCGCCAGCCTGGCACGGCTCCAATGGTCCTGATGGCCACGCTTGACGGCGAGAGACGGTATATCGGCAGCGCTGATTGCAGCTCGGACCGCCAGTTAGCCCTTGTTGTCCACACTCGCTTTCGCGGCGGCTGATACCAGCTGGATCGCGGGCCGCTCGCCGGGAACTCCGCTCTTGGCGACGACGACGCGGTCGCGTCCTTCGCCTTTGGCATCGTAGAGAGCGTGGTCGGCGGCATTGGTGATTTCTGCCCAACCCGACCCATGCTCGGGGTAGGCGGCGACACCGAACGAGACCGTCACGGTGCCCAGCGTGCGGCCGCGATGCGTCAGGTGAAGCTGCCTGATTGCCTGGCGCAGTGCTTCCGCGCGCTCGGCGCCTTCCTCGAGCGAGCATCCCGGCATGACGATGGCGAATTCCTCCCCACCGTAGCGCGACACCACGTCGCTTTCGCGCGCGTGCTCGATCAATGTGGCGGCGACTTGCTTCAGCACGAGGTCGCCGGCTTCGTGACCGAACGTGTCGTTGAACTGCTTGAAATGATCGACGTCGAGCATGAGGATCGTCAGCGGCTGGGCCGAGCGCTCCATCCTGCGCAGCTCACGGCTGCTCGTTTCCTCGAGATAGCGCCGGTTGAACAGGCCGGTGTTCGGATCGCGGATCGATTGCTGCCGCAAGGTCTCACGCAGGCGCAGATTGGCCAGCGCCAATGCCAGCGTGTCGACGACGCCGCGCAGGATCTGCTGCCTTTCAGCCAGCCATTGCGGCCTCTCGGCTGCGTCCGGTTCGCACAGATGCAGGATGCCGAGCGTCTCGCCTTGCGCCGCCAGCGGCATGCAGATGTAGCCCTTCTTGCCATTCTCGGTGATATGGGCGCAGCGCGGCGTCAGCATGCCCGGGCCGGCGACATGCTCCTGGCCGCGCCGCAGCGCCCAGCAGTCTTCCGGCGCAAATTGCGTGGCGCTCGACCGGACGTCGCCCCAATGCGCCATCTCCTCAACCAGATTGCGCGAGGCGCTGGTCAAATGCACGGTTCCGCTCAAGCCGCCGAGGAATTCGGTCATGGCCGTGCCGACCACTGAAAAAGCTTCGGGGAAGGTCACGCAGGCCTGCAGCAGCTCGCCAAGCTTGACCAGGCGGGTGGTGGTCTCCGACTTCTCGTGCAGTTCGCGGTTAAGCACCGCCAGCTGATCGGCACGCTCGTTGACGACCCCTTCGGCGCGGCGCAGCTCGCTGATGTCATTGAGGGTGAGGACCAGACCGCCGTCGGATCGGCTGAGTGGGCTGCAGCTGGCGATAACCGGAAGATGAGATCCATCGGATCTGGTCAGGCGCACCTCGCCTTGGTGCTGGCGGCCGGTGGTCAAGGCTATTTCGATCGGTGAAGCGCCGGCTGCGAAGGCGCCACCTCTCGGGTCGCGCACCGTTAGCACCGAATCCCATTGCTGCCCAACGATCTTGTCGGCGCGGCGCCCGATCATCGTTGCGGCCGCCGGATTGGCGCTGGCGATGCGGCCGTCGCTGTCCAGCACCGCGATGCCTTCGGCCGCCGTCTCGACGATATCCTCGACATGCGCCCGCGCCGATGCAAGCTGGTCCGCCATGATGTTGAACCCGTCGGCCAGCTGTCCGAACTCATCCTTGCGGGCATGGCTGATGCGGGTCATGGCATTGCCCTTCGCCAGTGCTTCCATGCCGCCCATCATATCCTTGAGGCCGGAGCCGAAACGACTGAGCAGCATCCATGCAAACCCCACCGCGACCAGCACGGCCGCCGCCGCGCTGAGGCCAACCAGCCAGAGCAGGCTGTTGGTGCGCTCTTCGGCGGCATGCAGGACAGGATCGTACTCCAACAACACGGCGCCGATGATCGTATCCTCGGGATATTCGATCGGCACCGCGAGTATGGCGTTGACCTCCTCCGGGTCGACGAATTTGCGCGGGATGCCGTCCTCCAGCGTCTGACCGATTTCGTTGCCGGGATCATGTTCGAATTTTTCGCCGATCTTGTGCTCTTCGTCGGCGGCATGGGCAACGACGGTCTTGTTGCGGTCGAGGACCAGGAAATCCCGACGCATGCGGCGATGCTGGTGCCCCATGAATTGCTTGAGCGCCTCTGGCCGCTCGAACAGCGAAGGCGTCCCGTCGGACGGCTTGAAGACGATGGTGTCGGCCAGTTCGCGCGCGACGTTGGTCGCTTCGGTCAGTCCAAGATATTTGGTCGCGGCGATCTGTGTGAAGATGGCAACGCCGCCAACCAGCCCGATCAAGGCCGCGGCGCTCACCATGCTGAGGATGATCTGGCTTCTAATGCGCATGACACGAATCCGCCGAGGATACCGGCATCCTATACGCTGGATCGAGCCTCAATTTCATTGTCTGTGTTTATTACCAAATGCTTATCAACGTGCTAACGGCGAGCCCGAACCCGTCGAACGCAATCAAAGACGGACCATTGCCGACTTGTCAGCCGATGGCATGCTGCTCCTACCCGAAGCGGCCTCTTCGTGGGACTACCGCAGCCCTGCCGACCGTGGAAAATCCAGCACCTGCGCCACCGGCCGTGTGTACTGGGCCGCAACGATCGCCTCGATCAACAGGTCGAGCACCGCAAGGGCCTCGCTGCTCGTTTCGTCGTCGCCGCGCAGATAGTGGCAGGCCCGCTCCAGATGCAACCGGGCGGCGGCAAAGTCGCTTTTCATTAGCTTCTCCTTATTGCCCGCCGTGCGCCGAACATGAGCGACTCGCTTTACCTGAAAGCAAACATCCACAGCCGCATTTGAATCGAATTGTCCCGACCTCGCCGGATGTGCTGGATGGGGAGAAACCTGTACAACCTATGTCGGCTGCAGCCGTTGTCCCGGCAGGAAGAGATCGCAGCTTCCGACGCCTTTGCTTCAAAGTTTTTCCAGATCGGTTATTCTTCGTCGCTCACGAGGTCACGATGAGCTTCAGCGCAAAACCCCTCGACGAGACCACATGGTCGCAATTCGCCACGCTGGTCGAGCGGCACAATGGCGTCTGGGGCGGCTGCTGGTGCATGGCGTTCCACGCCAAAGGCGTCGGCGCTGCCGGGAACCGCGCCGAGAAGGAGGCCCGCGTCCGCGAGGGCCATGCACATGCGGCCCTCATTTTCGACGGCGCGGCGTGTGTCGGCTGGTGCCAGTTCGGGCCGACGCAGGAGCTGCCGCGCATAAAGCACCGGCGCGCCTATGAGGAAGGGCTGACGAGCCTACCGGATTGGCGCATCACCTGCTTCTTCTCCGACAAGGCCTATCGCGGCAAGGGCGTCGCAGCAGCAGCACTTGTCGGCGCGCTCGCCGAGATCGCCCGCCTCGGCGGCGGCACGGTGGAAAGCTATCCCGAGGATGCGGAAGGCCGCTCGGTCGCCGGCGCCTTCCTGCACAATGGCACGCTGGCGATGTTTGAACGCCAAGGTTTTCAGCGCGCCCGCAAGATTGGCAAGCATCGCTGGGTGGTCGCGCGGACGGTCGAGGCCGACGGCGCCTGATAGCTTGGCTCACCAAGCCGTCTCCTCGGATGTGCTTAATATGATTTGATACTAATATGATGCCGCATCAGCAGATTTCGACGACTTCGGCGGGCGCCGATGCCGTTGCTGATGATGTGCAAGGCAATCTGTCGCGCTGGGAGAAATGTGGCGGAGCGATCTGACGCGCTTACTTGCCTTCGAAGAAGGCGTGGATCGCTGCTTCCAGCGTCTCGATAAGCTCGGCATTGCGGGTGCTGCCGGCCCAGATCAAGGCATTGAGCCGCATGTCCTTGTTGAGGAAGTTCACCTTCCTCGTTTCCAGCAGATATTGCACCACGTCATAGTGCCGCCCCTTGATCGCCTCGATGAGCGCGCTGTTGCGGCCGGTCTTGTCGGCCGCATTGACATCGGCGCCGTGTTCGACGAGCAGCTTGACGATATTCAGATGCCCGGTCCTTGCCGCTTCGATCAGCGCCGTGCGGCCATAATAGTCGGCGCGCGCGTCGATATCGATGTCGGGATGCTTGATCAGCGCCGTTATGGCGGCGTGGTGTCCCTTGGCTGCGGCGAGGCTGAGCGGCGTGCTCTTCCATTTGTTCCTGGAATTCACGTCGATCTGCGGATGCGAAATCAGCGCTTCGAGCACCGGGCCGCGGGCGTTGTGGGCCGCCAGATGCAACGCCGACCAGCCGCCTTCATCCGTCTGGTTGATGTCAGCCCCCGCCGCCAGCTCGGCGCGGAGGGTCTCGATGTCGCCTTTCTCCGCCGCCCCCAACAGGGTCGACCAGCCTCTCGCGTCCTCGGCTTCCAGGCCCACTGCAACTGCCTCCGTAAACAGACTTGGCAAGGATGCACGCCGGCCTGGCCGGCGTGCGGTATCTTTGCCCGGAAGCCTTTCACAATCGCATGCATGGGGCAAACAGATTTCAGCGCTGGACGGGAACCAGGGATTTCAAGCCGCCTGCACCCGCTTCTCCCGGCCGGGCTGCGGCGGGAAGGCGATGGCGATGCCGGCGGCACCCAAGCCAACTAGCGCCGAGCCGATGAACAGCCAGGAATAGCTGGCATAGGCGTCGAAGATCATGCCCCCGGCGAGCGGCCCGAACGACATGCCGAGGCTGGACAGCAGCGTAGCGGCGCCAAGTATCGTGCCGATGATGCGTGGCCCGAAATAGTCGCGCGCCAGCACGGCATAGAGCGGCATGACGCCGCCATAGGTGGCGCCGAAGATGATGGCCAGGAGATAGAACTGCTCGAGATTGCCGACGGCGAGATAGGCGGCGATCACCACCGCCTGGATGGCGAGGCCAACGATCAGCACCGGCTTGGCGCCCAGCCTGTCGCCGAGCACGCCGTAGAGCACGCGCCCGCCAAGGCCGGCAAGGCCCTCGACGCTGTAGATCGACACGGCGGCCATGGGTGCTACGCCGCACGACATGGCATAGCTCACCATGTGGAAGATCGGTCCCGAATGCGCAGCACAGCAGGCGAAGAAGGTCATCCCCAGCACCAGGAATTGCGGCGAGCGCAGCGCCTGGCCGACGCTGAAGCCGGGATCGTCCGCGGCAGGCGCGGGCGCACTGCCATCCGCTGCCGCGACCGCCATCGATGGCTGGCGCACCAGCAAGACGGCCGGCAGCAAAAGCACCCAGGCCATGATGCCGATGTCGAACATAGCTGTGCGCCAGTCATAGGCGGTGATCAGCCAGCGCGCGAAGGGCGAGATGGTCATCGGCGCCACGCCCATGCCGGCCGAGACCAGCGACACGGCAAGGCTGCGATGAGTGTCGAACCAGGCGGTGGTGAGCGCGATCATCGGCGCGAAGAAGGCGCTCGCCGCCAGCCCGACGATGACGCCGTAGCTCAGCTGGAAGACGATGAGCGAATTGGCGCGGCTCGCCACCACCAGCGACAGGCCAAGCAGCACCGCGCCGGCAAAGACGACGGGGCGGGCGCCGACGCGGTCATAGATGGCGCCCCAGGCGAAACCGCCGGCGCCCATCACCAGAAAGTTCAGCGTCATGGCGCTGGAAATACCGGTGCGCGACCAGTTGGTGTCGAGCGCCATCGGCTCGAGAAAGATCGCCAGCGAAAACATCGCGCCGAGCGCCACACAGGTCATCAACGCGCCCGCCGCGACGATGACCCAACGATAGGAATTGTTCATGGTCTTCTCCCGAAATCGGTTCGATGCGGCACGACTTTTTCCAGCTCCGTTGCGCCGCTTGCGTCCGAAGGACGTTGGTGGGATTTCGAATCCGACAATCCGGTTGCATTTTTTATCCGGATTTTTTGGCGGCGTTGCGCACTGTCTCCCCCCTTGTGGGGGAGAAAGCGATTTCAACATCTTAGCCGTAGGCTAAGTGTTAGAAATCGCAAGAGAGGGGATTTTCACGCGCCATGCGCCAACAGGTTCCGCCACCACGCCGTGCCTTTGCCAGAGAGATGCGTTCCGATGCAACGAAGGCCGAAAACATCCTTTGGCAGGCGTTGCGGAACAGGCAACTCGATGGCTTGAAATTCAAGCGGCAAGTGCCGCTGGACGGCTACATCCTCGACTTCGTTTGTTTCGAAGCGCGGCTGATCGTCGAGGTCGATGGCGGCCAGCATTCGGAATCCGAAAAAGACGCAGTGCGTGACAGGCATTTCGAAATGAAGGGTCTGAGGACGCTGCGCTTCTGGAACGACGAGGTGGTGCAAAACATCGACGGTGTGTGCCTGACAATCCTGGCAGAAGTACGCAAAGGGGACGGCCAAGCAAATCCCCTCTCTTGCGATTTCTAACACTTAGCTTCGCTAAGATGTTGAAATCGCTTTCTCCCCCACAAGGGGGGGAGATAGAGCTCGCGCCTCGCGCATTGACGATATCGTCGCTGGTTATAGATTGATCCGCTCATAACAGGAGATATCGCTCATGGAGCTGCATCGCGGCCGCCTCATCGACCACATCCAGCTCGTGGTCAGGGATCTCAAGGCCAGCCGGCGTTTCTACGAAGCAGTGTTCAAGGTGCTTGGCGTTCCGATCGGCGGCGAGGCCGAGGACTATTTCTGGGCCGACGAATTGTTCATCTCCAGCCTCGATAGCCGGGCGGCGAGGGGCCAACTGACCGGGCGCCATCATCTGGCCTTCCAGGCCAGGGACAACGCGATGGTCGATGCCTTCTACAAAGCAGGCCTCGATGCCGGCGGCACCGACAATGGTGCGCCCGGCGAGCGGCCCTATCATCCCGGCTACTACGCCGCCTTCCTGCTCGACCCCGACGGCAACAACATCGAGGCGGTGTTCCATGGCCCGGCGAAGCGCAGCGCTGCTTCGGTCGAGATCAATTTCTAGAGCAGTCCCAGGGAAGCACCCAGCGGTTCTCCGCCCGGAATTCTCTCGAAAACAAGGAGTTGCAGCGGTTCACAGATTCAAACGTTGAACCAGATCAAGCCGGGGCGTAGCGGTTCACCACCATGCCGCAGGCATAGGCTTTCGAGCCGACGAGGCGCAGTTTTCTGAAGCCGCCGCGGTCGAAAATCCGCTCGCCGTCGCCGAGCGCCGCCGGATTGATGAACAGCTGGAACTCATCGATCAGCCCCGCCGCAATCAGCGCCGAGGCAAAGCCGGCGCCGCCGAACACCGCCATGTCGCCACCGCCCTCGGCTTTCAGCGCCTTGACCTCGCGCGGCAGGTCGCCGCTGGCAAGCGTCGTGCGCTCCCACCGCGATGACGCGAGCTTGTCGCTCAGCACCACCTTGCGCGCCTCGACGATGCGCTGCGCAAAGGCATAGAAGGGATCGCGCGGATAGTTTTTCGCCGCATTGCCCCAATGGGTGAGGTAACCCTCTTCGGCCATCTTGCGGCTGAGCAGGATGGTGTCGATGCCGGCGAACACGGCGTTGAAGTCCTGCTTCAAGGCTTCATCCCAAGGGCAGTTTCCGCCCCATCCCCAGAGCTGCCAGTGCTCGTCGCCGGTCGCGCCGACAAAACCGTCGACCGACATCTGCATTTGCAGGATCAGCTTTCTCATCGTCTCTCTCCTGATTAAGCGCTGGTGTCGCCAGCGCGAGCCGAGCGGGCTTAGTTGTAAAATTGCTTTACTTTTGGAACCATTGACATGGCGAAAAAATGATGTCAATAGTAAAGTGATTTAAAAATGGAACCATAGAAATGTCGACCAGGGAAAGATCCGGTTGCCCCGTCAGCCTCTCGCTCGAACTGCTCGGCGACCGCTGGACGCTGCTGATCGTCCGCGATCTGATTTTCGCGGGGAAGACTCACTTCCGGGAGTTTTTGCAGTCCGACGAGGGCATCTCGTCGCGCACGCTGGCCGAGCGGCTGCAGACCTTGCAGGATGAGGGCATTGTCACCAGAAGCGACGACCCCACCCACAAACTCAAGGCGATCTACCGGCTGACCGAGGCCGGCATTGACCTGTTGCCCGTGCTGGCGACGCTTGGTGCCTGGGGCAGCAAATACCGCAACGCCGATAACGAACTGGCCAGGATCGCCGACGAACTGGCCGCAGGCGGGGAGGTTGCCCTTGAGCAGATGAAGAAGAAGCTGCGCGCCGTGCATCTCGGCTAGGGCGCAACGCTGGTTTCCTCTTCGCGATGATGGCCGGGCTACATCGACACGACGTCGCCCAGCCTCATCCTTTCCATCCCGCAAATCGCTGTGGCCCGAGCCAAGTCTGCTTCGGATTGCCGTCGCCCGAAAGCACTGCGTCTGCCAGCCAGCGCGCTGTAGCGGGGGCGGCATGCATATATTCGCGCAAGCTCATGTTTGTTGTGTAAGGTGGTCGTCGTCGGCGTCGTTTACCGTCCTTTGAAGAACAGGGGAGTGAGCGCCGGGGCAGCAGCTTTGGCCTTCTCTCCGTCACAATCTCGGAGTGTACGCGTACGGATGAAGAGCCAATGGCAGCGCCCATGACGTAGGCGGCAGGAGCCGCTGAAGCAGCTGGCAGGAGGGGCTCGTATGGTTGGATTTGCCGAAGTGCAGCGGCCGCAGACGGTGGCCGAACAGGTCGCCAATGTGCTGCGCGAGGCGATCGCCGACGGCAGCCTGGCGGACGGCACGGCGCTGCGCCAGGACGATCTTGCGCTGCGCTTCGGCTTCAGCCGCATGCCGATCCGCGACGCGTTGCGCCAGCTCGAGGCCGAAGGGATCGTCCAGATACACCCGACCAAGGGCGCGCATGTCGCCCGTATGGACGCCACCGAGATCAGGGAGATTTTTGCGTTGCGCGACCTGCTTGAAAGCGAGGCGCTCAACCTGTCTGTCCCAAAGCTTGGCAGTGAAAAGCTCGACGAGGCAGCGCAGGTGCTCGCCCGCATCGACGCCGAGCCCGATGTCGCCCGTTGGGGTGCGCTGAACCGGACCTTCCACCTGGCGCTCTACAGCGCCTGCGGCAACGCCCGGCTGCTCGGCCTGATCGAAGCGCACCATAATGCCGCCGACCGTTATGTCCGCATGCTCCTGTCCAGCCTCGACTATCGTGGCGTCTCGCAGGCCGAACACCGCGAACTGCTCGCCGCCTGCCGCAAGCGCGACGCGGCGGAAGCCGTGCGCGTGCTGAAGAAACATCTCTGCGATGGCATGGAGACGCTGGCCAAGGCGGGGATATTGCGGAACAGGTGACTTGTCCGGCCTGTGCCTCTGCGCATAGCCTCAGCCAGGCCGGCGGGAGGAGAATCGCTTGGACACGACTGTCGTCATTGTCGGCGCCGGCCCCGCCGGCCTGGCGGTCGGCGCCTGCCTGAAGCGGGCAGGGGTGGATTTCGTTATCCTCGAAAAAGCCGCGGAGGTGGCGCCCGCCTGGCGGCGTCACTATCGGCGGCTGCATCTGCATACGGTCAAGTCGTTCTCCTCGCTGCCGTTCTTGCCGTTCCCGAAACACTATCCGCGCTACGTGCCGCGCGAACTGGTGGTTCGTTACCTCGACGACTACACCAAAAAATTCGACCTCCGCCCGCGCTTCGGCGTGACGGTGAAAGCCATTCGTCGCGGCGACAGCGGTTTTCTGGTCGAGACGGGATCGGAGAGCCTGACAGCGCGCCATGTCGTCATCGCCAGCGGCAACAATGCCGAGCCGATCGTTCCCCGGCTCCCCGCCATCGAAGCCTTCAAGGGCGAGGTGCTGCACAGCGCCGACTATACGCAGGCCGCGCCCTTTGCCGGCCGCTCGGTGCTGATCGTCGGCATGGGCAACACCGGCGCCGAGATCGCACTGGACCTTGCCGAAGGTGGCGCCAAGCCCACCATTTCGGTGCGCAAGGGCGTCCATATCGTGCCGCGCCAGCTGTTCGGCGTACCGATTCAGATGATCGGCATCGCCAGTCGACCAATGCCGCAGGCGCTGAACGACTGGATGTTCCCGATCATCCTCGATTTCGCCCTGGGCAAGCTCGAAAAATACGGCGTCGTCCGGCCGAAGCAGGGCATCCTGCAGCAGATCGACGAGGTCGGCCGCATCCCGGTGATCGATGTCGGCACGGTCGACGCGATCACCAAAGGCGCCATCAAGATTGCGCCCGACATAGCGCGCTTCACCGAGCACGGCGCCGCGTTTGCCGACGGCAGGCAGGAAGCGTTCAACGCCGTAGTCCTCGCCACCGGCTACCGCCCCGGCTACGAAAAATTCCTGCCGGCGGAACTGCAGCCGGAACGCAGCGGCGTCAACGCCCGCTCTTCGCAACTCGGCCTCTACCTCGTCGGCTTCTACAATCCGGTCACCGGCCTGCTCAGGGAAATCGGCAGGGAGGCGAAGGCGGTGGCGGCTGACATTGCGCGGCGGCGGTAAAGGGAGCGCTGTCAGCGAAGCTGCCAATCTCCCTCGCAAGGGGGGAGATCAGCTATCCTCCACCCCCGCCTCATCCAGCAGCCATTGTCGCACCGCCTGCGTCGGTTCGGGATGGCGTTGCTTGCGCGGCACCACCACATAGAAATCCTGCGTCCCACGCATCTCAGCGTTGATCGGCTGCACCAGCCGGCCGGCGGCAATGTCGGCTGCGACAAGAAACCGGCTGGCCAGCGCGATGCCCTGGCCGGCAATGGCGGCGTCGATCGCCAGTCCGGTCTGGTTGAAGCGCATTCGTTTTGCCTCTGGGGCCATCTTCAGGTTGAGCGCCTTTTCCATGAACTCCGGCCAAAGATTGTGCGCGTCGTGCAGCAGCACGTGATGCTGAATATCGGTCGGCGCAATCTGCTTCGCGCCGGCCGGCAAAAGGGCAGGGCTGCAGATGGCGACGATCTGCTGTGGAAACAAAAGATCCACCATCAGGCCGGGGCCGAAGGGCGAACGCCCTTGCCTGACCGCAATGTCGACGCCGTCGGCTTGAAAACTCGACAGGCTTTCGCTGGCCAGGATGCGCAGGTCGACAAGTGGATTGTGTGCGACGAACTCCGGCAGTTTCGGGATCAGCCATTTGGTGGCGAAACTCGGGGTAACGCTGATCGTGAGCCGCGCCGGTTCGGGCCGCAGCAGCAAGGTCGCCTCCGAGATCAGCTCGAAGGCACGGCGGATGTTGGGCACATAGGCGCGGCCCTCGTCGGTGAGCGCCAGGCCGCGGGGCAGCCGCTCGAACAGTTTTGCGCCGAGGTCGGCCTCCAGCCCGCGTATGTGCTGCGCCACCGCCCCTTGCGTCACGTTCAGCTCCTGCGCGGCGATGCGGAAGTTGAGATGACGCGCGGCGGCTTCAAAGGCGCGCAGCGCATTCAACGGCGGCAGGCTCAGGAAGGCTTCGGGCATGCAGGAGTTTTTCTACAGCTTGATTTCAGGCTTTCTGGTTCGAGCTAGCGGCGGAATCCAGCTATATCACCTTTTGAATGCGCAACGCATGCGCCGTAAGACCTCAAGGAGAGAAGAAATGAGTGTAGAAAAAGTGGCTGTTGTCGTCGCCGGTGGCAGCGGCATGGGCGCGGCGGCGGCGAAACGCCTGGCGGCGGACGGCTTCAAACTCGCGATCCTGTCGTCTTCCGGCAAGGGCGAGGCGCTGGCCAAGGAGCTAGGCGGTCTCGGCGTTACCGGCTCCAACCAGTCGAATGACGATTTGCAGCGGCTCGCCGATCTCACGCTTGAGCGCTTTGGCCGCATCGACGTGCTGGTCAACAGCGGCGGCCACGGGCCGCGCGCGCCGATCCTCGAAATATCGGACGAGCAGTGGCACACCGGGCTCGACGTCTATCTGATGAACGTCATCCGGCCGGTGCGCATCGTGGCGCCGCAGATGGTCAAGCAGAAGGCCGGCGCCATCATCAACATCTCGACGGCATGGGTTGTCGAGCCGAGCCCGATGTTCCCGACTTCCGCCGTGTTCCGCGCCGGCCTTGCCGCTTACACCAAGATCTTCGCCAACACCTATGCAGCGGACAATGTCCGCATGAACAATGTGCTGCCCGGATGGATCGACAGCCTGCCGGCCACCGAGGAGCGCCGCGACAGCGTTCCGATGCAGCGTTACGGCACATCGGAGGAGATCGCCGCCACCATCGCCTTCCTCGCTTCCGAAGGTGCGGGCTACATCACCGGCCAGAACATCCGCGTGGACGGCGGCATCATCCGCGCCATCTGATCAAGGCAAGGCCGTTTGACTCTAGAAAAGCGCGCGGGAACAATGAGATAGAGCCTGACCCTGAATCAGTTTGCCAAGAGTTGGGCTCTATTTCCCGGTCACCAGATTGAAAACCAGCTGCCGCAGATTGCCACCAGGACCGAATTCGACCTTGTCGAAGTCGCGGCTGGCCTGCCGCTGCGCCAGTGAGATCTGGGCAAGCTGCCGGGTCAACTCGGTTCTGATCCTTGTGCAGCCGGGATCGTCGGCGACGGTCAGGCCGACGCTGATCGCCTCGATCTTGCGCACCATCTCGACGATGGCTGCGCCATGCACCTTTTCATGGGCGGCGAGCCCGGCGGCGAAAATCTCCCAGCTCTTCTCCACGGCGGGAGACAGCGGCGCGGCCGGCTTTGGCAAGGTGTAGGTGATGATGAGTTTCGGCCGCGCCGATTTGAGCACGCAGGCGCCGCCTTGCGGCTTGTAGTCCCGGGTCCAGGTCAGCTTGAAATTGGTGTGTGCAATGACGCGGCCTTTGCCCAGCAAGGGGCCTGATTCGCCGATCGACGCGTAGAGTTGAGGGCCGCTCTGGCCTGATATGGCGTAGGTCTCGACCTTCTCGACCGGCTTCCAGTCCGCGCGTGCGGGCGAGGCGAGCAGCGAAGCCGCCAGTAGTACGAACAAAACGACTGGTTTCATGCTGATGTCAAAGGGCTGCCAAGTTCATGCCCTTCGCTCTAGCATCGCGCGCGCCGGCTGACAAAGCAGCTAATCGCTGCCGCCTCGGCAAGCGGCGTCGTAGTCGGCCAGCACCTGGCCGATCGCCGCATGAAAAATCGCCTCGGGATTGCCAGCCGGACCAAGCGTGGCCGGCAGCGTCGGCAGGAACTGCCGTATCAGCGTTTCGGGAATGGCCACGCCTGTGAGCGCCTTGCGCAGGCGGTCGACGGCGGCGATGGCGGTGGGGTTGCTCCAGTAGTAGCGCATCCGGTCGCTGTAGCTGTAGTGCCGCTGCAGATAGAGGCTCGCCTTGTCGCCATGATAGTGGCTGTGCCAATGGCCGGGTGCTGCCAGCATCACCCGCTCCATCGTGCGGGCAAGCGGCCGTTCGCCATAGTCGGCAACCATTTCGGAGGCGACCAGGTCGAGACCGTAAAACGCCTCGCGCAGGGCAAATGTCAGGCCCGGGCCGACCTTGAGGATCGGAAAGCCGTTTGCGACGAGTGCTGTCAGCGCCGTGCGGCTCTGATAGTCGGTGGAATGCGCCTCATAGACGAGCGAGGGTTGCTCTTCGAGCAATCCGGTCAGGCCTCTCGATTTTTCCGGCGCATAGGCGACGACGTTCTGGCTGCCGAATTCCACGCCCGGCTGTACCACCACGGCGATGACGCGGCCAAAGGTGTCGGTCAGGCCTTCGCGGGCAAAGATGTCGCGATGAATCTCGATCGTGTGGCGCGCCGCTGCCGCTTCAGTAGGCTTCAACTCGCCGATCGCATGATCGACGCCGCCCGGAGCGGGAACCTCGGTGCCGATAATGTAGACTGGCAATGCGCCACCGCGCGCGAGCGCTGCCTTTTCAGCCGCCTTGGCCAACCGCGCCGCCCTGATAGCGATGATCTCGTCATCGAGTGCCGCCGGCTCGCCGGCGCATCCCATCGAGGCGTCGAGATGGATCTTGCTGAAGCCGGCCCAGACGTAAGCCGTGACCATGGCTTCGGCCTTGCTCATCGCCTGTGCGGCCGGCTCCGCACGCCACGGGTTCGGCCCGAGATGGTCACCGCCAAAGATGATACGCCGGGGGTCGAGACCTTCCCTGCTGGCGATCTCCAGTACGAAGGCCACGAACACCTCCGGCGTCATCCCGGTATAGCCGCCGAACTGGTTGACCTGATTGCAGGTTGCCTCGATCAGCAGGGTGGCTTCCTTGTCCGCGGCGGCGCGCCGTATCGCCGTCTGGATCACGACAGGATGGGCCGAGCAGATCGAGGTGATGCCGTAGGGCGCCCCATTCCGGCGCGCGCTGGCGAGACCAGCAAGCGGGTTGGTCTTCATGTCGCTCTCGCGGTCCCGGCGATGAAATCGTCAAGCACGTCGAAGCCGGCGGTGCCTTCCATCGGGCCTTGCCGCGTGACGTTGCGGGCGCCGGCGGCGTTGGCATAGAGCAGCCCTTTGCCGGGCTCCATTCCCTGGCGGCGGCAGGTCAAGTAGGTCGCGCCGAAACAGTCGCCGGCGCCGGTCGGGTCGACCTCTTCGACCTGGAAACCGGCGCAGTCGATCCGGGTGCCGTCGGCGCCGAACCAGGACGAGCCGGCGTCACCGCGCTTCAGCACGATCTCGCCGACGCCTCTGGCAAACAGCGCCGTCACCGCCTGTTGCTCGTCATCGACGCCGGCCGCGGCCAGCAATTCGCCGCCGGACGGCAGCAGCAGGTCGGCATCGTCGACCAGTGCTGAAAACAGCGCGCCGTCGGCACCGTCAATCAACTCCTTGCGCATGTTCGGGTCGAAGGAGGTCGAACCGCCGCGGGCGCGCACTGCCTGCACGGCGTAAGTGACGATTTCCCTCAGCCCGGCCACCGACAACGTCGACCCCATAATGTGCAGATGGCCGGCTCTATCCGCCAGCAGACGTGCAGCGGCGGTGAGGCGGATTTGGCCGGCGGCGGATTCGGCGATGTTGTAGACGAAGTCCCTGATACCATCGGGCCGGTAGCGCACGAACGCGCTTCCGGTGGGGAAGCGGTCGCTGACATCGACCGCAGAGATGTCGACGCCGTCGCGCTTCAGTCTTTCCAGGTTGAGGGTACCAAAATCGTCGCGGCCGACGCAGCCGATAATTCCGGCGCCGCCGCCCAGCCTGCCGACCTGGTTGATGAAGATCGCCGGCGCGCCGCTAGGGAATGGCCCTGTCAGCGTCTGCGGCTCGAGGAAGCCAAAGCCCCGTTCGGTCGCCATGATCTCGATCAGGATTTCGCCGGCCACAATCGTCGGCCCCACAGCCTCGGCGGTGATCTCGCTGCGGCGCGAAAGGCTCATGCTTGCACTTCCTCCTCATCCCACCCAGACTGGCCGCCCACCCAGACTGATTGCATGCCGCAAAGCTGTCCGGGACAAGCGTCCATCGGCTAAATCGCACATACGGCGAAGTCAATAAAACTTTACGTGCGTATAGGTCATTTTTTCTGCGCGTACACATTGAAGGAATCGGGTGGCCGGTATCGCAGCGCTGTGCAAATTAGGCGCCGACCGCAGCGAAAAGGGACCGCCATGCTCACGCTTCATGATTATCTGCCGTCGCAAAATGGCTGGAAGGCCAGGGTCCTGCTCGGGCTGCTCAAGATTCCCTACGAAAGCCGCATGGTCTCGATCTTCGAGGGCGAGAGCCACACCGACGCTTTTCTGAAGCTCAATCCGGCCGGCGCTGTCCCCGTGCTCGAACTCGACGACGGGCGCGCCATCGCTGAGTCCAATGCGATCCTGACCTATGTTGCCGAGGGGACGCCGTTGCTGCCGGCGGACTTCTATCGGCGCGCCAAAATCATGCAGTGGCTGTTTTTCGAACAGTACAATGTCGAGCCGGTCATCGGCTCGCTGCGCTACTGGACATTGACCGGCCGGCTCGAGCGCAACCAGGCAATGGTCGCCGGCAAGCACGAGGCCGGCGCGCGCACGCTTGCCGCGCTGGAGCGCAGCCTCACCGCGATTCCGTTTCTCGTCGGCAACGACCTGACCATCGCGGATATCGCCGTTTATGCCTACAGCCACAGGGCAGAGGATTGCGGTTTCTCTCTCGCGGACTACCCGATGCTCATGGCCTGGGTCGATCGCGTGCGGGACGCCATCGGTCCGGACTATCCGGTGCATCCCTACAGCATCGACCCGCATTCCGGGGCGTGAGCGGGACCGCGATGTTGAAGTTGTCGATCTCCCCCAGCGCCCGCAAACGGGAAAATGTCGACCTGGAGGTTGCCGGCCCGAAGTCCAGACCCAGATTCCATCCCGCGGCAGATTTTATCCCGATGCCGGTCTCCGGCCGGGCGCTCCACGGCGTCGGATCGGCACGCTTGCATAGGTACGGAGGAGACCATGACACGCAACGACATCATTTCGGTTCTGGGGCCCGTGGACGAGACCGTTATCGCCGACATCGCGTTGACTGGCGCCAGCCTCGAGGAATTACGCGAGGCCTTCGCCTGGATCGGCGCCGACGAGGCGCTGGTCAATGAGGGCCATCCCTTGCCGGGCGCCAGGGTGGCGCGGCTGATCGAAATCCTTGACCCGCCGGAGGACGAGGACCAACTGGCGAGCGCGGCTCCTGGGTTCGAGTAGTATCGGAACAGGGCAGGCAGTAGGGCAGCTACTGCCCTCCTGCCTTTCCCTCTAAGCCCTCGACAGCAGCCTGCGCATGATCAGCGACGCGTGGCCGCCGACGCCGTGCGCGGCCGGCCGGCGCTCGACCGCCTCGAAGCCGTGCTTGCGGTAGAAGGCGATCGCCCGGTCGTTGCCTTCGATCACTTCCAGCGCAATGCTGGGAATCCCAGCATGCGCGGCAAGCACGGCGTGCAGGAGGTCGGTGGCGAGCCCGCTGCCGAATTCGGTCTCGTCGATATGCAGCCGGTCGAGCAGGACGTCGCCGCGATCGTCCATCGCCGCCATCGCATAGCCGGCGATCGACCCGTCCGGCCGTTCGGCCACGAATGACATCTTGTTGTCATCCAGCAATTCAGCGGCCAACCGCGCGGGCGCATGCTTGTCGTCCGAGAGCCGCGCGGTGGTCTCGGGCCCCATGATCGGTGAATAGGTGCGTCGCCAGGATTCGCCCAACAACCGTGACACCGACGGCACGTCTCTTGCGGTCATGGTTCTGATCTGGGTCATTGCGATGATCATGCCAAGATCGCGCCGGCAATCAAGGGCCGCGCATCGGTCCGAAAGAAGGCGCCCTACCGGTCGATCGTCGTCATCACCCGCTCATTGTAGCGCGGGCCCGAGACTTTGCCGGGTGCCAGCGCCGCGTCGAGAGCGGCCATCTCGGCCGCGTCGAGCGTGATTGCCGCCGCAGCGACGTTCTCCTCCAGATACTTTCGCCGCTTGGTGCCGGGGATCGGCACGATGTCGATGCCGAAACCGTCGCTCTTGCCGAGCACCCAGGCCAGCGCGATTTGCGCAGGCTTTACCCCCTTGGTGCTGGCCACCTCCTGCACTGCGGCCGCCGCCGCGACGTTGGCGTCGAAATTGGCACCCTGGTAGCGCGGGTCGCCGCGGCGGAAATCGCCTTCCGGATAATCCTCGGCGCGCTTGACGTCGCCGGCGAGGAAGCCGCGGCCGAGCGGCGCGAACGGCACCAGGCCGATGCCGAGCTTTTTGAGCAGCGGGATGATCTCCGGCTCCAGATTGCGCTCCCACAGCGAATATTCGCTCTGCAGCGCCGATACCGGGTGCACGGCATGCGCGCGGCCGATGTTGGCGGCACCTGCCTCCGACAGGCCGAAGAAGCGCACCTTGCCCTCGGAAACCAGCCGGCCGATCGTGCCGGCGACGTCCTCCATCGGCACCGCCGGATCGACGCGGTGCTGGTAGTAGAGGTCGACATGGTCGGTGCCGAGCCGCTTCAACGAGCCTTCCAGCGCCTCGCGGATATGCGCCGGCCGGCTGTCGCGCTCCGTGCCGACCTGTCTGCCGTTTTCGATGCGGAAGCCGAATTTGGTGGCAAGCGTCACAGCATCGCGCCGGCCCTTCAGCGCCCGCCCAAGCAGTTCCTCATTGGCATAGGCGCCGTAGACTTCCGCCGTGTCGAGGAAGGTACAGCCGAGTTCGATGGCGCGGTGCAAGGTGGCGATCGATTCCGCCTCGTCGGCCGGCCCGTAGGACTGGCTCATGCCCATGCAGCCGAGGCCGATGGCGGACACCTGCAGCCCTTGGCTGCCGAGTTTGCGGGTTCTGAATGTCATTGTCTGTGATCTCCGGGAGATAGATGGAGTTATAGGAGCCGCTTGCCCAACTTCCAGAGGCGCTCGGTGGATTCCGCATCGATCGTATAGGGCATTCACGCCAGCGAGCCCGGCCGCGCCTGGCAGCTTGGCGAACTGGCTGCCGCCGCCTTCAAGCGTATCACCGGCAGCGCGCCGAAGATCTATCGCAGTAGGGTGAAAGCGCGGCGCGAGTTGGCGGCGGAATTGAGGTAGTGTCTCAGGTTGAAATTAGAGCAAACGCCCTAATTCCCTGGTCGAGGTGTGCAAAAGCCCTATATGCGTGGCGGAAAGCATAGGAGATGAGAAAGCATAGGAGATGACAT
Organism: Mesorhizobium sp. P2_D6; assembly: GCF_056404315.1. Lineage (NCBI taxonomy): Bacteria > Pseudomonadati > Pseudomonadota > Alphaproteobacteria > Hyphomicrobiales > Phyllobacteriaceae > Mesorhizobium > Mesorhizobium sp. P2_D6. The sequence continues at coordinate 39,233 of NZ_JBFUEG010000009.1, read as the reverse complement.
GATCGCCAATCGCACAACCGCCGAAGAGATGGCTCGAACTGTAGGTGTTGACCCGGACACATTCCGCGCAGCGTTGCGGAGCGTGAAGCACCCCCGGAAACGCAACACAGATTGGGAAGTGAAAATTGGCGGCCCTTCGTATTCGGGAATGCGCACCGTTCTGGCCAGTCTGATACAGCGGAAGGCTGCCTGACGCCGACAAGCAGTCAAAATTGACAGAGCACCTGATCTCCAGCATCCTTAGGTAGCCGTCATGTCCTGCGGCTGTTGTGTATGAGCGTCGGATGGTCAGTCCTACTTCCAGCCAGAATTCCAAGCGCGCCGCCGTGCGCAAGGCGCTCGACCGGCACAAGGTGTATGTCACCGCGCAGAGCTTTTCCGGCGGCGTCTACTCTGCCCGCGTGCTGGTCGATGGCGAAGCCTACTGGGTCGACGAGTTCCGGCTGAGCCAGCTTCAGGGCGGTCTTTCCCCGGCCGAGCTCGACCTGACGCCCGCCACCGACGATTGAGCTGCCATCGATTGAGCACCGACCGCATCCCGCCTAGCATGCGGACATGACCGCCCCGCCCAAGCTCAGAGCCTATCGCGCCAAGCGCGAATTTTCGAAAACGCCGGAACCGGCGGGCGGGCTGGTTTCAGGCGATGGCAACCGCTTCGTCGTGCACAAGCATCACGCCACCGCCGACCATTACGATTTGCGCCTGCAGGTCGGCGGCGTGCTGAAAAGCTGGGCGGTGCCGCGCGGGCCCTCGCTCAACCCGGCCGACAAAAGGCTCGCGGTCGAGACCGAGGATCATCCGCTCGAATATATCGACTTCGAAGGCGTCATTCCCGAAGGCGAATATGGCGGCGGGCCGATGATCGTCTGGGACACCGGCACCTGGGCGCCGATGGACGATGTCGAAAAGAGCCTGCGCACCGGCGCGTTCAAGTTCCGGCTGGCCGGCGAGAAACTCAACGGCGGCTGGATGCTGACCCGGCTGAAGCCAAAGCCCGGCGAGGACGAGAACAAGAAGAACTGGCTGCTGTTCAAGGAGCGTGACCTTGCCGCCGATACCAGCCTCGACATCCTGGAAGCGCGGCCGGAAAGCGTGAAATCCGGCAAGCGCATCGAGGAGCTGGTGGCGCCGCCGAAAAAGCCGGCCCGCCTGCCGCCGAAATCCGGCGCGCTGAAACCTGGCGCTCTGCCTGGCGCGGTGAAAGGCGATCCGCCGTCGCGCATCGAGCCGCAACTCGCAACCCAGGTGCCGAAGCCACCGGGCGGGCCGCTGGAGGATACGGGCGAGCTCTGGCTGCACGAAATAAAATTCGACGGCTATCGCACCATGGCGCATGTCACCAATGGCGAGGTGCGCCTGATCACCCGCGGTGGCATCGACTGGACGAAGCGCTATGGCGACCTGCCGCAAGCCTTTTCGCGCCTGCCGCTCAGCCAGGCAATCATCGACGGCGAGATCATGGTGCTGGACGAGAAGGGCATTTCGCGTTTCGCCCTGCTGCAGGATGCGCTGTCAGCGGGTGCGCGCAGCAAATTGCATTTCTACGCCTTCGACCTGCTGCATCTCGACGGCTGGGATCTGCGCAGGGCACCGCTCGCAAGGCGCAAGGCGTTGCTCGCCGAGCTGCTCGCAGGGGTGGGCGCCAACTCCGCCATCCAGCTGAGCGATCATGTCGAGGGCGACGGGCAGGGGCTTTACGATCAGGCGACCGAACACGGGCTGGAAGGTATCGTCTCCAAGCGCGCCAACGCGACCTACCAGAGCGGCCGCACCAAGAGCTGGACCAAGGTCAAGGCGCTGCAGAAGGGCGATTTCGTCATCGCCGGCTATACCATCTCCGACGCGGCCGAAGGGCTGGCCGCGCTCGGCATGGCCGAATTCGAGGATGGCGAACTGCACTATCGCGGCAAGGTCGGCACCGGCTTCGATGCCGCAACCGCAGCCGAATTGCTGGCCCGACTGGAGCCGCTGCGCGATGGCGCGACGCCACCCGAGGGTGTGCCACGTGAGATCATGCGCGAGATGAAATGGGTGCGGCCAATGCTGTCGGCCCGCATCCACTATGCCAACCGCACGGCGGACAATTCCCTGCGCCACGGTGTGTTTCGTGGCTTGCGCGATGTCGGCCTGTCGACACCGGTATCGCCGAAGCGCAAGCGGCTGATCGCCGAGGCCGACCTCGCCACCATCTGGGTGACCAATCCGGAGCGCCGGCTGTTCGGCAAGACCGGGCCGACCAAGCTCGACATCGCCGTCTATTACGCGCTGGTCGGCGATTTCATGCTGCCGCACATTATGGGTCGCCCGGTGTCGCTGGTGCGCTGCCCGACCGGCCTGCCGAAGGACTGCTTCTTCCAGCGTCACGCCTTCACCGGAATGCCACCCTCGGTGGTGACGTTCGATACCGTCAATTCCGAAGGCGAGACCAAATCCTTCCTGTCGGTCGAGGGCGCCAAGGGCTATCTGGCGCTGGCGCAGTTCGGTGTCGTCGAGTTCCACACCTGGGGCACGCACCGCACCAGCCTTGACAAGCCCGACCTGATCGTCTTCGACCTCGATCCGGGCGAGGGCATTGCCTGGCGCGAAGTGGTCGAGGCCGCCGTCCACATCAAGGGCCAGTTGGAAGGGCTCGGCCTTGTACCGTTCGCCAAAACATCAGGCGGCAGCGGCATCCATATCACGGTGCCGGTGACGCAAAAGCAGAATTGGAAAAAGCTGCACCAGGCGACCAGCGCCATCTCCACCCATCTGGCGGCCACTGCCCCAGACACCTTCACCACCACCATGGGCAAGGAGAACCGCAAGCGGCGTATCTTCATCGACTACCACCGCAACGCGCGCGGCCACACCTCCGCCGCCCCCTATTCGCTGCGCGCCCGGACCAACCTGCCGGCCTCGACGCCGCTGAGTTGGAGCGACCTGGAGACGATCGATGCGCCGCAGGATCTGAACTACTCCTCGCTGCCGGGGCTCTTGGCGACGTCGGGCGATCCCTGGGCGGACATGGAGGATTTCGCGAGGGATTTGCCGGCTTTCAAAATCTAGGTTCCTCGCCCCCACAAAGTGGGGGCGAGGAACCCAAATCCATCGACGCTCCGGACAATTTGAATTATTCTCGACCTTGGACCTCCAAGGCGGCTGGAAGATTTCGCTAGGGATTTGCCTGTATCGTGCGGGGTCGGTGTAGGATTTTCTCGGCGCCAATCGTCCTGCGGACGAAAAGCGCTGCAGTTTGTTGTCAGTGCGTGGCCGCGTAGGAGAGAGTTCATGGCGCCCAGGGCAAGTTGGAAAGGTTACCTCAAGCTCAGCCTCGTCAGCTGTCCGGTTCGGCTCTATCCGGCAACGACGACCAGCGAGCGCATCACGTTCAATCAGCTGCACAAGAAGACCCACAACCGCATCAACATGAAGCCGGTCGACCCTGAACTCGGCCTGGTCGAGCGTTCGGATCTGGTCAAGGGCTACGAGTACGAGGACAAGCAGTACATCATCATCGATGATGCCGACCTCGAAGCGGTGCGCATAGAATCCAACCACACGATGAACATCGAGGCCTTCGTCGACGAAGACGAGGTCGACGTTATCTATCAGGACGCGCCCTATTACATGGCGCCGGATGGCGCCATGGCCGAGGAGACCTTCGCCGTGCTGCGCGAAGCGATGCGCAAGTCCGGCAAGCTCGCCATCGCCCGCCTTGTCCTGTCCAGCCGCGAGCGCGTGGTGACGATCGGTTCGCGCGAGAACGGCATGTTCGTCTGCACCTTGAGGAACCCGAACGAAGTGCGCAGCACGGCTGAATATTTCGGCAACATCCCGGCCGGCAAGCCCGACCCCGAAATGCTGCAATTGGCCGAAGCGCTGATCAAGCAGAAAGAAACCACCTTCGACCCGAAGAACTACGAGGACCGCTACGAGATCGCGCTGATGACGATGATCCGCGAGAAGCTGAAAGGCCATAAGCCGATCATTGCGGCGGCCCCTGAGCGCGGCAATGTCATCAACCTGATGGATGCGCTGAAGGCGAGCCTGTCGCAATCGGCCAAGCCGCCGGCCAAGTCGAAGAGCAAGGCCGACGAGGTTGAAAAGCCCGCCGCCAAAGCAAAGGCCGGTGCCAAGGAAAACCCGTTGAAGGCCAACCTGCTCAAGGCCGTCGGCAAGAGCAAAGGGTGACGGCGCCCACCGGTATAATCCCGGGCGCCGTCTTCGGCACCATCGGCGCGCTAGCGGCATTTCCGCTGCGGCTTGCCGCGCGCGAGGTGGAGCGCCGGCACGGCCAGTTGCGGCGCGGCGTCACTAGGCGCACCAGCCATGTCGTGTTCGGGCGCACGCTGCTCGCCAAGGCGGGTATGGCAAAGGGTGGCGATGTCGAGATCGAGCGCCGCGTCTCAGCCGAGCGCGCCGCCGGCCGCACACTCCTCAGCGAAAATGGCTTTCTGCGCCTGCTCGGCTTGATGAAGGCGCCGGAGGCGTCTTCGCTGTCCAGGCAATCGCTCATCGACCAGTCGAAACTGTCAGGCGCCGATCTCGACTTGCTCAGCCTGTTCGATGCTTTCGAGCATGATTCAGAACCCTACTCCTTCCGCGACCTGATCCTCGCCCGCAAATATGCCGGGCTGGTCGCAGGCGGCGCATCCTGGGGCGCGATTGCGCGTTCTGTGCACCGCTCCGGTCCGGTCGCCTCGCTCACCGCCAAATCGCTCAATGTCGGTTCGCAACATGGCCGGCCCGATGCGATCTATCTCGAAGGCGGCCAAAGCGAACTCGACGGCCAGCTGCTGTTCGACCTCGGCAGTGCGAGTGCAACTGGGGACGACACGCTGGAGGACCTGTTCGCCGAAGCGGAAGCGGTAGAGGAGCAAGGCGACCACGAGCAGGCCGCGGCCCTTTACCAGCGCTGCCTCAGCATCGATCCGAGCGACGCCATCGCCGCCTTCAACCGCGCCAACTGCCTGCGCGGCGCCGGCCGTGTCAGCGAGGCCGCTCATGACTATGCAAGGGCGATAAAGCTCGACCCGGCCTTCGTCGAGGCGTGGTTCAACCTCGCCGGCTTGATGAGCGACCAGGGCAAGATTGCCTCGGCCCGCCGGCACCTGCAGAAAGCGATCGCCCTCGACAAGAGCTATGCCGATCCGGTGTTCAATCTTGCCCGTCTGGAGTTCGACGCTGGCAATCTGGCCGAAGCCCGGCGGAACTGGGCGCGCTATCTCGAACTCGATGCTGACAGCGAATGGGCCCGCACGGCGCAAAAGGGGATACAGTTCGTGGATCTGCAGCTGGCACGGACGGCGGGGTAAGATGTTAGCGCGTGAACACCCCCCTCTGTCCTGCCGGACATCTCCCCCGCAAGGGGGGAGATTGGCTGTCACCTGCGGCTTCGCCAACGGCGGCCGTTGGAAATTAGGCACCGCGTGGACGCTGCTAATCTCCCCCCTTGAGGGGGAGATGTCCGGCAGGACAGAGGGGGGTGTGAAGGAACTCGACCTCTCCAACGAGGCCGCCTCATGACTACGTTCCTCTTCGACGGCTACGACACCGCCCCCATCACCATTCTGCTAGCCCATGGCGCCGGCGCGTCGATGGACTCGCCGTCGATGACCGCCACCGCCAAGGCGCTGGCCGCGGCCGGTTTCCAGGTCGCGCGCTTCGAATTCCACTATATGGCGGCGCGCCGCTACGGCCAGCGCAAGCCGCCGCCGCGCGCCGAGAATGTGAACCCGGAATATATCAAGGCGATCGCAGATCTCAGGGCGCGGGGCGTGACCGGGAAGCTCATCATCGGCGGCAAGTCGATGGGCGGCCGCGTCGCCTCGATGGTCGCCGACGAGATGTTTGCCAAGGGCGAGATTTCGGGCCTCGTCTGCCTCGGCTATCCTTTCCATCCGCCGGCCAAGCCCGAGCAGCTCAGGACAAAACATCTCGCCGATCTGAAAACGCCGACGCTGATCTTCCAGGGCACACGCGACGAGTTCGGCACCAGGGAAGAGGTCGCGACCTACGGTCTTTCCGACAAGATCGAAGTGGTCTGGCTGGAGGACGGCGACCACGATCTGAAACCACGCAAGAGCGTGTCGGGGTTTTCGACGGCGGATCATCTGAAGACGCTGGCGGAGACGGTGAAGGCGTGGGCAGTGCGGATCGTTTCCTGATCGCCGCCCCAAGGTCTGTTGAGATTCGGGTCAGGCCGAGTCGAAAATGGTTGATACCGAGAACCGGAGCGGAGCGTACTTCAAGTACGTGAGCACCGGAAGCGCAGGTGTCAGCCATTTGCAGGCCGGCATCACCCGAATATCAGCGGACCTTGAATGAAACTCGCCTCCTTCAACATCAACAACATCAACAGCCGGCTGCAGAACCTTTTGGCTTGGCTGGCGGCAGCCAAACCCGATGTCGTCTGCCTGCAGGAGCTGAAGGCGCGCGACATGCAGTTTCCGCGCACGGCACTTGCCGACGCCGGCTATGGCGCGGTGTGGAAGGGCGAGCCGACCTGGAACGGCGTTGCTATCCTGGCGCGAGGATCCGAGCCGGTGCTTACCGCGGACACGCTGCCGGGCGACGAGGCCGACAGGCAGAGCCGCTACATCGAGGCGGCCGTCAATGGTGTCGTCATCGCTTGCCTCTATGCGCCCAACGGCAACCCGCAGCCGGGACCGAAATTCCAGTACAAGCTGGCCTGGCATGAAAGGCTGGAGGCGCATGCCGAACAGCTGTTCGACACCGGCCTGCCGGTGGCGCTGGTCGGCGACTACAACATCGTGCCCGAGCCTCGCGACATCTACGCCACCCGCTCCTATGACGACAACGCGCTGGTGCAGCCGGAAAGCCGCGCCTCCTTCCAGCGCCTGCTCGAGCAGGGCTGGACGGATGCGTTGCGCAAGAAGCATCCGAAAGAAACGCTCTACACATTCTGGGATTATCGCCGCAACCGCTGGCCGCGCGACGCCGGCTTGAGGCTCGATCACATTTTGCTGTCGAAGAAACTGGCGCGCCGCCTCACTGCTGCCGGCATCGACCGGGATGTTCGCGGGCAGGACGGCGCCAGCGACCACGCGCCGGTGTGGGTGGAATTGAAGTAGAAGCGTGATGTCAGCCACTTTCATACTTGGCATTTTGCGCTACGCGTTTCGTTGCTAGTTTCGTGACAGGGCGGCCGCAGAGTACGCGGCCTGGGGAAGAGAGCCAATGAACAGGGGTGCCGACAGGCTGCTCGCGCTGGTCGTGCTGGTTATCGGCGTCGGTTGCTTCGCCATGCTGCGCCTGGCGCAGGGCGACGCAAGCATCGCGACATCCCTCGCGTCCATGCGCTCCGTGGCCCTTTTCGTGGCAGGCGTGAGCTGCGTGATCGGGGCGCTGTTGTTCTTTGCCGGGCTGTTGCCGCGCGGTTCGGCCCACCTGTCCGGAGCACCGCTGTTCGGCCGGGCGGCGGAGGTGCAAAACCCCGGCAAGCCGCGGCTGCGGCAAGTTTTCCTGGTTCTGCCGGCGCTTGTCGTTCTGGCGTTGCTGGCCGATCGATTCGGCCCATGGTTGGTTCATCGCTCCGCTCCGGGCGGCGAGGTGGCCGCCCCGAAGGAACCCAAGGCCGAGCCGAAGGGTCAGGATATCGCCAGTGTTCCGCCGGACCTGGCGGCGCCGCCAACTCCGCCGAGTTCGCCGCCGATCGCTATCCCGCCTGAGCCAACACCGCCCGTGCAGGCAGCCAAACCGCCGGAGCCGGCGCCGCCCGCGCCGCCACGGCCACCTGACGTCGCACTTGCTCCGGCAACCCCGCCACCGGAAGCGGCCCCGCCGCCGGCTCCAGCCACACCGCCACAAGCCGCACTTCCAACACCGCCGGAAACGGTCGCGCCCTTGCCGCCGGCCGAACCACCACTGCCGACCGAGCCCGACGGTCACCGCGACGCCGTCGTCTGGCTCGCCGTGTCAGCCGATGGCCGCGACATCATGAGCGCCAGCACCGATCGCATGATCAAGCTCTGGGACATCGCCGGCAAGCGGCTGATCCGCAATCTCGGCGAACACAAGGACATGGCGCGCACGGCGCTGTTCATGCCCGACGGCGCCACCGCGCTGACCGCCGGCGATGACGGCGAAGTCGTGCTGCGAAAGCTCGCCGACGGCACTGTGCTGCATGTGTTCTCGTCGGGGCAGAATGGCGGTGTGCGCAAGCTGGCGATCAGCCAGGACGGAAAGCGTGCCGTCAGCGGTCACGACACCGGCAACGTCATCGTCTGGGACCTCGTCAACAAATCCGCGCTGCATGTGATGACCGGGCACGACTGGCCGATCAGCACGGTCGCCATCTCGCCCGACGGCACACGCGCGCTGAGCGGCTCCATCGACGGCACGCTGAAATTCTGGGACGTCGAAAGCGGCAAGCAATTGCGCAGCTGGCACGGCCACGAGCAGGGCACCTACGGCGCCGTCTTCACCGCCGACGGCCATCACGTCATCACCGGCAGCGGCGACTACACGATCAAGCTCTGGGACCTCGACACGTTTAGGGAACTGCGCCGCTTCGAAGGCCACGAAGGCACCGTCTACACGCTGGCGCTGTCGGCCGATGGCAAGCGACTGGCCTCCGGCTCGCTCGACGGCACGGCGCGGCTGTGGGACGTCGACACCGGCAATCAAATCGCCATGTTCGACAGCCGCACCGGCCCGATCTACGCCGTCGCCTTCGCGCCCGACGGCACGCTGCTCACCGGCGGCGACGACCGCACCATCAGGGACTGGCCGGCCACCGGGGATGGCACGGTGCTGTTCGCCGGTGCGCCACAGTAGCGCGGTATTAAATGCAGCGGATATTCCAGAACAGCGCGGATTGCGGTAGTGATTACTGGTGGCTGCAAATGGATCGCCAACTTGAACAACAATGACTGGCCGCCTGAAGCCGATACAACTGTTTACCGTTCGCCTGCGCCGCTTCGTAGAACGGTCCTGCCCATCGTCCTGGTCGTGCTGGCCGGCTTCGTGCTGCTCGGGCCTGTCCGAAATTATTTGGTGCAATGGTCGGCCATAAAGAAGGCTCAAGCAGCTTTCCTGGCCAAGGACTATCGCGAGCAATTCCATCAGACCTCTGTGCTTGCCGAGATGGGAAATGCTGACGCACAGTCCGGTCTAGGCGCGATGTACTGGAGCGGTCTGGGTATCGCCCAAAATGACAAGCTGGCGGCCTACTGGTGGGGCAAGGCGGTCGAGCAAGGAAATGCCGAGGCGGCAGCTGGGCTCAGCCAAGCCTACTCCCAGGGTCGAGGTGTCGAAAGAAACGATCAGCTGGCGTTGAAGTTTGCAATGCAGTCAGCCGACAAGGGCAATGCGAATGGTCAGTACTCCGTCGGCGGCCTGTATGCGCAGGGCCAAGGTGTTACTCAAAACTATGAGCAGGCGCTCTCCTGGTGGCGCAAGGCAGCCGATGGCGGAAACACTGAAGCCGTCTACTGTATCGGTCGGGCGTATTATCTCGGCCAAGGGGTCAAGAAGGACGACCAGCTCGCCGTGACGTGGTTGCGAAAGGCGGTCGACAAGGGTGAGCCGAATGCCCAGTCTCTGCTGGGCACTCTGTATTCGCTTGGCCATGGAGTTGGTCAGGATGACCGTCTGGCCTTCGAATGGTGGATGAAGGCTGCGGCCGCCGGCGTGCCGGAAGCGCAATACTCCATGGCAAACGCATATGAGTTGGGAAAAGGCATCGGCAAGGACGACGCCCAGTCGTTCGTTTGGTTGGTCAAAGCGGCAGAACAGGGCTATGTCCCGGCGCAGTCTGCGGTGGCCTACGCCTATGCTACGGGCAGGGGCGTTGCCAAAAGCGACGCTGAAGCGGCGTCCTGGTGGCTGAAGGCGGCGAGCCAGGGAGAAGCCTATGCGCAGATGAGCCTGGGCATCGCATATTGGACAGGCGCTGGGCTGGCCCAGAACGACGCGAATGCCGTTTCGTGGTGGCTCAAGGCTGCAAAGCAGGGCGATGTTTCGGCTGAACTGTATCTGGGGGGTGCTTATGCCCAAGGCAGAGGGATAGCCAAGGACAACAAATCCGCCGAGTTTTGGTTTCTGAAGGCGGCCAAGGCGGGAAATGTCGAAGCAGAACTCAACCTTGGCAAGATCTATTATACCGGCATCGACGGCAAGCCGAACTATCCGGAAGCCGCCAAGTGGTTTTCCACGGCAGCGGGCCACGGAAACGCCGAGGCCGGGACCTTTCTTCAAATGATGAAGGAAAAAGGCCAGTTCGACAGCAAGACGCTGTGAGCTGAGTACTCAGGCAACGCTGATGAAATGGGCGACGCTTCCGATCTTCCCTTGAGCGCAGATAGCCAGCAATACAAGCGACGCCGCATCCGCAGCTTCGTTCAATCCCGATTCTCAACCGGCTTCGGATGACGCAGAAATGTGAGCGGCCCCGGAGAGGTTTTGTCATATAACGGACATCGGCAACGACTACCAAAAACTGCCTTTTATCAGTCAATTTTGGAGGTCACTTATGCTTCGCCCCCTCATCGCACTTGCCGTTACGACAAGTCTTGCCAGCGCTGCTGGTGCTGCCACGATCTATCCTCTCGACCGCGCCACGATCCTCGCCCAGTCTCCTTTCGACCTGAAGGTCGAATTCGACAAGGTGGTCACCCCCGACCAGGTCACGGTGACGATCAACGGCAAGCCGGCCGAAGAGGTCCTCGGCAAAGAGGTCGAGTTCGTGGAGAAGGAAGAGGGGGTCGATGCCTCCGCCATTTTGATCCGCGCCGCCAGCATCGCCCAGCCCGGCACCTATGAGATCGAAGCCAAGGCTGGCGACGAGACCAAGTCCGTCAAATGGGAGGTGTTCGGAACCTCGGCGACCCCGCGCGCCAAGAACGTCATCTTCCTGCTTGGCGACGGCCTCTCCGTTGCGCATCGCACCGGTGCGCGGATCATGTCCAAGGGCATGACCGAAGGCAAGGCGAACGGCCGGCTCAACATGGACGATCTCGACCATATGGCCTTTATCGGCACGTCGTCGACCAACGCGATTGCCACCGACAGCGCCAACACCATGTCGGCCTATATGACCGGCCACAAGACGGCGGTGAACGCGCTCGGCGTCTATGCCGACCGCACCAAGCCGAGCCAGGATGACCCGAAGGTCGAGACCATCGCCGAGGCTCTGCGGCGCACCGGCAAGAAGTCGATCGGCGTCGTCTCGACGGCCGAGATCGAGGACGCCACGCCGGCAGCCGTCGTCTCCCATACCCGCAGCCGCAGCGACAAGGCCGACATCGTCGGCATGTTCTACCAGACGCAGCCCGACGTCATCCTCGGCGGCGGCTCCGCCTATTTCCTGCCGCAGAGCATGGCCGGCTCCAAGCGCAAGGACGACACTGACTACATCGCGAAATTCCGCGATGCCGGATACGCCCTTGCCACCGACAAGACCGAACTCGAGGCTGCAGCCAAAACCAACACCGGCAAGATCCTCGGCCTGTTCCATACCGGCAACATGGACGTCACGCTTGACCGCGACTTCCTCAAGAAGGGCACCGTGGAAACCTTCCCCAATCAGCCGGGTCTCGTCGAAATGACCAATGTTGCACTTGGCGAACTGTCGAAGAACCCCGAAGGCTTCTTCCTGATGGTCGAAGGCGCCTCGGTCGACAAGATGTCGCATCCGATGGACTGGGAGCGCTCCATGGTCGAGGTCATCGAATTCGACAAGGCGGTCGGCGTTGCGATGGAATTCGCCAAGACCCATCCCGACACGATGATCGTGATAACCGGCGACCACACCCACAGCGTTTCCATCATCGGCACCATCGACGACAGCAAGCCGGGCCCCGACATGCGCGACAAGGTCGGTATCTATGCCGACGCAGGCTTCCCGAACTACGAGGACAAGAACAACGACGGCTATCCCGACAGCGTCGATGTCTCGCGCCGTCTGGCCATCTTCGGCGCCAACTTCCCCGACTATTACGAGACGTTCCGCCCGAAGCTCGACGGCCCGTTCGTGCCGGCGGTGCAGAACGAGAGCAAGCAGTATGTCGCCAACGAGAAGTACAAGGACGTACCCGGCGCCGTGCTGCGCATCGGCAACCTGCCGAAGTCGGCCGATACAGCGGTCCATGCCGTCGATGACGTCGTGCTGCAGGCTACCGGCCCGGGTGCGGAAGGCTTCAAGGGCTACATGGAGGAGAGTGACGTCTATAAGGTCCTCGCCGATGCGCTCGGACTGGCGCCGGCGACGAACTGAGCCGCACGGCCTGTGATGATCCCGGCCGCTCCATCCGGTGCTTGCGGATGGGGCGGGACGGGACGATGGTTCGGGCGCTGACGGCGCCAGCGCCAATCGATAAGGGAATGGCAATCATGGAGTGCAGACCGATCACCCGTCGCGGCATGGTGCTCGGTTCGGCTACGGTCTGTCTTTCCCAGGCTTTGCACAGCGCGTCGGCCGCACCAGCGCCGCTTACCTTCGATGACCTCTACGCCAAGATCGGCGTGCTCGGCATGAGCTTCTCCGATAAGGTCAAGACCCTTGCCGGCCAGGACGTCACCATGAAGGGTTTCATGGCGCCGCCGCTCAAGGCCGAGGCGAAATTCTTCGTCCTGACCGAGATTCCGATGGCGCTGTGTCCATTCTGCTCGTCCGACGCCGACTGGCCGGACAACATCGTCGTCATCTATCTCGACCAGGCGCAAACCTTCGAACAGGCAAACGCGCTCATTGAAGTGGCAGGCAGGCTGGAAGCCGGCTCCTGGACCGACCCGGAAACCGGCTTCGTCAGCCTTCTGCGCATCGTCGATGCGCATTTCTACCGGGCGTAGCCATCATGCTTGGCCTTTCCGTCAGGGATTTGCGGGTTTCCTTCCGTGACCTCGACAAGCCCGCGCTCGCCGTGCCCACGCTTGAGATCGCGGCCAGCGAGAAAGTCGCCGTGACCGGGCCGTCGGGATCGGGCAAGACGACGTTCATAAACATCGTGACCGGGCTGGAAAGGACACGCCACGGTTCGGTGCGCTGGAGCGATACCGAGCTTTCCAGCCTCTCCGAAGCCAGGCGCGACCGCTGGCGTTCCGCCCATGTCGGCCTGGTCATGCAGGAGTTTTATCTCTGCCCCGGCCTGTCGGCGCTGGAAAACGTGTTGCTGCCCGGCCGGTTGTCGAGGGTCCGCCCGGTGGCAGAGCTGAAGGCGGAAGCACTGCGGCTGCTCGAACGGGTCGAAATCTCACGCCCCGGCCAGCCGGTCGAAACCATGTCGCGCGGACAGATGCAGCGGGTCGCCGTCGCCAGGGCTTTGGTGACCAGACCGGCCATTGTCGTCGCCGACGAGCCGACCGCCAGCCTCGATGCCGATTCCGGAATCGCGGTGGCGAACCTCTTGCTGCAATTGGCGGGTGAGGCGGGAACCACCCTCATCGTCGCCAGTCACGAGAAACGGCTCATCGAAAGGCTGGACCGGATCATCCGCCTGGAAGCCGGTCAGGTGACGCGCGATAAGGCGACATCGCAGGACATACGCGATGAAGCATTTTGAGCTTGAAAAAAGGAATAGCCGATGCTCCGCTTCATCGCCGCGGATCTGAGGCGACACTGGATCGGCGTGGCTGCCGTGGCCTTGCTGATTGCGCTTGCGACCGCACTCGGCGTTGCAGTGACGCTCAGTGAGCGGGCGCTGCGGCTGGGCAGCGCGCAGGCCGCTGATGCATTCGACCTCGTCATCGGAGCGCCGGGCAGCGAAACCCAGCTGGTGCTGTCCTCGGTATTTCTCCAGGCCGCGCCGCTGTCGCTGATGCCGGGCGACGTGCTCTCCGGGCTCATCAGGGACAAGCGGGTGGCCTGGGCAGCGCCTGTCGGCTTCGGCGATTTTGTCGAAAACTTTCCGATCGTCGGCACCACGCAAGCGCTGGTCGATGGACTGGGCGGCGTCTCCGAGGGCCGCACATTTGCGCTGCTTGGCGATGCGCTGGTCGGCGCCGCCGTGCCCAAAAGCGTCGGTGCCCGCTTTCATCCCGCGCACGGCCAGCTGCAAGCGGCGACCGAAATCCACAATGATTTCACCTATACGATTGTCGGCCGCCTCAGCCCTACTGGCACAGCTTGGGACCGGGCGATCATCGTGCCGATCGAGGCGGTCTGGCATGTTCATAAGCACGAGAATGGACGCGCCGGAATAGCAGCACTGGTCGAGCAGGTTGACGCAAAAGACGGTGCCGAGCCGCACGGTTTCGAAGCGCCGATCAACCCCGATGCCGTTCTCGATCCCTCGGCGCCCGGCCTGCCCGCCGTCCTGGTAAAACCGCACACCATCGCCGACGCCTACAAGCTGCGCCAGCAATACCGCAGCGACCGCACGCTGGCGGTCTTCCCCGGCGAAGTGCTGACCCGGCTCTACGGAACCCTTGGTGATGCAAGGCGCATCCTGTCTTTGGTGGCGGCCGGTGCGCAATTCCTCGTCGCGGCGGCAATTCTTCTGGTCGTCATCGCCCATGTTTTGCAGAGGCGGCACCAGATCGGCGCCCTGCGCGCCTTCGGCGCGCCACGCGCGGTGGTGTTCGGGATCGTCTGGGTGGAAACGTTCGTCATCGTCGGCGCCGGGGTCCTGCTCGGCTTCCTCTTCGGCTATCTCGCCGCCCGAACGATCGCCCATACGATGGGCGAGGTGAGCGGTTTTTCCATGCCGGTGACGTTCCGCATCGAGGATATGCGCTCGGTGGTGATCCTGCTTGGCGTCGCGGGCGTGGCCGCAGTGGTGCCGTCCATCCTCGCCTACCGGCAATCGCCCGCGCAGGCGCTGAGGAATGGGTGAGGGTAGCGATCTCCCCCTTGAGGGGGAGATGGCCGGCAAGCCAGAGGGGGGCGGTTCGACTGGGCTCGGCCCCTTTGTCGCAGACGTAAGGAGGTTAGCGCTCCACGCGCGGCGACCCCCTCTGTCGCCTTCGGCGACATCTCCCCCTCAAGGGGGGAGATCAGCAGCTTCGCCGTCGTGCCCGCCGTTTGAGGCGTGACACTTGCATCGCCTGATGCGAAGAGTCTTTGCCTGCCGCAAACCGAGCATCCCATGTCCGACCTCCACCTCGTCGAAGCCTCGATCGCTGACCTGCGTCGCGCCCTGGAAGACGGCACCGTCACCAGCGTCGAGCTGGTTGGCGCCTACCTCAGGCGCATCGCGCACTACGACCGCCATGGCGTTGCGCTGAATGCCGTGCCGGTGCTCAACCCCGCAATGTTCGAGGAGGCAGCGGCCTCCGATCTGCGGCGCCGCAACGGCGCCACCCTTGGGCCGCTCGACGGCATCCCCTACACCGCCAAGGACAGCTACAAGGTGAAAGGCCTGACGGTGGCCGCCGGCTCGCCGGCCTTCGAGCATCTCGTCGCCAATGAGGACGCCTTCAGCATCGCGCGGCTCAGGGCCGGCGGCGCGGTGCTGATCGGGTTGACCAACATGCCGCCAATGGCCAATGGCGGCATGCAGCGCGGCGTCTATGGCCGCGCCGAAAGCCCCTACAACGCCGATTACCTGACCGCCGCCTTCGCCTCCGGCTCGTCCAACGGCTCGGGCACCGCCACCGCCGCCAGCTTCGCCGCCTTCGGGCTCGGCGAAGAGACGTGGTCGTCGGGTCGTGCGCCGGCGTCCAACAATGCGCTGGTCGCCTATACGCCGTCGCGCGGCATCATCTCGGTCCGGGGCAACTGGCCGCTGGTGCCGACCATGGACGTGGTGGTGCCGCACACGCGCGGGATTGCCGATATGCTTGAACTGCTCGACGTGATCGTCGCCGACGACCAGGAGACGCGCGGCGATTTCTGGCGTGCGCAGCCCTGGGTGACGATCCCGGAGGCTTCGGCACTCAGGCCGCCAAGCTATACCGGGCTGGCGCTGGAAGGCGCTCTCAAGGGCAAGCGCCTCGGCGTGCCGAAAATGTATATCGGCCACGATGGCGGCGCAGAGCGACCGATTGAAACCCGCGCCTCGGTGCTCGACCTCTGGCGGCGGGCGGCAAGCGATCTGGAAAAACTCGGCGCGGAAGTGGTCGAGGTCGATTTTCCTGTCGTCTCCAATTGCGAGCGCGACCGTCCGGGCGCAAAGTCCATGGTCGAGCGCGGACTGGTCCCGGCAGCCTTCGCCGAGCGCGAAATCTGGGATCTCTGCATCTGGTCATGGGACGACTTTTTGCGCGCCAATGCCGACCCGGCCATCCCCGATCTGGCCGCGGTCGATGGTCCAAAGATTTTCCCGCAGCCTCCGGGCACGCTGCCAGACCGCTATGGCGATGACGGCTTCGATCTGGCCGACTATGTCACCCGCGCCAGGCAAGGTGTGACGCCGCTCCGGGACATCCCCACGCTGGCCGATGGGCTCAAGGGGCTTGAGGCAACGCGGCGCATCGATTTCGAGGACTGGCTCGATGAGCATAAGCTCGACGCCGTGGTGCTGCCGGCGGTCGCCGATGTCGGGCCGGCCGATGCCGACGTCAACGAAGCCTCGGCAGACCTTGCCTGGCGCAACGGCACCTGGGTCGCCAACGGCAATCTGGTCTGGCGCCATCTCGGCATCCCGACCGTCACCGTGCCGATGGGCACCATGGCCGACATAGGCATGCCGGTCGGGCTGACATTTGCCGGCAAGGCCTATGACGATGTCAGGCTGCTGCAGTTCGCCGGCGACTACGAGCGCGCCACCCAACGCCGCACCAGCCCGCGGCGCACGCCGGAATTGCCGGATGATGTGTTTGCGGGGCGCGGTGGATTGCGGGCTAGCGATGCGCCGCCGCCGGCGCTCAGGCTTGTCGCCGAGACGAGACAGCAGGGCGACCAGACCGAGATCGCCGTAGTGGTCGAGCTCGATGCCAATGACGCGGAGACCGCAGGCGTCAAGGTCCACGTCAATGGCGAGCCCGTCGCTATACAGCGGAGCGGCAACCACTTTCACGGCAGCGTGCTGGTGCCGGCCGCCGAGCATGAGCGGACCCACAGTGTCTGGCGCGGCGCTTACGGCTCGATCGTAACGGCGGTCGTAAGACTGGAGGACGGGCGCACCGCCGGCGCTTATACGGTGACTGGCGGGATCGGGTGAGGGTAGTTGATCTCCCCCCTCGTGGGGGAGATGCCCGGCAGGGCAGAGGGGGGCGCGAAGGATCGCGACATAGCGTATTTTCGTTCCGGAAACTGTCGGCGTAGCAGCTTTGGCTGACTGAGAAGCCGGCGGGACAGCGCCCCCCTCTGGCCTGCCGGCCATCTCCCCCACGAGGGGGGAGATTAGCAGCCTCTCCTTGACCCATCCGCCTCCCGCGCTATCTTCGCGCCATGTCAAAAGCTCCCGCTCCCCTCATCGTCATCGATCTCCAGACCAACATGTTCGACGGCCTTGTCGAGCCGCCGATCCACGATGCCCCGGGCATTGCCCAGCGCACCCGCTCCCTGATCGACTGGGCGCGGCGCGAGGGCCGCAAGGTCGCTTTCGTCAGGCATGACGGGCCGGCCGGCGATCCGCTGGCGCCGGGCGAGCCGGGTTGGCCGGTGTGGCCGGAACTCGGCCAGGCCAAGGACGAGCCGACCTTCTCCAAGAGCGTCCGCAACGCCTTTTCCAATCCCGAACTTGGCGCCTGGGTGGCCGGGCAGGGGGTTGATGAAGTCGTGCTCGCCGGCGCGCAGACCGATTTCTGCATCGCCGGTACCGTCAAGGGCGCTTTGGCCGAAGGCCTTGCCGTCACCGTGGTTTCCGATGCCCATTCCACGCTGGATACGCCCGACGCAACCGCTGCCGAGATTATCGCCCGGTACAATGCCGACTTCACCGATGCCGGCGCCACGCTGGTGACGACCAAGGCGCTGACCGGCAGCTGAAGCGCACGAATCTCGACGAAGACAGGAGGCTGCCTTGCCAACCCTGACCTTGCCGGCCGAAGGCGGCTGTCGCTGCGGACGCGTGCGGCTGAAAATTTCCGCAAAGCCGCTTTTAACGATGGCCTGCCATTGCACCGGCTGCCAGACCATGTCGGCCAGCGCCCATTCGCTGAGCGCCGCAATTCCCTCCGACGGGTTCGAGATCATCCAAGGCGAGCCGGTGATCGGCGGCCTGCACGGCGCGTCAAAACACTATTTCTGCGGCCACTGCATGACATGGATGTTCACCCGCCCCGAGGGCCTCGACTGGTTCGTCAATTTGCGCCCGACCATGCTCGACGAGCCCGGCTGGTTCACGCCGTTCATCGAGACATGGACCAGCGAGAAGCTGCCCTGGGCGGAGACGCCGGCGGTGCACAGCTACGAGGCGTTGCCGACGCTTGAGGCGTATGAGGCGTTGGTGGCGGAGTTTGCTGGGCGCTGACGCTGCTGATCTCCCCCCTTGAGGGGGAGATGGCCGCAAAGCGGCCAGAGGGGGTCGGTTCGACCGGGCTCAGCCTGATTCTGTAGATTACGTTGGCGCTTCACGCGGCGACCCCCTCTGTCGCCTTCGGCGACATCTCCCCCTCAAGGGGGGAGATGAGCCCGCCAAAAAAATCCATCGAATCGATTGCGCAAACGTTTCGATCACCCTAAGCTTCCCTGAAATCCGCCAATCAGAGCGGACGGGAAACGCATAGGGAGGAGCGCTTGTCAGCGCTGAGTTTTATTGCCGACAATGGCTGAAGTGGCGCGGCGCGCCGGCGTGTCGGTGTCGACCGTCTCGCATGTCGTCAACAACACGCGCTTCGTTTCGCTGGAGAAGGCGAAGCTGATCAACGACGCCATTGCCGCCATGGGCTACCAGCCCAACGAGCTGGCGCGGTCGCTGAAGGCGTCCACCACCAACAGTGTCGGCCTGGCCATCTCGGCGATTTCCAATCCCTATTTCACCGACATCATCTGCGCGGTTGAGGCCGAATGCGCGCGCCTCGGCTTGATGGTGTTTCTCTCCGACACACAGGAAGACCCGGACCGCGAGCTGCAAGTGGTGCGCGCCTTCCACCAGCGCCGGGTCGATGGCGTCATCCTGGCGCCGTCGGGTTCGCCGCAGCGCGCCATCGACTATCTCGCCGACAAGAAAGTGCCGTGCGTGTTGATCGACCGTTTCGCCGACGACCGCTTCGATCAGATCGGCGTCGAGAACGACACGGCGATGCGCGCGCTGATCGACCATGTCGCCTCCTTCGGCCACAAGCGCATCGGCTACATCGCCGGCCAGCCCGGGCTGGCGACGACGCGCGAACGCATCGAGGCGTTCCAGGCTTCGCTCGCCGCCAATGGACTTGAAACCCTGCTGCACTATGTCTCGCCGGAGAATGTCGACACGGCGGCGGCGACCGCATCGACGCATGCGATCCTGTCGCTGCCCACGCCGCCCACCGCATTGGTCACCGGCAACAACATGACGACGATCGGGGCAGTCCGCGCCATCCGCGAAAAGGGTCTTTCGATCCCGCGCGATCTGTCGCTGGTCGGCTTCGACGATTTCGAATGGGCCGACTGTTTCGAGCCACGGCTGACGCTGGTCGAGCAGCCCTGCACCGAGATCGGCCGCCAGGCCGCGGCACTGCTCAGCGCCCGCATCGCCTCGAGCGAAGCGCCGCCTCAAGCCGTGCGGCTGCAGGCGACCTTGCAGACCCGCCAATCCTGCGGGAGGCCGAAATGACCGCGCCGCTTCTGGTGATGACCGGCGCGGTCAAACGCTTCGGCGGCGTGCAGGCGTTGCGCGGCGTCGACTTCGACCTCAAGGCGGGCGAAATCCACGCGCTGCTTGGCGAAAACGGCGCCGGCAAGTCGACGCTGATGAACCTATTGTCGGGCGTCTACACGCCGGACGAAGGCACGATCGAGATCGACGGCAAACCCGTGCGCTTCAACAATCCGCGCGAAGCGCAGGCCGCCGGCATCGCCACCATCTTCCAGGAGCTCGACCTCGTGCCGTCGCTCGATGTCGCGGCCAATCTTTTCCTCGGCCGCGAACTGATGCGCCCGGGCGGCTTCCTCGACGTGCCGGCGATGCGCCGTGAGGCGAAGAAGCGGCTGGAGGCGATCGAGATCGCCATCGATCCAGGGGCGATGGTGGCGGACCTGTCAATCGGCCAGCGCCAGGTGGTGGCGATCGTCAAGGCGCTGTCCTATGCCTCGCGCGTGCTGATCATGGACGAGCCGACGGCCGCACTCACCGTCGGCGAAGTCGAGCGGCTGTTCGACATCATGCGCAAGCTCGCCGCTACCGGCGTCGGCATCGTCTACATCTCGCACCGGTTGGAGGAAGTGCCAGGCATTGCCGACCGCGTGACGGTGATGCGCGACGGCCGCGTTGCCGGCATCACCGAGCCGCACGCGCCGCAGGCCGAGCTGGTGCGGCTGCTGGTCGGGCGTCCGCTGGACGAACTCTATCCGCAGCGCGCCAAAGGGGCCGGCAAACCGCTGCTCAGCCTGCGCGATGCGAGCTTTCGGCTCGCCCGCGACAGCGCCGGCTGGCAGGCGCCGCAAGGCGTGTCGCTCGATGTCCATGAAGGCGAGATCGTCGGCCTCGCCGGCATTATGGGGGCAGGGCGCACCGAACTTTTGTCCGCCCTCTACGGCACCGGCCTGTCTGGCCGCTGGGAGGGCGAGGTCGCCATATCGGGCAAGCCGGTGAAGCTCGACTCCATCAAGGCCGCCCGCGACGCGGGCATCGCCTTCGTCACCGACGACCGCAGGGGCTCGGGCCTGATGCTGCGCATGGCGGTCGGGCTCAATCTGGTGATGTCGGTCATATCCAGGATTTCGCCGAACTGGCTGGTGTCGCCGCGCCGTCAGGCGGAGGCGGTGAAAGAGTCCTTCAGCCAGTTCGATATTCGGCCGAAGAACCCGGACATCGCTGTCGGCGCACTGTCCGGCGGCAACCAGCAGAAGGTGGTGCTGGCCAAGGAAATCCTCGGCAACCCCCGCCTGCTGCTGCTCGACGAGCCGACACGCGGCGTCGATGTCGGCGCCAAGGGCGAGATTTACGCGCGGCTCAGGGCACTCGCGGCGCAAGGGCTCGGCATACTGGTCGCGTCCAGCGAGATGCCGGAGCTGATCGGGCTTTGCGACCGCATCGTGGTGCTGCGCCAGGGGCGCAATGTGGCGGAATTCATGGGCGGCGTCGACGAGCACACGGTGCTGGCCGCGGCAAACGGCAGGGAGGCCTGATGTCTGACGAGAAGATTTCGGCGGCAGGCGCACCTGTGACGGCGGCGCCCCGAAAACATCGCGATCCGCTGGCGCTGATCGTGCGCTTCCAGAGCCTGATCGGCCTGGTGCTGGTGGCGATCGGCGGCATCATCTTCTCGCCACGCCGCCATGGCGAGATCCTGTTCCTCAACCCCGACAACATCGCCAACATCGTGCGCGCCGTGTCGGAGACCGGCATCATCGCCATCGGCATGACCTTCGTCATCATCACCGCCGGCATCGACCTGTCGGTCGGCGCGGTGCTGGGCCTCTCCAGCGTCGTCACCGCATCGATGATGATCTCCGGCGGCTTCGGCCTAATCCCCACCATCCTCGCCGTGCTGGTCATGGGCATCGTCTTTGGCGCCATCCAGGGCACCATCTCCACCCGCTTTCGACTGGAGCCGTTCATCGTCACGCTGGCCGGCCTGCAGGCCGCGCGCGGCCTGGCGCTGGTCGTGTCGGGCAACCAGTACATCAACATCTCCTATGGCGACGGGCCGGGCCTGGCGCCGCCTGTGTTCGCCGTGCTGGGCGAGCGCCTGTTCAACAACACCGTGCCGGTGGCGACGCTGGTCTTCATCGTCTTTGCGGCCATCGCCACCATCGTGCTCAACACCACGCGCTTCGGCCGCTATGTCTTTGCCGTCGGCGGCAATGAGCGCGCCGCGCGCATTTCGGGCGTGCCGGTGTCGATGGTGAAGATCTCGGTCTACGCCATCACCGGCTTTGCCGCGGCCCTTGCCGGCATCGTCCATGCCGGCCAGTTCAATTTCGGCAGCGCCAATGACGGCATGGGCTATGAACTGACGGCCATCGCCGCCGTGGTCATCGGCGGCACCAGCCTGTTCGGCGGCGCCGGCTCGATGGTCGGCACCGTCGCCGGCACCATCATGCTGGGCGCGCTCGCCAACATCCTGCAGCTCAACAACATCACCCCCGCCATGCAGCTGCTCGCGACCGCCGCGATCATCGTTCTGGCGGCAGTGCTTCAATCCCTCGTTCGCCGCCGCGAGGGTTTGGGTCGTTAATGCATGTCGCGCAAAGGTGAAATCGGTTTTGCGACAACGACATGCATCAACAAACAAGGAGGAGACGGCAAAAGTCGACGTCAACCAAGGTCTGGCCCCCCGCCAGACGAGGAGGAGAGTGAGTATGAAAACGATCTTATCGACTGTGCTTCTAGCAGGCTCGTGCCTGTGCATTGCCGGCACCGCCTATGCCGCCGAACCGCTGGTGAAAGCCTGCGCCAAGGACGGCCAGTTCATCATCGGCTTTTCGCAGGCCAACAATGCCGAACCCTACCGCCAGCACGTCAATGACGAGCTGGAGGCGGCGGCCAAGGAAGTGCCTGGCTTCACGCTGCAGATCGCCGACGGCGCCGGCAACGTCAACACGCAGACCTCGCAGGTCGACAATTTCATCACCCAGAAGGTCGACATCCTGCTGATCTCGCCCTTCGAGGCGGCGCCGCTGACGCCGGCGGTGAAGCGCGCCATGGATGCCGGCATCCCGGTCATCGAGCTCGACCGCAAGACGGTCGGCGACCCCGGCAAGGACTACACCGCCTTCATCGGCGGCGACAATTTCAAGATCGCCGAGGAAGCCGGAAAGTACACCGCCAAGACCCTGCTGCCCGATGGCGGCGAGGCGGCGGTGCTGCAAGGCCTGCCGAGCTCGACGCCGGCCGTCGAGCGCCTCAACGGCTTCAAGGAAGGCGTGAAGGGCAACCCGAAAGTCCAGATCGTGGCCGAGCAGGCCGCCGACTGGGTGCCGGATAAAGCCCAGGTCGCCTTCGCCGCCATGCTTCAGGCGCACCCCGACATCAAGGTGCTGTACGCCTCCAACGACATGATGGCCGCCGGCGCGCTGCTCGCCGCCAAGGGGGCAGGCAAGGACGTCAAGATCATCGGCACCGACGGCCTGCCGGGCCCGGCCGGCGGCATCGAGGCCGTTGCCAAGGGCGACTGGGTCGCAACCTTCACCTACCCGACGGGTGCCAAGGAAGCGATCGAGATGTCGAAGAAGATCCTGCTGGATTGCGCAACAGAGGTTGAGCCGACGGTGACGGTGGAGACCACCGCGATCACGGCCGAGAATGCCAAGCAGCTGATGGGGAAGTGAGGGGGCGGAGCCCACCTCTGAGGTTGATGCGCAAGGCCCCGGAAGGGGCCTTGCTTGTTGTGGGCCGGGCGATGTGTACGTGCCATCGGTATTGCGGAGCCGTGCACCTGTTTTAAAACGCCGCTCAACCAACCATAGGACGACAGGTGTGAGCGAGCCGACCGTGCCCAATTGACTCAAAGTCCGGGCGGCAGTCACGCGCGAAGTCAGTTGTTCTAAATGGAAATGACAGAAGCGCCGCGAGCACAAATTGACGATGGTAAGAAGTATCGAATCATGCTTCTAAAGTCTAGGGGTGATAATAAACACCATAGATAACAGATAAAGCATTTCTCCGGCGATCGCTGCAACAATTAAGTAGCTTTCATACCACTTAAACGCGTCGCCGAGCTTCGGCATCTCCCTGGATGTGCCTGCAATCAAGAGCTCTATCTCGTTCTCATCTTTCCTGTAGCCAAACCAAGCGCATATTCCCCCGACTATTAGCGCTATCATTAATGTTGTAACAAGAGAAAAAATTACGAAGAGACCCCAGCTGGCGTCAGTCGCAACTCCCTTATCTAGCCGACCAGCGCTAGCATCCGATATAATCGTAAATTGCGCAGACGCTATTGCGATCATCAGAACTTGGTATATTGAAGCAATCTTGAATGTCCTCTCATTTAGGTTTTTCTTCTGATCCAAAATATATTTGTAACGCTCAAGCGACAAGATTTGCCTTGTTGTATCGCTCATAATTGGCCCTCTTGACGTCGATCCCATGCGTATGAATCAAAAGTAGCGGAGTTAGTTTCTCGTATCGCCTTCAAAAAAGGTGATTTATCTAAATACATTCTGAAGGAAGAAAATACCGAATTCGCAGCAGCGCGATCATACAAATCTGAGTTCATTATGTCCCAGGTCCAGTTAGATGACCGAATAACCTCAAGAAATATAAATGCCGATGCCAAGGAGCGCAGACGATCTTCAGACTGGCTAGCGTTGAGCTGCGCCAGATATTTCACCAAAGCCGATCCAGGAACCAGATACCTTTCCTGATTGGAGATAAAGCTTCCGTACTTCTCTAAGTTGACCACTTCAACGTCGTGCTGAGGGACGTTGAGTATAGATGAGGGCTCGTAACGTCCTCCTCCTTGGGAACGGATCCTATCTCTAAATTCTACGACTCGATGAAAAAATTGGACGTCGTCTTTCACGACATCACTATATACATCCGAACTCGACATCCAGCGTGGAGTTTGCCCTCGTTTTTTCCATGTAAGGGTTAGAGCTCGCGCTTCGAGAGAAGCGTCGACTTTCGCTATATCGAAGGCGGAGCGGACGTGATCATCCACATAGGATGAAGACATATTGCATACAACAAGCTGACCTTGCTGCTGAAGACCTGCGTTGCCCAAGACGGTCAAGAGTTTCATAGCAGTAACGTCAGCCGGAGCCTCCTTTAACAAAATATTCGATCGAACGGTGAAGTGGAGATTCGATCGTAATGAATGTCGAGCTTTCCTTCAGCATATTCAAAGATATGTTGGATCGCTTGTCCTTGTCCTCAACGAGAATCAAGGGCACGTTAGCTAGAGACTCGCTCAATATCTCCGGCTTGGAAGCAGGCGTACCAAGTCCGGTCAGCGGACTAGCTATGAACGGGGCAACGCTAACTGCCCGCGAAAGCGAGTAACTGTCTGATCTCGCTAGCCGCGCGATCTCATTTGATACGTGCTCTCCGTACAGATCATAGACCACCCTAAGCATCTGCCTTTGTTCCGCGGTATCTTCCAAAGCAGACCGCGCTACGTTTGTTTTAGGAGCCTCCTTTCCCACTGCGTTGGCTATTGCAAGAATACTCGGCCCCTGAAATCCAGGGGAATTGGGCTCCACCGCAACGCCCTCGATGCACGTGGCAACGGGAGGGGGAGCTTCATCAGGCCTGCTTGTCCTCCGTCCGCGAGGAACCCAGACGAATGTCCAATCTTGGAATAGTTCTGTTTTCGACAACGCGAAAGCTAAGGTTATCCCAGCCTTGTTGAACTCCTCGACTTTATACTCGGTCTTGGATCGTCCTGCTCTAAGTGTTTCGACATACTGTTCAACAGCCTGTCGTGGCGATAAATATCCGATCGACACCGGTGCCGCCTTGTCGATTTGGACCGAAACCTTGCAGCGAGGAAACATAAGCCAAGACCTGGCAACCTCGAGAACGTCCCCAATTTCGGCGAGCGGCCTAAGCTTCAACCGTACTGCCGTACCGTGAGGGTACATCGGCAGCTCATCCCGATCCTTAACCTTGTCGAGCAGCTTGATAAGGTATTTGCCGTGAACGGATTGCAGAGCAATGCGACGCGCCTTCGGATCATCCGGACTGCAGGTCGTTATCTCGACGTCGTCAGAAACCATAAAGGCGGATAGGACCCCTATACCAAACCGACTAATAGAGTGAAAGTCTGGAAACTTCTCTTTGAACTTGGGATCTTGATACCGAGATGATCCCACCGTTAGGAGGTGGTTCTCAATGACCTCTTGCGACATTCCCGTTCCAAAATCGGTGACTGTTAGCGCCCGCTCCTGAGTATCCCAATGAATTTTTACTAAGCCGGAATCTGGCTCTGCATTATCAATTGCAGCTTGGAGGCGAACCGCATCTAGCGCATTTTGTGTGAGTTCTCTGAGAACAACGGTCGAATTGTTGTAGAGTGTATGGCCCGTCAGAAGATCAAGTATTTTGTGCTGATCAAGGGAAAATTCAAATGACTCCGTCATGAAGCCGTCTGTATCAATGCCCCTGTCATCGATGTCCCGCCACGGAAAATTATAGGCTTCCACAACGTCTTTCCGTGACTTCTGCACGAGGTTGTATGAGGCGCCAAGCTCGCGCTGAGCATATGCGAGGTAACTCGTAAGACCAAAGAAGCCATTTGGCTCTTTGAAAGTCGCGTGAACCTCTATTGACGATGAGACCCCGTCCTTGGTCACGTTGCCGTCGCGATCTCGTGCTGGCGCCGCTCTAACAGTTCTGACGACTCCCTGCTTTTGCCATTCGACTTGGCTCGTTGGATTGCTCGGATTGATTAGTTGAAAAAGAACAGTAGGGGCTCGCCGGTTAGTAATTTGAATGAGGTCAACAGTCCGTAAGATAATCGCGATGTATTGAAGGTTAACTGACTCATGCGGACCTCCATAGGGTTGCGATACCTTGAGGGCGGCTACGGCATCCGAATGTCCCAATGTGTGACTTTCACATACCATCGCCAAGTCTCGACGGAACGTTGCATCCAACGGGGAAAGAAGATCTCCAACTATGCTCTTCAAAGCAGCTGTGGCTTTGTTGTCGTCGATTGAGCCGCCTTCCACCCATGCTCTAATTCGCTTTCCATGGAATGTACGGACAAATTCCTGGTACTGGATACGGTCGGCCTCTACAGGATTCAATTGGCCAAGGCGAGCAATATACTCCTTGTGTTTATCCGCGTTTATGATTGGATTATTTTTGTAAGAAGTATAATCCGGATTGCGATCGCGAGCGTCAAATTCATCTTTGGTGACGAGAAGGCCGATGTCATGAAAGTATATCGACAGGGTTAACATCAACCAATCACCTGGCGTCATGATTGCCTGTGTTTCCGGTGGAATTACCCACTCCGCAGTTTTCAGCATATCGATAACGTGCTGAAAGCTGTGATCAGTGTATTCAAGGAAGACGCCAGAGCTCTTCCATTCCGAGAGTATATCTGAAACTGCATTTCTTATATTACTTAGGTTTATTCTAAATGCAGGAAGTTTAGTGGCCGCGTCGGCATGCGTCTCGATGTCGGTAAACGGTATTCCTAACATGGTTCCCCCATTGTGGAATCGAGACCTTCCGATGGCTTCGCCTCGACTGTCCAAACAAGGGCGTTACCTGGACGCCGGCGAGGCTCTAAGATATGCAGAAACAGTGGTTTCGAAAGTAACGGTACCAGGAAAATCCTGACCCGTCTTTCCCTATTCGATAGCGTCACCTGCAAAGGATAGCAAGCATTGGCGTGAGCAGAAGCATCAACTCAGAGGCATTTAGAACACTGATTTAACCTCAACCACACTCAAGGCGTCGTCGTGACCCCGCTCTGTTCCATCTTGGGCTCCGTCACGATGCCGCTGTTCACGGTCTTGTCCTTTAGCGGGCTGACGGCGGCGCACAGGCGGAAGACATGCTCCGTCTCCGTGAGCTGCGCCCGGTATTGCCGCCGGATCGCGGATCAGTTGGCCCCTTGCTTGCGCAACGGCTGATATGACGGCAATAATTTGGTTGCGGGACGGAGTGACGTAGCTGACGACGGGGGGTAAGCGTCATGGAAAGGCTGATGCCGCTGTTTGTGGTCGGGGCGATGCTCCTGATCGTTGGCAGCCTGGTCTACAGCGGGGCAAAACGCATTGCCGGGCTGTTTTCGTCTTCAAAAGAAAAAGACAAGCCAGGCCGTGCGCGAACCTCTGAAGCGGCCCGCGCTATATCGCCCAAACCCAATTCCGCGGCGGAAAAGCTGATCGCCGACATGCAGCAGCAGGCCAAGACCAGCGACGACCAGCGCAAGGCGGCGTTCAAAGCGCATGTCGAGCGCAAGATCCCGCCGATTTCCGTCGATGGCCGCGAAGCGATCGAACGTGGGCAAGCCGCGCGCATTGCGATCAAGCACGTCTTTCCGCCGCGTCTTCCCCAACGAAGCATGAGCTATTTTGGTGGGCTGCCGATTGTCCCCGATGAGTTCGACTGGCCAACGGTTCACAATCGGGAGGGATTGCTCGAGCGCCTCAATTTCATGGCGCAGATTGACTGTTCGGATCTGCCGCCGGGACCAGGACGAGATCTGCTCCCCGAAAAGGGCTATCTCTATTTCTTTGCGCCAATGTCCGACACGTTTGGGGCGGACGCGATGCACTTCGTGACGCGCTACGAACCACGTCAGGCGACACAGAAGTGGGCGCCGCTTGACATGCCCTTCACCGCCAGGATTCAGGGATCGGACCCCATGGAAGAAATCTTGCGGGGCAAGCGAACCCACTATGACCGGGTCGAGGTCGAGTTTGCCTGGATCGAGGAGCCGACCGACGCCGAAGTCACGGCGCGTGCGGACGAAGGTCATGCTTTCGAGGTCGCAGACAAAATTCGCACCGAAAGGGTCGACGCCTTCTACGGTCCGTCAGTCGCCCCTGATCCGCTGCTTTCCGCTCATCATGCGCCGAAAGACACGCTTTGGACGCCGTATCCGGGATTTCCGGCCAATTGGCATTCCGCGCGGATCGTTCGGAAGCTTGTGGAGGCATATCATCGCGAAGAGGCGGCCGATGTCACGGCCCAACTGAAGGCGCTTGGCGATGTTGCCGAAGATGATCCGGAGGCCAAGCGGCTACGGACGGTGCAGCGCGAACTGTCGGCGTTCGGTTCGAAGATGTTCAACGCATTCTTTCCGACGGTCAACGTCGGACTGAAGGATTATGACGCACCGCCTCCCGAGGTGAAGCAGCAGATACTTGCCTTTCTGGAACACTTGCATGCCAACGGTATGCCGTCATCCTCGGTGCGGCGGCCGCATCATCGGCAGCTCCCGCAGGTTATGAATGATTGGCTTTCAATCGCGGCCATCAAAGGCGCCGAAGGGGGACTGACAGATTCGGCCGGTGCAGCGCTCATCGGTCCTGACGTCGTGGCCGCCCTGTCTCACCGCCACATGTCCCGTACCCATCAGATGCTTGGCAAGGGGGAAGTCGTCCAGGTCGCGGCCGACGAGATGAAGGACCGCTACCTGCTGTTGCTCCAACTTGGGCCGGATATGGCGCTCAATTGGACGGTCGGGGAGATGGGGCCGCTGCAATATTGGATCACGCCAGAGGACCTTGCGGCCAAGCGATTCCAGAACGCAATTCTGACAATCGAAGCCTACTGACTGACAGGGCTGACGCTCGCACCGCGCACCGCCCGACTGGTAAGCGCGATCCTTGCCGCCTAGTCGCAGATGAGGTGCCTTTGGCGGGCTTTGGCCGCCCGCCAGCCCGCCGTCGGACTATTGCGCCGGCGCCGGCGCTGGCGCGGGAGCCGCTGCCGCGGGTGCCGCCGCTGTGGTAAACCCGCACTGCTTCTGTTCCATCTCGATCTGCTTGGTGATGCGGATGGCGTTCTGGGCGTAGGCTTCGGTCACGGTGCCGCTGTTCACCGTCTTGTCCTTCAGCGAGCTGACGGCGGCGCAGAGGTGGAAGACGTGCTCCGTGTCGGACTTCGCGGCTCCGTTTTCCGGCGCGATCCAGTAGACGATATCCTGGCCGTTGGGATGTGCCGCGTCTTTCGTCGCCGCGGCCACCGTGGTGGAGTCGGTGGCGATCGCCTGCGCCTGGGCGGCGACCTCGGGCGAACAGGCTGTAGTCGGCTGCCGCGCCTTGGGGCGGAGCCGGCATCGAGAGTGACCGCTACTGACCCTGAAGGTCGGCTTGACCAATCACAGGGCCGACGACATTGTGGACGTGCAATTCGTAGCCAAGTGGTCGTGTGGCAATGGATTTTCGCGACGCCATCGATAGAGCGCTGGCCTGGGCCGGCGGATGGTTCGACTATGCCGCCGCGCCCTGGTTCGTCTATCAGGTCGGCATCATCGCCTCGCTCTTTGCGATGGCGAAGCTGGCGGCGCTGCGGGTCGAGCCTCTCATCGAGAACCAGGCACGCCAGATCAAGGGCCATCCCGGACTCTTAAGGGTCGTCATCGCGCTGTTGCGTCGCACCGACTGGATCCTGTTCAATATCTTCCTGTTTGCCGCGCTCAACCTGTTGCTCGCCATCACCTGGCCGAGCCGCACCCATCTCCTGCTCGTCGCGCTGTTGCTCTCGCTGGCGTGGCTGTTTGCGACCGTGCTGTCGCGCATCATCCGCAACCGCCTCGTCGCGCGCACGCTGGGTTGGCTGGCCTGGATCTACGCGGCCCTTGTCATACTGGGCGTCAGTAACGAGGCGGCCGCCTTCCTCGACAGCCTGGCAATCCCTCTGGGCGCGGTTCGCATTTCGGCCCTTATGGTGCTGAAGGCGGCGCTGCTCCTGATCGCCACGGTCTGGCTTGCGGTGGTCACTGGCAATTACATCGATGAGCGCGTCCGCCTCTCCGAGGAGCTGACACCGTCGATCCGCGTCCTCGTCGGCAAGGTCGCCAAGATCGGCCTCGTGCTGGTGGCCGGCGCCGTGGCACTTTCGGCCGTCGGCCTCGACCTGACGGCGCTGACGGTGTTTTCCGGCGCCGTTGGTGTCGGTCTCGCTTTCGGTCTGCAGAAGGTCGTCTCGAATTTCGTCTCCGGCGTGATCATCCTGCTCGACAAGTCGATCAAGCCGGGCGACACCATTTCGCTCGAAGGCACCTTCGGCTGGATCCGCGAATTGCGGGCGCGCTTCGTCTCGGTGGTGACGCGCGACGGCCGCGAATTCCTGATCCCCAACGAGGACTTCATCACCCAGAGGGTTATCAACTGGTCGTTCAGCGACAACCTCGTGCGCCTCGACGTGAACTTCGGCGTCTCCTACGACGCCGATCCGCACAAGGTCAGCGAACTGGCGATAGAGGCCGCGATCAGCGTCGGCCGGGTCGAGGCCGACCGGCGGCCTGTCTGCTGGCTGACGGACTTCGGCGACTCCTCGCTGAACTTCGTCCTGCGCTTCTGGATCCGAGACCCGCAGCAAGGCCTGACCAACGTGCGCGGAAAAGTGCTGCTGGCGCTGTGGGACACGTTCAAGGCAAACGGCATAAGCATCCCTTATCCGCATCGCGAGATCATCATGAAACAGGCTGGGCCGGTCAGACCAGGGCACGACGACCAGTGATCTTCTCGATGTTGATGCGGAAGAAGAGGTGAGGCGGACTGGCCACCTTGTCCTCGGCGTAAGGTGTCTCGCTGCCAGGTTCCCACCAGTTGGGGCGCGCTTTCTGCAACAGCGACCAGGCATGGTCGCGCTCATTCTGCCGAGGGCCCGCTTCGGCCAGTTCTTCGTAGAGGCCGAAAGCAACGACACTCCACCAGCTGCGAGGGTTGGCAATCTCGTCGACTTCGAAGCAGACCTGAGGATGTTCGCGCATCGCCCGGACCTTCTGGCCGATCAGGGAGAAGCTGTAGATGTGGCCGTTCTCGTAAACGAAGCTGATCGGTACGACGTACGGCATCCCGTCCCTTAAGCACGCGAGGTGCCCGACCCTGCTGTCGGCCAGGTGCATCCTGCATTCTTGGGCGGTCATCTCAGTGACGGTCACGGGACTCCCCAGGTGAAAGGGCCAGCTTCACTTTGTGCATCTCGATGCAGGCTGCGCCGGACTCAGGCACCTCCTTGTTTGGCCGTCTCGAGAAATCGATCGGCGAAGTCGGCGAGTGCGTTCCAGTCAGTGAATTCGTAATCGCGCTCGGGGCTCGGGCCGCCGCTCTTCATAACGACGAATTTGACGAACTGCTCCTGAAAGTAATCGTACTTGGTGAAGCGCAATGCGCCCCCGAGAAGAAGGGTCATGCGTGGTTGCCACCCTGTCACGGAGACGAAGCGATCCACATACTTTTGAGCCTCCGTCTTTTGGTCTTCCAGCGCCGCCGACAGACTGACGGATATGAGGGCCGAGGGCCTGGTGCTCAGCGCCTCGTGATGCGCAAATACGAAGTTCGTGACGGATTCCTGGTGGTGCTCCTGGTGGACCGACGCGGCAATGACGAACGCGTCGAAGTGTCCGAGCTTCAAATCGGATGCGAGCGCTGTGCTATCCAGCAGCTCGACCTGGTGCCCGCGCTCGCGAATACGCGTTGCCGCCCGTGCGGAAATCTTCTCCGTCTGCCCTTCGGTCGTTCCATAGACAATCAGGACGTTCACGATGTCCCTCCGACAGCAGAAGCGACATTCACAAGGACGATCGATACGAGCCAGCCCGGCATCCCGGTACCTCAATGCTGCGCGCATTATAGCCCATGGAACGGGCTGCACGAACTGCTTTTCTCAGCGGCACGAAGAACCCGATCAGAGCCATGATCAGCACCATAAGCCATCCGATTATGACATCCGCCACGGGGGCGGGCGCTGCGATTGAGGCGCTCTATTGCGTCGGGGGCCCGGGCGGGGCACTGACAGACAACGGGCAGGCCGACCATCCGACGCTGTGCCCAATCCGGACAAGGCGACCCTCGCGAACGGCGACATCAACAAAGTGCCCCGCGTACCCGATGGTGACCTTGGCCTGAAATCCCGGCTTGGCTAGAGTTCGTAGCATGCTGAACGCCATTCACCACGTCGCGCTCATCTGCACCGACTACGACCGGTCGCGACGGTTCTACGTCGAACTCCTCGGCCTCGAACTGATCCGGGAGGTCTATCGGGAAGAGCGGCAGTCATGGAAGGCGGACCTGCAGATCGGGTCCGTCCAACTGGAATTGTTCTCCTTCCCTGCACCAGTGATGCGGCCGTCCCATCCAGAGGCGACAGGCCTGAGACATCTGGCATTTGCCGTGGCGAATCTCGATCCCGTAATTATGCGCCTGGAAGCCGCCGGCGTTGCCGTTGAGCCGATCCGGATCGACCCATATACAGACCAACGGTTTACCTTTTTCAGAGACCCAGATGGATTGCCGCTGGAACTCTACGAAGCCCCATAAGGAACGGTTAGCTTTCGCGACCACGTCATCGGAGGTGGGAACGCCACTGGGATTTAGCGAGCCGCCGCCTGCCTACGTTGCGTTCAGCTCTGCCAGGTAAGCATTCGGTCCCTGGGAGCCGCACGCCAACGCGATCACGGCCGAGAATGCCAAGCAGCTGATGGGGAAGTGAGGGGAGCCCGGCACTGAGGTAATGCACAAGGCCCCGGGAGGGGCCTTGTTTGTTTTGGGGGTAAGGCTGATCCTACGACAAAATCGGCTAGATGATCTTGCGAACATCCTGTTCGAAGCTAAGCACGTGATGCAGCGCGATGCGCTCGGCCGTTTCGCCATCTCCCCGGCAAACCGCCTCGAGCATAAGGGTTTGCTCCTGGAGCACC
Source organism: Mesorhizobium sp. P2_D6 (assembly GCF_056404315.1). Taxonomy (NCBI): domain Bacteria; kingdom Pseudomonadati; phylum Pseudomonadota; class Alphaproteobacteria; order Hyphomicrobiales; family Phyllobacteriaceae; genus Mesorhizobium; species Mesorhizobium sp. P2_D6. The sequence goes on along the minus strand of NZ_JBFUEG010000009.1, from coordinate 5,990 downwards.
TTGTCGAGGCCAGACATTAGCTCCGGAAACCGCCGCGTCGCGACATGCAATATCCTGAGCGACAGGTTGTGGTAGTGGTCGAGCGTGTCGAACAGGTAAGGATTCTTGGCAGCGCGATAGATAAAGCGGTGGATGCGTCGGTCGAGCGCCAGCAGGGGCTCGAGTTCGGGAGGATTCGCAAAGGCGGCGAGTTCGGCAATCAGGCCGCGGGCTTCGCGGCGCTCGGGCTCGCGCAGACGTTCGGCGGCCAGTCGCGTCGCCCAGGATTCAATTCTCGCCCTGGCCTCATAGATCGCCGATAGATCGCTGATGTCGATCGTGCTGACCGAGGTGCCGCGGCGGCCGTTGACGTCGACGAAGCCATCGCGTTGCAGCCGCAACAACGCCTCGCGCACCGGCGTGCGACCGACGTCCAGCCGCCGCATGAGATCGGTTTCGCGAAGCAGGGTGCCGGGCGCCAGCTTAACCGTGATGATGTCCTCCCTCAGCTGCAGATAGGTGCGCTCGGCCAATGTCGAGCCAGCCTCGACATTGTCGGCATCGTCTTCCGGCATCCGCGCATCCATCCAACTCACCTCACAGGGGTCGATCCCGATCGCCAAGGAATCACTTGACAACGGATTCATATAATATACTAATCAATATATCACAAATATATTGATCCGGTGACAGGGAGATATCGGGGATGGAAAAGGGTGTTTTGTCTCGCTCGCAATTCAAGGTCGGCATTGCCGCCTTGCTGGGAATTGGATTGCTGGCTACGGTGGCGCATGCGGACGGGCTTGAGACGCTGAAGCCGGGCGTCCTACAGGTCACGATCGAGCCCTATATGCCCTACACGGCGATGAAGGACGAGAAGCTCGTCGGGCTGGACAGCGATATCCTTGCCGCGGTCGCCGACAAATTGGGTCTCAAGATGGAAGTCAGCGTCACCGATTTTCCCGGTATGCTGGCATCGGTCCAGTCGCGGCGTGCCGACATCACGATCGGCGGCATCGCCTGGTCGGACGCGCGCCAGAAGGTCGGTCTCTTCACCGATCCGCCTTACTATTCGCCACCGGCAATGGCGGTGCAAGGCACTGCCGACTATCCGGACGTCAAGAGCCTGGAGGGCAAGGATCTCGGGACCGTCACCGGCTATGTCTGGGCGAAATCGATCGCGCAGGTGCCCAATGCCACCCCGCACACCTATCCCACGGCCGACAGTGTCTTTCAGGACCTGTCATCAGGCAGGCTGGATGTCGGCTTTCTCGACCCGCTGCTGATCATCTATCAGCAGAAGGAACGGCCGGACATGAAGTTCCGCGTCGCCTATCTGGCGCCGCCAACCGCCGACGAGATCAAGGCCCATCCCGACTATCAGTATTTCCAGCCCTACATGACCGGCTTTTACCTGCCGAAAGAGGCGCCGAAGCTCGCGGCAGCTGTCTCGGACCAGATCGATGCAATGTACAAGGACGGCTCGCTTGCCGCGCTCGTCACAAAATGGGGCGGCGATCCGAAGCAGTTCCTGGTTCCTTCGCCGGAGATGGCGGCTCAGCGCCGGGGCGTGGACCGCCCCGCGGATTGGTCGCCGCCCTCAATCGCGCCTTGAGCGTCGGGGCAAGCAGATGTCCCTTTTCCACACGCTCACCGGGTTTTTCCAGGTTCCCTGGAGCGACTACGCAAGCAATCTCGGCTGGGGTCTGCTCAGGACCCTGGCCTACACCATCGTCAGCTTTGTCGGTGCTGCCGTCCTCGGCCTCGTGCTGGCGCTGATGCGCCTCAATCGCTTGCGTCTGGTGCGTCTGCCGGCCGCCATCTACACGGAGATATTCAAGAACGTCCCGTTGCTCGCGATTATCTTCGTCACCTATTTCGGCCTGCCGTCGGTCGGCATCAAGCTCAGCGTCTTCGTCGCCGGCGTGCTGAGCCTCATGTTGTTCTATGCCGCCTATCTCTCGGAGATTTTCCGCGCGGCCATCGCCGGCATCCATTCCGGTCAGAACGAGGCTGCGCAGGCGCTGGGCCTTGGCCGCGGCACCACCTTTAGCCACGTCATTCTACCTCAGGCGTTGAGGCTGGCATTGCCTGGCACCAACACCATGTTCGTCGACCTTCTGAAATCGACGTCGCTTCTGGTGACGATCTCTGCCGTTGAACTGATGACCCAGGCGCAGCTGATCGCCTCCGAAACGTTTCGGGCACTCGAAGTCTATCTGGTGATTGCGTCTATCTATTTCGCCGTCTGCTATCCGATTTCGCAATGCCTGCTCTGGCTGGAGCGGACCATTCAGGCTGGCGTACCGCTGTCGCTGGGGCGCCGGCGGCGGCTGAAGCTGGCGAAGACGCTGCTCGCGGGCGGAGCCTAGACCGATGGCACACGAGACACTCAATAGGGAGCTTGGCACGACGGCTTCCGGCCCGGCAGTCACTATCCGTGGCTTGCGGAAATCCTTCGACGGGAGGCAGGTGCTCGGCGGCATAGATCTCGACGTGCCGGCTGGTCGGATCGTCAGCATCATCGGCCAAAGCGGCGGCGGCAAGACGACGCTGATGCGCTGCGTCAACCTGCTCGAGCAGCCCGACGACGGCGTCATCGAGGTCAACGGTGAGACGATCTGCGACAAGGGTGCGGTGACGTGCAGGAACCTCGCCAAGCTGCGCCAGCGCGTCGGCATGGTGTTTCAGCGCTTCAACCTGTTCCCGCATCTGACAGCGGTGGAAAACGTCGTTCTCGCCCAGATGCATGCCGCCGCAATCGGGGAGCGCGAAGCGGTCGAGCGTGCGGTGCGCCTGCTCAAGCGCGTCGGTCTCGCGCATCGGGCAACAGCCTATCCGGAACGCATGTCTGGCGGCGAGCAGCAGCGCGTCGCGATCGCGCGCGCCCTGGCCCTCGGCCCGACTGTGCTTCTGTTCGACGAACCGACCTCCGCGCTCGATCCAGAATCGACCGGTGAGGTGCTGCGTGTGATGCGAGAACTGGCAAAGGACGGCATGACCATGATCCTCGTCACCCACGAACTGCCTTTCGCCCGTGAAGTCTCGGACTGGGTCGTCTTCATTGACGGCGGCCGGATCATCGAGCAGGGAAAGGCGGCTGACGTGCTCGACAACCCGCGTGAAGCACGAACGGCTGCCTATGTCGCGCGCTACGCCGCGCCTGCCTGAACGCCAGCCAGCAAACAGTCCTAGCAGAACCCATTGGCGCATGTGCGATCCGGGCACGGCACTGCCATCGCCGTTTCGCAGGGTCTCGGGCGCCAGCCACCGTCTTTGCCTCAACGCATGTGGACCAGATGAGCAGGATTTCGACCGACATCGCCGTCATCGGCGGTGGCGTCATAGGTTTGGCGATTGCACTTCGGCTTCGCGCTGACGGACGCGAGGTTGTCGTGATCGAACCGAACGAACCTGGCAGTGGCGCATCTTACGGCAACGCCGGGACCATCGCGGACTATGCGGTAATCCCCGTCGGGACGCCGGCGGTTCTGAGGAATTTGCCTTCCTTGCTGCTCGATGCGCGCAGTCCGTTGTCGATCCGCGCTTCCGCCTTGCCGACCCTGTTCCCCTGGCTGGCGCGGTTCGCCTACGAATCCTTGCCGCACCGTTTCAGGCAAAACACCCGGGCGATCGCCGAACTCGTATCGGACGCATCGTCGGAATGGAGAGAGTTCGCGGCCGAAATATCGGCATCGGACCTGCTCTCCGCGAAGGGCTGTCTCTATCTCTACGAAACGCCCAAGGCCTTCAGGGCGGCAGCCACCGACATCGATCTGCGCCGCTTCTATGGCGTTGGTCAGGAACTGCTTTCGGCCGATGAAGTGCATCGGCTCGAACCTCGGCTACCGCCCTTCGAAGGCGGCGGCCTGTTTTTTCCCGGCGCGATCAATCTTAGCGATCCGGGCGATGCGATGGCTCGGCTGACCGCAACGGTTCGGCGGGCGGGTATGGAATTCGTCAAGGCCTCTGCACAAACGGTCGCCCGGGAAGCGAATGGAATCCGGATCATCGCCGCGCCCTTCGACATCCGCGCCCGGACCGCTGTTATCTCAGCCGGCGCTCACTCGCAAAGGCTCGCCGCCCAGATCGGCGATCCGGTCAGACTGGACACCGAACGCGGCTATCACATCGAATTTGACATGACCCACCCGCCGATTGAACGGCCGGTCTGCCCGACAGCGCTTGGCTTCTATCTCTGCCCGATGCGGGGCCGGTTGCGCGTTGCGGGCCTGGTGGAACTCGGCGGCTTGGGGGCTCCCGCCAATCAGCGCTTGCTGGCGGCGCTCGCGGCAAACTCGCGTCGGGTTTTCCCAAAGCTGGGGGAGCCGAGCCGGACTTGGCTCGGCTTCCGGCCTTCAATGCCCAATTCCGTGCCCGTCATCAGGCCGTCGAGAGGTGGGCGGGATGTGATCCTTGCCTTCGGCCATGGACACATAGGGCTGACGCTCGCGCCGCGCACCGCCCGACTGGTAAGCGCGATCGTTGCCGCCTAGTCGCAGATGAGGTGCCTTTGGCGGGCTTTGGCCGCCCGCCAGCGCACCGTCGGATTATTGCGCCGGCGCGGGCGCGGGCGCTGGTGCGGGTGCCGCTGCCGCGGGCGCCGGCGCCGGCGCCGTGGTCGTGAACCCGCACTGCTTCTGTTCCATCTCGATCTGCTTGGTGATGCGGATGGCGTTCTGGGCGTAGGCTTCGGTCACGGTGCCGCTGTTCACCGTCTTGTCCTTCAGCGGGCTGACGGCGGCGCAGAGGTGGAAGACATGCTCCGTGTCGGACTTCGCGGCGCCGTTTTCCGGCGCGATCCAGTACACGATATCCTGACCGTTGGGGTGTGCCGCGTCCTTCGTCGCCTCGGCCACTGTGGTGGAGTCGGTGGCGATCGCCTGTGCCTGGGCGGCGACCTCGGGCGAACAGGCTGTGGTCGGCTGCCCCGCCTTGATCTGCGCCGCGCACTGGTTCATGTCCTGCGTGTACTGCTCGACCGATGGCGGCTGGTAGCTGACCCCGATCAGCGTCGCCAGCACGGCCAGCACAGCGCCGACGCCGCCGGCAATTTTCTTGCTCTTCGGATCCATGTTCTTGTCGTTGAGGATCAAGAGAACCAGCGGCAGGAAGGCAATCAGCGTGATGATCGCGCCGAGCTGGTTCTGGACGAAGAACCTGAATGTGTCGGATTCGCGGGCCGGGTCCTTCCTGTTGGCCGCCTTCCAGAGCAGGCTGCCGGCGATGGCGAAAATCGCGATCCCGACCAGAATGCCGATCAGCAGCGGCAGGTTGCCCTGGTCGAACTTGTGCTTGTAGAGCAAGACGATCCCGGCGATCTCGCCGCCAATGGCAATGATCCACGACAGCACGGCGAAAAGCCTAAGGCGCGTGGCGCCGGACTTCTGGCCCTGCGATGCTTGCCAGTCCTTGGAAACGTCTGTTGTCGGCTTGTTGTTGTCGGTCATGACCAGGTCCCCCGGTTTCGACACGTTTGCAGGGCGGCGTCATCGAACAGGCGCCCGGCGCAGCGTCATTGATCGAACGTCGCCTGCCTGGGCGCGAAATCGCCGCAGCAGACCGTATGCCAATCCTTATTGTGCATGAGGGGATTCGTCCATAGCCACGGGGCAGGGGCCGATGCGGTGGATGGTTGCGTTCTGCGCGCGCCCATCAGGTCACTCGCCAGCCGGCAGGGCAATCGCCTATGGCGCCCCCTCTCCGTCCGCTACGCGGCCACCTCTCCCCCATTTCATGGGGGCGAGGAAACGCTAATCTCTGAGGTCGCGCCCTCCGAATGCTTGGGTTCCTCGCCCCCACAAAGTGGGGGAGAGCGACTATCTGGGGGGTCAAGTTGCATTTGCGAACTCACTTCTCGCGTCGCGTGCTTTTGCATTGAGGATGACGAGAAGTTTTCTGGCAAGCGCGATGCGGATGAGCATTTTGGGCTTTCCCGCCAGTTGCAACCTTTGAGCGAACGCTTTGAGATGTGGATCGAACTTAGCCACGATGGCTGCGACGATGAAGAG
>NZ_JBFUEG010000008.1:0-379908 GCF_056404315.1 Mesorhizobium sp. P2_D6 | reverse complement strand
ATCGACGGGCGGCCGAGCCCCGGCCGATAGAGCCCAGCAAAATCTCGGTCCATCGCAACGAGAGCCGCGTTCACGATCTCCTGTATCACTCGCAACGGATGGTCGCGGCGAACCCGCGCCTCAAGGTCGACATACGAAAACAGCGAACCTGTCCGTTCGTCTGAGCCGCGCATCCAAAAATCCCCAAATCATCTCGGGATCAGTGAATCACGACCCAAACACCCGCGCCAGCACTTCTTCAACAGCCTGTTAGAGGTGCTTCCGACCCAGTGATTCCGATGTTCCGTCGGGCGACGCCGGAGTGGCTTACGCCGCCGCGTCGAGCGTATTGAAGGCGGCCCGGTGCGACGTGACGAAGTCCTGAACGGTCATCGGCGGCACGCCCGTCACTTCGGCGATGATCTTGTCAGCGCCCGAGAAGATGCCGTTCTCGTAATCGAGGGCGATGGCACAAAAATGCTGGATCAAAAATTCCGGCAGGCCGAATTTTTCCAGGCGATCGCGATAGGCGGGGATGGTCAGCGGCTGATAGCTGATCTTGCGGCCGAGCACCTCGCTGATGGCTGCGGCGATGCCCGGCTGGTCAAGCTCGGTCGGCCCATGAAGCGTGTAGGTCTTGCCGACATGGGCGGCCGGATCGGCCAGCAGCACTGCGATCAGGCGGGCCTGGTCCTCGGCAGCGATGGGAGCATGACGGCCAGCGCCATAGGGCAAGTCGATAATGCTCTGTTCGACGATCGTCTTGCGCGCAAACGGATAGAGCAGCCATTGCGAGAAGAAGGTCGGCCGCAGATGGATGGTGGGAACGCCCGACCAGTCGAAGATCCGCTCGGCGATCCAGTGATCGCGCGCCGCATGACTCTCGGAGTCCTCGCGCGCGGAGATCTGCGACATGTTGATCACGGCCTTGAGGCCGGCGCGCCTGGCCGCATCGGCGAAATATGCCGTCGTCTGGATGATGCCCGGACGGACGGGGTAGCAGAAATAGGCGGCGGTGGTGCCGGCGGCGGCCCGGATGACGTCCTCATGCTCGAAGAGGTCGCCGACCACGACCTCGGCGCCTGCGCTGCGAAGTGCGTCGGCCCGCTGGTCCTCCTTGTGGACCATGGCGCGGACAGTGTGGCCCTTCTCGATCAGCCGCTGGACGGTGTAGCGGCCGGTCTCACCGGTCGCGCCGGTAACGAGGAACTTGTCAGTCATTTCTATCTCCTTGTGTTTGGTCGCGTCAGTATGTGTGTAATTACACACTTATGGGTAAAAAAAGGGGAGTTACCCGCCGAGGTTCAGTTCCAGGATTTCATCGCGCATGCGTACGGCACGGTCTTGTCCGACCTCCCGCTCAAACGCGGCCTGGGCGTCTTCCCAGAGAGGAATGGCCTTCGCCACCTTTGCAACGCCCGAGGGGGAGAGCGTGACATCGAAGGCCCGGCCGCTATCGGCTCTTCCGGCGACAACCCATCCGGCCGCCTGCAGCGGCTTCAGCGCGCGGACAAGAGTGGTGCGCTCCATGCTCAGCATTTCGGCGAGACGGGTGATCTTGAGGCTTTGGTAGGCTTCCAGCAGAGATAAAATCGAGAATTGCGAGACCGACAGTCCGGCAGGCACCAGATGACTGTCGTAAAGACGGCTCAGATGCCGCGCGTTCTGGCGGGCGGCAAGGGCGTAACAGAGATGAGGACCAGTAGGTGTCGGCATGGGGCATATCTAAATGTGCAATTGCACAGTGTCAAGTCCGAACCTCGGCGCTCTACCTGCAATTGCCAGAGTCGGCACAACCCGGCTCCTCGGCTCATTGCTTGAAGTGCAATTACACACTAAGTTCGGGGAACGTCGCAGTTGAGTCTGGATCGCGCTCACGCGGCCATCCCAGAAATCACGCCATCCGGAGAAACGACATGTCGAGCAGCAACGGAGAAAAGCATCCATTCCTCGATGATCTTGCCGATAACGCCGAACTGAGAGGGACGGTCCTGCGCCGTCCGGTTTCGGGTCGAGACAAGATCAAGCACCTGGTCGAGGCCGTCGGCACGCTCTACGCCTCGCAGACGCCCATCTTCTATGGGGCGATCGATCAGCGCCATTTCCTGCAATACAAGGCAACACTTCGCACCGGCCTCGATCTGGAAGCGGTAGGCGTCATCGAGCGTGACGGGACCGGGCTCGTCCGGCGCGTGATGATGACATTTGCGCCTCTGGACGCTGCGCTGTCACTGTCGGCAGGACTGGGCGGCATCATCGGGGAGAAGTTTGGTGACGATCTCTTTTACAACGCGCCGGTGAACGAGGTCGCCGGGTCCTGATTGCCAGATCAGCATACGATCACACGCAAAGGCGCCGGGGGGCCGGGCTACCGCCACCCCCCGGCCTTTCGCTCGCCATTAGCCGCGAAGGAACGCCAGCAGGTCGGCGTTCAAGCGGTCCTTGTCGACATGCAGCAGCCCATGGGAGCCGCCTTCGTAGACAGTGAGCTTGGCATGTGGAACGAGCCCGGCGGTCAGTTTCGCGGAGATTTCCAGCGGGACGATCTGGTCGTCACTGCCGTGGACCACCAGCGCGGGAACGGTGATCTTCTTGAGGTCCTCGCGGAAATCGGTTTCCGAGAAGGCGCCAAGCGCATGATAGGCGGCGAGAAACCCGGTTGCCTGTCCCTGACGCCAGTAACTCTCCCGCAGGCCTTCCGACACATGCGCGCCCGGACGGTTGAAGCTGTAGTACGGCATGGTGACGTCGAGATTCCACTGCGACCGGTTTGCCTGCACGGCGGCGCGGAACGCATCGAACAGCTCCTTGGGAGCACCGTTCGGATTGGTCGCGGTCTTGAGCAGGAAGGGTGTCACCGAGGAAACGAAGCCGACCTTGGCGACGCGGCTCTGGCCATGGCGCGAGATATAGCGTGCGACCTCGCCACCGCCCATCGAATGACCGACAAAGGTCGCCTCGCGCAGATCGAGCGCCTCGACCAGTTGCGCCAGATCATCGGCGAAGGTGTCGTAGTCGTAACCGCCGGACGGCTGGCTCGATCGGCCAAAACCCCGACGGTCATGGGCGATGACGCGGTAGCCATTCTGCAACAGGAAGAACATCTGGTCCTCCCAGGCGTCCGACGAGAGCGGATAGCCATGGCTGAACACCACGGCCGGACCGGTGCCCCAGTCCTTGAAGTAGAGGCTGGTGCCGTCTTTCGCGACGAGGCGATCGCCTGTGGCCTTGCCGGCGCGGGCAGGCGCGGGGGTCTTTGCATCGGCGGGGGATGCGCCGGCACCAACTGCTGCAAGCCCGACGCTGGCGATGGCGACCCCTTTCAGCAGGTTGCGCCGGGAAGCGCGGTCGGTTGAGATCGTGGACATGAGGGAACTCCGTGAGGTTATGCCGCCTGGCGGCACGAGTGGCGAATGTGGTTGGACGTGTCGGCGCGATGTTCAGGTCGCGTGCGAGATTAGAAGCCGAGCCTGCGCAGATCCTCGGCGACGAACATATGGCCGCTACGGTTCTTGACGCTCGGCAGCTCGGAGACCTTCGCGCGCCAGGAGTTGAGCGCGGAATGATCGTTAGGGATGGCAATGCCGGCGGCGTCGGCGAACATCAGCCCGGCAAAGACTGTAATGTCGGCCATCGAGAACACATCGCCGGCGACGAACGACTGGTCCTGCAATACTCTGTCGAAATACTTCATCCCCGCGAGCGCCTTGTCGCGCTGACGATTGCCCCACTCCTGACGGCCGGCCCATTCCGGGCTCTTGAAGGCCTGCAGCTCGTCGCCCAGGCCCGGCGTCGCATGATGGAAGTAGTTGCCGACCGCATCGAGCAGCTCGGTCTCGGCCCGCTTCTGCATCATGTGGATGACGGCCTTTTCCTTCGGCGTCTTGCCGGTGAGCCGCGGATCGCCATCGAGGTTGTCGAGGTATTCGGTGATGGCGGTGGCCTCCGCGATCTAGGTGCCGTCCTCGAGCTGGAGAACCGGCAGCACGCCCGAGGGGTTCTTTTCGAGGAAGGCCGGTTGTTTGTGCTCGGCGCCGATGAGATCGACGGAGACGAACTCGACCTGCGGTTCGAGACCCTTCTCGGCGAGCACGATGCGGATACGGGCTGGATTGGGAAAGCCCGGGCGATCGAAGATTTTCATGGGAGGTTTCCTTCTGTCTGTCTATCGATAGATAGATTGCAGTCGTCGTTTATCCCTTCCCTTTTGTCGCGTCAACAACTATCTATCGAGTGATAGGTATGGATCGACGATGGCTAAAACCAAAACGGATATGCGCGAGGCGGTCATGACCGCCGCAAGAGCGACGGTGCAGTCGCATGGCTACAATGCGCTCAGCTTTCGCGAACTCGCGAAAGAGGTGGGGATCAAAAGCGCCAGCGTGCACTACCACTTCCCGACCAAGGGCGTCCTCGGCGCGGCGTTGGCGCGTCGCTACACCGAGGAGGGGGCAGCATATCTCGCTGAGCTCCTGGCGACGTCCGAGGACGTGACCTGGTGCATGGACAAATATACCGAGATATTTCGCTCGGCTCTGGCCAACGACAATCGCATGTGCCTGTGCGGGATCATGAGTGCGGAACTTGACAACCTTCCCACGGAGGTTCGGACCGAGGTCGACAAATTCGCCGCTATGAACGTCGGTTGGCTAGCCAAGGTGCTCTCGCGGGCCAAGCCTTCCGCCACCGACCAAGACCTGCAGGAGCACGCGATGGCGATCTTCGCAGCCATCGAGGGGGCCCAGTTGGTCGCGCGTGGCTGCCGGGACATCGGCATTTATGACCGGACGATCCGAGCCTACCGAGCGACAGGTCTTGTCCCGTAACGGTCGATGCGCCAACTGCACGGCCAAACGCACCTGCGACGCCTCCCAAGATAGAGCTCCGCATGGTCGATGTCGTTGTGGCCGAGAACGTCCATCATCTGCCTAGGGTTGGCGAACCAGCCGCTAGCATATTGATCTTGTGTAGAAAACGAGGACCCTCCGCGGCTAAATAATCGTTATCCGCCAATAGGTACGAAGCGGTTCGCCAAGGTCGACAAGAAACTGGTTCAGCCATTCGCCGATAAGGGGTCACCTTATACCGGATGGCAGCTTTGGGTCGCATCACGGTCGTTGGAGTGAAACTTTGCGCTGCCTGGAAGCGACATCGTGCGGGCACTCGGGCTGTCCGGAAATTTTCAGGCCACGTCCCGCCGAATTGGCTTGCGATCGTCAGTCGCGAACACCGCGCTCGCTTCGCTGACGATCGAGACATGGTCCCTGGCGGCCATGCCCGCAGCAACGCTGTCTCCGCGCATGATTGCGGTGACAATTAGGTCGTGTTCCTGCCAGGATTTGGCCAGCCGTCCGGGTAGCATGAACTGCGCGCGGCGGAAGGGTGCCAACCGGCTGCGGGTCATCACGGTGAGATCGTGGATATGCGTATTGTGGGCGCCACGATAAAGCCGGCTATGGAACTCGGTGTTGAAATACTCGTAGTCCTCCTCGGCACCCAGCTGAACCATCCGCGCTGAAGCCTGGTGCTCGATCTCGAGCCCGCGGCGCTCGCTGCTGGTCATGCGCTCGGCCGAGAAGCGCGCGCAGATCGCCTCCAGTTCGGCCATGCTCTCGAACATCGAGGCGAGATGCTCCTGCGTCACGACGGCGACGATAGCGCCCCTGTTGGGTCGCCTCTCGACCAGGCCCATGGCGCTGAGCTGGCCGAGCGCCTCCCTGACCGGGGTGCGCGATACGTCGAAGCGGGCGGCGAGCGAGGCCTCGTCCAGCTTTTCGCCGGGGCGCAGGTAGCCGGTGACGATCCGGTCGCCGATCGCCCGCACCATCTGATCCACGGTCGTGCCCGACCTGATCAAGCTGCGCTTCCCCGACAAGTTTCCTCCGTCGCGTCTTCTCGTGGAGTCGGCCGACTCGTTGGTCCTTCGACTCGATATGCCCTCTATGCCTCTATTTTAATCTGCCTGTCAAACTGGCTATTTTCAAGGCAAAAAGTGCATGCAATTGCCTCTGCTGTGAGCACGAGCTTTCGATACGATAACTGATTTTATTAGATAAATTTCAATTCTAAAACTGGCACGGTGATTGCATGCACTTTGTTGACGGCATGTTAACCGACCCGGAAAAGGGTCCCAAAGGGGAGCATTCACTATGACCGACAGATTCATGCTTAACCGCCGCCAACTGCTCAAGACCTCCGCCGCGGGAGCCGCACTCGGCCTGGCCTCGGCATCCTTTCCGATCAGCCGTGCCTTCGCCGCCGCCGCCACCGTCGGCTTCGTCTATGTCGGCCCGAAGGACGACTACGGCTACAACCAGGCGCATGCCGAGGGGGCGGCGTCGCTGAAGGGCATCGAAGGCATCTCCGTCGTCGAGGAGGAAAACGTTCCCGAGACGGTCGACGTCCAGAAGACGATGGAATCGATGATCAATCTCGATGGTGCCTCGCTGATCTTCCCGACCTCCTTCGGCTATTTCGACCCGCACATGCTGGCCATGTGCGCGAAATTCCCCGACGTGCAGTTCCGCCATTGCGGCGGCATGTGGAGCAAGGACAAGCATCCGATGAATGCCGGTTCCTATTTCGGCTATATCGGCATGGGCCAGTATCTCAACGGCGTCGTCGCCGGCCACACCTCGAAGAGCAAGAAGCTCGGCTTCGTCGCCGCCAAGCCGATCCCGCAGGTGCTGCTCAACATCAATTCCTTCCTGCTCGGCGCGCGCTCGGTCGACCCGACCATCACCTGCCAGGTCATCTTCACCGGCGAGTGGTCGCTGGCGGTCAAGGAGGCGGAAGCCACCAACGCCCTGGTCGACCAGGGCGCCGACGTCATCACCTGCCATGTCGACAGCCCGAAAGTGGTGGTCGAGACGGCCGCCGGCCGCGGCGCCTTCGTCTGCGGCTATCACGCCAACCAGAGCCCGCTGGCGCCGGAAAAATACCTCACCGGTGCCGAGTGGAACTGGGCCAAGGTCTACAAGATGTTCGTCGACGACCTCATCGCCGGCACGCCACTTCCCAATTTCACCCGCGGCGGACTGGCCGACGGCTTCGTCAAGATGAGCCCGCTCGGTCCCGCCGTCGGCGAGGCGGCCCGCAAGCAATTCGACGCCACCCTGGCCGAAATGATGAAAGGCGGCTTCTCCGTCATCAAGGGTCCGCTGAAGAGCAACAAGGGCGCCGTCGTGGCGACGGAAGGCCAGGCCTTCGCCGAGACCGCCATCGAGCTCGAAAGCATGGACTATCTCGTCGAGGGCGTCGTCGGCTCGACCGCCTGAAGCTGAGCGCGGAGACGGGGCCCATGACGGATACGACCAGCAGTGCGGAGGCGCCGGCACTGTTCGGCGCCAGGGGATATCCGGCGGCGCTCGAATGGATCGCCAGGCGGGCGGAAGCCTTCGTTATTCCGCTCGCGGCGCTGGTCGTCGGCATGGTCCTGTTCAGCCTGTTTATTGCGCTGGTCGGCAAGTCGCCGGTCCAGCTCTATGAAACCATGTGGCGCGGCGGCTTCGGCTCGTGGTTCTCCATCCAGAACTCGCTGTCGCGCGGAGCGCCCCTGCTGCTCGCGGCGCTCTGCGTGGCGCTGCCGGCGCGGCTCGGCCTCGTGGTCATCGGCGGCGAGGGCGCCATCGTTCTCGGCGGCGTCGCCGCCGCTGCCATCGGCGTGGCGCTGGGCGGCGCGCCATCCTCAATCGTCATTCTTGCCATGGGCGTGGCGGGCATGGCCGCCGGCGGCATCTGGATAGGTGCCGTCGGCGCGCTCCGCCATTACCGGGCCGTAAACGAAACCATCTCCAGCCTGCTGATGGCCTACATCGCCATCGCCCTGATGAACCAGCTGGTGGAAGGGCCGCTGCGCGACCCGGCCTCGCTCAACAAGCCCTCGACTCAGCCGCTCGCCGACATCTACCGCATCGGCAACATTCCGGGCATGGAGGTGCATTGGGGGCTTGCCGTCGGCGTCGTCGCCTGCGTGCTCTCCTGGGTGCTGATCGAAAAGACCCGCTGGGGGTTCGCCGCCCGTATCGCCGGCGGCAATGTCAGGGCAGCGCAGGTGCAGGGGCTGGCCGTCGGACCGCTCATCGTCGGCTTTACCGCGCTTGCCGGCGGCTTTGCCGGCCTTGCCGGCATGCTGGAAGTCGCGGCCGTGCAAGGCAGCGCCAACGGCTCGCTCGCCGCCGGCTATGGTTACACCGGCATACTCGTCGCCTTCCTCGCTCGCCACAACCCGCTGGCCATCATCCCGGTCGCCATCCTGCTTGGCGGCATCGACGCGTCCGGCGGGCTGATCCAGCGCCGCATGGACCTGCCCGACGCCACCGTGCTGGTGCTGCAAGGCATGCTGTTCATCGTCATCCTGTTCAGCGAGACCTTGTACGGCCGCTTCAAGGCCTTCAATCCCGACCTGTGGCAGAGGGCCGCCTGATGGACGCAACCGAGATCGGTCTCTGGGGCGTGCCGCTCGCCATCCTCGGCGGTGCCATCCGCGTGTCGACGCCCTTCATCTTCGTCTCGCTGGGCGAGGCCATCACCGAGCGCTCCGGTCGCATCAACCTTGGCCTCGAAGGCACGCTCGTCTTCGGCGCCATGACTGCCTATGCGGTCGCGGTGATGACCGACTCGCCATGGCTCGGCCTGCTGGCCGCCGCGGCCGCCGGCCTTTGCTTCGGCCTGTTCCATGGCTGGATCTGCAAATTCCCGAAAGTCAATGACATCGCAATCGGCATCGCGCTGATGCTGTTCGGCTCGGGGCTCGCCTTCTTCTTCGGCAAGCCGTTCATCAAGCCGAAGGCGTCCAACCTTCCGGCCATTCCGTTCGGCGCATGGTCCGACATTCCGCAGGTGCAGGCGGCGCTCGACGTCAACGTCCTGTTCCTGATCGGGGCGGCACTTTCGCTCGTCCTGTGGTGGGCCTTCCGCAACACTCGCGCCGGCCTCATCGTGCGCGTCGTCGGCGACAGTTCCGACGCCGCGCGCGCCATGGGCCTCAACCCGAACACGGTGCGCCTCGTCGCCACCGGTGTCGGCGGCGCGCTGGCCGGTATCGGCGGCGCCTATCTGTCGCTCTACTATCCCGGCAGCTGGACGGAGCGCATCTCGTCTGGCCAGGGGCTGATGGCGGTGGCACTGGTCATTTTCGCGCGCTGGAATCCGCTCGGCTGCTTTGCCGCTGCCCTTCTGTTCGGCGGCGCGGGCGCACTAGGCCCGGCGCTGCAGTCGGTCGGCGTCACGCAAGGCTACTACCTGTTCTACGCCGCGCCTTACATCCTCACTCTGATCATCATGATCGCCACCTCGTCGCCGAGCCGTTCGCTTGCCGGCGCGCCGGGCGAATTGTCGATCACCAAATAACTGGAGTTTTTGCCATGAACGCCAGAGCCGAGATCACCCAGCGCTACATCGACGCCGACCCCTATCCATGGCCCTACAATGGCGAACTTCGCCCCGACAACACGGCGCTGATCATCATCGACATGCAGACCGATTTCTGCGGGCCGGGCGGCTATGTCGACCATATGGGCTACGACCTGTCGCTGGTGCGGGCGCCGATCGAGCCGATCAAGTCGGTGCTGTCGGCGATGCGGGCGAAGGGCTACACCATCATCCACACGCGCGAGGGTCACCGGCCCGACCTCGCCGACCTGCCGGCCAACAAGCGCTGGCGCTCGCGCCGCATCAATGCCGGCATCGGCGATCCCGGTCCTTGCGGGCGCATCCTGGTGCGCGGCGAGCCGGGTTGGGACATCATTCCCGACCTTTACCCGATCGAGGGCGAGCCGATCATCGACAAGCCGGGCAAGGGCTCGTTCTGCGCCACCGACCTGGAACTGATCCTGAACCAGCGCGGCATCGAAAACATCGTGCTCACCGGCATCACCACCGATGTCTGCGTCCACACCACCATGCGCGAGGCCAACGACCGCGGCTTCGAATGCGTCATGCTGGAGGATTGTTGCGGGGCGACCGACTACGGCAATCATCTCGCCGCCATCAAGATGATCAAGATGCAGGGCGGCGTCTTCGGCGCGGTGTCGAACGCGGTGTCCTTTGTCGCCCAACTGCCGTGAGGAAGCCAGGATGAGCGCGATCACCGGCAAGGCCGTCGGCGTCGAGACCATCGGCATGACCATGCGTTTCGGCGCCTTCACGGCGCTGGGCGATGTCTCGATCAAGGTGCCGGCCGGCTCTTTCCACGCCCTGCTCGGCGAAAACGGCGCCGGCAAGTCGACGCTGGTCAAATGCATGATGGGTTTCTATCACCCGACCGCCGGCGGCATTCTGGTCGACGGCCGCGAGGTGGCGATCGCCAGCCCCAGGGACGCATCGGCGCTCGGCCTCGGCATGGTCTACCAGCATTTTACCCTTGTCCCGTCGCTGACCGGCGCCGAAAACCTGGTCATTTCGCGTGAGAAGGTTCCCGGCGTGATCGACTGGCGCAAGGAGCGCGGCGACCTTGCCGTGTTCATGGATCGCATGCCGTTCAAGCTGCCGCTCGACGTCAAGGTGGCCGAACTGGCGGCCGGCGAGAAGCAGAAGCTGGAGATCATCAAGCAGCTCTATCTTGGCCGGTCCTTCCTGGTGCTGGACGAGCCGACCTCCGTGCTCACCCCCGGCGAGGCGCAGGAAGTGCTGGGCCTTGTGCGCGACATGACAAAAGCCGGCGACCTCACCGTGCTGATGATCTCGCACAAATTCCACGAGGTGACGGCGTTCGCCGACGACGTCAGTGTGCTGCGCAAGGGTCGGCTGACCGGCACCGGCCGCGTCGTCGATCTAGACCGCAAAGCCATGGCGGCGATGATGATCGGCGACCAGCCGATCGCCGCGCTCGACAGCCGCGCCGAGCCCATGCCGGACGCCGAGATCGTGCTCAAGGTCACGGCGCTGAAGGCGCCTGACCGCACCGGGCTGAAGTCGATCCGGATCGAGGATCTCGGCGTGCGCTCCGGCGAGATCGTCGGCATCGCCGGCATTTCCGGCAACGGCCAGAAGGAATTCCTCGAAGTGCTGGCCGGGCAGCGCCCCCGCGATGCCGGCGAAGTCATGGTGCGCGGTACCGCCTACGCGGCGACGCGCGCCGAGGCGCGTGCGCTCAACGTCCGGCTCATCCCGGAAGAGCCGCTGAAAAACGCCTGCGCGCCGAAGATGACGGTGGCCGAGAACATTTCCTTCCGCACCTTCGACATCGACAGCAACGGCAAGCCAGTGAGCTGGATCAGCGCCGGCGCCATCAAGGCATTCAGCGCCAGGCTGGTCGAGCAGTTCAAGGTCAAGACCGCCTCGCTTGCCTCGCCAATCGCTTCGCTGTCGGGAGGCAATGTGCAGCGTGCCGTGCTCGCGAGGGAACTGACCGGCGAAGTCGACCTTCTGATCGTCTCCAACCCGTGCTTCGGCCTCGACTTCTCGGCGGTGGCCGAAATCCGCGCCCGCATCATGAAGGCGCGCAATGCGGGGGCCGCCGTGCTTCTGATGTCGGAAGACCTCGACGAACTGCTCGAACTGTCCGACCGCATCTTCGTCATGTCGGACGGCGCGCTGGTCTATGAGACGCCGATTGCGCAGGCCAGCGTGCAGACCATCGGCGAACACATGGCGGGACATCACTGATGGCGGAAATCGATGCGCTGCCGTTTTCCTTCACCTTCAAGCCGCAGACCATGGCGCTGGTGGTCATCGACATGCAGCGAGACTTCGCCGAGCCCGGCGGCTTCGGCGCCAGTCTCGGCAACGACGTCGGCCGCGTGACCGCGATCGTGCCGACAGTGAAGCGGCTGATCGAAGGCTTTCGCGCCGCCGGCCTGCCGGTGATCCACACCATGGAGTGCCACAGGCCCGACCTTTCGGACCTGCCGCCGGCCAAGCGCGACCGCGGCAATCCGTCGATCCGCATCGGCGATATGGGCCCGATGGGACGTCTACTGGTCGCGGGCGAACCCGGCACCGCGATCCTCGACGAGCTTGCGCCCTTGCCCGGCGAGATCGTCATCGAGAAGCCCGGCAAGGGCGCCTTCTATGCGACCAGCCTTGGCAACGACCTCAAGTGGATCGGCGCCCGCCAACTCGTCTTTGCCGGCGTGACGACCGAAGTTTGCGTACAGACGACGATGCGCGAGGCCAACGATCGCGGCTATGAGTGTCTGCTCGCCGAGGACGCGACGGAAAGTTATTTTCCCGAGTTCAAGGCGGCAGCAATCGCCATGATCAGGGCGCAGGGCGCCATCGTTGGCTGGACGGCAACGACCGACCAGGTGCTCGAGGGAATTGCCAATGCCTAATCTTGCCTTTGCCGGCCTGCTCGACGGCGGCTGGCGCGATCTGGCGCTCGAGCATTTCCGCGACGGCATAAGGGTGCACTGGCTGCTCAAGGGCGGACCGGTCGAACCCTCGGTCGCCATCCTCAGCTACCAGCCTGGCGCCGGCGTGCCGCGCCACCGCCATGTCGGGCTGGAGACCATCGTCGTGCTGGAAGGCATCCAGAGCGACGAGAACGGTGACTATCCTGCCGGCAGCGTGATCCTCAATCCGGTCGGGACCGAGCATTCGGTGTGGACGAAGGGCGGCTGCGTCGTGCTGATCCAGTGGGACCTGCCGGTGATCATTCTGGGGGAAACGAGATGAGTGATGTCCACTTCGACATAGCGAGCCTGCACGCGGCCTATCGGGACGGCGTCAGCGTTGGCGATGTGATCGCGACGATTTATGCCCGCATCGAGACGGCTGACGATCCGGGCATCTTCATCCATCTCGCCGCCCGGGCGGATCTGCTTGCGGCGGCCGAAGCGCTCGGCCCGTTCGACCCGCTGGGAAAACCGCTCTGGGGCATTCCCTTCGCCGTCAAGGACAACATCGACGTCGCCGGCATGCCGACGACGGCGGCCTGCGCCGAATACACCTACTGGCCCGACAGTGACGCCACCGTAGTGGCGCGGCTCAGGGCCGTCGGCGCGCTCGTCGTCGGCAAGACCAATCTCGACCAGTTCGCCACCGGCCTCGTCGGCGTCCGCACGCCCTGGCCGATCCCGCGCAACGCCATCGACGCGGAGCTCGTGCCGGGCGGCTCCTCCTCGGGGTCGGCGGTGGCGACGGCGCGCGGCATCGTCTCCTTCGCACTCGGCACCGACACGGCCGGCTCCGGCCGCATCCCGGCCGGCCTCAACAACATCGTCGGGCTGAAGCCGACCGTCGGTGCGCTGTCGACGGCCGGCGTCGTGCCGGCCTGCCGCACGCTCGACTGCGTCTCGGTGTTCGCGCTGACCGTCGACGACGCCTATCTGGTGTTCTCGATCGCAGCCGCGCGCGATGCGGCCGATGCCTATTCGCGCGACATCGCCGTCCAGCCGCTCGCCGCCCGCCCGCCGGTGCTGAACGTCGGCATCCCGGCAAAAGCCGACCTGAAATTCTTCGGCGATGCGGCGATGCAGGATGGCTTCGAGGCCTCGCTTGCCATGCTGTCGCGGCTCGGCTGCCGGCTGGTCGAAATCCCGTTCGGCGATTTCTACGCCACCGCCAACCTCCTCTATGAGGGCGCCTGGGTGGCCGAACGTTATGCGGCGATCCGCGATTTCATGGAAGCCAACGAAGCCGCCATGCATCCGGCGACGCGCAAGATCATCGGCGGCGCCAGAAGTCTGTCGGCGGCGGACGCCTTTCGCGGCCTCTATGCCTTGCAGGCCTACAAGGCGAAGCTCGCCCCGGTCATCGCCTCGGTCGACCTATTCTGCGTGCCGACCGCGCCGACGCATTACACCACTGCCGGCGTGCTCGCCGATCCGGTCGAGACCAACAGCCGGCTCGGCACCTACACCAATTTCGTCAACCTGCTCGATATGTGCGGCATTGCCGTACCGACCTGCACGCGCGATGACGGCCTGCCGATGAGTGTGACGCTGCTTGCGGCCGCCGGACTGGACGGCCTTGTGGCGTCCGTCGCGCGCGATCTCCATGCCGCGAGCGGCCTCACCCTCGGCGCGACTGGCTGGCGGCAGCCGGGCGCGCAGCCTGTCGGCGCATCGGCCGAAGACGGTACGATCGAATTGGTGGTGGTCGGCGCTCACCTCTCGGGAATGCCGCTCAATGGCCAGCTCAGGGAGGCTGGTGCCCGGTTCTGCCGGGCGATGAGGACGGCCTCTTCATACAAGCTTTATGAGCTCGCGGGCCAAGCCACGCCCAAGCCGGGACTGGTCCGTGTCGGCAACGACGGCACTGCGATCGAGGTGGAGGTCTGGCGGCTGCCTGCCGACGCTTTCGGCCACTTTGTGGCCGCCATCCCGCCGCCGCTGGGCATTGGCAGTATAGAGCTTGATGACGGCAGCACCGCCAAAGGCTTTCTGGTGGAATCCGTGGGCTTGCTAGGCGCTTCCGACATCTCGTCATTCGGCGGCTGGCGCCGCTTTTTGTCAGATCGCGTTCCCGTTTGAACTTCGTCAACACACTTTGCGAAGGCAAGAAGGGGGGACCCGACCGAGGTAGGTTGAACTTCTGATTATCTTGGTTGCGAAGCCGGAAAGTATCTGGCCCGCAATCAGTGCCCTTCCTCAGATAAATGGGATCGATCGTATAGCGGCAAGCTCGACGCACCAGGGAATCGGCCTGTGACCGGTCGACGATCCCGCATTGCACAATTCTTTCGCTTGGTCACAATGCAGGCATGGTCCGCTCTCCACTCGCCGTCCTGGTGATCGACGAAAACCGCATACGTGCCTCGATCATCGAGGCGGGCTTGCGCGAGGCCGGGCATGAGCGGGTCACTATCATTCATGACGTGATCGGCATCGCACGCCGCATTGCCGAGATCGAGCCGGACGTCATCGTCATCGACCTCGAAAATCCGAATCGCGACATGCTGGAAAGCATGTTCCAGCTGTCGCGCGCGGTGAAGCGGCCGATCGCCATGTTCGTCGACCGCTCGGACCAGGCCTCGATCGAGGCAGCAGTCGATGCCGGCGTCTCGGCCTATGTCGTCGATGGTCTCAGGCAGGAGCGCGTCAAGCCGATCCTCGATATGGCTGTCAGCCGCTTCAACGCCTTCTCGCGCATGGCGCGCGAATTGGAAGAGGTTCGCGGTGAGCTCGAGAACCGCAAGGTGATCGATCGCGCCAAGGGCATATTGATGAAGTCGCGCGGCCTGACGGAAGAGGCCGCCTACACGCTGCTGCGCAAGACGGCGATGAACCAGAACCGCAAGATTAGCGACATCGCCCAGAGTCTGGTGACCGCTGCCGGACTGCTCGGGCCGTCGGAGGACGAATGAGCATGGACGCCGAGCACCAGATCACCGCCGGCTTTATGCCGCTGTTCGACAGTGCCGTGCTGGTTGCGGCCGGCGAGCTTGGCTTCGCTACACGCGAAGGCATCGATCTCACGCTGCACCGCGAGACCTCCTGGGCCAACATCCGCGACCGCATCGCCATCGGCCACTTCCATCTCGCGCATATGCTGGGACCGATGCCGCTCGCCTGCAATCTTGGGCTGACGCCGCTCGCCTCGGAAACCATCGTGCCGTTCTCGCTCGGCCTCGGCGGCAATTGCGTCACCATCTCCAACACTGTGTGGGCCGGGATGGCGGCGCTTGGCGCCAAGGCCGACCTCGACCCAGCGCGCGCCGGTGCCGCACTTAGCGCGCTCATCCGCGAGCGCGCTGCTGCCGGCCACGACCCGCTGCGCTTTGCCGTGGTGCACCCACACTCAGGGCACAATTACGAACTGCGCTACTGGCTCGCCGCCTGTGGCATCGAACCAGGGCGCGAGATCGAGATCGTCATCGTGCCACCGCCCTTCATGGCCGATGCGCTGGCCGCCGGCCGGATCGACGGCTACTGCGTCGGCGAGCCCTGGAACAGCGCTGCGGTTGCCGCCGGCACCGGCCATATCGTCACCGTCAAGGCGTTGTTGTGGCGCAACAGTCCGGAGAAGGTGATCGGCGCGCGCAAGGCCTGGGCAGAGCAGTCCCCCGAGGCGCTGGCGGCGCTGTTGCGCGCACTGCATCACTCGGCGCGCTGGTGCCAGGATCCGGCGAACTACGCCGAATTGGCTGATGTGATGGCTCAAGCTGGCTTCCTCGGCCTGCCACCAGCTGTCCAGATGCCGATCCTGACCGGCCATCTCCAACTGGGCGGCGGCGCCGAACTGGATGTCGACGACTTCTTCCTCCCGTTCGACAAGGCGGCGAACTTTCCGTGGAAGAGCCATGCGCTGTGGTTCTACACGCAGATGGTGCGCTGGGGCGACGTCGCGCACACGCCGGAAAATCTCGCCATCGCCAGGGATTGCTACCGGCCCGACCTCTACCGCGCGGCGCTGAAGCCGCTCGGTGTGGCGCTGCCCGGCGCCAACGCCAAGGTCGAGGGCGCGCTGAAGGCGGCAACCCCTGTCGGTTCGGCGGGTGCCAGCCTTGTGCTCGGCCCGGACGGCTTCTTCGATGGCCAGATATTCGATCCCGACGAGATCGACGCCTATATAGCCAGTCAGAAATCAGGCCTGCTCCGAGCCTGATCGTTTTTGCGCCATTCTTGTGCATTGCACAAAAATTGTGCGTGCAATTGCTCTAATGAACAATCTTTGACCTCCCAGCCTATGCGCCGGCGTAATGGGATTGCTTCGGATTGCTGATTTCATTGATGTTTTTCCTCCAATACAAAACTGGCACGGTTCCTGCTTTGAAATAGTCAGGCCCTTCGCGGGTCACGGAACAGGCGTCCAATGGCGGGCGCCACAGGCAAAGCTGCCGCTCAGGTCAAGATGCGATCCCGGATGTACGGACGCGCGAGGCCTGGACGGTGGCTTTTTTGTTTTGGGCCAACGCCCTCGCGTTCAACCGGAGACGACGATGAAGAAGACGATGAAGCAATGGATCGGGACAGGCACGTCGCTCAAGGATGTGACGCGTCGCGATTTTCTTGTCAGCAGTGCCATGACCGCCGGTCTGTTCATAGCGGCTCGCAAGCTCTTCCCCTCGGGCGCCTATGCCGCCACGACTGCTCCGGAAGTCACCGGCGCCAAGCTCGGCTTCATCGCGCTGACCGATGCGGCACCGCTAATGATCGCCAAGGAGAAGGGGCTGTTCGCTAAACACGGAATGCCCGATGTCGAGGTGCTGAAGCAGGCCTCCTGGGGCGCGACGCGTGACAATCTGATGCTCGGCGGCGAAGCCAACGGCATCGACGGAGCCCACATCCTGACGCCGCTGCCTTACCTGATGCACACCGGCAAGGTGACGCAGAACAACCAGCCGATGCCCATGGCGATCGTGGCGCGGCTCAATTACGACTGCCAGGGCATTTCGGTGGCGCAGGAATATGCCGCCACGGGCGTCGGCCTCGATGCCTCCAAGCTGAAGGACGCCTTTGCCGCCAAGAAGGCAGCCGGCAAGGAGATCAAGGCCGCCATGACTTTCCCGGGCGGCACCCATGACCTCTGGCTGCGCTATTGGCTCGCCGCCGGCGGCATCGATCCCGACAAGGATGTTTCGACCATCGTGGTGCCGCCGCCGCAGATGGTCGCCAACATGAAGGTCGGCAACATGGACGTCTTCTGCGTCGGCGAGCCGTGGAACGAGCAACTCGTCCATCAGGGTGTCGGCTTTACCGCTGCCACGACAGGCGAGTTGTGGAAGGGCCATCCCGAAAAGGCGCTCGGCCTGCGCGCCGAATTCATCGACAAATACCCGAACGCCACCAAGGCGATCCTGATGGCCGTCATGGAAGCGCAGCAATGGTGCGAGGCCATGGAGAACAAGGACGAGATGGCCGCCATCATCGGCAAGCGGCAATGGATGAACGTCCCTGTCGCCGACATCATCGGCCGCCTCAAGGGCGACATCAATTACGGCAATGGCCGCGTCGCCTCCGGCACCGATCTCTACATGAAATTCTGGAACGGCGGCGTCTCCTATCCCTTCAAGAGCCACGACAGCTGGTTCCTCGCAGAAAACATCCGTTGGGGAAAATTCGCGCCGACCACCGACATCAAGGCACTCGTCGATCAGGTCAACCGCGAGGACCTGTGGCGCGAGGCGGCCAAGGATCTCGGCGTTGCCGCGGCCGACATCCCGGCGTCTTCATCGCGCGGCGTCGAGACCTTCTTCGACGGCAAGGTCTTCGATCCCGCCAACCCGTCCGCCTATCTCGACAGCCTGAAGATCAAGGCATCCGCCTAATCGTCGGCGCCAGTGGCCCAAGGAGTTTTTCCCAGACATGTCGATTCAGACTATCGAGGACACAACGGTGAAGGCGTTCCCCGCGAAGCCGGCGGAGGTCATCGCCTTCACCGCCAAGGCGCGGCGCCGCTTTGATCCGATCGTGATCGCCGGCAAACTGGCCAGTGCGCTGGTGCCGCCAGCGATCGTCATCGCCCTGATGCTGGTCGTCTGGCAGATCGCCTGCTCGTCGCCCACCGCCAGCCTGCCGCCGCCGAGCCAGGTCTGGAACGAGGCCTATGACCTGATCGCTCATCCGTTCTTCAACAACGGTCCGCAAGATATCGGGCTGGCGTGGCGGGTGCTGATTTCGCTGCAGCGCGTCGCCATCGGCTTTGGCCTGGCGGCGGTCGTAGGCGTCGCGCTTGGAGCATTGGTCGGCCAGTCGATCTGGGCGATGCGCGGTCTCGATCCGGTGTTCCAGATCCTGCGCACCGTGCCGCCGCTGGCCTGGTTGCCGCTGTCGCTGGCAGCGTTCCGCGATTCCAGCCCGTCGGCGATCTTCGTCATCTTCATCACCTCGATCTGGCCGATCATCATCAACACCGCCGTCGGCGTGCGCAACATCCCCGAGGACTACCGCAACGTCTCGCGCATCCTGCGGCTCAACCAGTTCGAATTCTTCGTCAAGATCATGGTGCCGGCCGCGGCTCCCTACATCTTCACCGGCTTGAGGATCGGCATCGGCTTGTCCTGGCTCGCCATCGTCGCCGCCGAAATGCTGACCGGCGGCGTCGGCATCGGCTTCTTCATCTGGGATGCCTGGAACTCGTCGCGGCTGCCCGACATCATCGTCGCGCTCGCCTATATCGGCGTCACCGGCTTCTGCCTCGACCGTCTGGTCGCGGCGGTCGGTGCCTTCGTCACCCGCGGCACAACGGCAAAGTGAGGAGAGCTTGATGAAAGCCTATCTGAAACTCGATCATATCGACAAATGCTTTGCCCGCGGCAATCAGGTCAGCGAGGTGCTGAAGGACATCAGGCTGACCATCGACAAGGGCGAGTTCGTCTCGATCATCGGTCATTCCGGCTGCGGCAAGTCGACCTTGCTCAACCTGATCGCCGGGCTGACCAAGGTTTCCGCCGGCGCCGTGCTGCTCGAAGACAAGGAAGTCGACAGCCCCGGACCCGAACGCGCGGTGGTGTTCCAAAACCATTCGCTGCTGCCGTGGCTCACCGTCTACGAAAACATCAACCTGGCGGTATCGAAAGTCCTCGGTCGGACCAAGAGCAAAGCCGAGAGGCATGACTGGATCATGCGCAATCTCGATCTCGTCCAGATGGCGCATGCCAAGGACAAGCGGCCAGCCGAAATATCGGGCGGCATGAAGCAGCGCGTCGGCATCGCCAGGGCTCTGGCCATGGAACCGAAGATCCTGCTGCTCGACGAGCCGTTCGGTGCGCTCGACGCGCTGACGCGCGCCCATCTGCAGGATGCGGTGATGGACATCCATTCCAGGCTCGGCTCGACGACGATCATGATCACCCACGATGTCGACGAGGCAGTGCTGTTGTCCGATCGTATCGTCATGATGACCAACGGCCCGGCGGCGACCATCGGCGAGGTGCTTGCGGTGCCGCTGGCGCGTCCGCGCCGGCGCATCGAACTCTCTTCGGACCGCACCTTCCTGCGCTGCCGCGAGGCGGTGCTGAAGTTCCTCTACGAACGCCACCGCTTTGTCGAAGCCGCGGAGTAACGCCATGAGCGAAAAACTCGTCATCATCGGCAATGGCATGGCCCCAGGGCGCATGCTTGAGCATCTGCTTGAGCAAGCTCCCGGTCGCTACACCGTCACCATCTTCAACGCCGAGCCGCGCGTGAACTACGACCGCATCATGCTGTCGCCGGTTCTGTCGGGCGAAAAGGCCTATGAGGAAATAATCATCCACGGCGACGGCTGGTACATCGCCAACAACATCACCCTCTACAAGGGTCACAAGATCATCGCGATCGACCGGACGGCGAAGACCGTCACGTCCGATCATGGCGTCACCGAGCCTTACGACAAGCTCGTCATCGCCACCGGCTCGGTGCCGTTCATCATTCCGGTGCCCGGCCATGATCTGCCGGGCGTGCTGACCTATCGCGACCTCGACGACGTGCAGGCGATGATGCTTGCCGCGCAGTCGCGCGCCAAGGCCGTGGTCATCGGCGGCGGCTTGCTCGGGCTAGAGGCTGCGGCCGGTCTCAACGCCCAAGGCATGGACGTCACCGTGCTGCATGTCATGCCGACGCTGATGGAGCGCCAACTCGATCCGGCCGCCGGCTATCTCCTGCAGCGCGCCGTCGAACAGCGCGGCATCAAGGTCATCACCAAGGCCAACACAAAGGCGATCACAGGCAACGGCAAGGTCGCGCAGGTCGAACTTGCCGACGGCACCGTCATTCCGGCAACGCTGGTGGTGATGGCCGTCGGTATCAGGCCGAATTCGGCGTTGGCCAAAGAGGCTGGCATCGCCGTCAACCGCGGCATCG
This sequence comes from Mesorhizobium sp. P2_D6, assembly GCF_056404315.1. NCBI lineage: Bacteria > Pseudomonadati > Pseudomonadota > Alphaproteobacteria > Hyphomicrobiales > Phyllobacteriaceae > Mesorhizobium > Mesorhizobium sp. P2_D6. The sequence continues at coordinate 359,260 of NZ_JBFUEG010000008.1, read as the reverse complement.
TCGTTGATGCCGGCATGCGCAGCAACGATCCCGATATCTACGCACTCGGCGAATGCGCCGAGGTCAACGGACAGGTCTACGGCCTGGTGGCGCCGCTCTACGAAATGGCACGCGTTGCGGCACGCCAGCTTGCCGGCGACGAGGCAGCCGCTTTCGTCCATATGGACACCCCGACCAAGCTCAAGGTCACCGGCATCGACCTGTTCTCGCTCGGCGACTTCGCCGAGGGCGAGGACCGCCAGGAGATCGTGCTGCGCGATGCCGCGGCCGGCGTCTACAAGCGCCTGGTGCTGAAGGACGATCGCATCATCGGCACCGTGCTCTATGGCGAGACGGCGGATGGGGCCTGGTTCAACGATCTCAAGAAGAAGCAGACCGACATATCGGAGATGCGCGACACACTGATCTTCGGCCAGTCGTACCAGGGGGGTGCCCCGCTGGACCCTATGGCGGCCGTTGCAGCCTTGCCGGATGATGCGGAAATCTGCGGCTGCAACGGCGTTTGCAAGGGCAAGATCACAGGCGCGATCACGGCCAAGGCCTTGACCTCGCTCGACGACGTGCGCGCCCACACCAAGGCGTCGGCCTCTTGCGGCTCTTGCACCGGGCTGGTCGAGAAGCTGATGGTGCTGACCATCGGCGACAAGTACAACCCGGCAGCAGTACAGCCTATGTGCGGCTGCACCACGCTCGGCCATGACGAGGTGCGCCGGCTGATCATCGCCAAGAGCCTGAAGACCATTCCGGCCGTCATGCAGGAGCTGGAATGGACAACTTCTTGCGGCTGCGCCAAATGCCGGCCGGCGCTCAACTACTATCTCGTCTGCGACTGGCCGGACGACTATGCCGACGACTATCAGTCGCGTTTCATCAACGAGCGCGTTCACGCCAACATCCAGAAGGACGGCACCTATTCGGTGGTGCCGCGCATGTGGGGCGGCGTGACAAACGCCGCGGAACTCCGCGCCATCGCCGATGTCGTCGACAAGTTCGAGATCCCCATGGTCAAGGTCACCGGCGGCCAGCGCATCGATATGCTCGGTATCCGCAAGGAAGACCTGCCGGCGGTGTGGGCCGATCTCGGCCAGGCCGGCTTTGTCTCCGGCCATGCCTACGCCAAGGGGTTGCGCACGGTGAAGACCTGCGTCGGTTCGGACTGGTGCCGTTTCGGCACGCAGGATTCGACGGGCCTCGGCATCCGCATCGAAAAGTTCATGTGGGGCTCGTGGACCCCTGCCAAGGTCAAGATGGCGGTGTCGGGCTGCCCGAGGAACTGCGCCGAGGCAACCTGCAAGGATGTTGGCGTGATCTGCGTCGATAGTGGCTACGAGATCCATTTTGCCGGAGCGGCCGGCCTCGACATCAAGGGCACCGAGGTGCTCGGCCTTGTGAAGACAGAAGACGAGGCGCTCGAACATATCGTGGCGCTGACGCAGATGTATCGCGAGCAGGGCCGCTATCTCGAACGCATCTACAAATGGGCCAAGCGCATCGGCATCCCGGAGATCAAGCGCCAGATCATGGACAACGGCGACAAGCGCAAGGCCTACTACGACCGCTTCGTCTTCAGCCAGAAATTCGCCCAGGTCGACCCGTGGTCGGAGCGCGTCTCCGGCAAGGACAAGCACGAGTTCAGGCCGATGGCTTCGGTCGGGTTTGCGCAGGCGGCGGAGTGAGCATGATGAATTGGATCGCCATTGGCTCGCTCTCGGACATCCCACGCCGTGGGGCGCGCTGCGTCGCCACGCCGGAAGGCAAGGTCGCGGTCTTCCGCACCCAGGACGATCAGGTCTATGCAATCGACGACCACTGCCCGCACAGAGGCGGACCGCTGAGCCAAGGCATTGTCCATGGCACCGCGGTCACCTGTCCCTTGCACAATTGGGTGATCTCGCTGGAGACGGGCAAGGCACTCGGCGCCGATGAGGGTGTGGTGCGCACCATTCCGGTGCGCATCGATGGCGAACATCTGTTCATTGCGCTGGAAGCGCTGGCCAGCCGCGCGGCCTGAATCATGGAAATCGACGCAGCGCGCGAGGTGAGGACCACCTGCCCCTATTGTGGGGTGGGTTGCGGCGTGCTGGCGAAGGTCGCCGCGGACGGGCAAGTGTCGGTCCGCGGCGATCCCGACCATCCTGCCAATTTCGGCCGGCTTTGCTCCAAGGGCTCGGCCCTGGCCGAAACCATCGACCTCGACGGCAGGCTGCTCCACCCCGAAATCGACGGGCGCCGCGCCGGCTGGGACGAAGCGCTCGACCGCGTCGCCACGACCTTTGCGCGGACCATCGCTGAGCACGGTCCGGACTCGGTCGCCTTTTATGTTTCCGGACAGCTGCTGACCGAAGATTACTATGTCGCCAACAAGCTGATGAAAGGTTTTATCGGCTCGGCCAACATCGACACTAATTCCCGCCTCTGCATGGCCTCATCGGTGGCCGGCCACCGACGCGCCTTCGGCTCCGACACCGTGCCGGGCACCTATGAGGATCTCGAGCTCGCCGACTTGATCGTGCTGGTCGGCTCCAACCTCGCCTGGTGCCATCCCGTTCTCTACCAGCGCATCGCAGCAGTGCGGGAAAAGCGGCCCGACATGAAGGTCGTGCTGGTCGACCCGCGGCGTACCATGACTGCTGACATCGCCGACATGCATCTGGCGATCGCGCCGGATGGCGACGTTGCTTTGTTCACGGGGCTGCTCGCTTATCTCGGCCAGCACAACGCGGTCGACCGCGGTTACATCTCTGCGCACACCGCGGGTTTCGGCCAAGCGCTTTTCGCCGCCTCGAAACTCGACCTTGCCGGTGTCGCAGCCGCAACCGACCTCAGCGAGGATGAGCTCACCCGGTTCTACAGTCTGTTCGCGGCCACCGCGAAGACCGTCACTGTCTACAGCCAGGGCGTGAATCAGTCTTCGTCGGGCACCGACAAGGTCAATGCCATCATCAACTGCCATCTCGCCACTGGCCGGATCGGCAAACCCGGGGCAGGGCCGTTTTCGGTGACCGGTCAGCCAAACGCCATGGGTGGCCGCGAGGTCGGCGGCATGGCCAATATGTTGGCCGCCCATATGGAGATCGAAAACCCTGAGCATCGCGACCGCCTGCAGCGCTTCTGGAATGCGCCGACCGTTGCGCAAAAGTCCGGCCTGAAAGCTGTGGAGATGTTTCAGGCGCTCGCCGACGGACGCATCAAGGCGCTGTGGATCATGGCCACCAACCCGGTCGATTCCATGCCGGATGCCGACGCCGTTGAAGCAGCAATCAAGGCCTGCCCCTTCGTCGTGGTGTCGGACGTGTTGGCCAAGACCGACACCGTCCGCCATGCCCATGTCCGGTTGCCCGCCGCCGCATGGGGCGAGAAGGACGGCACCGTCACCAATTCAGAGCGCCGAATCTCGCGCCAGCGCTCCTTTCTGCCAGCACCCGGCGAGGCGCGACCCGACTGGTGGATCGTCGCCGAGGTTGGCAAGCGGATGGGTTTTGGCGAAGCATTTTCCTATTCGTTGCCGGCGAAAATCTTCGCCGAACACGCCGCGCTGTCGGGCTTCGAGAATGACGGCGCGCGCGATTTCGATATCGGTGCCTATTCAGGTGTCGATGAAGAAGACTATCACGCGCTGGCGCCTTTCCAGTGGCCAGCGTCGAGCTCCCAGAAGACCGCAGCTGGTTCCTCCATCACCCGTTTCTTCGCCGACGGCAATTTCTACACAGCCGACCGCAAGGCGCGGTTCGTCGCCATTCGGGCCGCCACGGAAAGCCGCACCAATCAGGACTATCCGCTCATCCTCAACACCGGCCGGGTCCGCGACCACTGGCACACCATGACGCGGACCGGCAAAAGCCCCCGTCTGTCCCAGCACATCGCGGAGCCCTTCGTCGAGATTCACCCTGCGGATGCGCAGCGCTACGGCATCGGCGACGCCGACATCGTGCGTATCTCCAGCCCGCGCGGCGAGGTGCTCGTGCGCGCAATGATCACGTCCCGCCAGCGCCGTGGCAGTCTGTTTGCACCGATGCATTGGACCGACCAGTTCGCCGCCAAGGGCCGGCTCGACGCGTTGACCGCGTCGCTCACCGACCCCGTTTCCGGTCAGCCCGCCTTGAAACACGTCGCGGTTCGGCTTGAGAAATTCGCCGCAAAAGCTTTTGGCTTCGCCGTGACGCGGCGACGTCCCGAGGCGATCGACGCCGACTACTGGGCAGCAGCCCGCTGCAGGGGTGGCTGGCGCATCGAACTCGCTTTCGCCGAGGCGGAGATCGACTGGACAGGCTTTGCCCAGTCCCTGTTCGGCGCGCCGCCGGAAACCGAAATGCTCGCCTATCACGACCGCGACGCGGGCCAGCACCGTATCGCCGCCTTCGATGACAAGCACCTCGCCGGGGCCTTGTTCGTTGCGTCCGGCCCGGTCGCGGTATCACGCGGCTGGGCAGCGCAACAGCTCGAGGAGGTGCACGCCAGCCAGCGCGAACGCTTCCGCATCGTCGCCGGCCGCGCTGGAGCCGAACGGCCAGATGCCGGTGCGATCGTCTGTTCCTGTTTCGGCGTCGGGGTCAACCAGATCGTGGCGGCAGTGACGGCCGGCTGCGCGACCGTCGATGCCATCGGCAGCGCCCTGAAGGCCGGCACCAATTGCGGCTCCTGCCGGGCGGAGATCAGGGCGATCATCCAGGTCAATCGGTTTCAGGCCGCGGAGTAGATGCGGCCGGCTCTTGGATGTGGCGCTCGTTCCAGATCGCCTATCCGAGCCGACACGGGAGAGACGCCACCGCTCGCGGCGCCTATCTATGGACAGCTCGCAACGGAGCAGCGACATTGGCGGCTCACAGCAGGCGCATGGCAGCGGTTTCGGATTTCGAGCAGGAACTTTTCTGTCGGAGCCGGCGGTCAGACGCTAACGTTCCACCGCGGGCTTTGCCGTAACTGTGTCGACAACCGCCTCTTTGTCCCCGGCTTCAGTGGCGGCCAGGAACGAGCGCCAGCATGCGCTCGGCTGGCGGGCGATCGACTGAGGCTTACCGGATAGGCGTCTCGCCGCGAAACAGCGGCTGATGCGCCCGCATCAAGGCCGCGATCCGGTCGGCGACTTTTCGTACCGGCGGGGAGTGACGTTCCTCGTGATGGGTGACGATCCATTGGTCGGTTTCGAGTTCTGGAATGGGCTGAGCAACGCGAACCAGCCGCGGGTCGCTGTCACCGACGAAGCATGGGAAGATCGAAAGGCCGGCACCGGCGGCCACCAGTTCACGCACCGAATGGGCGTTGTTGCCCCGCACCGCGATGCGGTCGCCGTGATGAGCTTGCAGCCAGCGCGCCGAGGCAATGTTTGCGCCTTCGCCAGTGACGCCGACGAACAACCCGGCGGCGATGCCGTTGATCAGGTGGCGTCCGGAATAAATGGCATGTGCAACCTTGCCGCTCTGACGGCCGGCCAGCCACTGTTCGGTCGGGCGCTCGCCGCGAATGCCGATGTCGGCGGCACGGCGGCCGATGTCGACCCGGTCGGTAGTGGTGATCAGTTCTACCCTTATGCCGTCATCGACCGTCCAGATTTCGCCGATATGGGCGGAAACGAAGGCCGAGGTCCATGGCCCGGCCGAGACGCGGACAATGCGGTCGGGCAGGCTGCCCTCGCGCCAGCGGGTCAGCGACTGCATTGCGGCCTCGACATCTTCGGCGCGCCGCAGCAGTTCGTCACCGACCTGCGTCAGCCGGTAGCCTGTCTGCTGACGCACGAACAGCGGTTCGCCGATCTGCTTTTCAAGCGCGGTGACGCGTCGGCCAAGGGTGGCCGCGCTTAGGCGCGTGGTTCCCGTCGCAGCGCTCAAGCCACCCAGCCGCGCAACGTTGAGAAACAACCTCAGATCGTCCCAGTCGATATCCATATTGCAGAAATGAAAAAATCGTTGCGACCGTGGCTGTAGCGCGAAGCGGGCACCACGCGCAAGTATGCGAGCCTTGGAAATGTTGGACAAATCCCGCCTTGCGGGGCGGCGACAAGCGCCTCGGCAGGCTAGGAAGCCGGCGCAATCCCTTCGATCGAGTACACTTTGAACCGATGCTTTGCGCTTTCGATTAATTCAGGCGCGGGCGTTCCGCCCGCCAAAGGAGACGATTATGTTCTATGAACTTCGACAGCGTTTCGCGCGCTGGCTTGCCTATCGCCAGACGCTTGCGAGCTTGAGGCGAGTCCCGGACCGCACACTGGCGGATGCCGGCATTTCTCGCGAAGACATCCGCGAGCGTGCCAGTTATGCCGCAGCCCGGCATCGTCTCGTCGAGCAGGGTCTCCACCGCACCTCGACGCCGAGATCACTCAGATCGTTGCCGTTGCCGCGTCGCGCCGATTTTCTGGAGCGATAAGCCGCGCCCGACGCGGCGAATTCGTAACCCTATTCGGCAGCCGTCTCCGATGGCGCCTCTGCCGGCGCCGAAGGCTCGGCCTCGGCACGCGGCTTGCGCCGTGAAAACAGCGACCTGAGCGTGACGTAGAACACCGGCGTCAGGAACAGGCCGACGAAGGTGACGCCGAGCATGCCGGAGAACACCGCGGTGCCGAGCGACTGGCGCATTTCTGCGCCTGGGCCCGTTGCGATCATCAGCGGCACGACGCCGAGGATGAACGCGAAGGCGGTCATCAGGATCGGTCGCAGCCTGAGCCGGCAGGCTTCGACGGCAGCCTCGGCGACCGACAGGCCGCGTTCCTGTGCCTGCCGCGCGAATTCAACGATCAGGATCGCGTTCTTGGCGGCAAGCCCGATCAGCACGATGAGGCCGATCTGCACGAGGATGTTGTTGTCCAGCCCTCGGAAAGACACGCCGAGCAATGCCGCGAGCACGCCGAGCGGCACCACCAGCACAATGGCGAAGGGCAGCACCCAGCTTTCATATTGCGCCGCCAGCGCCAGGAACACGAACAGCACCGACAGTCCGAAGATATAGACAGCGGCATTGCCGGTGTTGCGCTCCTGATAGGCGAGCTCGGTCCATTCATAGGAGGTACCGGCCGGCAGCGTCTGTGCCGTGATCGCTTCCATCTTGGCCAGCGCATCGCCGGTGGAAACGCCGGGCGCGGCGTTGCCCTGCAGCGGCACCGAGACATACATGTTGTAGCGCTGGACCAGCGCCGGGCCGGTGACGTCGCGGATCTCGATCAACGTGCCGAGCGGAACCAGCGCGCCGGTCGCCGAGCGCACCTTCAGTTTCAAAATGTCGGCGCGATCGAGGCGGAACGCCTGGTCGGCCTGCGCCCGCACCTGGTACACGCGCCCGAAAGCGTTGAAGTCATTGACGTAGGCGGTGCCCAGATTGATCGACAGCGTCTCGAAGATGTTGGGGATCGGCACGTTCAGGATGCGCGCCTTGTCGCGATCGATCGCCAGGAAGAATTGCGGGCTCGACGCGGAGAAGGTAGTGAACACGCCCGTCAGCCCCGGCGTCTTGTTGGCCTTGCCGGCGATTTCGTAGGCAAGCGCCAGGATCTGCCGCATGTCGGCGCTGTTGCGCTCCTGGATCTGCAGCTTGAAGCCGCCGGCATTGCCGACGCCGCGGATCGGCGGCGGCGGCAGTGCGATAATGAAGGCTTCCTTGATGCTTTGCAGGCTGCCGAACAGATTGCCGATGACCTGGGTCGCGGACTGGCCGGCTTTCAGTCGCTCGTCAAACGGCTTGAACCTGGCGAAGATCACGCCCGCGTTGCTGGCGTTGGTGAAGGTTGCGCCGGAGAAGCCGGCGAAGGCGACTGCGTAGTCGACGCCTGGGGTTTTCTGGATGATCTGCGACGCCTGCTGGATGACAGCATCGGTCCTCGACAGTGAGGCGCCGTCCGGCAACTGGACGACGACGATCGCATAGCCCTGGTCGAGCGACGGAATGAAACCGCGCGGCACCGTCTGCGCCATATAGACCGTGGCGGCGATGAGGGCCGCAAAAACGGCCAGCATGGCGCCGATCGCTATCCGCGAGCCGACCAGCACGCGGACGATGTTCGAATACCAATGGGCGAGCCTGTCGAAGCCGCGATTGAAGCCGTCGGCGAGCGCCTGTCCGAACCGCGCCAGGAAAAAGCGCGGCGGCGCCGCAGCAGTGTGGTGCGGCTTGAACAGCAGTGCGGCCAGCGCCGGCGAAAGCGTCAGCGAATTGAATGCCGAGATCGCCGTCGACACTGCGATGGTGATCGCAAACTGCAGGTAGAACTGCCCGGAAATGCCGGGGATGAAGGCTGTCGGTACGAACACGGCTATCAGCACCAGCGAGATGGCGATGACCGCCGTTCCGACTTCGTCCATGGTCAGGTGCGACGCCGGATTGGGCGCCAGCCCTGTGGCGATATTGCGCTCGACGTTTTCGACCACGACGATCGCATCGTCGACGACGATGCCGATCGCCAGAACGAGGCCGAACAGCGTCAGCATATTGAGCGAGAAGCCGGCGGCGTAAAGCACTGCCAGCGTACCGATCAGCGACACGGGGATCGCCACGATCGGCACGATCGCCATGCGCCACGATTGCAGGAAGACGATGATGACGATGATGACCAGCACCATCGCCTCGAGGATCGTCTTGTAGACCTCCTGGATCGACTCGGCGACGAACTCGGTCGGATTGTAGACGATGTCGTAGCTCAACCCCTTCGGGAAGTCGCGGGAGAGCTCCTTCATCTTGTCCTGGATCTCCGCGGCTGCGGCGAGCGCATTGGTGCCCGGCCGCTGGAAGATGGCGAGCGCCACCGCCGGTTTGCCGTTGAGATAGGAGTTGGTGACGTAATCCTTGGCGCCGAGCTCGATGCGCGCCACGTCCTGCAGCTGGATCAGGCGGCCGTCTTCGGTCGATTTGACGATCACGTATCGGAAGTCGCGCGCGTCGTTGAAGCGGCCTTGCGTAGTGACCGTGTACTGGAACGCCGTGCCCATGTTGGTCGGCGGCGCGCCGATCGAGCCGCCCGACACCTGGACGTTCTGGTCGCGCAGCGCCTGCACCACATCGCCCGAGGTCATCCCCAGGGCCGACAGTTTTTCCGGATCGAGCCAGATGCGCAGCGAATATTCGCGTTCGCCGAAGATGATAAGGTCGCCGACGCCGTCCAACCTGAGCAGTATGTCACGCACCCGCGAGCGGGCGTAGTTCGAGACGTAGAGCTGGTCGTAGGTATTGTCGGGCGACAGCATGTGCACGACCATCATCAGGTCGGGCGAGCTCTTGGTGGTGGTGATGCCGAGGCGGCGGACTTCTTCGGGCAGGCGCGGCTCGGCGACCGACACGCGGTTCTGCACCAGCACCTGCGCTTGGTCGAGATCGGTGCCCAGCTTGAAGGTGATGGTCAGCGCCATCGCCCCGTCGCCCGACGAATAGGACGACATGTAGAGCATGCCCTCGACGCCGTTGATCTCCTGCTCGATCGGCGTTGCCACGGTCGCTGCTACCGTCTCGGCGTCGGCGCCCGGATACTGCGCGCGAACGACGATGGTCGGCGGCGCGATCTCGGGATATTGCGCGACCGGCAGCTGGGTATAAGCAATCCCGCCAAGGATCAGCAGGACGATCGAAACGACCGATGCGAAGATCGGACGGTCGACGAAGAAATGGGCTAACCTCATTGCTGCAATCCGGCGGTCTCGACCTTGGGCGGCAACGTCACCATCTCGACCTTCACCTTGGTGCCGGGCCTGGCGTGCATCACCCCGTTGACGATGATCGTCTCGTTGCCGGTCAGGCCCTGGCGGATCACCCGGTAGCCGTCGAGAAGCGGGCCGGTGCGCACGGGCTTCGCCGATACCATGCCGGCCTCATCCACCAGGAACACGATGCGGCGATCCTGATCGGCGCCGATCGCCTCGTCGGGTACCAGCACGCCGCTATGCGGCAGCGACCCCGGCACGTTGATGCGCCCGAACATGCCTGGCTGGAGAACGCCGTCGGCGTTGGGAAACGTTGCACGCACCCGCATGGTGCCGGTCGCGTTGTCGATCCGGTTCTCGGCAAAATCGAGCTTGCCCTTGAATACCGCCTCCGCGCGGTCGGCGACGCGAACCACCACCTCGAGCCCGCCGGCGCCTTCCTGCATCGAGCCGCCTCGCTCCTTCGCGTCGCGGGCGTAGCTGAAATACAGGCGCTCATCGACGTCGAAATAGAAATCGATCGGATCGCGCGTAACGATGGTCGTCAGCAAGGTGGAATCCGGCTGTACGAGGTTGCCGACCGACACCAGCCGGCGGTCGATGCGGCCGGACAAGGGCGCCTTGATCTCGGTGAATTCCAGATTCAGGCTGGCCGACCTCAGCGCAGCCGTTGCGCCCTGCATCTGCGCCTGTGCCGAAAGGTATTCCCGCCGGCGGTCGTCGACCGTCGCGGTTGAGATATTGCCGGTCTTGGCGAGTTCGTCGGCGCGATCCAGCTGCATCTTGGAGAATTCGAGCAGGGACTTGGCGACGTCCACTTGCGATTTGGCGGCATCATAAGCCGCCTGGTACGGACGCTGGTCGATGGTGAAGAGCAGGTCGCCCTTGTTGACCAGTGCGCCATCCTGGAAGCTGACCTTGTCCAGATAGCCGCTGACGCGCGAACGGATGGCGACCTGGTCAACGGCTTCGAAGCGCCCGACGAACTCGTCGTCTTCGACGATGTCACGGACCACCGGCTTGGCCGCCGTCACCACGGGTAGCTGCTGGTCCTGCGCAAACGCAGTGCTGCTGAAAGCCATGCCGAGCAGGAATGTCGCCGACAGGACGGCGCGGGCAAGCCAGCCGGCCGATCGACGAGGTCGCCCGCCCGCGTCGCGATGCAACTGCCCATTCTCGGGGTTGTCCATTTGCGTCCCCACTCGCTGGACCCGGAGGGTCGATTGATCCGCTTCTACGCTCAGGCTTCGCGTCGATATCAGAGCCCTGCAGTATTGTGCATGGCAACATGATCATTTTCCATGTGGGCTGAAATGTCCACCCTGTGGTTGCCCCGCCATCTGGCTAGTGCCAGTCGCGATTTTACTGTGGCATCTCAAGTCCCGGCCGCAATCCTGTAGCGACGACTGAGACCCTGAATTTTCCGGCAAGTGCCCGGTCGAATATGGCGCCGACGATGATGTCGGCGTCGGCGTCGACCTCCTCGCGGATGCGGGTGGCGGCCTCGTCGACTTCGAAGAGCGTCATGTCCATGCCGCCCGAGATCGAGACCAGGACGCCCTTGGCGCCGATCATCGAGGCTTCGTCGAGAAGCGGGTTCGCGATAGCCGCTTCGGCGGCCTTCTTGGCGCGGTCCTCACCCGTGGCTTCCCCGGTACCCATCATCGCGCGGCCCATGTCGCGCATCACCGACTTCACATCTGCGAAGTCGAGATTGATCAGCCCCTCCTTGACGATGAGGTCGGTGATGCAGCCCACGCCGGAATAAAGGACGCGATCGGCCATGGCGAAGGCGTCCGCGAAAGTCGTCTTCGCGTCGGCGATCCTGAACAGGTTCTGGTTCGGAATAACGATCACGGTATCGGCGCATTCGCGAAGCCGCTCGATGCCCTCTTCGGCGGCTTGCATGCGGCGTTTTCCTTCGAAGGTGAATGGCTTGGTGACGACCGCCACGGTCAGGATGCCAGCTGTCCGAGCAGCGTTCGCTATGACGGGCGCGGCACCGGTTCCAGTTCCGCCTCCCATGCCGGCGGTCACGAAGCACATATGGGTTCCCGCAAGGTGGTCCCTGATCTCGTCGATCGATTCCTCGGCGGCGGCACGGCCGACCGCGGGCAGCGATCCGGCGCCCAGGCCTTCCGTGACATGGGCTCCCAACTGGATCAGCCGCGATGCCTTCGACATGGTGAGAGCCTGGGCGTCGGTGTTGGCGACGATGAATTCCGCCCCCTGCAGATTTTCCGCAATCATGTTGTTGACCGCGTTGCCTCCACCACCGCCGACGCCGACAACGGTTATCTTCGGCCGCATTTCAGAGATGACGGGCCTTGCCGCGGTGCTCATCGTCTTGTCTCCTTGGAATTGATCGACAAAAGATTCATCCCGAAACGCGCCGTTTGAACACGCCAGGTGCAAGAATCAGCTTTTACAGCCTTGGCGCAGGGAATCAGAGGGTGAACTTTGCGGCAAGACAAGATGTGGGCTCGTACCATATACGCCTGCAACTCTTGAACGTGTCTCAGCACAATCTTTTGGTATTGGCGAGCCATCGTAGCAATGCTGGTCGTGGTGTCTTTTGACGGCAACCAGCCGGTGCGCGCACTTGCCACGCGGCGCCATGATGAGATTCTGAAGCGCCTGGGCGCTCAAGGGGCCGTCAGAATCGGACGATGCGGAACGGCCGCAGCCCCAGCACGAGCGCGCTGGGGCTGCGGCTAAAATGCGCCAATGCGGCGGCAACGCTTGATGCGGCCGCAGTTTCGCTCCACATCGTGAGGCATGAAGGACGAGACATTTGAGCGGCGTCGGACTTTGCTGTGGGCCTTGCCCGCATCGCTGATCCTGCACGCGCTCATCGCCGCGTTCCTGATTTACGGCCTGCCTACGTCTCCGGAACAGCCGCAGGAGGAGCAACCGGTCAACGTCGCACTCGTACCTCCGCCCGATCCGCCAAAGCCGAAACCTGCTCCCACACCGCCTGCACCGAAACCCGAGGCGGAAAAGCCTCCCGAACAGAAGGTTGAAAAGCCGGCGCCTGAAAAGCTGCCGCCAATCGAGGTACTGAAGCCCGTTTTCCAGTTCGGTGATAAGGATACCGGCCCCCGGAAGTCCCTGGATGGAGGCAGCGCTAATGCCCCATCGCCCGCCAAGGATAACGAGCCAAAGCCGGCTGCCGCTCCAAAGGATGCAGAGAGCAAACCCGCTCCGGCGCCAGACGCCGGAGGGCCGGCAGAGTCAGCTAAGGTTGACGAGAAGCCGGAAGCAGACAAACAGGAGGCGGGGGCTCCAGACGCGGACAGGCAGGCATCCGTGGCAGCAATGCCTTTGACCAACCCCGGTGACGACGGTGAGATCGAGCTTCCAGCGTCGGCTCAGGCGCCTCAAACCAGACCCGAAAATGTGCCGAAACCCCGCCCTTCCAAGGCTGCGAAGTCAGGACGCGGAAGCACCGGAGAGCCAAGCTCCACGGAGGTGGCCGCGGCCACATCACGGGCGTATTCGGGCCTTCCGGGCGTCCGCAAGCTCTTTTCACAAGGCGCTACCGGTGATGTGTTCGCAACGAACTCGATGGCCGACGTGCCTCGCGACCAGCGGGCGGCCAAACTTTGCGCCAGCGTTCTGGAGCAGGAGCTGAAGGACGCGTCCAATTTTCCCCAATTGATCCCAGTTATCCCGCTGAAAGTCGGCAATACTCTTGACGCCCCCGACACTGCTTTTCGCACGGCAACGACATGGTACCATCTGAGCTTCCGGTGCGGAATCGACACCAATGCGACGCGAGTCACGTCCTTCGCCTTCCGTGTCGGAGCTGCTGCCACGCCCGAAGAAAGCGCCTTCCTTGAACGGGAAGCTCGTCTGCGACGCGGTCCCGGCTGAGACGGACCAGTAAGAGCGCATTTGCGCTTGGCGGGGCCCGCCGGCGAAGCCGGTCCCTTGCTTGCGAGGCAATAGTTGCCTCTTGAACGGCTCGGGTGCCGAATGCCGTCACAACGGAGTGGATGTAGTCGACCTACGCCGCGTGGTCCCACGTCAATCCGCCGGGCGATTGGCTTTGCGCCACTCCTCATATTCGCCGCGGGCATCGTCATGCAGCGGATAGTAGCGCTGCAGCGGCGCACCCTGCATCAGCTTCATGCGGGAGAACTCCTCCCACTCGTGATGCTTCTGTGATTCTTCGATCACTTTTGCGGCCATTGCGAGCGGAAGCACCACCACCCCGTCGTCGTCGGCCACGATGATATCGCCGGGGATCACCGTGACACCGCCACAGGCGATCGGCCCGTTGACGGCATTGGGGTAGATGCTGGTCTGCACATGATAATTTGGTGTCCAGCCGCGCAGCCAAAGGGGGAGGTCGAGCTTCTCGACATTGGGCCGGTCGCGCATGCACCCGTCGATGACGATGCCCGCGCCGCCTCTGCCCTTGAAATAAGTCGACATCATATCGCCGAAGACGCCGGAGCTCATGTCGCCGCGCGCGTCGACCACCACCACATCGCCTTCCTGAGCGTGATAGAGCACGTGCCGGTGCAATTGCGTTTCCGGGTCGGCGTATTCTCCCTCGCTGAAGAGGTCGGGCCGCTGCGGCAGGAATTGCAGCGTCAGCGCCGGCCCGACGATCGACTTCCCGTGGTTCTGCGCCACCGGACCGACCATGTGCGGATTGCGGAAGCCCATGTGGCCAAGCGTGCCGGCAACCGTCGCGGCGCCAATCTCCCTTAGCGCGTCGATCAGGTCTTTTGGCGGCCGCTGCGTGATATCGGGAGTATGCGTCATTATGGACTCCGGTTGGATTGAACTACCAGTTCGTGACTGAACCATCGCGGCGCTTAAGGTGAGGCGCTTCCCAGAAGCGGAAGCTCTGCGCCTGGATCGCCTCTTCATTGATCTCGACGCCCAGTCCCGGCAAATCGCTGACCGGGTAATCAGGGCCGTCCAGCCGTGGTTGGACGGGAAAGAACTCGGAATTGTCGAAGCCCAGCTTCCTTTCCGGCGCCCTGGTCTCGAGCCACGCGAAATTCGGCACCGCCGCGGCGAGATGGATGGTTGCGGCGGTGCAGACCGGGCCAAGGGGATTGTGCGGCATCAGGTCGACATAGTGCGCCTCGCTCCAGCCAGCGACCTTCATCGCCTCGGTGAGCCCGCCGACATTGCAAACATCGAGCCGGTTGAATTGGTGGATGCCGCGCTCGATGTAGGGCAGGAACTGCCATTTGCTGGCAAATTCCTCGCCGATGGCGAACGGGATGTCGGTCATCGTGCGCAGGGATTCGTAGGCCTCCGGTGTCTCGTCGCGTATCGGCTCCTCAAGAAAATCGAGCACGCCACGGCCGAGCTTGTTGCAGAAGCTCGCCGCCTCGGCCACCGACAGCCGATGATGATAGTCGATACCAAGGACCACCTCGTCGCCCAGCGCCTCGCGTGCCTTGTTTAGCATCCTCGCGGTAGCGCCAATCGACTCGCGCGGCTCGAAGATGTCCTTGCTGCTTTGCCCGATGGGGAAGAAGCGGATCGCCTGCCACCCCTGCGCGCACAGTTCCCGGGCTCGTTCGATGGCAATATCGCCCTCGGCCTCGTCTCCGGTCGAGGCGAAGGTGGGGATGCGGTCGCGCTGTTTGCCGCCGAGCAACTGGTAGACCGGCGCCCCCAGCGCCTTGCCCTTGATGTCGTGAAGGGCAATGTCGATGGCGGAAATCGCCGCCTGCAGAACGCGTCCGCCTTCGAAGTACTGGCTGCGATAGACCTCCTGCCAGATCCGACCAATCTGCATCGGGTCGCGGCCGATGAGGAATTCGCGATAGTGCTCGATCGCTCCGGCCACCGCCTTCTCGCGACCGCTCAATCCGCTCTCGCCCCAGCCGAAGATGCCCTGGTCGGTCTCGACTTTGACCAGCATCTGGTTGCGGGTTCCCACCCACACCGGATAAGGCTTGATCGCCGTGATCTTAAGTTTTGTGGTCATTCACACGCATTCCCCCACGCATTCCCCTGTCTCAATCGGCATGGAGGGCCATCTCCGTTTCGCCGTCGAACAGATGGATGCGTTCCTGATCGAACTCGAGCCAGATGTGCTCGTCGGGTGTGACGGCGATGTTGGGGCCCACACTGATGTTGACGATCGCGCCGGAGAGGAACGCTTGCACGAAGGTGACGTCTCCGGTTGGCTCCACCGTATAGGCCTTGGCCGGAATGGCACCGGGGGCGGCGCTCTTGTGCAGCTTGATCGTCGAATGTCGCGCGCCGAGCACGATCTTCCTGGTGGTTGCTCCCAGAACCTTGCGCGCGTTGAGTTGCGACAGCGGCAGGCTCCAGCCTTCCGCGCTGGTCAGAACGGTGCCGCCGTTTGCGGTCGATGCCTCCAGCGGGATAAGGCTCATCGCCGGGCTGCCGACGAAGCTCGCGACGAACATGTTGGCGGGATGGGCGAAAACTTGCGCCGGCGAATCGTATTGCTGCAGGAAGCCGCCGTTCATCACAGCCATCCTGTCGGCCATCGTCACGGCCTCGAGCTGGTCGTGCGTCACATAGACGATCGTCGCCTTGAGGTCCTGGTGGAACCGCTTGATTTCGGACCGCATCTGCACGCGCAGCTTTGCGTCCAGATTGGAGAGCGGTTCGTCCATCAGGAATACCGCCGGATCTCGAACGAGGGCGCGACCCAGGGCCACGCGCTGCTGTTGCCCGCCCGAGAGTTCGCGTGGCTTGCGCTCAAGCAACTGCGTCATATCGAGCACCTTCGCCGCTTCCCTGACCTTCTTGTCGATCTCATCCCTGGGCAGCTTGCGCATTTGCAGCGGGAAGGCGAGGTTCATATAGACCGACTTTTGCGGATAGAGCGCGTAGTTCTGGAACACCATTGCGATGTCCCGGTCCTTGGGATCGAGATCGTTGACCACCCGGTCGCCGATGAAGATATCGCCCGACGTTATCGGGATCAGCCCGGCGATGAGATTGAGCGTCGTCGTCTTGCCGCAGCCTGAGGGGCCGACGAGCGCAACGAATTCGCCGTCATTGACCGTCAGCGAAACGTCGTTGACAGCTTTGAAGCCGCCATAGGTCTTGACGAGATCTTTGAGGACCACGTGGGCCATCGGCAACTCCCTAATGCTTGACCGCGCCTTCTGTCAGGGCGCGTACGAAGTATCGCTGCAGGACGAGGAACAGCACCACAACGGGCACGCTCATCATGAAGCTCGCCGCCATCAGGCCTGGAAAGTCCGTCGTGTTTTCCGAAAAGAAGCGCTGGATGCCGACCGGCAGGGTCAACTGCTCGTTCTTCGAAAGGAAGGTGTAGGCATAGATGTACTCGTTCCATGCGCCGATGAAGGAATAGATTGCGGTGGCGATGATACCCGGCGTCGATAGAGGCATCACGATCAGGATGAAGGCCTGGAACCGCGTCGCCCCGTCGATGCGCGCCGCCTGCTCGAGCTGCACCGGAATGTTGTCGTAAAAACCCTTGAGCAGCCAGATCGCCAGCGGCAGGCCGAAGGTGAGATAGGTGAGAATGAGCGAGCCATGCGTGTTCACCAATCCGATCGCGCGCATCAGGATGAAGAGCGGCACGAGAAAGATCACCGCCGGGAACATGTTGCGAAGCAGCACGGCGAAGAACAGGAAGTTCCGGCCGGGGAAACGGAAGCGCGAAAACGCGTAGGCGGCGGGGACCGCCACGATCACCGAAAGGATCGTCGTGACCGTCGACACGAAAAGGCTGTTCCAGAAGAAGCGAAGGAAATCCTGGCCGACGCTGTTTTGCGGATCGAGCAGCTTCTGGTAGCTGGCGAGGGTAGGTTCTTCCGGCCACCATTGCGGCGGGAACTGCATCGCCGCGAACCCGGACTTGATCGATGTGATCAGCATCCAGATCATCGGCAACGCGGTGTAGAGCAGCATGAACACGAGAAAGATGCGCCCGGCCCACCGCCATCCGTCGACGCGCACACGCCGCCGGGTCCGGCCTCGAGGGGCTGTGGCGGCAATCGTGCTCATGCGCCCCCCTCCTTGCGCTCGTTGCCGGCCAGCGCACGGACGTAGAAATAGCCCAGCACCATCAGCATCAAGAACAGAAGCACCGAATAGGCCGATGCGACGCCCCAGCGCTGCCGGCCGAAGGCGAGCTCATAAATGTGGGTGATCCAGATATGCGACGCGTTGGACGGCCCACCGCCGGTCATGATCCAGGGGATGATGAAGGAATTGAAATTGGCCACCGCCAGCAGCAGGATCGTCACCGTCGAGACGTTGCGCAAATGCGGGAAGGTGACGTGCCAGAAACGTTGCCATGCGTTGGCCCCGTCGACTTCCGCGGCGCGCAGCAACTGTTCGGGGACCGTCTGCAAGCCGGCCATCATCATGATCATGGCAAACGGAAACTCGCGCCAGATATTGACGACGATCAATGAGGGCAGCACCGTGCTGACATTGTCGATGAAGTTCGGCGGCTGGTCGGCCAATCCGAGGCCGACCAGCACCGCGCCGATGATTCCGAAGTCCGAATGGTAGATCCACTTCCAGATATAGGAGGCGGCAACCGCGCTGATGACCCAGGGAATGATCAGGATGGCGCGCAACACACCACGGCCGACAAAGTCGCGGTGGAGCGCCAGCGCGGCGCCAAACCCCAGGACAAAGGAAAAGAAAGTGGATCCGATTGTCCAGATCAGGGTGTTCCAGGTGACTTTCCAGAACACCGGACTGGTGAGAATGGCCGTGTAGTTGTCGAAGCCGATGAAGGTCTTGTCGCGGAGCTGCAGGCCTGGCGGCGTCTTAAAAAACGACAGCTCGATCGTGTAGTAGATTGGATAGGCGATGACGACGAGCATCACGGCGATGGCGGGAAGCACGTACGCATAGTCGGCGCGATGCTGCCAGACATTCCGCAGCACGCCGGACCGGCCGGGCTGCAATCTTCGGCCAGTCTCGGCCTTGCCGGTTACGATCGTCACTGTGGCGAGCCCTTGTTCCTCGGGACGACCGGCTGCACTTGCTATCGGCACAGCCGGTCAGATCGCATGTCAGGTTGAAGCACTTCCGGGAAAAGTGTGAAACGGCTTTCCGTCCGGAATTGCGTCAAAGCCGCTCTAGAGTCCGCCCATCAGATCCTTTACCTTCTGGGCCGCGTCGTCCGCCGCCTGGTCGACCGTCATCGCTCCGGTCAGGGCATTCTGCAGCATGTCCGGGACAATGATGTTCATGATCTCGGGGGCCTGAGGCAGCGCCGGGAACGGGATGCCGTATGGCAGCATCGAGGTCGTGACATCGAGGAACTTGATGCTGTCCAGGCGTTCCTTCATCCATTTGGTCTTGAAGCCGTTAAGGTTGCCCGGGTTCGAGCCCGCATAGGCCATCTTCAGCGACCATTCCGGGCTCGTCCACATGCAGATGATGGCTTTTGCAGCCGGCTCGTCGACCTTGCCGCCCTCGACATATTCGGGCTTCAGGATGTGAATGTTCGAGCCGCCGAACACCACGGCGCGCTTGCCGTCCGGGCCTGTCGGAATGAGGCCGTAGCGCATGTTGTCGATGACGGTCTGCGCCTTGTCCTTGTCGGCACCCGTCGCCTTCTTCTGCAGGTCGAGCATCACGTTGTAATCGGACGGGTGCGAGATCATCATGCCGAGCTGGCCGGCGACGAACAGGGGCTGGTTGTCCGCCTGCTGGTTGGTGAGCGCCGAAACCGGAACCGACTTGTCGCGGACATACATGTCATAGGAAGCCTGCAGCGCCGCCTTGCTCTGCGGGCTGTTGAGCTCGACCTCCTTATAGGTCGGGTTGGCGGTGGCTTCGTCGAAGACGCCGCCGCCATAGGCCCACAGCTGGGGCATGAAGCGGTACGGCGTGTTGCCGGCGTTCTTGCGGGCCACGAGGCCGTAACCGGCAATGCCGAGCTTGTCGTGGATCTGCTTGGAATATTTGACGACGTCGTCCCATGTAGCAGGAGCCTTGTCCGGATCGAGACCCGCACGCTTGAAGATGTCGGCGTTCCAGATGAACGCCATCGTCTCGTTGTTGGTTGGAATGCCGTAGGTCACCCCGTCCCAGGTCACTGCCTTCATGGCGCCGGGCCAGAAATCCTCTGTCGAATAACCCACATCCTCGGGCTTGAGCGGCTGCAGATAGCCCTTTGAGGCGAACTCGGTACCACCCAGGATTTGCAGGCGGACCGCCATCGGCGCCGCATTGCCGAGGAGCGCCGTGCGGAACTTGTCGAGAAGATCGTTGTAGGTGAGGGCTTGTTCTTCCAGCTGGATGTTCGGGTAGGTCTTGCGGAAGGTTTCGAAGAAATCCTTGTAGTACTGGCGCAGGAGGTCGGGGTCGCCCTCGAACACGCCCTGATACCAGAAAGTCAGTCGCCCCTTGTAGTCGAGAGGGGTGACCTTGCCGCAATCGGCGGCCGTGTCGAAATCCTGCGTGCCCGCAATGGAGCGCACATATTCGGGCGACCACTTGCTCAAGTCGACCGGCGCCGCAGCCAGCGCCGATGCGGACATCAACGATACCACCAAAGCAGTGGAGACAGCGCCGCGCAGGACGGCACCGCCGAGTGAAATCCTCGTCATAGGGTATCCTCCAGGTTTCTCTCCCACGCCGCTCTGCGTCGAGGCGAGCGGTCCTGCTCGTCGGTGGCCGAACATACCGTTCGATGTATCCCTTCGAGCACTTCATACGTTTTCAGATCGTTGATTGTCTGTCAACGCGCCAAATCGTACATTGTTTATGGAAACCGTGCGTGATATCGATTAAAGCGTGTATTGATTTGGGGGCAGTCTTGGCCGAAGCAAGCGATTTCAAAGCAGAGCCACCCGAAGGGATCGACCCTATCGGGGCCTCCAGCGAGGGCGCATCGCTTTATCAACTGATCAGGGAAGACATCATCGAGGGGCGGCTCGCTGCCAACGAACGGCTTGTGGTCACCGATCTCGCCCGGCGTCACGGTACCTCGACCAACCCCGTGCGCGAGGCTCTGCAGCTGCTGCGGGGCGAGGGCTTTGTCACCTTTGTTGCCAACCGTGGGGCGCGCGTCCGGCCTATAGACCAGGATTTTGTCCGGGATATCTACGAGATCGGAGTCCTGATCGAGCCAGCACTGACGCGATGGTTTGTGAATATGGCTACCGTGGAGGACATTGCCGAACTCGAACGTATCCAAGGCCTGATTGAAGAGAACAATTTTGCCGACACGTTCAGGCACAGCGAACTGGATACCGCCTTTCACACCGTGATGTACCAAAGGCACTACAACCGCCATGCCGCCGAGCTTTGGTGGAAGCATCGCGAAGTGCTGCGGGCTGTGAGCCGGCGTTTCAATTTCACGCTCGCCCGGCGTGCCGCGATCCTTCGCGAGCACCGCGAGCTCATCGCGCATGTAAAAGCGGGAAATGCCGACGAGGCAGCCGAATTGATTGCGCGCCATGTTGAAGGCTCCGGCCGGCATGTCCTCGAACACATGCGCGCGCGCAGCGCCGCTCGGGCAGGATAGAACATCCGGTCCGGAACGCAGCTATCCCGATCCATTTCGCATAAGGCAGTTGAGATGAAAATCACGAGCGTTCGGCCGTGGCTGATCAAGTCCGGTGCTTCTTATTGGGGAGAGTTCCTGTTCGTCGAAGTGACGACCGACGAGGGGGTGAGCGGCTGGGGAGAGATCACCACCACCACAAGGCTCGCCAACCGCGCGCTCTGCACGATCCTGCGGCAGATCGGTGCCGCCGTGACAGGCGAGGACCCGGCGCGTATCGAGTATCTGTGGCACAAGATATTCCGCAGCTTCACCTATATGGGCAGCCGCGGCGCCGCCGTCGAATGCGTGAGCGCCATCGACATAGCTCTCTGGGACATCCGCGGCAAAGTCCTTGGCAAGCCGATCTACGAGCTGCTGGGCGGACCGGTACGCGATGAGGTCGCGCTCTATACCCATCCTGACCAACGCAAGTTTACCAGCAAGGAGGCTGTGGTTCGCGAAATTCGGGACATCGTCGAGTCCGGACACACGGGGCTGAAGTTCGATCCTTTCCCGCATCAGGGCCGCACTGCCGATGGGCAATCGCGCGAGCAGCGGGACGGCTACCTCGATGGCAGCATGACCCGCAAGGACGAGCGCGAGGCCGCCGAACTGACGGCTCTGATCCGCGAAACGGCGGGGCCCGATGTCGACATTCTCATCGACGCGCATGGTCGCTTCGACGTTCCCACCGCCATTCGCCTCTGCCGGAGCCTCGAGGAAGCCGGCCAGATCGACTGGTTCGAGGAACCCTGTCCGCCCGAGAGCCTCAACGCCCTCAAACAGGTGCGCGAGAAAGTCAGCGCCCCTATCTCGTGGGGCGAGCGCGGCCACACGAAGTGGGATTTCGTGCCGGTGCTCGAGAACAAGCTCGCCGATTACATCATGCCGGACGTGACCTGGACCGGCGGCATCACCGAACTCAAGAAGATTTCCGCTCTGTGCGAAGCCTACTATATCCCGGTGTCGCCGCATGACGCTGCCGGGCCGATCAATGTGGTCGCGGGAGCCCAGGTGATGATGACCGTTCCCAACTTCTACAAGCTCGAGACGTCGGAGTGGAACCTTGGCAAATACGATCACCTCATCGACAGACCCCTCGACGTGTCAAACGGCAACCTCAAGCTGACGTCGAAACCCGGTCTGGGTGTTGAGATGAACCGCGAGTACCTGCAGGCCCACGAGATTGAGCTGGGCTAGCAATGCTCTCGCCCGGCGCAGCGTGCGGGCCCGCCAAGCGTAGCCAACCAGAACGAGGATAGATCATGCCAAAGACGGACGCAGCCGGCGAGGCGCTCAATCGTGTAAACACGAACTCCAGGCCGAGCGAGCTGCGCATCACCGACCTGCGCGTCGCCGAGATCGTCGGCGCGCCGTTCACCTCGGCGCTTGTCAAGATCTACACCAACCAGGGCATTGTCGGCCTGGGCGAAGTGCGCGACGGCGCCAGCGCGACCTATGCGCTGATGCTCAAGAGCCGGTTGCTGGGCGAGAACCCCTGTGACGTCGACAGGCTGTTCCGGCGCATCAAGCAATTTGGCGGCCATGGGCGGCAAGGTGGCGGTGTCTCGGCAATCGAAATCGCGCTCTGGGACCTCGCCGGCAAGGCCTATGGCGTGCCGATCTACCAGATGCTCGGCGGACGGTTCCGCGACAAGGTGCGGGTTTATTGCGACACCGACGCGGACAAGCCCAGCGGCACCGAGACCGGCAAGCGGCTCAAGGCGCGGATGAATCTCGGTTTCACATTCCTCAAGATGGATCTCGGGCTGGCGCAGATTTCCCACATCCCAGGCGCGGTGGTCGCGCCGGCCGGCGTGCTCGACGGTTTCCGCAGCCATGCCGCCCGTGGTCCGGCGCGCACGCTGGACGAGCGGCGGGCGCGCAACGCCGCCTATGATGCGCAGAACGTACCGCATCCCTTCACCGGTCTCCACTTCACCGAGAAGGGCATCGACCTGCTCGATCAATATATCCACGAAGTCCGCGAGGTGATCGGCTACGAGATTCCGCTCGCCGTCGACCATGTCGGCCACATCTCGCTGCAGGATGGCATTCGTCTAGCCCGGCGGATCGAGAAATACGCACCGGCCTGGCTCGAAGACGTGATCCCCTGGCAGTACACCGAACAGTATCGGCAGCTGCAGCAGGCTACGTCGGTGCCGATCTGCACAGGCGAGGACATCTACCTGAGGCAGGCATTCGAGCCGCTGCTCAACGCGGGCATCTCGGTCATTCACCCAGACCTGCTGACGTCAGGCGGCATTCTCGAGACCAAGAAGATCGGCGACGCGGCGCAGGAGCATGGCGTTGCCATGGCCATTCACATGGCGGAAAGCCCGATCGCGGCGATGGCCGCCGCGCATGTCGCGGTGGCCACGGAAAACTTCATGGCGCTCGAATATCACAGCGTCGAAGTAGACTGGTGGGACGATATCGTCACGGGCCTGCCCAAGCCGCTGGTCAAGGACGGCTTCATCACCGTGCCGGACAAGCCAGGCCTCGGCATAGACGACGTCGTCGACGAAGTTATCAGCCAGCATTTGCAGCCCGGTGTCACGGGGATATGGCAATCCACCGAGCATTGGGACAATGAACATAGCTGGGACCGGACCTGGAGTTAGCCCAGACCCCCCGCCCTCATTCCCCCAGGCTCACGGGGCCAACGACCGACCATTCGTGTCGACCTCTCCCAAGGTAGAGGCGAAGAAAGAAACGGACGAAACCATGATCTACGAACTGCGTATCTATGACTGTCTGCCGGGCAGGCTGCCGGCTTTGCTCAAGCGCTTTTCCGACCAAACGCTGGCCATCTGGGAAAAGCATGGCATCCGCCAAGCCGGGTTCTTCACCACGGTGGTCGGCGAAAGCAGCAATCGACTGACCTATTTCGTCGCCTGGGAATCCCTTGCCGAGCGCGAAGTGAAATGGAAGGCCTTCACCACCGATCCGGCATGGCTCAAGGTCCGCGACGAGTCCGAGCGCGATGGCCCGATCCTGGCCAATATTTCCAGCCAGTTTCTCGCGCCAACCGCCTTCTCGTCGGTGAAATAGAGGACATCATGAAGATCACCGATCTCCGGTGCGCCGTCATCGGCAAGCACCCCATCGTGCGCATCGTCACTGACGAAGGCCTCTATGGCCTCGGCGAGGTCGAGTACACCAAGCCCTATCTCAAGCCTTGGGTGCTGCATTTCCGCGAGGTATTGATCGGCGAGGATCCGACGGATGTCGAACGCTGTATGCTGAAGATCCGCCAGCGGGGCTCGTTCAAGCCCTATGGCGCCGCCGTCAGCGCCATCGAGCATGCGCTGTGGGACATCGCCGGCAAGGCGGCAGGCGTTCCTGTCTACAAGCTGCTCGGCGGCAAGGTCCGCGACCAGGTGCGGGTCTATAACGGCTCCATACGCAAGAAGCGCACCGGCGACAGGCCGGAGGACTACGCGGCCGACGTCAAATGGATGATGGAGCGGCCGGAAAACTTCTTCATGGTCAAGCAAGGCATCAGCTTTCACTCCAACATGAAGACCAGCGTGCCCGACTTCCACTACGGCGTGCGCCAGCCGCCGACCTATCATGGGGCGATGGACCAGGGCCAGATCAGCGAGCGCGGCATGGCGCATATGATCGAATGCGTCATCGCCATGAAGGAGGTGCTCGGCGACAAGGTCTCGCTGGCGCTGGATTGCGGTCCCGGCTGGTTCCTGCCCGACGCCATCCGCTTTGCGCAGGCCGTCGAGAAATACAATCTGATGTGGCTGGAGGACATGCTGACCGGCGACTACGTGCCATGGGTCAATCCGCAGGCCTACCGCGAACTCACGACATCGACGTCTACTCCCATCCACACCGGAGAACAGATCTACCTGCGGCATAATTTCAAGGAACTGATCGAAACGCAGGCCGTGCGCGTCATCGGTCCGGATCCCGCCGATATTGGCGGCATCGCCGAGCTCAAATGGGTGGCCGAGCACGCCTATATGCACTCGATCATGATGGCGCCGCACGGTACGGCGAACGGCCTGCTCGGCCTCGGCGCACTGATCAATGTCTGCGCCACGCTGCCCGCCAACTATATCGCCTTCGAATATCCCAGCGCCTCCGACCCCTGGTGGGAGGATATCGTTGTTGGTCTGCCCAAGGGGCAGATCGTGAAGGATTCGATGGTCGACCTGCTCGAAGCACCGGGGCTGGGCCTCGACATCGATGCCGCGGGAGCGAAAAAATATCTTGCGGAAGAGGACGCCGGTTTCTTCGACTAGCGTGTGCGGTCACGGGGGCCGACGGTTCTAACCCGTCAGGAGCGCCGTTTCGCGCTCTTGCCAATTATAAAAGCCAACGACCACGCTATTCGAAATAGCATTGGAAATAATTATTCGGTTTTCGCGCGAAGTATCTTTAAACCCGTTGGCGCTATGCCTACGTCATTTGGTGTAGTGTCTATCAAGGCAACACCGATGTGAGATAGCTCACGGCCACGCCTCCCTTCACTGGGGACTCGGGACGCGCGGTCGTTTTTCCACACAATGAGCAGCCCAAACGTTCGACACGCCCTAAGTGCGTCGAGCGTTTTGGTGCGCAGTCTCCCCGTTTCATCAATCAACACCAACCGGGTGACCCTCGGGTGAACGAACCCGCGCGCCCCATAGGAGAGAAGAGATGGACGCCCTACAATATCTCGGCCCGATCGAATGGACGGCGGTCGAGGTCGCCGTGCTGGTCATCGTGCTTGCAATCCTGCTCTGGTGGAGCGGCGTGGTCCGCTA
This sequence comes from Mesorhizobium sp. P2_D6, assembly GCF_056404315.1. NCBI lineage: Bacteria > Pseudomonadati > Pseudomonadota > Alphaproteobacteria > Hyphomicrobiales > Phyllobacteriaceae > Mesorhizobium > Mesorhizobium sp. P2_D6. Next base: position 333,377 of record NZ_JBFUEG010000008.1, on the reverse strand, counting down.
CATCCCAAACGACAGGCTCGGCATCCTGGAAAAACTATGGAGTTTTCGCGGTTCCATCAGCAATGGCTTCATCGCGCTCAACCGTGAGGCAGGCTACCAGCCGGAAGTCGTGCGCGGGGCCTGCATTTCTTCATGCCGTTCCAATATTCGATGCATCGCGCCAATCTTGTCACTATCCCGCAGGGTCAGATCGGCTATGTCTTTGCCCGTGATGGCAAACCGCTGCCTCCGACGCAGACACTTGCTTCCAACACCGACGCCGATGATTTCCAGGATGTTCGCGGCTTTCTCGAAAAAGGCGGACAGAAAGGGCCGCAGCGCAAGATCTTGCGTGAAGGCACCTATGCCATCAATCTCGCACAATTCATCGTGCTGACCGCCCAGTCGATCTATGCCGTCAATCTGAGCTCGTCGGAACAAAGCCTTTTTTCCAACATGTCCAGCATGATCTCGGAGCGGGGCGGCTTTGAGCCGGTCGTCATCCATAATTCCGATGACATGATCGGCATCGTCACCATCCATGACGGTCCGGCCCTGCCGGACGGCGAGATCATCGCACCGACCGTCGCCAACGATCCGAACGATCCGAACTTCCACAACAATTTTCAGGACCCGGAGAAGTTTCTCAAAGCCGGTGGCTACCGTGGCCGGCAGTTGCAGGTGCTGGCCGACGGCAGCTACTTCCTCAATCGCATTTTCGCGACCGTCGAACTGGTCGAGAAGACGATCATTGACGTTGGCACGGTTGGTGTCGTCGTCTCCTATAACGGTCGCCACGGCACGGATATATCCGGGCAGGCATACCGTCACGGCGAGCTCGTCGAAATCGGGGCACGGGGTGTCTGGTCAACGCCGCTGCTGCCAGGCAAGTATGCGTTCAATACCTATGCCGGCAAAATCATCACAGTGCCGACCACCAACTTCGTGCTCAAATGGACGAAGGAGCAGTTTGGCGAACACAGGCTTGACGAGAACCTGTCTGAAGTGTCGTTGATCACCAAGGATGCGTTCGAGCCTGTGCTGCCGCTCTCCGTCGTTGTGCATATCGACTATATGAAGGCGCCGCTCGTGGTGCAGCGTTTCGGTGACATCAAGCGGCTGGTCGAACAAACGCTCGATCCGATGGTTTCTGCCTACTTCAAGAATATCGCCCAGACAAAGACGCTGATCCAGCTTTTGCAGGAGCGTAGCGATATCCAGCGCAAATCGGGCGAGGAGATGCGCGAAAAATTCAATACCTACAGCCTCGAGCTGCAGGAAGTGTTGATTGGTACGCCCCGTGCTGCCAATGGCCAGAACAGCATAGAGCAGATCCTGATCCAGCTGCGCGAGCGCCAGATCGCAGTCGAAAAGGTCGAGACTTATAAATTGCACGAGAAGGCGGCCATTCAGGAACGCACGTTGCGTGAGAAGGAGGCGCTCGCCGAACAGCAAGCCAAGATCACGACGTCCGCACTTACCATCGAGATCAGTGAGAACGAGGGCAAGGCGCAACTCGCCCGCACCCGCCAGGAGGCGGAAACCATTCAGGTGACTGCCAAGGCGGAGGCCGAGAAGGTGCGTCTCGGCGGCCAGGGCGAGGCCGACATGATCAAGGCTATCGCGCTTGCCGATGCCGAGCGCATCAAGGCGACCGGTTTTGCGGAAGCCGAGAAGGTGCGTGCCCTCGGTCTGGCGGAGGCCGAGGCCACCGAGAAGAAGGTCGCGGCCTTCGGCGGCCCGGACTATCAGCTCAACTCGCAGGTTCTTATGCGCTTCGCCGAGGCGATCGAAAATGGCAGGCTACCGCTCGTGCCGCAGATCCAGATCGGCGCCACCGGTGGCGGGAAGGGGGCCGCCAACGGCCTTGTGGAAATGATGCTTTCGATGCTCGTTGCCGACCGGGTTGGACAGCAGAACCTACCGGATGCGATCCCGGCACCCGTTGAGGAGGAATCCGTTGAGGATTGATTGAAAATGGGCCGTTGTACCGGCCCATTCTGCGCCCTGCCGAAACATACCCGGCGGGGCGCAGGAACCCACTCATGCCGGCCGGTCCGTACACCGGCATAGACAGGCATGCGAAAGCGTTCCCGCATCGGCTGAATCCCGGCGCGCGGCGGAAACCCTTCCCGATATCGGCATAGTCGTCAGGGTCGATGGATTGTTGCCAGAACCGGATTTCTCGTTGAGGATCTGGCCGCAATGTTGCGCATCCGGAAAGAATAGATGGACCGTATCGAAGCCATGCGGGTGTTTGTAGCGGCGCTGGACGAGGGCAGTCTGGCGGCTGCATTGACAGCATCGTCGACCTGATCGCGCGCGACCCCGCGGAACAGGTCGCGACGATCATCCACGACTGCACGGTCCGCTGGGGCTCTTCCTTTTAACCGGACGGACTGCGTCCAGGCATGGCGTTATCGCCTATTTGACACCTCTCGGCCGTGGGCACATAAATCGCGCCCCAAGTTACGGAGACCCCGATGACTGTCGACCAGACGCTGCCGGATGCGGCGCCCGTGGAGGCCGAAGCCAGGCCTGATCTGACGACACTGGTCGTCTATTTCGGTGCGTTGATCGCCATGTTCATGGCCACCATCGACATCCAGATCGTCGTCACCGCCTTGCCCACCATTGCCGGTGAACTCGGCAATCTGCATCTGTTCGGCTGGGTGGGTGCCGCCTATCTGCTGTCGACCGCCGCAGTCTCGCCTTTCTATGGCAAGCTCGGCGATATGTATGGCCGCAAGAATGTCGTGTTGACGGCGATCGGCCTGTTTCTCGTAGGGTCGCTGGTCTGCGGCATGGCTTGGTCGATGGAGAGCCTGATCGCCGCGCGGGTGCTGCAGGGCATCGGCGGCGGCGGGCTGATGGTCTCGGCCTTCGCCATGATCGGCGAGTTGTTCGGGCCGCGCGACCGCGCCAAATACCAGGGCTATAGTTCGGCAGTGTTTGCGCTGTCGTCGGTGCTCGGTCCGCTGGCCGGCGGCTACATCACCAGCCTGTTCGGCTGGCGCTGGGTGTTCCTGGTCAACCTGCCGATCGGCATTATCGTAATGGCGGTGCTGGCCTTCGCCATGCGCAGCCGGTTCAACGAGAGAAAGCACCACATCGACTATCTCGGCGGCGCGCTGCTCGCCATCGGCACGACGGCCATCGTCTATTGGGGCTATCATGTGCTCGACCCGACAGGGCCGGACCTCATCACCTTCGCGCTGCCGCTGGTTGCGCTGGTCGCCATCGTCCTGTTCATCATGGTGGAGCGCCGGGCGGAAGAACCGATCGTGCCGTTGCGGCTGTTCGGCAACTCGACGGTCAGCATCGTCTCCGGCGTGTCGCTGGTCGCCGGAACGGTGACGCTGGGCATGTTCTTCTATTTCGCGCTCTACATGCAGACGCTGACGGGTTTAAGCCCGGCCGAAGTCGGCTTCCTGTTCCTGCCGGCGTCGCTGACGTCGATGGTCATCTCAATCGTCGCCGGTCGCGTGATTGCCGCAACCGGACGCTACAAATGGATGCCGGTGGTCGCGATGGCTATCGGCGGGTTCCTGATGCTGGGCTTCATCGTCACCAACCAGCACACGCCGATCTGGGTGCTGGCGACAATGATGGCTGTGTTCGGCATCAGCATGGGTCTGCAGTTCCAGGTGTTGATCGTGGCGATCCAGGCGGCGGCGCCCCTGCAGGACATCGGCGCGGTGACGTCGCTGATCACCCAGGCGCGGACCTTGGGGGCATCACTGGGACTGGCGCTGAATGGCGCGGTGATGATCTGGGCCCTGAACCGGCAGACTGCCGAACTCCCCGCCGATGCCGCAGCCCTGCTGCCGCAGGGCCTGAACGGGTTGACCCCCCACCTCGCGTCGAGCCTGCCGGGCGCGATCCGCGAAGTGGTGCTCGACCATTACTCCAGCGGGTTCAACGTGATGTTCATCTGGGTGGCGGCGCTCTACTTCGTTGCCATGGGGCTGACGTTGCTGCTCGAGGACAAAGAGATCCCGAAGCGGCATTGAACCAGGCCTGGAATATCTGGCGACGATACGAAATCGACTCGCGAGGAAAGCATGATCATCGACACCCATCTGCACCTGATCGATCTGTCGGCGCTGCGCTATCCCTGGCTTGCCGGCGCACCGGCGCTCAATCGCGATTTCCCGCATGAGGAGTATGCGACGCAGGCCCGCCGCGCCGGCATCGAGGCGGCATTGCATATGGAGGTCGATGTCGATCAAGCCTACATCGAGGCCGAGACCAGCCATGTCAAGGCGCAGTCGCAGCAGGCGGGTAGTCTTTTGCGCGGCGCGATTGCCGCTTGTCGTCCAGAGGAGAGCGGTTTTGCCGCCTATCTCGAACGCCAACAGGGCGATCCCTTCATCAAGGGGTTCCGCCGCGTGCTGCATGTCATGCCGGACGAGCTTTCGGACAGTGCGCTGTTTCGCGACAACATCAAACGGCTTTCCGGCAGTGGGCTGACCTTCGATCTCGTGGTCCTGCCGCATCAGATTCCACGCGCGATTGCACTCGCCGATCTCGCGCCGGACGTCCAGTTCGTTCTCGACCATTGCGGCGTGCCCGATATCAAAGGCCGCGCCGAGCACCCATGGCGCGAGCACATGGCCGAGATCGCGCGGCGCCCCAATGTTATTGGCAAGATTTCGGGCGTCGTGGCCTATGCGGACCCCAGCTCGTGGAGTGTCGAGAACTTGCGCCCCTATGTCGAACACACGATCGGGTCTTTCGGTTGGGATCGCGTCGTCTGGGGCAGCGACTGGCCGGTGTGCACGCTTGGCGGAGGGCTCGCGACCTGGGTGGCGGCGACGCACGCGCTGATCGCGGGCGCCAGCCCCGAGGAGAGGATGAAATTGCTGTCGGGCAATGCCAGGCGGATGTGGAAGCTATAGGGCGATCGGACAAGGTTCGCGATTGCCGGCAAGCGTGCAGAACGCCACCACAGCCTTACTTCACGCCAATGCCTGCCGTCAGGCCGCCATCAATCTTGTAGTCGGCGCCGGTGCAGAAACCGGCTTTCGACGAGCACAGGAAGGCGATGAGTTCCGCCACTTCCTCCGGTTCGCCGATGCGGCCGAGCGGATGCGCCGCGCCGAAGCGCTTGAAGGCGTCTTCGAGATCGGCATCGCTGCCACTCTCGCCGCGCGCGGCCTTCTCCAGGATCGGTGTGCGGATCGAGCCGGGGCTCACCGAATTGACGCGGATGCCTGCGGCCGCGTAGTCGAGCGCCAGCGAGCGCGTCAGCGTGTGGATGGCGCCTTTGGTGGTGGCGTAGGCGGCTACGTTCTGCTGGCAGGCGAAGCCCTGCACGGAGGCGACGTTGACGATGGCACCGCCGCCGCGCTTGATCATTTCCGGAATGCCGAAATGCGCGGTCAGATAGATCGAGCCGACATTGACCGTCATTGCCCGGTTCCAGGTTTCCCAATCGGTGGTCGTCGCGGTACCGTAGGGATGCACCGCTGCCGAATTGACGATGACGTCGAGACCGCCGAACTTCGCCACGCCAGCCGCCACCGCGTCGCGTACCTGGTCGAAGACTGAGACGTCGGTGTCGATGACCAGCGCTGAGGTTCCAGTGCTTTCCAGTTGCGCTTTCATCGCCGCATTGGCGGCGCGGTCGATGCCACAGGCGATGATTGCAGCGCCGCCGGCCGCAAGGCGCTTGGCGGTCGCCAGACCAATGCCGGTCGTACCCGTCACCAGGCCCACCTTGCCCTCGAAATCCGTCATTTCTAAAAACTCCTTCCTTTTCTATCGACTCCCGTCGCGGTCCAACAATAAGTTGCCAACCTCTCGCAGAAGGAAAGCCGAAAATGGAACAATGCTGGCGCTGGTATGGACCCGACGATCCGGTGACGCTCGATCATGTCAAGCAGGCTGGCGCCACCGGCGTTGTCTCGGCACTTCACCACATCTATGACGGCAGGGCGTGGCCTGAAGCCGAAGTGCTGGAGCGCAAGCGCATCATCGAGGAAGCCGGACTGACCTGGTCGGTCGTCGAGAGCATCCCGGTCCACAATTCCTTCAAGATCGGCGCGCCGGAACGAGAGCGCTATGCCGGCTACTATCGCGATAGCATCCGCGCGCTGGCCAAGGCCGGCATCGCCACGATCTGCTACAATTTCATGCCGGTGGTCGACTGGACCCGCACTGACCTTGCCTACCGGCTGCCGACGACGGGCTATGCCCTGCGTTTCGATGCGATCGATTTCGCCGCCTACGATCTGTTCGTGCTGAAGCGCCAAGACGGCGCCGACAGCTATACGCCGGCGCGCATTGCCGAGGCGGAGAAGCGGCTCAAGGAATTGCCGCCCGAGAAGATCGACCAGATCGAGCGCAACCTCATCGCCGGCCTGCCGGCGACCGAGCGCAAATATGATCGCGAGAGTTTTCGCGAGGCGCTTGCCGACTATGACGGGATCGGGCCGAAGGAGCTGCGCGACAACCTCGCCTGGTTCCTGCGCGAGATCATTCCGGTGGCGGAAGAGGAGGGGGTGCGCATGTGCATTCACCCCGACGATCCGCCGTTCTCGCTCTACGGCCTGCCGCGCGTCGTTTCGACCGCTGAGGATGCACGTTTCATTCTCAATGCCGTCGACAGCCAGGCCAACGGGCTGACGTTCTGCACCGGCTCCTACGGCACGCGCGCCGACAACGACATTGTCGCCATGGTCAAGGAATTCGCCGACCGCATCCATTTTGCCCATCTGCGCAACATCACCATCGAGAAGGACGGCTCGTTCTACGAGGCCGAGCATCTCGAGGGTGGCACCGACATGGCGCATGTCATCCTGGCGCTGATGCAGGAAGAGGCGCGCCGCCATAGAGAAGGCCGCGCCGACTGGCAAATCCCGATGCGGCCGGACCATGGCCATCTGCTCGCCGATGATATCGGCAAGACAAGGATCAATCCCGGCTACTCGCTGATCGGCCGCCTGAAGGGCCTCGCCGAACTGCGCGGCATCATGCGCGCCGTGGAGACGTTCGGGCTGGCGTGACAGGGCTGGACTTTATGCCCCGTCATCCCGGCGCCGGCCCAGCGTGCCGTCGCTATAGATCATGCGGCCGGCACGGAATGTCGCCCGTACCCGCGCCACCGGCTGGCGATCGGCCACCACGAGATCGGCCAGAAGTCCAGGCTCCATGGCGCCGCGATCGGTCAGGCCTAGCGCTGTCGCCGGATTGGCGCTCGTCAGCGCTGCCGCCGCCACAAGACTGCCTCCGCGCAGTTCCGCCAGGCCGAGCACGGCGGGCAGGATCGAGGCCGGATGATAGTCGCTGGCCAGCATGTCGAGCAGCCCGGCTTCATAAGCATGGCGTGCCGAAAGATTGCCGGAATAGGACTGGCCGCGCAGCGCATTGGGCGCTTGCCGTTCGATTGCCAGCTTGACAGAAAGCTGACAATGTATCATATCCAAAAGCTGACTATGTATCATATTATTCCATGCGGCTGTTAAGACCGGTCAAACCGGAGGTCCCAGGGAGGCGATTGTGGGAGAGACTATCAGCCAGTGGAGCAATTGGTCGGGCTATGTCACGGCCACGCCCCAGGCTTTTGCCGAACCGCAAACTCTCGAAGCGTTGAGCGTCGCCATTCGCAATTCGCCGGGACCGGTTCGTTTCGCTGGCACGGGGCACTCCTTCACGCCATTGGTCAAGAATGACGGAACCATCCTGTCGCTCGACCGCTTCGAAGGCCTGAAGGCGCATGATCCCGAAAGACTGACGGCGAGGGTCGGCGCCGGCACCAAGATCGGCACGCTGGCAAAACTTCTGCACGGCGTCGGCCAAGCGCTGCCGAATATGGGCGACATCGACAAGCAAGCGTTTGGCGGCGCGCTTGGCACCGCCACGCATGGTTCGGGCATCACGCTCGGCGCCTATCATACGCAGCTCGAGGCGATGCAGATCGTCGACGGGCGTGGCGCGGTCAAGGAGTTCGACCGAGCCGAGAGCTCCGACATGATCGATGCCATGGGCGCCTCGCTCGGCGCTTTCGGCGCCGTCACCGAAGTGACGATCCGCAATATGGCGAGTTACCGGATGCGGCACCGCCGCTGGACGGCGCCGGTTGCCGACGTGCTTGCGCAATTCGAAAGCATCATGACGGCGCATCGCTCGGCCGAGTTCTACTACGTGCCGTTCTCCGGCCAGGCGCTGCTGATCGCCAGCGACATCACCGAGGCGCCGGCGACGGTGCGGCCGCCGACGGAAGACGACGATGCCGTCACCACGCTGAGGAAGCTGCGCGACTATCTCACATGGTTCCCCTGGCTGCGCCGCCGTCTCATCGGCTCGGCCTTCGCCAAGGTGCCGGCCGAGGACTATGTCGAGGACTGGCTGAAGGTCTTCACCTCGGAGCGCAACGTCAAGTTCAACGAGATGGAGTACCACCTTCCGTTCGAGGAGGGGGCGGCGGCGCTCGGCGAGATCATTGCTATGCTCGAGACGCGGTTCCCAGAGGTCTACTTTCCGATGGAGGTGCGCGTCGTCGCGCCTGACAACATCTGGCTGAGCCCGTTCTACAAGCGCCCGACCTGTTCCATCGCCATTCATCACGGCGTCGAGCGCGATCCGATGGCATTCTTCAACGCCGCCGAGCCGATCTTCAGGAAGCGGGGCGGCCGCCCGCATTGGGGCAAGATGCACAGCCTGACATCGAGGGACTTGAGCGCGCTCTATCCGCGCTGGAACGATGCCATGGCGGTCCGCCGCGAGATGGACCCGGACAACCGTTTCGTGTCGCCCTATATGGCAAGGCTGCTCGGCGTCGCGGCATGAGCCTGACCGACACCTATTTCGCTGACCTATCCGGCGCACTCAGGGCGGCCGGGATCTTCCAGCCTTGCCTGGTGCTTGATCTCGACCGGCTCGATCACAACATCGCTGCGATCAAGGCGAAGTTCGCCACCGGCCTCGACCTGCGCCTCGTCGACAAGTCGCTGCCATGCCTGCCGCTCATCGAGCACATCCGCGCGGCGTTTTCGACCCACAGGCTGATGAGCTTCCATCTGCCGATCAGCGCCGAAATGCTGCGGAACTTTGCCGATGTCGATCTCCTGCTTGGCAAGCCGATGCCAGTCGCCGGCGCCAGGCACGCACTGACCAAGGGTGTTCTCGCCGGTCTTGGCGAAGCGACGTCGCGCATCGTCTGGCTGATCGACACCGAGGAGCGGCTTGCCGCCTATGGTGCACTTGCCACTGAGCTCGACCGTGAGCTGCGCATCTGCTTCGAGGTCGATGTCGGCCTGCATCGCGGCGGTATCAGCGATCCCGACGCGTTGGCTCGGGCGGTTGCCTCGCGGGCGAATTATCCGCGGCTGAAATGCGATGGCGTCATGGCCTATGAGGCGCATATCGGCCACATCCCCAAACTGCTCGGCGGACCGGCCAAAGCACGCGCCAAGGCGGTCAGCCTGTTTCGCCAGTATGTCGGCTGCCTCGCGCCCGACCAGCGCAAGATCCTCAATCTTGGCGGCAGCAGCACCGCTTTGCTCTACGACAGCTGGGTCGGCGCCAATGAATTGTCCATCGGATCGGCCTTTGTGCTGCCGACCGATTTCGACGTGTCCAGCCTCAGCCAATTGCAGCCAGCCGCTTTCATCGCGACGCCGATCCTGAAGGTGGTCGATGTCCAGCTGCCGGGCCTCGACGAGCGCTCCTGGCTGCTGCAGAAACTCGGACTGTTGCCGCGCCGCGGCTGTTTCCTCTATGGCGGCAAGTGGATGGCCAAGCCTGTCCATCCCGCCGGGATGAAGGCCGACAAGACGTTCGGCTTTTCGACCAATCAGCAATTCATGGCGCTGCCCGACGACGCGAATATCGGACCCGACGACTACGCCTTCCTGCGTCCGACGCAGAGCGAATTCGTGCTACAGCAATTCGGTTCGATCCAGGTCTATTCCGGCGGTAAGATCGTCGCGCAATGGGCCGCGCTGCCGTTTTCGTAAAATCGAAGTGGGAGGAAGAAACGATGGTCGCCAAGGCAATCAAGACCCAGCCCACCGAGCCTGAATGGGCAGCCGAACTCGACCTCGCGCTGACCGATCTCGACGCTAGGAAGGATGACTGGGCGCTGACCTCGAACAGCGAGCGCATCGCGCTGCTGCGACAGGTCAAGGACCATGTCCGCGAGGTCGCCGAGGCCTGGGTCAAGACCGCCACCCGGAAGAAGGGCATCCCGACCGGCTCGTCGCTCGAAGGCGAGGAATGGCTGGCCGGCCCGGCGGCGCTGATGGATGGCTGCAACCAGTTCATCCACACGCTCAGCCTGATGGAGGGCAAGACCTTCCTCGACGGGCTGCCGGTCCGCACCTTGCCCAACGGGCAGGTGGCGGTGACGGTGGTTCCGAACTCGGTCTGGGACAAGGTGCTGTTCACCGGTCTGAAGGCCGAGATATGGATGCAGCCCGGCGTGACCAAGGCCAATCTGGCCGAAAACACCGCCTCGGCCTATGACGCGCCGGCGAGGAGCCGCAAGGGCAAGATCGGCCTCGTGCTCGGCGCCGGCAATGTCGCCTCGATCGCGCCGCTCGACTGCCTGCACAAGCTGCTCGTCGAACACCAGGTCGTCCTGCTCAAGATGAACCCGGTCAACGACTATCTCATCGATTTCCTGCGGCCGGCGCTGCGGCCGCTGATCGAATTCGGCGCGCTGCGCATCGTGCGCGGCGGCGCCGATGTCGGCGCCTATCTGTGCAATCACGATCTGGTCGACGACATCCACATCACCGGTGCCGCCGCCTCGCACGACGCGATCGTCTGGGGTGCCGGCGAGGAGGGTCGCAAGAACAAGGCTGCGGGCACGCCGGGGAACAGAAGGCGTATCACATCCGAGCTTGGCGGCGTGGCGCCGACCATCGTGGTGCCCGGCCCATGGTCGAACGCCGACATCGCCTACCAGGCCGAACTGATCGCAACCCAGAAGCTCAACAATTCCGGCTTCAACTGCATCGCTTGCCAGATGCTGGTGCTGCCGGAGAGCTGGAACAAATCCGATGCGCTGCTGGCAGCGCTGGAGAAGGTGATGCAGGCGGCCCCGTCGCGGCCAGCCTACTATCCCGGTGCCACCGAGCGCCTCGCCGCGTTCGAAGCGCATGCCGATAGCGTGCAGAAATTCGAGCGGCCCGGCGGGCCGGCCTGCGTGGTGGTACCGTTCCGGTCAGGCACGGACACCTATCTCGAAAACGCCGAGGTGTTTGCGCCGGCGCTCAGCGTCATGCGATTGCCGGCGGGCAACGCCGAATCCTACCTGCGCGCCGCGGTCGCCTACGCCAATGAAAAGCTGCACGGCACCCTGGCCGCCAACATTCTCATCCATCCCAAGACGATCGCCGAGATCGGCCGGCAGCACTTCGAGGAGATAGTTGCCGAATTGCGCTATGGCGGCATCGGCATCAATTCCTGGAGCGGCGTTCTGTTTGCGCTGCTGCGGCCGACCTGGGGCGCATATCCCGGCCACACGCTCGATGACGTGCAGAGCGGCATCGGTGTCGTCCACAACACCTATTTGTTCGACAAACCGGAACGCAGCGTGCTCGAAGCGCCGTTCCGCATCATGCCGAAACCGGCATGGTTCCTGACCCACAAAAGGGCGCACATCGTCGGCCGGCTGATCACCGAGTTCCACTACAAACCGAGCGTCCTGAAACTGCCGCGTATCATCTGGAACGCGCTGCTGGGATAGTGCCGAGTGGCAAGCGACGATCCCAGGGCAGCATCGCAAAGGCGAGACAGGAGTTACGACAATGGCTGACGCGGATGCAATCATTGTGGGCGGCGGGCTGGCCGGTCTGGCCGCCGCCGCCGAACTCGGCGATGCCGGCAAGCGCGTGATCATCGTCGAGCAGGAAGGCGGCGGTTTTCTCGGCGGTCAGGCATTCTGGTCGCTCGGCGGCCTGTTTCTGGTCAACACGCCCGAGCAACGCCGCTTGCGCATCAGGGACAGCCGCGACCTCGCTTGGCAGGACTGGCTGGGTTCGGCCCAGTTCGACCGGCCCGAGGATCACTGGCCAAGGAAAGTGGCGGAGGCCTATGTCGATTTCGCCGCCGGCGAGATGCGGCCCTGGCTGCACGCCATGGGCATGCGTTGGTGGCCGGTGGTCGGTTGGGCCGAGCGCGGCGGCGCGCTGGCCAATGGCCACGGTAATTCGGTGCCGCGCTTCCATCTGACCTGGGGCACAGGGCCGGGCGTGGTCGCGCCGTTCGAAAGGCGCGTGCGCGAACACGTTGCCAAGGGGCTGATCACGCTGAAATTCCGTCATCAGGTCAGCCGGCTGATCAAGACCAACGGCGCGGTCACCGGCGTCGCGGGCGAAATCCTGGAGGCGTCCAACGTCGAGCGCGGCAAGCAATCGAACCGCACGGTCGTCGGTGATTTCGAACTCTCGGCCGGTGCCGTCATCGTCACCTCCGGCGGCATCGGCGGTAATCACGATCTTGTCCGCAAGGTCTGGCCGGTCGAGCGGCTCGGGCCGGCGCCGAAACGTATGGTTGCCGGCGTGCCGCACCATGTCGATGGCCGCATGGTGGCGATCACCCAGCAAGCCGGCGGCGCCGTCATCAACGCCGACCGCATGTGGCACTATGTCGAAGGGCTCAAGAACTGGAATCCGATCTGGCCGAACCATGGCATCCGCGTGCTGTCGGCGCCGTCGCCGCTATGGTTCGACGCGCTCGGACAGCGCATGGAGGCGCCGTTCTTCCCGAGCTTCGATTCGCTCGGCACGCTGAAGCGCATCCTGTCGACCGGCCACGACTATTCCTGGTTCGTGCTGACCAAGACGATCGCCTCGAAGGAGTTCGTGCTGTCGGGCTCCGAGCAGAACCTCGACTTTACGGCCAAGGATTGGCGCGCCGTGCTGAAGAACCGGCGCGGCGGCAAGGCGCCGCCGTCGGTGGCGGCATTTCTGGACAAGGGCGAGGACTTCGTCGTGCGCGAGAATCTGGCTGATCTGGTCGCCGGCATGAACGCGCTCTCCGGCGACAATCTGCTCGACTATGACAGGCTCAAGGCGCAGATCGTGGCGCGCGACCGTGAGGTCGAGCATGCCTACACCAAGGACGCGCAGGTCACGGCCATCCGCGGCGCCCGCAACTACATCGGCGACAAGATCTTCCGGGTAACCAAACCGCACAAGATACTCGACCCCAAGCACGGGCCGCTGATTGCGGTGCGCCTCAACATCCTGACGCGCAAGACGCTGGGCGGCCTGCACACCAACCTCAATTCGCAGGTTCTCGACGGCAATGGCGAGCCCATTGCCGGGCTCTATGCGGCGGGCGAGGTGGCCGGCGGCGGCGGCGGCGGCTATCACGGCTATAATGCGCTGGAAGGGACATTTCTTGGCAGCTGCATCTTTTCCGGCAGGAATGCAGGCCGGCACGCGGCGGGCAGGTGACGCCCTTGCCAACCCTGCAATCGATGCCGAGACAGGCCATCATCGGCGCTATAGCGGGGATATTTTCCGACGACAGAGCAGATTGTTAATCGTCCTGCGTTATTGGGGGCTTGGGGGTGAATGGATCTGGTAATCGGATCGTGTTCACGGATCGACTATGGCAGTATTTGGTACCGTTCCTCCCGATCTCAGCTGCCGGCCAATTCAACAGGGTGATTGGGACGGCGTAGCCGATTGCCTGCTCCGGGGCTTTCCAGAACGCAGCCGCAATTACTGGATGCGGGCGCTTGCCCGTTTGTCGCAACGTCCCGTCGTCGCCGATTTTCCACAATACGGCTTTGCCTTGGAGAATGCCGGCCGGATCGTTGGCGTCGTGCTGACACTCTACGCCCGCTTCCCTGGCCGGGAAGGCGACGAAATCCGCTGCAACATTTCCAGTTGGACGGTGGACGAAGGGTACCGTCCCCAAGCCATGAAGTTGATTTGGGCGATCCTCAGGCGCAGGGACGTGACCTTCACGAACATTTCGCCGGCGCCGGCGACATTGAAGGCCAACAAGGCGCTCGGCTTTCAGCTTTTTTCCAATGGACAGTTTGCCTTCCTGCCCGCCTTGAGTTCGGTGCGGTGGTCGTGTCGGGTGCTTGAGGTTCGTCCCGACCTTGCCGAGTTGGCGATGCTCTCCGACGGCGAAAGATACATCGTCCTGGAACACGCCGTGCTGGGCTGCATCTCTCTGGTCTGTATTTGCGACGGGGTGGCGTCTCCGCTGGTGTTGATGCCGCGCCGAATCCTGCATGGTCTTATCCCCTGCGCCCAGATCGTCTATTGCCGCTCCCTGGCGGATCTGAGCCGGTGTGCCGGCGCCGTGGGGCGTTTTGTCTTGCGAAGGGGGATCCTGCTTTGCCTCGTCGACGCCAAGGAGCCTATCCCTGGCCTGTTCGGCCGCTACTTCGCCAACCGGGGGATAAAATACTTCAAGGGTCCGAAGCCGCCGGCGCCCGGCGACCTGACCTTCACCGAGCTTGTGGTGTTTGGGCCGTAATTGCTCTTTGCATCGCCAGTTCGCGCCAGCGCGTGCCCAGCGACACGCCGACAAGCAGCAGGCAGAAGCCGAGCGCCAGCGGCGAGTAGAAGGCTTCTTCCTGCAGCACGGCATTGGCCGAGATGGTGACGATGACGACGAAGCCGAACAGGAAATCTGGGTCGCGGGTTTCGATCAGCTGCCGCCGCGCCGCCATGGCGAGCGCCGCCAGGAAGCCGAAGAAGACAAAGCTGCCTATGCCCATCTGATAGAGCATAACGCCGACGGCGCTTTCGACGGGAACGGAGGCGACACCTTCCGCCTGGGCGTTGGCCCAGCTGAGATTGAGGCTGGTGCTCGACAAATTGCCGCCAAAGCCCAGTCCCTGTCCAAGCGGGTTGGCCAGGAAGTCGCGCAGGCCGGCCGTCAGGCCAAGCACGTGATAGTCCCCATGCGTCGCGCCATAGCCGATTGCCGCGGTCGTCCAGGCTAAAGCCAGGACTATGACGGCGGTGAGCGTAAAACCGGCACGGGAGGGGCTGTAGATCAGACGCATGGCGAGCGCGATGAGCAGCAGGAACGTCGCGCCCTTGGAGCCGATGACGAGCAGCAGCGGCAAGGCCGCAATGGGCAGCAGCCAGCGTCCCTTGAACAGCAGCCAGGCCGATATGATGCTGAGGGCATAGGCATAGCTGATCGGATGAAAATTCGGGCCGCCGACACGAAAGACGTTGGGCAGGATGTCGTTGAAGAACGGCGTGTTGAAGAAAGTCGTGGTCATCACGTCCTCAAGCCCACGGAAAACGAAGCCGGTCTCCTGTAGCGCCTTCTCCCAGACGCCGGTCTCGATCTGCCGCGATATGCTGCGTTCGATGTAAAGGTCGCCATGGAAGAGGCTGAGGAAATTCATCGTGAAGATCAATTCCAGATATCCGTAGACGACCGCGCCGGCACCGAGCCACAACATGCTCTTGCGCAGGTCGACCGGATAGAGGCTGGCGGCGAGCACGGCGATGTGGAAGCAGGCAAGCGGCGTGATCGTGTTGCGGAAATAGACGACCGCGTCCTTGGGCTGACCGTGCACGACCCCCAGGGCGAGATAGAAGGTGATGGTTCCACAGAGCACGAGGCTGAGCAGCAGCCAGAAGCGCAATTCGATCAGGGCGCGCACGCGGTGCTGGAACGACGCGGCAAGGAAAATGCCGAAGGCGCTCATCAGGATGACGAAATTGGTACCGCGCAGCGAATCGAACGTATCGTTGTCTGGGATGTAAGGGGTGTACCAGGTGACCACGAGGTTCTGGTAGAGGAAGGCGCAGATGATCAGGACGGGAACGCCCGCGGGCAGGGCGTTGGACACAATCAGCGTCAGGAGGAAGGTCGCGGCAATGCCGAACGGGGTCCAGACGGCAAAGGCCGAAACCGTCAAGACAACAACGATCAGCGACACGCAGACATGCAGCAGTGCGTCGCGCGGGGCTGCCAGGCTTTGCGCGCGCAGGCCGACTGGCGGATAGGCTCCGGTGACGCTCATTGCCCAGCAGCCTCACCGCCCAGGAGGGCAGCCATCATCGAAATGTTGAAGCCTTCTGTGCTCTGCCTGCTGGGGATGAAGCCAAAGCCCTGGTCGAGCTCCCAATAGGTCCAGCCGATATGGTTGGCTTCGGCGGCCTCGCGCACGGCGCGGACCCAAGCCGCGCGGCTTTGCGCATCGACGCAGAAATTGAGCACGCCGAATTCGTTCAGCATCACCGGGCAGTCATGAGCCGCCGACCAGCGTGCGGCCTCGGCAAAGTTCGAAGCAATCGCGGCCGCCGTCCATGGGTTCGAAAGTTCGTTCTCGAGCAGGGAAGCGGCTTCTTCGTCGCCAGCAGTGCGCAGTCTTGCAATGAGCTCGCGGACCGCCGGAGTCTCCCTTGTCGCGGGAAAGGGCAGGTTGGCCATGCGGGCGAGCGGCGACGTATCCCAGTTCTCGCATTGATGGGTAAACGCCATAGGCGCATAGAAGTGGATGGCGGCGATCTGATTGTCGTCGGCCAGAGGCGGCGTATCGGCTATTTCCCATATGCCCTGGAAGCGTGCAGGGCCCCAGACCAGTGTGTGGCGCGGACATGTTTCGCGCAGCGTCTCGGCGAGCCTGTCGCGCAGCGCCAGCCAGACGGCGCGCTCCATCGGTGGCTCGTTCAGCAGCTCCGGATAGACCGAGGCCGCCGGCAGATCGGCGATGACGGGACGCAAGGCCGTCCACGCCTGCACAACCTGTTCGCTTGCGGCTGCCGGATCGCGCTCGAAAGCGGCGTGAAGGTCGGCGGACGGGTGCATGTCGACGAGAACGGCAAAGCCCAGCCCGGCAAGGTCGGCGACGCCGTCACGGATGCGGCGGAGCCCGACCGTGTCGCCGGCCGAGATAAGATCGCTGTTTACCGGCAAGCGGATGGTTTCGAACCCCGACTGGCGCAGCTTTTCCAGCGTCGCAGTGGCGGGAGCAATCCCCGCCTCGCGATCGAGCCATCCCGGAAGATTGAAGCCACGTGACGGAATGCTGCGCGCGGTCGTCGTGGCGGAGGCCGGGAAGGGGAGGGCGGCAAGCACAGCCCCGCCGGCCAGAGCGAGCGCCTGCCGCCGTGACATCACCGGCAGCGATGTCAGCTCCGCCGGCACGGATCAGCTCCTCGCAGCCGAGCTGCGGCGCCAGTCGCCGGCATCGGATGGCTGCACAGGCGTGCGCGCGCCAGTCGCCACGGTCTGCGGGGCGATCACCAGCGTGGCACTGCGTCCGATCTGGGCGACGCCCAGCCGTTGCACCAACAGGGTGGCAGCGTCGGCTGCCTGCTCCGACAGGGTCAGCGCCAGAAGCGTCAGATCGGCCGGCGTGAAAAACTCCGGGGACCACGCCTTTTCGCTGAAGGCCGGGGCACTGACGAGGATGAAGTCGAAGGCATTTCCAGCCTCGGTCAGGACGTCGCCCAAGGTCCGGCCGCCTTTTTGCCCCTGCGGGCTGCAGATGGCGGTTCTGAGGCCGCTGGCGCTGTCGACGAATATGCCGGGGCCGTGGTCCGCCGAAGCGGATGGCTGGCCTTCGATCTCGACGACCAGCACGTTCTGCTCGACGCGCTGCAGGCTGATCCCAATCAATGCGCCGGCAAGCCTTGCCTCGAGGCTGCCGCGCGTCGAGGACACCGCCAGCACAAAGGGTTTGGGATGGTCGTGCAGGCGCAGGATGATCTGCCGCATCAGCTTCAGCACGTCGCGCGAAAGCGCCTCGTCGCCGTCCTGGAACAATGAGGCCCTGATTGCCTTGATGCCTGAAAGCGCCGTACCGCTGGCCGGCACGCGGTATTCGCCTAGACTGGCCGGCAGCGGCTGCGGAGCCGGCTGGGCAGCGGCACGCCGTGCGTCCTGCCTCGGCTGGACCGCCGGCACCACTTCTTCCTTGGGCGCTTGCGGTTCGTCTTTGGGCCGGCGGACCGGGCCGAACGCCAGAGCGAGACCGCATCCGGCGAGAAGGCCAAGAACCGCGCTCACTGGCAACAGAAGGGCCGGCTTCGGCCAGGTCGGTTGCAGTGGCGGCGAAGCCTTGGCGATCGTGCGCGCCTCGGAGGTCTGGACGCCCTCCATCTGCGAGGTTTCCTTGGCGCGCTTCAGATAGTCGTCGAGGACGCCGCGAGCGGCCTGGGCTTTGGAGTCCAGCTGCCGCAGCTGCACCTGGGCAAGGCTCGAGTCGGAAGACTGCTGGCGCAAGGCTTCGAGCTTGGCCTGCAACTTGCCGACATTTTGCGCCGCAAGATCGTAGCTGGCCTTCAGCTGCTGCCTGATGCGGTCGGCCTCGGCACCCATGAGCCGGTTCATCCGCTCAAGCTCGGACCGCAGCCGCGCGATCGCCGGATGGCGCGGCCCATACATGGTTTCGAGATTGGCGAGTTCGGCGGCGCGCTGGTTATAGTCGTCGCGCAATTTTATGGCCGAGTTGGAGGACAGGATTTCCGCCAGCCTGGCCAGACCCGCAGGCGAGCTGCCCACGGCAAGCGCCTGATTGTAGCGGTCCCTTGCCTGGTCGGCGTCGCCCTGAGCGGTGATCAGCTGCGTCGTCAGCTGGTCGAGCTGGAATTGCAGCGTGCCGCCATCGGTCGGGTCGACGATCCTGTGCGTCGTCTTGAAATCCTCGACCGCGCGTTCGGCGTCGCTGACGTCCTTCTGCAGGCCCTTGATCCGGTCGTTGAGGAGGGAGTTCACATCGCTGTTGGCGCCTTCGCGCTCTCCGGCAAGACCGGTCCGGTAGCGCTCGACGATGGCGTTGGCGATGCGCGCGGCCGTCTCCGGCGATTTCGAGGTGAAGCTGACATTGATGACATAGGTGAGCCCTTCGCGCTCCACAGTCACCGCTTTTTGAAAGCGCTTGAAGGTCGCGTCGCGCGTGGCTTTCTTGTCCGATCCGAATATGGAAAACAGCCGCGATACCAGGCCGCGGCCCGAGTATTCGGGGTCGTTCTCCACCTTTTGACCGTCGAATACATCTCCCAGCAGATCCTGCGATTCGATGACGAAGACCTGGCTGGCAATGGCGGCGCTGTCGGAGCCGATGCCGGGAAGAACATTGTTGAAATTGGTGGAACGCGAATCGCGCGGGTCGATCAGGATCGAGGCTGTTGCCGTGTAGCTCGGGCTGGTCACGGCGAGATAGAGCACCGTCAGCAGCAGCACGGCACCTGTAATGACAAAAATCATCAGGCGACGGCCCCAAAGAATCGCCCAGAGCGCCGCGATATCAAACAGCGGTGGAAGCGTGCGATCGTCGATGCTGGCAGGACTCATCATTTTTCCTCTGCAGAGTCACATCACTCTACACCTCGCACTATTTCCCATTATCGTTAGCCCTTCGTTAAGGTTACCAAAGCGTTTCACCTTTGTATGCAGGGGCGCCAGTAACCATTCGTCGCGTTGGCACTGGCGCTTGCGGGAGTTTTTGTTCTATTCAGAGACAGGTTTCAGGGTCGGTTCGGCTGCCGCGGGGGCAAGGCCATTGCCGGTCGTCACGGGAGCCGATCTTGGATGACAACATAAGCGACAACAAAGCCGCAATGGCTGGGAGCGGCAATCCGGCAGCCGACATGCGCATGTCCATCCCCGCGCTCGCCAGGAGCGGGGCGGTCGCGGGTGTGATCAAGCTCGCCAGTGCCGGCCTGTCGTTCCTGATGTTCGTGGCCGTGGCGATGGTGATGGACGAGCGGCAGTTCGGCCTCTACAGCGCCACCTATGCCGGCGCCAGCCTGGTTTCTTTCTTTGCATCGGTTGGCCAGCAGAGCACCGTGCTCAGGTTCTGGCCGCAATATGCCGGCCTCGGCGACCTCAATTCGGCGCATGGCATGATGGCGCGCGCCATATTGGTGGCGCTGCTCGGGCTTGTCGTCTCCAGCCTGCTCATCCTGGTAGCGGGGTTTTTGCCGTTCGTCGGCGGCGGCACGCCCGAATGGCTATCACTGTGCCTGGCTGCCGCGGTGCTGTCATTCTCGCTCGGCTGGTCGGAATTCACCTCCGGCGCCTTCCGCGCCAAGCATGCACTCATTTACGGCCTGTTGCCGCGCGATATCATATGGCGGGCGGCGACCATTGCCGCCATGCTCGGGTGCCGCTTCCTGCGTATCGAGATGGGTGCGGTCGCAGCGACCTTTCTGACCGCGGGGCTGCTCATCCTTTCGGTCGTGCCACAGACGGTGCTTCTGCTGCGCGAAACCGCGCGCGCCGAGCGCGGCCCGCTCAGCCCAGCGCAAAAGCAGGAATTCAAGACGGTGACACTTGGCCTGTGGGGCGTCACCTCGCTGCCGCCGGCGCTCGGCCAGGTCAGCACCTTGCTGGTGGCCATGATCCTTGGGCCGGTGCCGGCCGGCGCCATCTTCGTGGCCGACCGGACAACCCGTTTCGTGGCGCTCGCGCTCAACGGCATCAACCAGGCGCTGGCGCCGCAGATTTCGAGCGCCTTCTATAGCGGCGACAGGGCGCATGTGCAGCGCATCACCAGCCTTGCGGCACTTGGCAGCTTCGCCATTGCGCTCTGCGTGCTGGCGGCGTTCTGGCTTTTCGGCGGCTTCATCCTGTCCATTTTCAATCCGGCCTATGACACGCCGACCATGCGTACGACGCTCGTCATCTTCGGCATCGGCGCGACCTTCGCCACCGCTTGCGGCCCGATCGAGATACTGCTGCAACTGACCGGCCTCCAGCATGCACTGTTCAAGGTGCTGATCATCGTCAACGTGCTGGGGCTCGCCGCGACGGCGGCGACGACCTACTATTTCGGGCCGGTCGGCGCGGCGGTCACCATCGCCGGAACGGTGATTGCCTGGACTGCCCTCGCAGTGTCGATCGCGCGGCGCCGAATAGGCATAAACCCGTCCATCTTCGGCCTCGCGATGGGCAAGGCGGCAGCCGTTTCCCGTCCTGTGCTTAGAGACCGCACGTGAAGATCGTGCAGGTCCAGACGCAGGCGGAGGCGGCCGGTGCGCAACGCGTTTCCGACATGGTGGGTGAAGGATTGCGGGCGCGTGGCCATGATGTCCGCACCGTCTTCATGTACCGGAAGACCGACGCATTCGACCACGACGCCAGCGCCGATTTCATCCTTACCGAGCCGCCAAAAGGCTTGCCGGGACAGATCCGGGCGACCATCGGACTGGTGAGCTATCTGCGCAAGGCGCGGCCGGATGCCGTCATCACCTATCAGCATTATGGCAACATCTTCGGCACGATCGGCGCGCGACTGGCCGGGGTCAGGCACATCGTCGCCAACCAGAGCGGCGCACCGCACACCAAGGGCACCATGGGCCTGCTCTCCCAGATCGACAAGCTTATGGGCGTGACCGGCCTTTACCATGCAAACATCGTCAACTCGGCCTGGACCGAAGCCCAATTCGATCACTATCCGCATGCCTACCGGCGCCGACTCCATCGCATCGATCACGGTGTATCGGCGCCGCGTGAGCAATTCGACAAGGCTGCTGTGCGCGCCCGCTTCGGCTTGCCAGGCAATGCGTGGCTTGCCGTCTCGTCCGGACGCCTGACGCGGACGAAGAACCAGATCGCGCTGGTCGGGGCACTTGCACGGTTGTCCGACATTCATGTCGCGCTTGCCGGCGTCGGACCGGAACTCGAGACGCTTGTCACCTTTGCCAGGGAGCGGGGCGTGGCGGACCGGTTGCATCTGGTCGGCGAAGTTCCGCCGGCACAGATTTTCGAATTCCTGGCGGCGGGCGATGTCTACGCCTTTCCGTCGACGAGCGAGACCTTCGGTCTTGCCTGCGTCGAAGCGGCGATTTCCGGGCTGCCGGTGGTGGCGAACAATCTTGCGGTGATGCGCGAGGTGCTGACCGCGCAAGACGGCGAACCGGCTGCGATCTTCGTCGAGGCCGACGCCGCCGGCATGGCCACGGGGCTTGCCGAGATGATCGCCAGGCCGGAGCTCATGACCAGGCTTTCGGCGGCCGGTCGGCGGCTCAAGGACAAGTACTCGCCGGCCCAGATGTGTGCCGGCTACGAGGCGCTACTGCTTTCCTAGAGCGGTTCATGGAAACGGTGAATCGCTCTATGTCTTTATTTTGCGCAATTCCCAAGGGAAAGCGCTGCGCGCTTTTCCCGGGAAAACCGCTCACACTTTTCCTGGAATTGCTTTAGCGCCTCCGCACCGCCGCGATCCCGTCGATTACTTCCAGCCTGCCGGCGCGGTTGAGCGTGTGGATTTTCGGGTATGGCCAGTCGCCATCGGCAACGATCGGCCGGGGTGCTGAAAGCCGCACCGTCTGCCGGTCGAGCTGCAACAGTTCGGACAGGCCGAGGCCACCGCCATAGCCGAGCGTTCCGTCCTGTACGGGAAGAACGATACGGCCGTCGCGGCTGTGTACGAAAGCGCCACCCGGACGCGCCATGCGATGGTCGATCAGGATCGGGTTGCCGGGATGTGGCGTCCAGGGGCCGGTGAGGGCAGGAGCCGAAAACACCACCAGCGTGTCGGAGGTGCTGCCGTAGCCGTCGCGGTCGGTGGCGAACAGCCAGAGCTGCCCGTCATGTTCGAGCAGCGTTGCGTCGGAAACCTCGCCCTCGACCAAAACGGTCTCGGCGGTCCAGCGATCCGGGAAAGCTGACGCGCGATAGAGGGTGAGCTTGCCGCTGGCGCTGGCTTCGGGCAGCATCCAGACTGCCCCGTCACGCTCGAACACCTGGGGATAGGAGAGGTGGTGCAGTTCCTCCAGAACCACCCTCGGCGCCTCCGGAACCCCGTTGGCATCGAACGCAACGACCGAGATGACAGCCTTGCCGGTGGCATGGGGATAGTCCTCGACGAACAGGAACGACTGGCCCTGCCATTCGAACGGGAACGGATCGGCGTAGAAATGGTCGCCGGGGTCGGGCAGCACCGACCAGCCGCTGCCCAGCCTGCCGGTTTCCACGACGCCGGGGGTATCGGCAAAGCGGTAGCCGACCCGCCAATGCGCGTGGCGATAGCTGACGCGCCGGATGATTTCACGGCCAAGCCGCGGCAGCGCCGAACCGAGATAGGCGGGCAGGAATTGCGTTACCGGAGCGCTACGAGCTTCAGACGACGGTTCGTTCTGCATGGGCCGGCCGTCGGCAAAAGCCTTGGCGAGCGAGACGATCAGGGTAATGGCGCGTGCGAGCACATCTTCCGTTCCGAGCGCCACCGATTCCCGCTTGTCCACCATCGGCCGTGCCTGGCCGACCACTTTTCCATCAAGGACGGCATCGATAACAGGCAACTTTCCGGCCGCGACCACTGTTGCCACTGCAAGATCGGACCGAGATCCGTAAAAAAGGAGGCCAATGGTTGGTACATCGGATCGCGGCGCATTGCCGGCAAGGTCCAGCCTGAGTGCTGCGGGCCGGCCGGCCGGCTGGACCGGAATCTCGTTCAACGCTGCGGCCAGATTGGGACGGCGGCGCCGAAACAGCAGCTGTTCGAACGCGAACGCGGCTTTGGTCGAACCTGGCCAGCCTGCCGTTCCCGGCTGCTGCAGCACGGCGACATCGTGGCCGTCCGATTGCAGTTGCTCGATGACGATCTTCTGCCACAGGCGCGGTGCAGTTTGTGGAACAATGACGTCGATCGCCAGCATGTCGTACCAGTTCGCGATTGTATCGGGACCCGGCCTGGACATTTGAAGAGAAATGACCGGTACAAACAAATGACTGACTGAAAAAACTTACCTTGCGGTTACTTGCAAGTCTGGCCATTCGCTTTACGGGAAGAACTTGACCAATCCTGCCGGGCAGCCGCGCAATGCTGGATTAACGGTAGATATGCAATCAGCGCTTGAGGCCCCGCATATACCAAGTTTCGAACATTCCATGCGGTTGACCTTGACGTGGAACGCAAGACAGCGTCGAT
The DNA here is from genome assembly GCF_056404315.1 of Mesorhizobium sp. P2_D6. Lineage (NCBI taxonomy): Bacteria > Pseudomonadati > Pseudomonadota > Alphaproteobacteria > Hyphomicrobiales > Phyllobacteriaceae > Mesorhizobium > Mesorhizobium sp. P2_D6. Next base: position 309,571 of record NZ_JBFUEG010000008.1, on the reverse strand, counting down.
AGACCATACCCAGCCGGTTCGGACCATACATGTTTGAAGTCACAGTCGAGGATTCGTTCGATTTTCGTTCGAAGGAATATGCCGAGCTTTTCGCCAGCTCGGCCGCGACTGCTTTTCAGCACCCCATTTGGCTCGCCCTGCTGTACGAGAAGATCGTCGGAAATGGTGCGGCCACGCCGCTGATCATCGTCGTGCGGGCAGGCGGAAGACTGGCGATGGTCCTGCCGCTGGTCAGGCGTCGCTACACGCTCTTGAAAGTCGTGGAATTCGCCGACATGCGTGTTTCCGACTACATATCGCCGGTCGCCGACGAGGAGACGTTTTCGCGTATCGTGGCAGATGGCCGCACTGTGGCCGCCATCCGAAAATATCTGAAGCCCTATGACCTGCTGCGCATCGGCAAGCTGGCCGACCGCTCGCTGGCAATCGAGCGCCTGTTTGGCATCGACAAGCGCGAAAGCATGGGCATGAGCGCCTATTCGAGCAAGCTGGAGCCGACATTCGCGGCGTGGCGCGAACACCAGCTTGACAATTCCTACCGCAAGGAACTCGACAAGAAGTCGCGGCAGCTCGGCCGGATGGGCCAGGCGCGTTTTGAATGTTCGGATAGTATCGACGCCATCCGGAGGACATTCGATGCGCTCAAATTGTATCGCGGCAAGCGTTTCGACGGCAGCGACGGCCCGGCCGACCTGTTGCAGTCGCCGTCCTATTTCGAGTTCTATATGGCTGTGGCGGCAGAGGGATGTGGCGGCTTTGCCCGCACCTACACCTTCTGGATGGACGATCGGGCGATCGCCGGCGCGCTTGGTCTCGCCCATCGCGGCTCGCTGCTGGTCATTCTCGGCGGCTTTGACGAGGCGGGTTACCGGAAGCAGTCGATCGGCAGCCTGATGTTCGAACAGATCGCCCGCGACTGCATCGAGCGCGGCGACCATTCGCTCGACTTCACGATTGGCGACGAACCCTACAAGATTACCTTTGGTGGCCGGCCATCGCCGATGTGGCAGATTTTCAGGGCCGGCAGCCCGCTCGGCTATGCTGCGCACATGACCGTCGAGAAACTGCCGGCGGCCAAGGTGCTGGCGCGGCGGCTGGTCGGGTCGCATGGCAAGAAGCCCAAGTCCGGCCGCACCGTGCTGCCGCAGGCGCCCAGCGACGAGGCGGCCGGCTCCTAGAACAATTACAGGAAAAGGGTGAAGCGGTTTTTCGCGGGAAAAGCGCGCCAGCGCTTTCGCCGCGGAATTGCGTAAGAACAAAGATAGAGCGTTTCAGGTTGTGGCTTCTATGCCTGGCTTTCTGAAACCGCGCAGCCTGGCCGCGAAAGCGGGGCTAAAATTGCTGATCTTCTGCATGACGCGACGACGGCTGAAATGAAGCTGCCGGTGCGCGCGCCAGCGCAGGTCCGTGTCGATGGTCAGGCTGCGGCGAAAATCAGCCATATGCAGGCCGTGTTCGTCCATCGCCTGCTTTACCGGATCGTCGTAGAATGTTGCGATCTTGGCCGCCGTCATGCCGGGCGAAGCCATCCACTGCGGTACATGCACCGTGCACAACCGTTCGACATCGGTGAGCAGCCGGCTGACGCCGGTTCCGGCGGCCGGACAGGATGTCTGATAGGCATCGCCGATCAAAACAACGCCGTTGCGCACGCAGTTCTGCGCCACGGTGATGTCGGTGAGCCAGCTGTCGACTCGGTTGATGACTTCGAAATCGCCGAACGCGTTGACCAGCCCCGGCAGCGTCTCGATGAGCGTCTCGCGTGGACGTTCGCGCAGCGCCTTCACCCAGGGATCACGGTGATCGCGGAAGACGAACAGATTGGCGCGCGTGACGTCGGCGGCGGGAAAGAAATTGAGGTAGTCGATGCCGTCGGAGACCCCGCCGTAATAGGTGAGGGCCGGGTGCTTGAAGGCGCCTGCTCCCACCGGGCGCAGATTGAAGCCGAAGGTCAGCGACTGCTTCTGATGGACGAAATGGCGCTCGATGCCGAGGTCGCGTTTCAGAATGTCGCCCATGCCGGTGGCGAGCACGAGCAGCCGCGCCGTCACGTCGTGGTGGTCGAGGATCGACACACGCTGGCGGTCCGCTCCCGTCTCCAATGCGTTCACGCGGCCGGCTATGAAGCGAACGTTTTCGGGCAGTTCGGCGCGCATGGCGGCAACGAGGTCATCGTAGAAAATGCCGTAGTGGCGCGCATGCGTGCGATCGAGAAATCGTCCCCTGCGGATGTTGACGATCTCGTCAAAAGCCACGGCAGCCGTCGAAAGCCTGTCCAGAAGGCCAAGCCGGCGCAGTTTTTCAATCTGGTCGCCGGCGACTTTCTCGACACGGAATTCCCTGGGAAAGACCGAATGGCGATCGATCAGGATGACGCTGTAACCGGCCCGTGCGAGTACATTCGCCGCAATGGTGCCGGAAAGTCCGGCGCCGACGATGGCGATCTCGGCATCGGTCCCTTCCGGCAGTGAGCTGTGGCGATGCTCGGCAGTCATTTGGAATACCTCAATATGGCGTAGACGGCGCGGGGGCTGGTCGTGAAGTAGCGCCAGAAAAGCCGGCGCGGCTCCATCATCACACGCCAGAGCCATTCGAAGCCAGCCTTCTGCACCCATAGCGGGGCGCGCCGGACCTTGCCCGCGATATGGTCGAAAAGCCCGCCCGACGTCTTGATCAGGCCGACATTGTGGAGCCGCGATGCATAATCGCGGATAAAGATCTGCTCGCGCGGCACGCCGAGGCCCAGCCACAATATGTCGGGCGCAAGCGCGTTGATCTCGTCGAGTTTCCTTTCAAGCGCCTGGCCGGCGAGAAAGCCGTGACAATTGCCGGAGATGCGCAGGCGAGGGTATTTGGCGCTGATACGGGCGACAGCCTTGTTGTTCGCCGCCTCCGTCGAACCCAGCAGGTAGAATGTCGTGCCTTCCTGTTCGGCGAGCTTGGCCACATCATGGAACAGGTCAGTGGTGGCGACCCGCTCGGGCAGCTGCACGCTGCACAGCAGGCGCGAGGCGAAAACCAGCGGCTGGCCATCGGCGAAGATCTGGTCGGCCTGGCGAAACAGCCCGGCGACCTCCGTGTTCTGCCCCACCTGGGCGATGACATCGCCATTGGCGGAGGTGAAATAATAAGGGCGGGTGTTGGGCAGATGCCCGCGCGCCGACGCGATCATCAGCCGGGCGGCGTCTTGCCGATCGATAACGGTGATCGGCAGGCCGCCGAGCAAAACCGTCGGCAAGGCGGGAAACTGCGCGCCGGTTGTCACGCCTGCGGGTGCGGTCTCGCCAAGTGAGCGGGGATGGGAAGCCTCACCTGCTGCGGACGCCTCGGGGCGCCGCGCATCCGCTTCGCGGATCGCGCTCTTACCCCCTTGAGATTTTTTTGAAACGTCACGCATCGTGGAAGTTACCCATTTCGAAGTATTCTAAGTAAAACGAGGGGGAAGTTAAGCGATACGTTAATAGTTAGTTAACGGGTAAATTTTTCATAAAATTGTCAGATATATCAATGTGTTGCATCGCCGCAGCGAAGCGTTGTCAAAATCGCGAAGAACGGACCATTTCAGGTCGAGTTTGTTTTTTGGTCCTGGAGCAAAAAACCCAATTGGATCAACGCGCTCTTTGCATTTTGTCGGCCTACAGAATTCGATTGCAGTGTGGCGGGGAGTTTGGCATCGCGAACGCCTACGCAGCCGCTGGACGACATGGAAATGTCGACGCGGCCTGCGTCAAGAAAAGGTCGATGAGAACCGGATTTCCGTCATGTTCCATGGATAGCGATTGCTTTAGATTGGATGTCAAAAACACCAACCGATCCGATGTTTACAAGCAACCGCTGTTGGTAAAACTATGTTGTTCTGGTTGCATTTACTTGCAGACATCGTTCTCATGCCATGCGTCGAGAATTCGACGCCGCTGCTTTTCATAGCCCGCTTCGCCCCGTCGGACCTGCCCACGATACGGTAATCGAAGGGCAGGCGCATCGTGAGGCAATCGGATCAAAAATCCTTCCGACCTATTCCTTGGAGGGATGCCCATTGCGGCGGGAATACCGTATCGTCGAGGGCGGGCGCAAGCACCAAATCCGGTGAACCAACCTGAGTACGATGCTGCTTGATTCAGGCACCGCGTCAGAGGATACCGAACGGATCAAGCATGGAGTCCAGTTTGCCAGCCGTTGTTTCGCAACCGGTCGTCGCCCTCCTGACGCGGGCCGCGATTTTTCTTGTCGTTACGCTCAAACCCGGCCCCGAACACGACGCGACCGCACGCGGCCTGTGCGCCGGTCTTTCCGCACTCAAGCGAGCGGTCGGCTTCCGCGACCTCGAGGGCGGGTTGTCCTGTGTCATGGCAATTGGCTCCAACGCGTGGGACCGGCTGTTCGCAACCCCAAAGCCTAGGGATCTGCATCCGTTCCGCGAGATCCGCGGCCAGCATCACGCTGTTTCGACGCCGGGCGACATGCTGTTTCATATCCGTGCGGCGCGAATGGACCTCTGCTTCGAACTGGCGACGCAGATCATGGCGCGGCTTGGTAGCGCTGTCGCCACGACGGACGAGGTGCAGGGCTTCAACTATTTCGACAACCGCGATCTGATCGGTTTCGTCGATGGCACCGAGAACCCCGTGGATCAGGGCGCAATCGACGCCACCATCATCGGCGAGGAGGATTCTGACTTTGCCGGCGGCAGCTACGTCATCGTGCAGAAATACCTGCACGACCTGACGCGCTGGAACGAAGTGCCGGTGGCGGAGCAGGAGAAGATCATCGGCCGGACCAAGCTTTCCGACGTCGAACTCGACGACGCGGTCAAACCGACATCGGCGCACAATGCGCTGACGTCGATCACCGAGGACGGCGAAGAGCTGGAGATCCTGCGCGACAACATGCCGTTCGGCGATGCCGGCAAGGGCGAGTTCGGCACTTACTTCATCGGTTATGCCCGCTCGCCGCGGCGCATCGAACAGATGCTGGAGAACATGTTCATCGGCCGCCCGCCCGGCAATTACGACCGGCTGCTCGACTTCAGCCGCGCGGTGACGGGCACACTGTTTTTCGTGCCGTCTGCGACTTTTCTTGACGGTGTTGCGGCGGATGCGACTGCTGCTCCGCTGTCGACCCAGCCTGAGGCGACGGATCAAACCCAGTCGCGCCCGCGCGATGGTTCACTCGGTATCGGATCTCTCAAGGATGTGAGGCAGACATGAACACGCTTTACCGGGAACTCGCTCCCATTTCCGACGGCGCTTGGGCGCAGATCGATGACGAGGCATCGCGCACGCTCAAGCGACATCTGGCGGCGCGGCGCGTCGTCGATGTCGTCGGCCCGAAGGGTTTTGACCTGTCTTCCGTCGGCACCGGCCATACCAAGCCGATCGCGGCGCCAGGCGAGGGGGTTCAATCGACACAGCGCGAGGTCAAGGCGCTGGTCGAGTTGCGGGTTCCGTTCGAATTGACGCGCCAGGCGATCGACGATGTCGACCGGGGTGCCACGGATTCAGATTGGTCCGCGGTGAAGGAAGCGGCGCGCAAGATCGCTTTTGCCGAGGATCGCTCGGTGTTCGACGGCTACGCCGCCGCCGGTATCCAGGGCATTCGTGAAGGCACCAGCAATCCGGTCGTGGCGCTGCCGGCCAATGTGATGGGCTATCCGGAAGCGGTTGCCCAGGCGGTCAGCCAGTTGCGGCTCGCCGGGGTCAACGGCCCCTATGCGCTGGTGCTGGGTGCGGCGGCCTACACGGCCGTCAGCGGCGGCAGCGACGAGGGTTACCCGGTCTTCCATCATATCGAGCGCATGGTCGATGGCGGCATCATCTGGGCGCCGGCCATCGAAGATGGGTTCGTGCTCTCCACGCGCGGCGGGGATTTCGAGCTCGATATCGGCCAGGACTTGTCGATCGGCTACCTCTCGCATTCCAGCACGAGCGTCGAGCTTTATCTGCAGGAGACGTTCACCTTCCGGCTGCTGACCTCAGAGGCCTGCGTTACGCTTGCGCCGCCGCGGAAGTGAACGCGAAGTCGTAGCGGCCTGACCGCAAGAGAAGCGCTCGCGATAGGCGCGCGGATTGGTGCCCAGCACGCGCAGAAAGCCGCGCCGCATCGTTTCTTCCGAGCCGAAACCGCAGCGGCGGGCCGTCTGGTTGACGGGCTGGCCGCGTTCAAGCATCCGCCGCGCCGCCTCGATCCGGATCTCCTCGATCGCGCGGGCTGGCGTCCGGCCGGTCGCCTCGCGATAGCGTCGCGAAAAACTGCGCGGGCTCATATTGGCGTGGTCGGCCAACTGCGCCAGCGACAGGTCGCGCGACAGGTTTTCAAGGATCCAGCCATGCAGCCGGTCGAAGCGCCCGTCGCCTTGCTGCAGCTTGAGGGTCTGGCTGAATTGTGCCTGGCCGCCGGGACGTTTCAGGAAAACCACCAATTCGCGCGCCACCGCCAGCGCCGTGTGCCGGCCAAGATCGGCCTCGACGAGGGAGAGGGCGAGATCGATCCCCGCCGTTACGCCGGCGGATGTCCAGACATTGCCGTCGCGGATGAAGATCGGATCGGGTTCGAGGCGGACCGCGGGAAAGCGGCGGGCGAACTCAGCGCAACGTCCCCAATGGGTCACCGCGCGACGCCCGTCGAGCAGACCCGCCTGCGCCAGCAGCATGGCGCCGCTGCAGACGGAAGCGGTTCGCGTGGCATCGCGCGAGCGACCGGCGATCCACTGGACCAGCACGGGATCGTCGCAGGCCGCGTTGACGCCCCATCCGCCGGGCACGATCAACGTATCGATCTCGCCTCCGTGCGCCGGCAGCACTGCTGCCTCCAGCACAAGGCCTGCCGAAGTGCGGATACGCGCCGAGGCGGCGACGACCACGACCTCGTAGGGCGCTGGTTCGCCGCCCTGCCTCTTGAAGTCGTTGGCGCTGGCAAAGACCTGAAGCGGTCCGCTGACGTCGAGGAGCTGGATATCGGGATAGGCAAGCACTTCGATACGGCGCATTGGTTTGGCCTGAAACGAGGGGTGAATGGCAATCGTGCCAAACCATGATCCCCTAGATTGGCGGAAGTCAACCCACGGAGATTTCCATGACCCTGCGTTTCGGCATCCTCGTATTCCCCAACGTCCAGCAGCTCGACCTCACCGGACCTTACGAAGTCCTGGCAACTGCCAAGGGCGCGGAAGTGGAATTGATCTGGAAGGATCGCAACCCGGTGATGTCCTCGACACGACTGTCCCTTACGCCGACGGCGACCTTCGACGATTGCCCGCCTCTCGACGTGCTGTGCATTCCGGGCGGAGGCGGGGTCAACCCGCTGCTGGAGGACCAGACAGTCCTCGATTTCGTCTGGGAGCGCGCGGCGCAGGTGCGCTACATCACCTCGGTATGCAGCGGCGCCCTGGTGCTCGGCGCGGCCGGGTTGCTGAAGGGCAAGCGGGCGACGACGCACTGGTATGCACATGATTTCCTTGAGGAGTTCGGGGCGATCCCCGTCGATGAGCGTATCGTGGAGGACGGCAAGCTCATCACCGCCGGCGGCGTCACCTCCGGCATCGATTTCGGGCTGGCGCTGATTGCAAGGCTGCTTGGACAGGAGGAGGCCGAGATCGTGCAGCTCTCGCTCGAATATGCCCCGGCTCCTCCTTTCCGCTCGGGCACGCCCGCCGAGGCTTCGCCTGCCGTGCTGGCGCAGGCAAAGGAGCGGCTCGCGGGTTCGAGACGGGTTCGCGAGGAAATGTTCGCTCGTTGGCGCGAGGCTCGCGCGGCCGCTGCGCCGGCGCGCATCCACGGCTGAAGCGGCAGGGCCGAAGGAGCATCTCTCTGGCCCTTCGGCCCGACTGCGTTTCAACGGTTGACACGTCTCTTCGTCTGTGCAGAAATTGGTTGGACCATTGAACCACTTTGAGTTTGCACAGGCGTGACCGAATTCAGCCTTCCGCCGATCCAGACGACGGCCCGCGACGATGCGGTGCTGAAGGCGTTGGCCGGGTTCGTCATGCGCGAAAAGCTGGAACCCGGCGAGAGATTGCCGACCGAACGCATCCTCGCCGAGCGCCTGAAGGTCAGCCGCAACACCGTGCGCGAGGCGCTGACGCGCTGGGAAGGGCTTGGCCTGGTCGAGCGCCGGCAGGGCTCGGGCACCTATCTCAAGGCCGCCGTCTCGCTCGACATGCTGCACATGCCGCTGACACTCGCCGGCGGCAATGATTTCACCGGGCTGATGCGCACGCTGGAAATCCGCCGCGCACTGGAAGCGGAAGCCGCCGCGCTTTGCGCCGTCCGTGCCGACGAGGACGATCTTGCCGAGATCGAGCGCAAGCTCGACATCATGGAGGAGGAGTTTCTCAACCGGGCCGGCATGTCGTCGGAAGAGGACTGGGAATTCCATCAGGCGATCTATCGCGCCTGCGGCAATCCGTTGTTCGAGCAGATCATCGCCGCCATGCACGAACTGTTCCACCGCTTCTGGGAACATCCGCTCGGCGTGCGTGATTTCGGCCATGCCAGCTTTCCCTACCACCGCACCATGTTCAATTGCATCGCCGCGCACGATCCGGAAGGCGCCCGGGCCGAGGCGCTGAAGCTGATCGCTACCGTCGAGGACGACCTGAAGCGCGGCGCGGCCAACCTCAAACTTGCGGACCGCAAATGAACGAGCACAGCTTCGACCCAGGCATTTCCGGCAGCGACTATCTCGCCGAGGCGGCAACGCTTCTGGCGCATGACGATCCGTTCCCCGGCAATGCCGTGGTGCCGCCGATCTACCAGACCTCGCTGTTCACCTTCGGCAGCTATGCCGAGATGGCCGACACCTTTGCCGGTCGCCGCAAGCAGCCGATCTATTCGCGCGGCGACAATCCGACGGTGATGGAATTCGAGTCGCGGGTCGCAGCGCTTGAAGGCGCCGAGGCGGCGCGTGGCTTCTCCAGCGGCATGGCGGCAATCAGCTCTACCGTGCTTGCCTTTGTCGGCGCCGGCGAGCGCATTGTCGCTGTGCGCAACTGCTATGGCGACGCCTACCGGCTGTTCGAGCGGCTGTTTCCGCGGCTCAACATCAAGGTCGACTATGTCGACGGCTCCGATCCGGACGCGATTGCTGCGGCACTGCCCGGCGCGAAACTGCTTTATCTGGAAAGCCCGACCTCGATGATGTTCGAGCTGCAGGACATCGCGCATCTGGCGCGGTTGGCCAAGGAGCAGGGCATCGTCACCACCATCGACAATTCCTGGGCGACGCCGGTGTTCCAGAAGCCGATCCTGCACGGCGTCGATCTGGTGCTGCACTCGGCCTCGAAATATCTCGGCGGCCACAGCGACACCGTCGCCGGCGTGGTGGCGGGCTCGGCCGCCCACATCAAGCACATCAACGACCAGACCTACTCCCAGCTCGGCGCTAAGCTGTCGCCTTTCGAGGGCTGGCTGCTGCTGCGCGGCCTGCGCACGCTGCCGCTCAGGCTGCCGCATCACATGAAGAGCGGGCTCACCATCGCCGAGCGGCTGAAGGCGCATGACAAGGTCGAGCGGGTCAATCATCCCGCCTATTCCAACCATCCCGGCAAGAAGACGCTTGCCGGCTATGCCGGGCTGTTCTCCTTCGAGGTGACGGAGGATGTCGACATTCCGGCTTTCGTCGATGCGCTGAAATTCTTCCGCATCGGCGTCAGCTGGGGCGGCCATGAAAGCCTGGTCGTGCCGGCAAAGGCCTCGCTCGAGCAGACGCCGGGTCTGAATTCGATGGCGCGCTTCGGCGTCAGCCCCCGAACCATCCGCTTCAATGTCGGATTGGAAAGCGTCGAAGACCTCTGGGCCGACATCGCCCAGGCCTTCGACAAAGCAAAAAAATAACTGGGTTCAAAATGGGAGTTCTGAACATGAGAAGACTGAGCATCATGCTTGCCACCGCTGCCGGCCTGGCAATTTCTGCCAGCGGCGCGCTGGCCGACACCACCCTCAAACTGGTCGAGGTCATCACCAGCCCGCAGCGCACCGAATTCCTGAAGAAGCAGATCGCCGAGTTCGAGGCCGCCAATGCGGGCGTCAAGGTCGAGGTGGTCTCGCTGCCCTGGGGCCAGGCGTTCGAGAAATTCCTGACCATGGTGCAGGCCGGCGATACGCCCGACATCGTCGAGATGCCGGAGCGCTGGATGGGTCTCTACGCCACCAACGGCCAGCTCGAGGATCTCGGCCCCTACATGGCCAAATGGGACGATGCCAAGACGCTCGGCGAGCGCGCCAAGCAGTTCGGCTCGACCGTCAACAACACTCAGTTCATGATCCCCTACGGCTATTATGTGAACGCGCTGTTCTGGAACAAGAAGCTGTTCAAGGAAGCCGGTCTCGACGGCCCGCCGGCGACGCTCGACGACTTCATTGCCGATTCAAAGAAGATCTCCGCCATTCCCGGCAAATATGGCTACTGCTTGCGTGGCGGCCCGGGCGCCTTCAACGGCATGCACATGTTCATGAACATCGCTCAGGGCAAGGGGGGCTACTTCAATGAGGACGGCACCTCGACCATCAATGAGGAAGGCTCGGTCAAGGGCCTGCAGATGCTGGCCGACATGTACAAGGACGGGCTGGCGCCGAAGGATGCGGTGAGCTGGGGCTTCAACGAAACGGTCACCGGCTTCTATTCCGGCACCTGCGCCATGCTCAACCAGGATCCGGATGCGCTGATCGGCATTGCCGACAAGATGAGCGCCGACGATTTTGCCGTGGCGCCGCTGCCAGTCGGACCGAGCGGCAAATCCTATCCGACGCTGGGCTATGCCGGCTGGGCGATGTTTGCCAATTCGCAGCACAAGGACGATGCCTGGAAGCTGATGGCGACGCTGTTGTCGCCCAAGGACAATCTGGAATGGGCCAAGGAAGTCGGCGTCGTGCCGATCCACAATGGTGCCGACCAGGACGCCCATTTCAAGACCGAGCAGTTCAAGGGCTGGTTCACCGAGCTCAGCGACACCTCCAAATATGAAATGGTGACGCCGCCGACGCATCTGGAGAACCTCGGCAACTTCGTCGACCAGGTGGCGATCAAGAATTTCCAGGAAGTGCTGCTCGGCCAGAAGTCGGCCAAGGACGTTGCCGACCAGTGGGCCGCGTTCCTGACCAAGGAACAGCAGGACTGGATGGCCAAAAACAAAAAGTAGGCGCCGCCTTCTTCTTCCTCTCCCCGTTTTACGGGGAGAAGGTGGGATGAGGGGCAGCGCGAGCACCCCAATGTTGGCGCTGCCCCTCATCTGCCTGCCCGTCCTCCGCAGCAGCTGCGCTGCAGCTACGGAGGGTGGACCGGCATCTTTCCCCGTGAGCGGGGAGGACGCTTGTCGCCAATTCCGGCGCTCCTCCAGGAGACGATTTAGCACCCGATGACCTATGCCGTGTCCACAATACGACCCGCAGGCCGGCCGCGAAAGAAGCGGCTGACGCATGCCGCCATCGAACCCTGGCTTTATCTCTCGCCGGCGATCGTTCTGCTCGTCGTGGTGCTGTTGGTGCCGTTGATCATCGGCATCAGCTATTCCTTCCGCAAATTCTCAGCCTTCAAATCCGAATATGTCGGCCTTGGCCAATATGAGGCGATGCTCTCCGACCAGGTGCTGGGGCAGGCGCTGGTCAACACGCTGTGGTGGACCGTCGCCAGCCTGTTCTTCCAGTTCTTCCTCGGGCTTGGCCTCGCGCTGCTGCTCGACAAGCCATTCATCGGCCGCAAGTTCGTCCAGGCGGTCGTCTTCCTGCCCTGGGCGGTGCCGTCCTTCCTGTCGGGCCTGACCTGGGCATGGCTGTTCAACCCGATCATCGGACCGCTGCCGCACTGGCTCTTCGCGCTTGGGCTGAAGGCCGAGCCGACCAATGTGCTGTCCGATCCGGCCACCGCCATGTGGGGGCCGATCATCGCCAACATCTGGTTCGGCATCCCGTTCTTCGCCATCACGCTGCTGGCGGCGCTGAAGTCCATCCCGTCGGAATTGCATGAGGCGGCGGCCATCGATGGCGCTTCGCCCTGGCAGCGCTTCACCAAGGTGACGCTACCTTTCCTGGCGCCGACCATTGTCATCACCGTCATGCTGCGCACGATCTGGATCGCCACCTTCGCCGATCTGATCTTCGTCATGACCGAAGGCGGGCCGGCCGGCTCGACCAGCACGGTGCCGGTCTACATCTATGTCAGCGCCTTCAAGTCGCTGGACAAGGGCTATGCCTCGGCGGTCGCGGTGCTGCTGCTGGTCCTGCTCATCGCCTATGCGATCGCGCTGATCGCCATCCGTCGCTTGCTGGTGAGGCACGTCTGATGATCGCCGGACGCTCCACCTCCTCGCGCATCTTCAGCGGCATCGGCCTCTACGCGGCGATTGGCGCCTATATGATCTTCGCGCTGTTTCCCATCTTCTGGACACTGAAGATCTCCGTGACCCCGGAGCGGCTGCTCTATTCCGAAGGCATCACTTTGTGGCCCTCGGAAACGACATTCCACAACTTCGTCACCGTGCTCGAAGCCTCTGATTTCCCGCGCTATTTCCTCAACAGCGTCATCGTCTCGGTGTCGACGGCGGCATTCGTCACCGTCATCGCCACGCTCGCCGGCTATGCCATGTCGCGCTTCAACTTCCGCGGCAAGGCGACATTGGCGATCATGCTTTTGCTGACGCAAACCTTTCCGTTGGTGATGGTCATTCCGCCGATCTACCGCGTCATGGGCGAGCTTGGCCTGACCAACAGCCTGGTCGGGCTGATCATCATCTACACCGCCTTCAACACCGCCTTTGCCACCTTCCTGATGCAGTCCTTTTTCGACGGCATTCCGAAAGATCTGGAAGAAGCCGCGATGATCGACGGCTGCACCCGTGCGCAGGCAATGCGCAAGGTGATCGTGCCGCTGACGTTGCCCGGCATGGGCGCGACGCTCGGCTTCGTCTTCACCGCTGCCTGGAGCGAATTGCTGTTTGCGCTGATGCTGATCTCCAGCGACGACCAGAAGACGTTTGCCGTCGGCCTGCTCACCTATATCGGCAAGTTCGCCGTCGACTGGGGGCAGATGATGGCGGCGTCGATCCTGGCGCTGATTCCGGTCTGCATCTTCTTCGCCTTCCTGCAACGCTATCTCGTCACCGGCCTCACCGCCGGCGCGGTCAAAGGATAATCGATGGCTTCCGTCACGCTGCAAAACGTCGAGAAGGACTACGGTTCGCTGCGCATCCTGCACGGCGTCGATCTCGAAATCGCCGATGGCGAGTTCGTCGTGCTGGTCGGCCCGTCCGGCTGCGGCAAGTCGACCTTGCTGCGCATGATTGCCGGGCTGGAGGAAGTGTCTGGCGGCGAGATCCGCATCGGCGAGCGGCTGGTCAATGATGTCGCGCCGAAGGACCGCGACATCGCCATGGTGTTCCAGTCCTACGCGCTCTACCCGCATATGGATGTGTCCTCGAATATGGGCTTCAGCCTGCTGCTCAAGAAGGCGGAGAAGACGACGATCGACGGCAGGGTAGGGGCCGCCGCCAAGCGGCTCGGCCTCGACAGTTTCCTCGGCCGGCTGCCGCGGCAATTGTCCGGGGGCCAACGCCAGCGCGTGGCCATGGGCCGCGCCATCGTGCGCGATCCCAAAGTGTTCCTCTTTGACGAACCGCTCAGCAATCTCGACGCCAAGCTGCGCGTGCATATGCGCGCCGAAATCAAGGCGCTGCACCAGCAGCTCAAGACCACTTCGGTCTATGTCACGCACGACCAGATCGAAGCCATGACCATGGCCGACCGCATCGTCGTCATGCATGACGGCTATGTCCAACAGGTCGGCCATCCGCTCGAACTTTACGACCGGCCGGTCAACACCTTCGTTGCCGGCTTCATCGGCTCGCCCGGCATGAACTTTTTGCCGGCGACCGTCGCCAAGGCTGGCAAGGTCGATGCGGTGCTGGCCGACGGCCAGAAGCTGAGATTGCCTGATGGTCTGCCGCTCAAGGATGGCGACAAGCTGACTGTCGGGTTGCGGCCGGAACACATCCAGCTCGTCGATGATGGTCCGCTCAAGGCCGAGGTCGAAGTGGTTGAGCCGCTCGGCCTGTCGACGCAGTTCTATGTCAGGTTCGCGGGGCAGTTGGTCTGCGTCTTCGTCATGGGGCGCAGCACTATCCGGCCGGGCGACACGGTGCGGCTGTCCGCCGATCCGGCAGCGCTGCACCTGTTCGATCCGGAAAGCGGCAACCGCATCGGGTGAGAGTGCCTGAAGTCCCTCCTTACCGGTGGTTGCCCAGGCTGGCATACATGCCGGTGGTGCGGAACTGCGTCGGGTTGATGCCGTAGAGCCGGCGGAAGACTTTCGAAAAATAGTTGGCGTCCTCGAAGCCGCACAATATGGCGACTTCCTTGACCGGCAGGAAGTCGGCCCTGGTCAGAAGTTTCGCTGCCCGCTGCAGCCGCTGCTGCAGCACGAATTCGGCCGGCGGAATGCCTTCGCTTTCGGCGAAGCAGCGCGAAAAATGCGCGCGGCTGAGGCCACTGATTTGAACGAGATCGGCCACCGGCAAGGGCTTGTCGAGATTGGCGTTGATATGGTCGATCACCGGCTGCATGGCGCTCTGTTTCTCGGTGAAAGCGTGCGAGCCGAAGACATCGTCATAGAGCGCCATCGCCGCCTCGTACGCGATCGCCGAAGCAGCGCCCGGCGAGGCGCCGCCCTTGATCAGGCGCAGGCTGCAATCGGCGAGATGATCGATCGTCTCCGGCTGCAGCCGGAACACCGGGCCGGAGACGCTGAGAATGGATTTGTGGATGCGCAGCGCCTCCTCGCCATTCATCGAGATCCAGAAATATTCCCAGCGGTCGCCCTTCTCCAGCCAGTAGCGATGGTTGTGCGGCACCAGCACCAGCAGCGTGTCGTTGGCCTGCAGGCGGTAGTTGCGGCTCTCGTAGCGCAGCTGACCAGTGCCGCTGATCGTGTGCTGCAGCACGGTGAACGGCGTCTGGCCGCGCTTGCGCCCATCCCAGTCGTAGGTCACGCCTTCGCGCACCTCATAGCCGGTGCTGGTCGGCATGGCGTGCAGGCGCTGGCGGCCGCGCGGCAGCGAGATGGTCCGCATCAACTGTCCGTTGGCGATCAGATCACGCAGCACAAAATTACCCTCGAAAGCATAATCGTTCTCTGGCCGTGCCCGCGAATAACGGCATAATCCAAATCCTGAGAACGCGAAAGACCCGCGGTCGAGGAGCGGGCGGGAGGAGAATGAGCCGGAATTCCGGCTCGAATGGCATGCGCGCCATGGGCGCGCCGCCATGCACTCCTCCTTTGCTCCTTGCCTGGCATTCGATTGGATCGAGGTGAAGGTGATGAGTTTCAAAATCGCTATTATCGGCGCCGGCAGCGTCGGCTTCACCAAAAAGCTGTTCACCGACATTTTGTGCGTTCCGGAATTCGCCGACATCGAATTCGCGCTGACCGATCTCAGCGAGCACAATCTCGGGATGATCAAGGCGATCCTCGACCGCATCGTCGAGGCCAACAGGCTGCCGACAAAAGTCACAGCCACCACCGACCGTCGCAAGGCGCTGGAAAGCGCGCGCTATGTCATCAGCTGCGTGCGGGTCGGCGGGCTCGAAGCCTATGCCGACGACATCCGCATTCCCTTGAAATACGGCATCGACCAGTGCGTCGGGGACACGATCTGCGCCGGCGGCATCCTCTACGGCCAGCGCAACATTCCGGTCATCCTCGACTTCTGCAAGGACATCAGGGAACTCGCCGAGCCGGGCGCGAAATTCCTCAACTATGCCAACCCGATGGCGATGAACACCTGGGCGGCGATCGAATATGGCAAGGTCGACACGGTCGGCCTCTGCCATGGCGTCCAGCACGGCGCCGAACAGATCGCCGAAGTGCTCGGCGCCAAATCGCACAGTGAACTCGACTATGTCTGCTCCGGCATCAACCACCAGACCTGGTTCATTGACCTCCGCCTCAACGGCCGCAGAATAGGCAAGGATGAGCTGATCGCCGCCTTCGAGGCGCATCCGGTGTACTCGCAGCAGGAAAAACTGCGTATCGACGTGCTGAAGCGCTTCGGCGTCTATTCGACCGAAAGCAACGGCCACCTCTCCGAATATCTGCCGTGGTATCGCAAGCGGCCGGACGAAATCACCCGCTGGATCGACATGTCCGACTGGATCCACGGCGAGACCGGCGGCTACCTCCGTTATTCCACCGAAACGCGCAACTGGTTTGAGACCGAATATCCGCAATTCCTCGAAGCGGCCTCGAAGCCGCTCGACGCGTCGAAGCGCTCCAACGAGCACGCCAGCCACATTCTCGAAGCGCTGGAGACGAATCGCGTCTATCGCGGCCACTTCAACGTCAAGAACACCGGCATCATCACCAACCTGCCGCAGGACGCCATCATCGAGTCGCCCGGCTTCGTCGATCGCTTCGGCATCAACATGGCTTCCGGCATCACGCTGCCGGAAGCGTGCGCGGCCACCTGCATTTCGTCGATCAACGTCCAGCGCATGTCGGTGCATGCGGCGATATCCGGCGATATCGACCTGTTGAAACTCGCCGTGCTGCACGATCCGCTGGTCGGTGCGGTGTCGACGCCGGAAGAGGTGTGGCAGATGGTCGACGAGATGGTCGTCGCCCAGGCGCGCTGGCTGCCGCAATATGCCGAGGCCGTGCCGTCGGCGAAGGAGCGGCTTTCGAAGTCGAAGGTGAAGACCCGTGATTGGGCGGGTGCGGCGCGGCGCAATGTGCGCTCGATCGAGGAATTGCGCGCCGAAAAGACGGCACTGAAACAGGCCGGCTGAGAATGCTTGCAGGCGAACCGCGGGAGGCCGGTTCGCCAATCAGTCGTCGTGAAGTGATGCAGGCAGCAGCAGACGTCGAAACATCTGGGAGGAGACTATGAGGAACTTTCGCAGAATTCGCATTCTCACTGGGCGAAGAATTGGCATTCTCGCCGGCATGGCGCTGAGCGTCTCGGCATCGGCGCTCACCGCATACGCATCCGAGCCGACCACGCCGCCGGCGCCGGCGCCGTTTCCCGCCGAGGGCAAGATCAAATACGTCGCCCGCGATTCCATCCTGGAGTTCAAGTCGCTGCCCGAGTACCACGAGCCCGATTGGGTCACCGAGAAATACGTCAAGACCGGCAAGTTGCCGCCGGTCAAGGACCGGCTGCCCAAGGAGCCGCTGGTGTTCAAGACCGCCAACATGCCGGACGGCATCGGCGTCTATGGCGACACCATGCGCCACGTCATTGGCGGTCGGCCGGAAGGCTGGAACTATGGCGCCGGCCAGACGCAAGGCTGGGGCGGGATCGACATCGGCCTTTCCGAATGCCTGACACGGACTGCGCCACTGTTCCAGGTCGAGGCCAAGGACACCGAGCCGCTGCCGAACCTGGCCAAAAGCTGGGACTGGTCGAAGGACGGCCACACGCTGACGATGCACCTGGTCGAAGGCGCCAAATGGTCTGACGGCGTTGCGTTCAATGCCGACGATGTCATGTTCTACTGGGACGACGAAGTGGTCGATCCCAATGTCTCGCCGCTAAACGGCGCCACAGCGGAAACCTTCGGTGTCGGCACGACACTGAAGAAGATCGACGACTACACCGTCGAATGGACGTTCAAGGACGCCTTTCCCAAGCAGTATCTCTATGCCATGGCCTATGGCACTTTCTGCCCCGGCCCCGCGCATATATTAAAACCGCAGCATCCGAAATATTCGAAGAACACCTACGATCAGTTCAAGAATGCGTTCCCGCCGGAATATATGAATATGCCGGTGATGGGCGCCTGGGTGCCGGTGGAGTATCGGCCCGATGACATCATCGTTCTTCGCCGCAATCCCTACTACTGGAAGGTCGACGAGAAGGGCAATCAGCTGCCCTATCTCAACGAGCTGCACTACAAGCTGTCGACCTGGGCCGATCGCGATGTCCAGGCTGTTGCCGGGGCCGCCGATTTCTCCAACCTCGAGCAGCCGGAAAACTTCGTCGCCTCGCTGAAGCGCGCGGCGGACAAGAACGCACCGGCCCGGCTCGCCTTCGGCCCGCGCCTGATCGGCTACAATCTGCGCATGAATTTTTCCGCCAATGGCTGGGGCAATCCGGACGAACGCGGTCAGGCGATCCGCGAGCTCAACCGCAATGAGGACTTCCGCAAGGGCATCACCATGGCGCTCGACCGCAAGGCGCTCGGCGACTCGCTGGTCAAGGGTCCGTTCACCGCCATCTACCCCGGCGGCTTTTCCTCCGGCACCAGCTTCTATGACCGCAACTCGACCGTCTACTACCCCTTCGATCTCGAAGGCGCCAAGGCGGAGCTCGCCAAGGCCGGCCTCAAGGATACGGACGGCGACGGTATCGTGAACTTCCCAGCCGGCACCGCCGGCGGCAAGGATGTCGAGATCGTGATGCTGGTCAACAACGACTACACCACCGACAAGAGCCTTGCGGAAGGCGTCGTCGCGCAGATGGAGAAGCTGGGCTTGAGGATCGTGCTCAACGGCCTCAATGGCACCCAGCGCGATGCCACGCAATATTCCGGCCGCTTCGACTGGCTGATCCGGCGCAACGAGCAGGAGCTGACCTCCGTTGTGCAGAATACTGTGCAACTCGCTCCCGTCGGCCCCAAGACCAGTTGGGATCACCGCGCGCCGGAAAGCGGCCAGGTCGACCTGATGCCGTTCGAAAAGGATCTCGTCGACATCGTCAACAAGTTCGTTTCCTCGTCAGACAATGACGAGCGCGCCAGCCTGATGAAGGGGTTCCAGAAGATCTCGACCGAGCATGTCTACAATGTCGGCCTAACGGAATATCCCGGCGCCTTGATCGTCAATAAGCGCTTCTCCAACATCCCGCAGGGAACGCCGATCTTCATGTTCAACTGGGCCGAGGATTCGATCGTGCGCGAACGCGTGTTCGTCGCAGCCGACAAGCAGCAGAAATACGAACTCTTTCCCGAGCAGCTTCCCGGCAAGCCCGGCGACAAGGGTCCAACAAACTGAGTTACCTCCCCTGGCTGACGCCCGGCCGCGCTGCGCGCGCGGCCGGGACGGAGTAAGGTCGGCGGCAGAGAACCCTGAAACCGGCGACGAGGAGGCGAGACGGTGCTGCGATTCCTGGCCATGCGCATAGCATCGGCGTTACCGGTTATGGTCATCCTGAGCCTGGTCACCTTCGCCATCATCCAGGCGCCGCCGGGCGACTACGCCGACTATATCCGCTCGCAGCTCATCAACCAGGGCGGCGCGTCGTTTGCCGAAGCCGACGCGCAGGCGCAAGCCTACCGCGTCGAGCATGGTCTCGATAAACCGCTGCCGGTTCAGTACGTGAACTGGATCGCCGGCATCGTCACCCGCGGCGATTTCGGCTACAGCCTCTACTACAACAAGCCGGTCGCCGCCGTGGTCGGCGAGCGGCTGCCGCGCACCCTGCTGCTGGCGCTGGTCTGCCATCTGCTGGCTTCGGTGCTCGGCATCACCTTCGGCATCTGGGCGGCCACCCGGCAATACACCTGGATCGACTCGACGCTGTCGGCCATCTCCTTCCTCGGCATGACCGTGCCGCGCTTCCTGATGGCGCTGATCATCGTCTATCTCCTGGTCTTCCAGTTCAACGTGTCGGAGATCGGCAGTTTCTTCTCGCCGCAATATGGCGGCGCGCCGTGGTCGTGGGCAAAGTTCGCCGACCTCGTCAAACATGTCTGGCCGGTGGTGGCGATCGCCACCTTTGGCGGGCTCGCCTACAATATGCGCGTCATGCGCGGCAATCTGCTCGATACGCTGAACGCCCAGTATGTCGAGACGGCCAAGGCCAAGGGGCTTACCGGCGGCGCCGTCGTCCTGCGCCATGCCGTACCCAACGCGTTACACCCGCTCATCATGTATCAGGGCGTGGTGCTGCCCTACATGCTGACCGGCGAGATCGAGACGGCGATCATCTTCGCGCTGCCGACGGTCGGGCCGGCGATTGTCGGTTCGATGGCGGTCGGCGACGTCTATGTCACGGCGACGTTCATGATGGTGCTTTCGGCGACGCTGATCGTCGGCAACATCATCGCCGACATGCTGCTTGCGCTGCTCGACCCGCGCGTCCGCCAGTTCGGAGAGAGCTAGATGTTGGCACGCGACCCATCCCCGCCGCCGCCGGCCGAAGCAACAGCGATTCCGACACCGCGCGGCAATGAAAGCTACATGGCGCTGGTCTGGCGCCGGCTGCGGCGCTCCTGGACCGGCATGGCCGGGCTGATCCTTGTCGTGCTTCTTGTGCTGATGGCGCTGTTTGCCGATTTCTTCGCGCCGATGGACCCCAAGGCGACCGATGTCGCTTTCGCTCCGCCGCAGGTGATGAGTTTTCACGACAAGGACGGCAATTTCGTGCTCCAGCCGCGGGTCTATGCGCTGGCGGATTCGGCTGACGTCGACCCGGTCACCTTCCAGCCGGTCGTCGGACCGGACTACGAGCATCCGCGCCTGCTCGGCTTCTTCGTTAGGGGTGCCGAGTATCGGCTGCTTGGGCTGATCCGCGCCAACCGGCATTTCTTCGCCTCGACCGACGGCCAGCCGGTGCATTTCCTCGGCACCGACAAATTCGGCCGGGATGTGCTGTCGCGCGCTATCCATGGCTCGCGCGTCTCGTTGATGATCGCGCTGACGGTGGTGTTCATCATCACCGTCATCGGCACCACCGTCGGCATGGTTTCGGGCTATTTCGGCGGCCGGTTTGACGTCTGGGTGCAGCGCTTCGTCGAACTGGTGCTCGCCTTCCCGCAACTGCCGCTTTATCTGGCGCTGACGACGCTGATCCCGGTGACTGCGCCAACCAATGTCTTCCTCGCCTTCGTTATCATCGTCATGTCGGCGCTGGGCTGGGCGCAGATGTCGCGCGAGGTGCGCGGCAAGACGCTGGCGCTGGCGCGGATCGACTATGTGCGCGCCGCCATGGCGGTCGGCGCCACCGACATGCGCATCATCATGCAGCATATTTTTCCCAATGTGATGAGCCACGTCATCGTCGCGGTGACGATCGCGATCCCGACGGTGGTGCTGCTTGAAGCCTTTCTTGGTTTCCTCGGCTTCGCGGTGAAACCGCCGCTGATCTCGTGGGGTCTGATGCTGCAGGACACCGCGACCTATTCGGTCATCGGCACCTATCCGTGGATCCTGTCGCCGGTCGGTTTCGTGCTGATCACCGTCTTTGCCTTCAACGCGCTGGGCGACGGCCTGCGCGATGCCGTCGATCCCTATTGAGGTGGCCAGGATGACCGTCGCGCTCGCAGCCACCTTCGCACCAGCCGTCCGGCTCGACCATGCCGGACGCCACGACCAACCGATCATCGATGCCCGCAACGTCGAGGTCGCCTTCAAGGTCGAGCACGGTGTCGTCGAGGCGGTGAAGGATGTCTCGTTCCAGCTCTATCGCGGCGAGACGATCGCCATCGTCGGCGAGTCCGGCTCCGGCAAGTCGGTGACAGCGCGCACCGTCATGGGGCTCTTGTCGAAGCGGGCCACCGTGTCGCCGAAATCGAGCGTCGACTATTGCGGGCAGGACATACTGAAATTCCCCGAGAGCGCCCGGCGCAAGCTGCGCGGCAACCGCATCTCGATGATCTTCCAGGAGCCGATGAGTTCGCTCAACCCGATCTACACGGTCGGCAGCCAGATCGTCGAGGCGATCAGGGTGCATCGCAAGGTGAGCCGTAGGGAGGCCTGGGCACGGGCGCTCGAATTGCTGCGGCATGTCCAGATCCCCGAGCCGGAAGCACGCATCAAGCAGTATCCGCACCAGCTGTCGGGCGGGCAGCGCCAGCGCGTGATGATCGCCATGGCTTTGGCCAACGACCC
Source organism: Mesorhizobium sp. P2_D6 (assembly GCF_056404315.1). Lineage (NCBI taxonomy): Bacteria > Pseudomonadati > Pseudomonadota > Alphaproteobacteria > Hyphomicrobiales > Phyllobacteriaceae > Mesorhizobium > Mesorhizobium sp. P2_D6. Next base: position 287,758 of record NZ_JBFUEG010000008.1, on the reverse strand, counting down.
CGATGTGCTGATCGCCGACGAGCCGACGACCGCGCTCGACGTCACGGTCCAGGCCCAGATCCTCAACCTGATCCGCAATCTGCAAAAAGAGCTCAGGATGGCGGTCATCCTGATCACCCACGACCTCACCGTGGTGCGGAAATTCTCCGACTATGTCTATGTCATGCAGTATGGCGAGATGTGCGAGCACAACGTCACCGAGCGTCTGTTCGCCGACCCGCAGCATCCCTACACCAAACGGTTGCTCGCCTCCGAGCCGCACGGCAAGCCACAGCCGCTGCCTCAGAACAGCGGCACGATCCTAGAAGCCCACGACATGCGTGTCTGCTTCATGCTGCGCCATGGCAGCTTCCTGAAGCCGGACTGGCGCGAACTCGTCGCCGTCGACGATCTCGGCCTGAAACTTTGCCGCCACGAAACACTTGGGCTGGTCGGCGAATCCGGCTCCGGCAAGACCACGTTCGGTCTCGCTCTGCTCAAGCTCACCGATGCCAAGCGCGGCGAGATCAGCTTCGACGGCCAGCCGATCCAGGGCCTGTCGCGCGCCGAGATGCGGCCGCTGCGCTCACGCATGCAGGTGGTCTTCCAGGATCCATTCTCGTCGCTCAATCCGCGCATGACGATCGGCCAGATCATCGAGGAAGGGTTGGTCGTTAACAGGTTAGGGGCGACGCGGCGCGAGCGGGTCGAGCGGGTGCGCGACGCGCTGGTCAGCGCGGGCATGCCGGGCGACATTCTTTCGCGCTTTCCGCACGAATTTTCCGGCGGCCAGCGGCAGCGCATAGCGATCGCCCGCGCCATTGCATTGGAACCGGAATTCATCCTGCTCGACGAGCCGACATCGGCGCTCGACCTCTCTGTGCAGGCGCAGATCATTGACCTGTTGCGCAAGCTGCAGGATGAGCGCGGCTTGAGTTATCTCTTCATTTCGCATGACCTCAAGGTGGTGCGCGCGCTCTGCCACCGCGTCATCGTCATGCAGAACGGCAAGATCGTCGAACAGGGACCCGTCGACGAGGTCCTCACCAATCCCAAGACCGCCTACACCGAACGGCTCGTCAGGGCCGCTTTCGACGTGGCGTAGCAAAGTGCCGGAGGTTTAAAAGTGGCAAGACATCCCAGGATCACCTTCATCGGCGCCGGCTCGACCGTGTTCATGAAGAACATTGTCGGCGACGTGCTGCAGCGGCCATCGCTGTCGGGCGCGACGATCGCGCTGATGGACATCAATCCGCAGCGGCTGGAAGAGAGCGCCATCGTCGTCAACAAGTTGATCGCAACGCTCGGCGTGAAGGCGAAGGCCGAGACCTATTCCGACCAGAAGAAGGCGCTCGCCGGCGCCGACTTCGTCGTCGTCGCCTTTCAGATTGGCGGCTACGAGCCGTGCACCGTCACAGATTTCGAGGTGCCGAAGAAATACGGCCTGCGCCAGACCATCGCCGATACGCTCGGCGTCGGCGGCATCATGCGGGGCCTCAGGACCGTGCCGCATCTGTGGAAGATCTGCGAGGACATGCTCGCCGTCTGTCCAGAGGCGATCATGCTGCAATACGTCAATCCGATGGCGATCAACACCTGGGCGATTTCAGAGAAATATCCCAGCATTAAGCAGGTCGGCCTTTGCCATTCGGTGCAAGGCACGGCGATGGAGCTGGCGCACGATCTCGACATTCCCTACGAGGAAATCCGCTACCGCTCGGCCGGCATCAACCACATGGCCTTCTATCTCAAATTCGAGCATCGCCAGGCGGACGGCACTTACCGCAACCTCTATCCCGACCTTGTCCGCGCCTATCGCGAGGGCAGGGCGCCGAAGCCCGGCTGGAACCCGCGCTGCCCTAACAAGGTGCGCTACGAGATGCTGACGCGGCTTGGCTATTTCGTCACCGAAAGCTCCGAGCATTTCGCCGAATACACGCCCTATTTCATCAAGGAAGGGCGCCCCGACCTGATCGAGAAATTCGGCATTCCGCTCGACGAATATCCCAAGCGCTGCATCGAGCAGATCGAGCGCTGGAAGGGACAGGCCGAGGCCTATCGCTCGGCCGACCGCATCGAGGTCGAGCAGTCGAAGGAATACGCCTCCTCGATCATGAATTCGGTGTGGACCGGCGAGCCGTCGGTTATCTACGGCAATGTCCGCAACAATGGCTGCATCACCTCGCTGCCGCACAACTGCGCGGCCGAGGTGCCGTGCCTGGTCGACGCCTCAGGCATCCAGCCGACCTTCATCGGCGAGTTGCCGCCGCAGCTCACCGCGCTGATCCGCACCAACATCAACGTCCAGGAACTGACGGTGCAGGCGCTGATGACGGAAAACCGCGAGCACATCTACCACGCGGCGATGATGGACCCGCATACGGCGGCCGAACTCGATCTCGACCAGATCTGGTCGCTGGTCGATGAGCTGCTCTCCGCTCATGGCGACTGGCTGCCGGCCTGGGCGCGTGGGAGCGCCAAAGTCCGGGCGGCCTGATCGCCGCTGCAGAGGCGGCTCCCACCGCGTCGTCAAGCCTGCGGCGGCGCCGGCAGCCGGTGGCGCAGTTCCTCGACCAGGACGCGCTCGTTCTCCGAATAGTCGATCGGAACGACGACGAGATGGACGCCGCCGGCGGTGAACGCCGTTTCGAGCGTCGGCTTGAGGTCCGCAATGGCGCTGACCCTGGTGCCCTTGGCGCCATAGGCCTCGGCATATCTTACGAAATCGGGGTTGCCGAAGGTCATGCCGAAATCGGGAAACTGGTCGACCGCCTGCTTCCAGCGGATCATGCCGAATGCGTTGTCCTCGATGATCAGCACGACCAGGTTGAGTTTCAGCCTGACGGCGGTTTCCAGCTCCTGGCTGTTCATCATGAAGCCACCATCGCCGCAGATCGCCATGACGCGGCGCCCGGGATAGAGCATCGCCGCCGTCATCGCCGACGGCAGCCCGGCGCCCATCGTGGCCAGCGCATTGTCGAGCAGCAGCGTGTTGGCGACGCGGGTGCGGTAGTTGCGCGCAAACCAGATCTTGTACATGCCGTTGTCGAGAGCGAGGATGCCGTCGGCCGGCATGACCGCGCGGATATCGTGGACTAGGCGCTGCGGCGTGAACCGGTCCTCGGTGGCGCGCGCGGCAATGCGGCTCAAAATGCCTTCGCGCAGCGGCAGCAGCGCCTGCGCGTTGGCGATTTTGCCCTCGATGCGATCGGCAAGCAGCCGCAGTGAAGCGCCGATGTCGCCGATCACTTCGGTCTGCGGGAAATAGACCTGCTCGACATTGGCCGGCTGGTAGCCGACATGGATCACCTTCGGTCCCTTGTCGCCCATGATGAAGGGCGGCTTCTCGATCGTGTCGTGGCCGATGGTGATGATGAGGTCGGCCTGTTCGATCGCCTCATGCACATAGTCGCGCTCGGAGAGCGCGGCCGTGCCCATGTAGAGTTCGGTCCCGCCGGGCACCGTGCCCTTGCCCATCTGCGTGGTGAAATAGGGGATGCCGGTCCTGAGCACGAACTGGGCGAGGTCGGAGGTCGAGCGCGGCCGCGAGGCGGCGGCGCCCAGCATCGCCAGCGGGCGCTGTGCCTTGATGATCATCTGCGCGGCGCGGTCGAGCGCGAGCGGGCTCGCCAGCGGCAGCTCGACCGGATGCGGCGGGATCAGCGCGACGTCGTCGCATTCCTCGGCAGCGATGTCTTCAGGCAGTTCCAGATGCACCGGCCCGGGACGCTCTTCCTCGGCAATGCGGAAGGCCTCCCGCACCACGGCGGGGATCGTGCGCGGCGAGATGATCTGGCGCGACAGCTTGGTCAGCGGCTTCATCGCGGCGACTATATCGACAATCTGGAAGCGGGCCTGGCGCGACGACCGGATGCCCTTCTGCCCGGTGATCATGATCATCGGCATGGCGCCGAGCAACGCATAGGCAGCACCGGTCGTCAGGTTCAAGGCACCAGGCCCGAGCGTGGTGATGCACACACCTGGCTTGCCGGTCAGCCTGCCATGGGTGGCGGCCATGAACGCCGCCGCCTGCTCATGGCGGGTCAGGATGAGCTGGATCGAGGATTTGCGGATGGATTCCACGACATCGAGGTTTTCTTCGCCCGGAATGCCGAAGATGCGATCGACGCCCTCATTCTCGAGGGCGGCTACAAGCAGGTCAGAACCTTTGGGCACGAAGCATCTCCTGGGCAAAGCGGCGGCGAACCGCGTCGGATACGATCAGACATAGTCCTGAAAAAGCCCTAGCGCGAGGCATGGCCGCCGCCAACGTCGTTTGGCCTTACAGACCGTTCTGTTTCCGCGGCCTGAGACCAGCGAGCGAGTCGGCAAACGGAAAAAAAATTCCCTAGGGATGGCGCTGGAGGGCCTATCCTTGCTTCTTGCGGCAGGTGCAAGCCTGTAAATAGGCGATATGAAACGGCCACCGTCCTGAGAGGTGAGAGCACATGCCCAATCCAACCGTCGTCGGGTTTTCCGGCAATTTCACCCGGCCGTCCAAGACGCGTGGCTTCGTCGACCAGGTCGTCAGGGACATTGCGCGCCAGCATGGCCTGTCAGCGAGCACCTATGACATCGAAGACCTTGGCCCCTCGCTGGGCGCTGCCAAATGGGCGCGCGATCTCGACGGCCAGGCGCGGGCGATTTTCGACAGCGTCGTCAACGCCGATGTCCTGGTGGTGGGTTCGCCGACCTACAAGGGCAGCTACACCGGCCTGTTCAAGCACTTTTTCGATCTGTTCGATCCCGCTTCCTTGCGCGGCAAGCCGGTGGTGCTGCTCGCCACCGGCGGCAATGATCGCCATGCGTTGATCGTCGAGCACCAGTTGCGGCCGCTGTTCGGCTTCTTCGAGGCGCTCACGCTGCCGACAGGAGTCTACGCCACGGACAAGGATTTCTCCGACGGCGTGCTGCGGTCCGAACCCATCCTGAAGCGCGTCGAGCAGGTTGTCGGCGAGGTCGGGCTGGTGCTGGCCAATCGCTCGGCCGCCGGCGTCGCTGTCGGATAGAGCGCGGCGAGCAGGTCGCCTCCAGCATTAACGGCTCGGGAATGAAAAAAGGCCCGCCACCGACGCGAATCGTGACGGGCCTCCGCGGAGTACGCCGGGCTTCCCACCGCCCGGCTGCCTTGAAAACTATCCGGCGGAAGGATGGTTCCGCGAGATTCCTGCAAGTCCTCATGTCATAGCCAAAATCAATACCCCGCCGGCTAGGCCTGGCGGGGCATTGTTTGGAGGGTCTGGATCGAATGGGAACGATCCGGCTAGAAAACGCCCAGCACCGGACAAAGGTTCCCGCGCCGACCGGGCTTCAGCAGAGCGTGCCGGCTGGCTTTGCCGGAACCACCACGGCTGCCCAGCCATTGTCCTCGAACATGGAGGAACCAATTATGCCCAAGTATATCACCATCGGCTATGGCGACCGGGCCGGATATGACCGGACGCCGCAGGATGTCAGGCAGGCAGCCATGAACACGATGCATCGCTCAAGCAGCGCGGCGTGGTGATGGGCATCGCCGAAACGCCGGTGCAGGTGCGAAATCCGGACGCCAGCGGCGTGCTGACCGAAACCGGGCCCTATCTCTCGTCGGACTTGCCCATCGCCGGCTTTTCGATCATGGAAGCCAGCGACATGGATGAGGCGATCGCGCTGGCCTCGAAATCGCCTTGTGCGGTGGCGCATGGGGTGATCGAGATCTGGCCGCTCAACGAGCGGTAACTAGACTAGTTCCTGTCCGCCGGCTTCCAGCGCATCCGCGACACCGTCTCGCGTTCGGCGCGCTTGGAGGGCAGCGGCGGCGGGCCGTGGTCGATCGGGCCCATGGCCTCTGGCAGCATGTCGTCCACGCGCCTAGGGCTATCGCCGACGTGGCTTTCGACCTCGCCCGTTCAGAAAGTCTGAAATAAAAGCGGGCTTGTCGGATCCGCTGCCGAGCGTGCGTCCGATGGTTCCGATGATCGCCTAAACACCAAGTGAACGACCAGGCCGAAGTAACCGACCTGCAGGATTACCAGTGTCAGCACTGACCAGCCAAGGGTCGCCCAGATCGACCCGGTCTCCAGATAGGCCCAGATTGCAACGCCGATTGTCGTTGCAGACATCCCGACCAGAAATTGCGGAAAGTACATGTCTCTTTCCACCCCCATTTCCAACCCGTGGGCTGGGATCTGTTGCCAGCATCTTTAATTAAGTTGTCACTAAATTAGTAATATTGCAATCGCCTGCGGAGAGCACGGTCATAGCGGGTTTGAGCTTGTGTACGGCGCGCGGTGTTTCTCAAACCACGGACAGATCAGCGAAACGGTCCCCCGCCTGCCATCAATTCCGATCCGCCGGCTTCGAGCGCATCCTCGACACCGTCTCGCGCTCGGCGCGCTTGGAGCGCAGCGGCGGCAGGCCGCGGTCGATCAGGTCCATGTCTTCCAGCACCATGTCGCCCATGCGCTTGAAGGCGATGTCGAGCGCGCCGGCGCGGTGGGCGGAGCGCAGGAAGCCGGGGATTGTACGGACCGGATGGTCCTGCGCCAGCGGCTCTTCCGGGAAGACGTCACTGGCGGCGACGATGTGGCCGCTCTTTACCGCTGCCATCAGAGCAGGGAAGTCGACGACACTGGCGCGGCTGAGCAGGATGAAGGCCGCACCCTTGCGCATGCTGGCAAAAGCATCGGCGCCGAGGAAACCCTGGTTCTCCGAGGTCACCGAAGCGACGACGAAGACGAAGTCGCTCGATGTCAGGACATCGTCGAGCGAGGCCGGCTCGACGCCATTGTCGATCAGGATCGACGGCGGCAGCCAGGGATCGAACACTTTGGTGCGGGTGCGGAAACCCGACAGCAGCCGGTTCAGCGCCCGGCCGAGATCGCCGAAGCCGATGATGCCGACATCGGCGCCCGACAGCAGCCGCGCGGTGAGGTTGCCGTCGCCGCCCCACAGCTCCTCGCCTTTGCGGAAAGCGAGGTCGGCATCGACGATGTTGCGGGCGAGATTGAGCGCCATGGCAAGCCCGAGCTCGGCCACCGGCTCGGCAAAGACCAGGCCGGTGGTGACGACATGGATGCCGCGCGCAAACAGCGTCTCGTAGGGCATGTTGTTGACGAGGTTGGTCTCGACATTGAAGACGCAGCGCAGCGCCTTCATAGCTTCCAGCGTCTCAGGCGAGATTGGTGGCTGGCCGATGATGTAGCGGGCTTCGGCCAGCACATCGGCCGGCAGTTTCGCCACGCCGTCGGCCGTCGTCTCGACAATGCGGTAGTGCGCCTTGAGGCGCGCCAGCTGTGGCGGGGTGAAGATCAGCTCGAGCGTGCGTGGTTCCGGCGCGCTGATGACCAGCGGCAAGGCCTTGTTCGGCATGACGATTCCTCCCGGGGCGATCCGCATCGCGTATTTTTGCTTTGCACTTGTCGTTATCCCAAAACCGCATCACACTTTAGGACGACATGCGTTCGACGGGTAAAATACCCGCGATTAAACGATTTACAACTCCGAAAAATCGATTTACTCATTTCTCCAGCGGACGGAATGCCTCGGTCCGCGCCTCGGGAGGAGGACCAATGGCGCACAGGCAGGACCAGCAGCGGCGTGCGTCGATCCACGACGTGGCCAGCCGCGCCGGCGTGTCCGCCGCCACCGTCTCCAAGGTCATGGCCGGCGTCACCACGGTGAAGCCCGAAAATGCGCAGCGCGTCTTCGATGCGGTCGAACAGCTGGGTTATCGCATCGATCCGCTCGCCTCCGACATGCGCCGGGCCAAGCGCCGCATCATCGGCGCCATCATGCCCGAATTCGAAAGCGAATTTTTCGGCCAGATGGTCACGCAGCTCGAGAGCCTCGCCGAGCAGCGCGGCTACACGCTGGTGGCGGCGTCGAGCCGTGAATCGGAAGCGCGTGAGAAGGAAATCCTCGTCCGCATGCATGACTGGCGCGTCGCCGGCGTGGTGCTGGCGCCGGTGCGCAACGAGCATGGCCCGGCAGCCGACTTCATGAAGGCCAATGGCATGACCGGCGTGCTGATCGACCGTGTGCTCTCCGACGACGCCTTCGACACGGTGTCGGCCGATAGCGCCGCAGCCAGCGCCGAAGTGGCGCGCGAACTGATCGCCAAGGGCCATCGCCACATACTGGTCGTCGGCCTCGGCGAGCAGGCGGCCACGATGCGCGCCCGCCTCGACGGGTTTCGCACTACTGCGCTCAAACTGGCGCCGGATGTGCGCATCGATGTCGTACTGGCCGAAACCGACGTCGAGCCGCTGCGAGCGCAGTTGCGCGAGTATTTCGCGAAAGGCGAACGGCCGACGGCGGTCTATTCGCTGTTCCTCAAGGGCACGCTGGTGGCGCTGTCCGAGTTCCGCCGGCGCGGCTGGCATTGTCCCAATGACATCTCGCTGGTCGGCTTCGACGATGCCGAATGGATGCAGGTGACATGGCCGGCCATCGCCGCCGTGGTACAGCCGGTGCGCCAGATCGCCGGCCACGCCATGGAGGCGCTGTTTGCAAGAATTGAAGGTGGGGAGGGGCCGCCGATCGCGCGGCTCGAGCCTTGCCGGGTTTTGATGCGGGAATCCGTTGGCTCGCCAGGCAACGGCCCGTATTCCGGGGGAGGACAGTGACAATAGCCCCCATTGAAGGGAAGAAGAATCAGAACGGATAGTGCTGGTTCGGATCCTCGATGGTCAGCCAGCGCAGGTCGGTGAATTCGGCGATCGAGGCCTTGCCGCCGAAGCGGCCATAGCCCGAGCCCTTGACGCCGCCGAACGGCATTTGCGCCTCGTCGCCGACGGTCGGGCCGTTGATGTGGCAGATGCCGGCCTCGATGCGCGCGGCGACAGCCATGGCACGGCGGATGTCGCGGCTGAAGACGGCCGAGGAGAGGCCGTATTCGGTGTCGTTGGCGACGCGCACAGCCTCGTCCTCGCCGTTGACACGGATCACCGGCTTGACCGGCCCGAAGGATTCTTCGGCGTAGACGCGCATGGAAGGCGTGACAAGGTCGAGCAATGTTGCCTCGACCACGGTACCCGTGCGCTTGCCGCCGGCCACCAGCTTGGCGCCCTTGGCGACGGCGTCGGCCACCAGATCCTCCATCTTGTCGGCGGCCTGGCTGCTGATCAGCGAGCCCAGTACGACATGGCCGCGCGGGTCGCCGGCCGGCAATGCAGCGGCGCGGGCGGCAAGCTTGGCGACGAACTCGTCGGCGACCTTCTCATCGACGACCAGGCGTTCGGTCGACATGCAGATCTGGCCCTGATGCATATAGGCGCCGAAGGCCGCCGCATTGACCGCGGCGTCGATGTCGGCATCGTCGAGCACGACCAGCGGCGCCTTGCCGCCGAGCTCGAGCAATGCCGGTTTCAAATGCCTGCCGGCAAGTTCCGCGATGATCCGGCCAACCTTGGTCGAGCCGGTGAAATTGACGCGCCTGACCGCGGGATGCGCGACAAGCGCCTCGACGATTGCCGCCGCATCCTTGGGATCGTTGGTGACGACATTGATGACGCCCTTGGGCAGGCCGGCCTCGACCAGCACCTGGCCGATCAGCCGGTGCGTGCCCGGACACATTTCGGAGGCCTTCAGCACCACCGTATTGCCGCAGGCGATCGGCATGGCGATGGCGCGGGTGCCGAGAATGACCGGCGCGTTCCACGGTGCAATGCCGAGGCACACACCGGCCGGCTGGCGGATCGCCATAGCCAGCGTGCCGGGCTTGTCGGAGGGGATGACCTCGCCCGAAATCTGCGTCGTCATGGCGGCCGCCTCGCGCAGCATCTTGGCGGCCAGCATGACGTTGAAGCCGGCCCAGGGACCGGTGGCGCCGGTCTCTTCCATCATCAATTTGGTGAATTCGCCGACCTTGGCATCCATCACATCGGCCGCCTTGGCGAGCAGTGCGCGGCGCTCGCCCGGACCGGTCTTCGACCAGGTCTTGAAGGCAGTGGCTGCAGCTTCGACCGCGGCATTGGCGTCGGTGACACTTGCTGCGGCGGCGCGCGTTGCCAGCTTGCCGGTGAACGGGTCCATCCGCTCGTAGGAGGCAGCACCCGACGCATCCCGTTTGTTGCCGTCGATCAGAAGTCCGATGTCCATTGTTTTCTCCTTAGCTCGCCGTCGAGCGTCGCAAAATTTAAAAGCCGAGCACCTCGGCGTTGATCGATGCTTCAAGGCCGCCATCAACCGGCACGTTGGCGCCGTTGACCCAACGTGCGCCGTCCGAGCACAGAAACAGCACGACAGGCGCGATGTCGCCCGAGGTGCCGGCGCGTCCGACACGGGCGATGTCGCTGTCGACGCGGGCATCGCCGAGCACAGTGCGGAACTGTTTCAGGATCGGCGTCTCGACCGGGCCGGGGCTGACCGCATTGACGCGGATGCCGCGGCTCCTGAACAGGTCCTGATGTGCGGCGCGCATCGTCCACAGAAGGAGCAGTTCCTTGGAGACGGGGTAGCCTTCCTCGTTCTTCACCTGATGGTCGGCGACCACTTTGGCGACATCGGGAAAACCTTCGATGCCGACCATCGACGCCGCGCGGTTGAGGTTGGCGCGCCAGCCATAGCCGGCGATCGAGGCGACGTTGACGATGGCGCCGCCTTCGCGAAGCTTTGGCGCGAGACCTTCCGAAAGTGCGCGCAGACCGTAGAAGTTGACCGCCAGCGTCGACACCGCGCCGGTGTTGCCGGAGAGGCCGGCGACGTTGCAGAGCGCGTCGATGCGCTGCGGCAGGGATGCGACGAGATCATCGACGCCGGCCTTGGACGAGATGTCGGCCTTGACGAAACTGCCGACTGTTGCTGCCGGCTCGCGTACGTCGACGCCGATCACATCTGCGCCAAGTTGGCCGGCGAGCTCCGCCGTACGCGCGCCGATGCCGGACGCGACACCGGTGATGAGAATGGTCTTGCCGAAAAGCATGGTCACGCTTTCTCCCGATGTGCTGTTGCCTGTTGCGATGTTGGCGCGGTGTCGCCGTCGTCGGCATTTGCGGGCAGTCTGACGCGATAGCCGACCGGCAGCAGGCGCAGGCCAAAGCGCTCCTCCAGCGTCCCCCACAGGCCGCGCGGCAGGAACAGCGAAAACAGCACGGCGGTGGCGCCGAGGCCGATCAGATACCAGACGCCGGTGCCGCCAAACCAGGTCTCGATGAGGAAGAACAGTAGTGCACCGAGAATTGCTCCTTCGAAGGTGCCGATGCCGCCGACCAGCACCATGAAGATCATGTAGGCGGTCCACTGGACATTGAAGTAAGTCTTCGGCTGGAAGGTGATCGAAGTCGCCAGCCACAGCGCACCGGCAATGCCGATGCCGAAGGCGGCGAGCACGAACAACAGCCGCTTGGTGCCGGTGACGCGCACGCCGACCGAGGCCGCGGCATCCTCATTGTCCCTGATGGCGCGGATGGCGGCACCCGTGCTGCCGCGCAACAAGCCGAACAGGATGGCGAGCAGCGCGGTCATCGCGGCCAGTGCCAGCCAGTAGATCGTCGCCCGCCTGGCGCCGGCATCGTAGACGTTGAGCGAGATCAGTGACGTCCCGGTTTCGCCTTGCACCAGCCGGTCGAGGTTGACCAGGAGATGGGTGAGCGCGGCGATCACCCACATGCCGATGGCGAACTCGCCATTCCTGAGCCGCAGCATGAACAGCGACATCGGCCAGGAGATCGCGCCGACAATGATCGCCGAGACGAACAGCGAGGCGAACGGGTTGAGGCCGGCATCGGCGAGGCGAATGGCGAAGTAAGCGCCGAGGCCGAAGAACACTTGTTGTCCCACAGAGACCAGGCCGCCGAAGCCGGCCAGCGCATTCCACATCGCAGCCAGGATCACATAGATGAACAAGGCCGTCATGCGGTCAACCGCGCCGGCTGACAGGAAGTGCGGCGCAACGGCGAGCAGCGCGATGATCACGACGACCGCGATCGCCGAGATACGCGAAGCAGGTGTGCCGCGCTCGATCACGGGGGAGGTCGAAACTGCCCTCATGTCGTCTTCCTCGCGGGCAGGCGCAGCAGGCCACGCAGGCCGAGGCCGGACGTGGAGAGCCGGATGAACAACACGATCAGGAAGGCGACATGGCCGCCGATGAGGAAGCCTTGCGGATGCACCTGCGCGCCGAGCGTCTGGGCAAGCGCCAGCACGATGCCGCCGAGAAGTGTGCCCCACAGCGAGCCGGCGCCGCCGATCACCGCCGCCTCGAAAGCGAACAGCAATTGCGGTGGGCCGGTATAGGGATCGAAGGTGGCGCGCATGCCGAGAAAGGCGCCGGCAAGACCGACGGTGACCATGGCGATGGCCGCTGCAAGCGCGCTGGCGCGGCGCGCATCGACGCCGACGAGGCCAGCGGTATCAGGATCTTCCGAGGTGGCGCGGATCGAACGGCCGAGCCTGGTGCGGGTCAGGAACAGCTGCAGCCCGCCAAGCATGACGACAGCTGCGGCGAACATGATCACGGCAAGCTTGCCGACATAGATGCTGCCCGGCCATTCCCAGGAATCGTAGGACAGGCTGCCGATATAGGGCGCCAGCGAACGCGTGTCGGCGCCGAATTGCTCGAACAGCGCATTGTCGATGACGATGGCGAGGCCGAAGGTGGTGAGGATCGGCAGCAGCGCGCCGCCGCGGGCGCTGCGCTCGAGCAGGAAGCGCTGCAGCGCCCAGCCGATCGCCGCCATCAGCGGCAGGACGATGAGCAGGCCGACGAAAGGCGAGATGTGGAATTGCGAGGCGAGCCACCACAGCGCATAGGCCGAAAACACGGCAAGACTGCCATGCGCCAGGTTGATGATGCGCATCACCGAAAACATGAAGGAGAGGCCGCAGGCGATCAGCGCGTAGTAGCCGCCGAGCAGGATGCCCTGGACGATCTGGTTGCTCATGCCGGCACGCCCCCGGCGCTTTTCCGGTGCAGGCCGAAATAGGCCTTCGTCACCTCGTCGCGCGAGACCCCCTTGCTCGAACCCTCGAGCGCCACGCGTCCTTCGAGCATGCAGATGACTTTGTCCGAGATCGAGAGCGCGCGGTTGAGATCCTGTTCGACCAGGATGATCGTCGTGCCGGAACTGATCAGTCCTTGCAGCGAAGCGTAGACGCGGTCGACCACCAGCGGTGACAGGCCGAGCGAGACCTCGTCGAGCAGCAGCAGTTCGGGATTGCTCATCAGCGCGCGGCCGATGGCCGTGGCCTGCTGCTCGCCGCCGGAGAGATGCCCGGTCTTGGCGTGGCGGCGCGGCTTCAGGTTGGGAAAGGTGTCGAGCACTCGTTCCACGCTCCATTCGCCGGGCCGGCCGGCGGTCTTGCCAAGCAGGAGGTTCTCTTCGACGGTCATCTGCACGAACAGCTTTCGTCCCTCGGGCACCAGTGCGACACCCATGCCGACGCGCTTGTGCGACGGCACGCCGGTGATATCGGCGCCATCCAGAAGCACGCGGCCGGCCGTCGGCTGATGCGCGCCGGCGATTGCTCTCAGCAGCGTCGTCTTGCCGGCGCCATTTGCGCCGACCAGCGCCAGCGTTTCGCCGCGCTCGATCGCAAAGCTCACACCGCGCACCGCCTGTAAGAGGCCGTGCCGGACAACAAGGTTCTCGACTGCGAGCAGGCTCATTTCGGGCCTCCACCAAGATAGGCGCGCACGACTTCCGGGTCGGCCATCACCGCCTGCGGCTCGCCGTCGGCGATGATCTTGCCGGCATCCATGCAGATCAGCCGCTCGGCCACCTGCAGCAGGATGTGGACAATGTGCTCGATCCAGACGATGCCGATCTTGCGCCGGCGCAATTCCTTGATGGTTTCGACAAGCTCGCTGGCTTCGCCATCGGTCAGTCCGCCGCCGATCTCGTCGAGCAGAAGCAGCGTCGGTCTTGCCGCAAGCGCGCGGGCGAGTTCCAGCCGCTTGCGGTCGAGCAGGCCGAGCGTCTCGGCGCGCCGGTTGGCGACGCCCAGCATGCCGCACAGTTTCAGTGACGCCAGCGCCTCCTCATAGGCTTCGTCGCGGCCGAGACCCGCGCCATGCGATGCGGCGACGAAGACGTTCTCGAACGTGGTCATGCCACTGAACGGCTTCGGCACCTGGTGCGTGCGCACAAGGCCGAGACGGCAGCGCTGCGTTGCCGGCATCGCAGTCACGTCGCCGCCCCTAAAGGCGACGGTGCCGGCACTTGGCGGAAAGGCGCCTGAAAGCACGCTGAGCAACGTTGTCTTGCCGGCGCCGTTCGGGCCGACAATGCCGACCGCCTCGTCGGCATTCATGGCGAAGTCGATATCGTCCAGCACCACCAGCGCGCCGAAGCGTTTGTGGATGCCGGCGGCGCTGAGGATCACGTTTGCTGAACCGTTCACGATGCGATCCCCGCAACCGTCGATCAGCCGTTGTACGGCTGGAGCTTGGCCTCGACCGGCACCTTCGGGTCGGTGGCGTTCTCGGTCACGACATAGTCGAGCGGGAACTTGGCTCCTTCCTTGGCGGCTACCCATTGCGTGCCGATGATCGGGCCGGGCGAGACATTGGCGACCGGGCCGCTGGTGAAGTCGACCTTGCCGATCATGGTCTCGGTGTTGAGCGTGCTCAGCGCCTTGGCGACCGCTGCCTTGTCCTTGGCGTCGGTGCTCATCTTCAGCGCTTCGAAGCCGGCGTCGAGCAGCGACATCGAAGCGCCGAGCTGCTGCGTCCATTGCTTGCCGCTGGCTGCCTCATAGCCGTCGGCAAGCTCGGCCCCCGAGACGCCGGTCAGCGGCGACTTGTAGGGGAAGGCCTTGTGCCAGTAAGCGGCACTCGAAATCTTGTTGCCGAGATCGCCAAGCGCCTCGATGTCGGACGGGAACAGCCCGGTCTTGGCGACCTGGCAGATCTTGATCTGCTTGATCAGGCCCTGCTGCGCCGCCTGGCGCCAGAAGGCGGCGAAGTCCGGCGGGATCGGGAAGGAGTTGAAGATCTCGACACCTTCCTGCTTGAACAGCGCGATCTGCGAGGAATAGTCGGTGGTGCCGGTCTCGTAGGCGCCGGGATCGACGATGGTGAAACCCTGCTTGGCCAGCAGCGGCGCCAGATGGGCGCGGATGGCGTTGCCGTCGGCATCGTTGGGATACATGACGCCGACCTTCTTGTTGGTCTCGATCAGGTTCCATTGCGAAACATAGGTCCGGAAGAACTCGTCGACGCCGAAGCCGAAATGATAGGTCCACTTGAACGGCGAGGGGGCGTCGGGCTTGGCGCCACGGCCGAAATACCAGGCTTCCCACGGCATGACGGTTGAGAGGCAAGGCACGCCGGCGGCTTCGCAGGCGTCGGCGACCGGATTGATCACCTCGGGCGTGGAGACGGCGAGCATCAGATCAATGGCCTGGTTGTTGATCAGGTCCTTGGCGAGCTGGCCTGCGCGGGAGGGGTCCGATTGCGTATCCTGATCGAGGATTTCCACACTGTACTTCTTGCCGCCGACATCGAGGCCGCCAGCGAGCGCCTTGCGGGCGAGGTCGAGCACATAGCCGTCGGTCTGGCCGAAGCCGGCAAGCGGGCCGGTGCGTGGACTGACAAAGCCGACCTTCAGCGTGTCGGCAGCTTGCGCGAAAGCCTTGCCGCGGCTGAGCGCAAGGGCTGCGCCGCCGGCGATCGATGTGGCGATGAACTGGCGCCGCGAGACGCCGGATTTGCTTGAGGTCATGCTGATATTCCTCCCTTTCCTGACGGTGCCTGGAGGCGACCGCCGGCCTGCTCAAAATCGATGCCGCCCGTTGTTCAGATCGGATATGTCCCGGCTGGCTCCAAGGCGGCAGCGGAACGCCGCCAATGCCGGCAAACGGCACGATTTCGATCCTCCCATTGCCACAGTGCCTTAGGTGTTTGGTTCGGTAAAATGATATTTTGCGGTTTTTTATTAACCCTGGGGTTATGAGAATTGCCCATTCACACAGATCTGTAGGACTGATCTGATCGCTATGCTCAACGCGAGGACGACTGCCTCAGCCGCCTCGGCTGGCTGCCTCGCGGATGGTTTTCAGCAGGATGGCGAAGGCCGGCGAGGGGGCCGTGTCGGTGCGCATCGTCAGCCCGACAGGTCCCTTGGTCTCTTCGGTGTTGACCGGCAGAGCGACGAAGGCGCCGCTGGAGATTTCATTGGCGACGACGCCGGTCGAGATGATCCAGACGGCATCGCTTTGCCGCAGGAAGGCACGGCCGAAGGAATCCGAGACGGTCTCGATTTCGGTCGCCGGCGCGGTCATGCCATTGGTGATGAACAGGCGGTCGACGAACGGGCGGATGACCGATTCCCGGGTCGGCATCAGCACCGGAAACTCATCGAGGCGGGCGAAGATGTCCTGGCCCGGCTGCGCCAAGGGGTGGCCGGCCCGCACCACGAACAGAACCTGTTCGGAATAGAGATGCTCGAAGAAGAAGCCGGTCATGTTTTCCGGTGCCGCCAGCCGGCCGACAACAAGATCGAGCGCGCCGACGCGCAACTGTTCGAGCAGCACGGCATTCTCACCGGTGACGATCTTGATCGCCGCTCCCGTATTTTCACTCAGGAACAGACTCATGGCGAGCGGCATGACCCTGGCCGACACTGTGGGCAGCGCGCCGATGCGGATCGGATGGCGGTTGATGGCGCCGTCCTGGCGGACGGAATCGACGCCACGCTTCAAGGCTGTGATCGCCGTGCCGGCATGACCGAGGAAGATTTCGCCGAGCCGTGTCACCCTTATGCCGCGGCCGTCGCGTTCGACGACTGCGATGCCAAGCGCCTCTTCCAGTTCGCGCAGCGTCTTGGTCACCGCCGGCGGACTGACGTGAAGAAAGTCGGCCGCCCTCGCCACGCTGCCTTGCCGCGCTACCTCAAGGAATGCCTGCAGGTGACGGAACCTTATGCGGCTTTCGGACATGGTTCTCGTAACCTCCCAGTTAATGAAACGGCGCAAAATATCATTTTACCAAACCAAATGCCTTGTGCAATGTGAACACGGAGGATCGAAATCGTGCCATTCGTCAACATTGGCGGCATCACGCTCCACCATCGCAACTTCAAGGCGAATGGGGACGCGCGGCCAGTCGTGTTTATCAATTCGCTCGGTACCGACTTCCGCATCTGGGACGAAGTGGTGTCTGACTTGAACGCTGACATGCCCTTGCTGGTTTACGACAAGCGCGGCCACGGTCTTTCCGACATTGGCGGCATCACCTCGATTGACGATCATGTCGATGATCTCTCCGGCCTCATCGATCATTTCGGGCTGACCAATGTCGTGCTTTGCGGCCTGTCGGTCGGCGGCCTGGTCGCGCAAGGGTTCTATGCAAGGCGCCCCGACATCGTCGAAGGTCTCATCCTGTGTGATACGGCGCACAAGATCGGCACCGCCGACAGCTGGAACACCCGCATAGCAACCGTCGAAAGCAAAGGCATCCAGGCCATCGCCGACGCCGTGCTTAAATTGTGGTTCACCCCGGCCTTCCACACCGACCGCGTCGCCGAGCTTGACGGCTACTGGAACATGATGACCCGGCAAGCCGTCGCCGGTTATATCGGCACCTGCGCCGCAGTGCGCGACGCCGATTTCACCGAGGTCGCTCAGGCTATCGCGGTGCCTACGCTTTGCGTCGTCGGTGACCAGGACGGCTCGACGCCGCCGGACCTGGTTCGCTGGCTGGCCGAACTCATTCCCGGCGCGCGCTTCGAGATCATCCGGGATGCCGGCCACATTCCTTGCGTCGAGCAGCCCGGTGCGCTGACCGCCCTGATCCGAGAATTTCTCGCGTCGCTTCCTCAGAGAAAGCAGACCCATGGATGAAGTGTCCAAGACCACGACCAGATACCGGGCCGGGCTGACGGTGCGGCGCTCGGTGCTCGGCGACCCGCATGTCGACCGCAGCGAGGATGCCGTCACCGATTTCGACCGGCCGTTCCAGGAGCTGATCACCGAGGCAGCCTGGGGGACGGTGTGGGCGCGGCCGGGTTTCAGCAAGCGCGAGCGCTCGATCGTGACGCTGGCCCTGCTCGCCGCACTCGGCCATGATGAAGAGGTCGCCATGCATGTGCGCGCCACCGCCAACACTGGCGCCTCGCGTGACGACATCTGCGAAGCGTTCTTGCATGTGGCGATCTACGCCGGCGTGCCGGCGGCCAACCGCGCCTTCAGGATCGCCAAGGAGGTGTTTTCGGAAATGGACGGAAGCAGGAATGGCCATGCCAGCTGATGCCGGCTCGAACAGGCCCGAGACCGGCGCCTTCTTCCAGCGCGACCGCAACTGGCATCCGCCGGCGCTGACGCCGGACTACAAGACGTCGGTGCTGCGCTCGCCTCAGAAGGCGCTGCTGGCCTTCGACAACACGGCGTCGGAAATCACCGGTCCGGTGTTCGGCCACGCCATTCTGGGCGAACTCGATGCCGACCTCATCCACAATTTCGCCAGGCCCGGCGAGAGCGCCATCGGCGAGCGCATCATCGTCTATGGGCGCGTGCTCGACGAGCGCGGCGTTGGCGTCTCGGGCGCGCTGCTCGAATTCTGGCAGGCCAATGCCGGCGGCCGCTACCGCCACAAGAAGGACGGGTATCTGGCGCCGCTCGATCCGAATTTCGGCGGCTGCGGCCGCACCATCACCGACGCCGATGGCAGCTATGCCTTTCGCACCGTCAAGCCCGGTCCCTATCCCTGGCCGAACGGCCCCAATGACTGGCGGCCGTCGCACATCCATTTCTCGGTGTTCCGCCACGGCTTTGCGCAACGTCTGATCACGCAGATGTATTTCGAGGGCGACCCGCTGATATGGCGCTGCCCGATCGTCGGCGGCATCCGCGACAAAGCCGCCATCGAAACGTTGATCGCCGCCCTCGATATGCAGGCAACGATCCCCTTCGACGCGCGCGCCTACAAGTTCGACATCGTGCTGCGCGGACGCCGCGCCTCGCTGTTCGAAAACCGGGCGGAGGGCAATTGATGGCGCAGGCTCTCACCCGGCTGAAGGAGAGCCCGTCGCAGACGGCGGGGCCTTATGTGCATATCGGGCTGACGCCGAATTTCGGCGGCATTGGCGGCGTCTATGCCACGGACCTTGGCGCGACCATGCTCAACAACAAGACCAAGGGCGAGCGCATTGGTTTGCGAATCCGCGTGCTCGACGGCACCAGCACGCCGCTCCGGGATGCGCTGATCGAAATCTGGCAGGCGGATGCGAATGGGCTTTACAATTCGTCAGCCGAATTACGTGGCGATGCCGATCCGGATTTTCAGGGCTGGGGCCGTCAGCCGACCGACATGGAAACCGGCCTGTGCAGCTTCGAGACGATCAAGCCGGGACGCGTGCCGTATGGCGACGGGCGGCTGATGGCGCCGCATATCAGCCTGTGGGTCGTGGCGCGGGGCATCAATATCGGCCTCCACACACGGCTCTATTTCTCCGACGAGGAGAAGGCCAATGCCGAAGACCCGATTCTCGCCCGCATCGAGCACAGGGTGCGCGTGCCGACGCTGATCGCCGAGCGGCAAGGCAAACGTAATCGGTCTTATTCGCCTGCTAGCGCGTTTCGTCGTTTCCCGCAAMCGCCCAACCGCTCTAGCTATTTTTTCTTGACGCAATTCCGGACGGAAAACCGCTTCACACTTTTCCTGGAATTGCTCTGCGAGACCAGAGACATGACCGTATCGCCCTTCGACCATCCGCTGCTGTCCGGCCTGCTCGGCGACGAGGAGGCGGCGCGGTATTTTTCCGCCGACGCGGAAATCGCCGCCATGCTCGATTTCGAGCGCGCGCTGGCGGAAGCGCAAGCCGAAAGCGGGATCATCGGCAAGGACGCCGCGGCCGCGATCGTGTCTGTCCTGTTGTCCTACAAGCCGGATACGGCGCGGCTACGGGCTGGGGTGGCCAAGGACGGCGTGATCGTGCCGGAACTGGTGCGCCAGTTGAAGGCAGCGGTCGGCGCGCCGCACGATGCAAGCGTGCATTTCGGTGCAACCAGCCAGGATGTCATCGACACTGGCCTGGCGCTTCGGCTGCGCCGCGTGATCGACCATCTCGATCTCTTGCTGATTGAAAACATCGTGCGGCTGACGGCGTTGGAAGAGCGTTTCGGGGGCAGGACATTGGCCGGGATGACACGGATGCAGGTGGCGATCCCAATAAAAGTGTCGGACCGTGTCGCAGCGTGGCGAGCACCGCTACAGCGGCATCAGCAGAGATTGTCGCAACAGTCGCCCCGTTTGCTCGTAGTGCAATTTGGCGGCGCCGCCGGCACGCTGGAAAAGCTCGGCGACAAGGGCCCTGCGGTGCGCGCTGCCCTTGCCGCAAAACTCGGCCTTGGCGACGCACCGCAATGGCACAGCCAGCGCGATGCGCTGGCCGAATTCGCCAGCTTGCTGTCGCTCATCACCGGCGGCCTCGGCAAGTTCGGCCAGGACATCGCGCTGATGGCGCAGGCCGGCACTGAGATCACACTGTCCGTCGGCGGCGGCTCGTCGGCCATGCCGCACAAGCAGAACCCGGTGAAGGCCGAAGCGCTGGTGGCGCTGGCGCGCTTCAACGCCACGCAGCTTTCCGGCGTGCACCAGGCGCTGGTGCACGAGCAGGAGCGCTCGGGCGCGGCGTGGACGCTGGAGTGGCTGCTTCTGCCGCAAATGGCGGTTGCAACCGCGGCTGCACTACGGCTCGCCGCGGAGCTCGCCGGAGAGATCGAAAGCCTGGGGCACTGATGCGCACGAAAATCGTCATTGTCGGCTCCGGTCCGTCTGGCCTGCTGCTCGGCCAACTGCTCAGCGGCATCGGCGTCGAGACGGTGATCCTCGAGCGTTCGAGCCGGGAGCACGTGCTTGGCCGTGTGCGGGCAGGGGTGCTCGAACAGGGCACGGTCGAATTGCTGGAGGAGGCGGGCGCGGCTGCAAGGCTGCATGCCGAAGGCCTGCCGCATGCCGGCATCTCGATTGCCTTCGGCGGCAGCCTGCACCGACTCGACCTGTCGGCGCTGACTGGTGGCAAGCACGTCACCGTCTATGGCCAGACAGAAGTGACGCACGACCTGATGGACAAGCGCGAGGCGGCGGGGCTCACCACGGTCTACGAGGCGGCCAATGTCGCGCTGCATGGTTTCGACGGCGAAGCGCCCTTCGTCACCTATGACAAGGATGGCGTCAGCCTCCGCATCGACTGCGATTTCATCGCCGGCTGTGATGGCTATCACGGCGTCAGCCGCAAATCGGCGCCCGAGCGCGTGTTGAAAACCTTTGAGCGGACCTATCCGTTCGGCTGGCTCGGCGTGCTGGCCGAAGTGCCGCCGGCCGATCACGAACTGGTCTACGCCAATCACGAGCGCGGCTTTGCGCTGTGCTCGATGCGCTCGACCCATCGCAGCCGCTACTATGTGCAGGTTCCGGCCGACGAGCGGGTCGAGGCGTGGAGCGACGACCGCTTCTGGGATGAGTTGCGCCGCCGCCTGCC
The DNA here is from genome assembly GCF_056404315.1 of Mesorhizobium sp. P2_D6. Lineage (NCBI taxonomy): Bacteria > Pseudomonadati > Pseudomonadota > Alphaproteobacteria > Hyphomicrobiales > Phyllobacteriaceae > Mesorhizobium > Mesorhizobium sp. P2_D6. The sequence goes on along the minus strand of NZ_JBFUEG010000008.1, from coordinate 266,378 downwards.
GGGGCAGACGGCTGCCGCCGTCGTTACGGGCCCGTCCTTCGAAAAGTCGATCGCGCCGCTGCGCTCCTTCGTTGCCGAGCCGCTACGCTTTGGCCGGCTGTTCCTGGTCGGGGACGCCGCCCACATCGTGCCGCCGACCGGCGCCAAGGGGCTCAACCTCGCTGCCAGCGACGTGCGCTATCTCTTTGCCGGACTTCGCGAATTCTACCTGGACAAATCACTGGGTGGGCTCGACGCCTATTCGGCCAAGGCGCTGGCGCGAGTGTGGAAGGCGGTACGCTTTTCCTGGTGGATGACGACGATGCTGCATCGCTTTCCCGATACCGGTGAGTTCGGCCAGCGCATCCAGGAGGCCGAACTCGACTATCTCGTGCATTCGCAGGCGGCGTCGACCGCGCTGGCCGAGAACTATGTCGGTTTACCGTATTGAGGGCGGTGCGATCTCAAACGCGCTCGAGCGCCACTGCGATGCCTTGGCCGACGCCGATGCACATGGTGGCCAGCGCATAACGGCCGCCGCGCTCGCGCAGCTCCAGCGCCGCGGTACCGGTGATGCGCGCGCCCGACATGCCGAGCGGGTGGCCAAGTGCGATGGCGCCGCCATTGGGATTGACGTAGTCCGCGTCCTCGCCGATGCCGAGTTGGCGCAGCACGGCGATACCTTGCGAGGCGAAAGCTTCGTTGAGTTCGATGACATCGAATTGTTGCGGCGTCAGGCCGAGACGGGCACAGAGCTTTTTCGTCGCCGGCGCCGGGCCGATGCCCATGATGCGCGGCGCCACGCCGGCGGCGGCGCCGCCGAGGATCCGGGCGATCGGCGTCAGGCCGTATTTCTTTATTGCTGCTTCAGAGACGATGATCAGCGCCGCGGCGCCATCGTTGACGCCGGACGCATTGCCGGCGGTGACCGTCCCGCCTTGGCGGAACGGCGTCGGCAATTTGGCCAAGGAGTCGACCGTGGTTCCGGCGCGAGGATGCTCATCTTTGGAGACGATGACCGCATCGCCCTTTTTCTGCGGGATCGTCACCAGAGTGATCTCCTTCGCCAGCCGGCCATTGGCCTGCGCGGCGACGGCCTTGTCCTGGCTGCGCACGGCGAACGCATCTTGGTCGGCGCGCGACACCGAAAAATCCTCGGCGACGTTCTCGCCGGTCTCGGGCATGGAATCGACGCCGTACTGTTTCTTCATCAGCGGGTTGATAAAGCGCCAGCCGATGGTGGTGTCGTAAATCTCGGCATGGCGCGAAAAGGCGGTCTCGGCCTTGGGCATGACGAATGGCGCGCGGCTCATCGATTCGACGCCACCGGCAATCATCAATTCGGCCTCACCCGATTTGATGGCGCGGGCGGCGATGGTGACGGCATCCATGCCGGAACCGCAGAGGCGATTGACGGTCGAGCCGGAAACCTCCTTCGGCAAGCCGGCCAGCAGCAGCGACATCCTCGCCACATTGCGATTGTCCTCGCCAGCCTGGTTGGCGCAGCCATAGACGACATCGTCGACCGCCTGCCAGTCGATGCCGGCATTGCGCTCGATCAGCGCCTTCAGCGGGATGGCGCCGAGGTCGTCTGCGCGCACTGAGGAAAGCGAGCCGCCGAAGCGGCCAATCGGGGTGCGGATGTAGTCGCAGATGAAGGCCTCGGCCATGTCATGCAGCCTTTTGTTTTCCGCTTCCCTCATGCGCCGCCTTGGTGCGGGCCTGCAGGTCGCGCAATGTGGTCAGTTCGAGCGCTGTTGGCGCCGGCGTCTCTTCAAGCGCATCGGCAAATCTCACCGTCCAGCCGCAAGTGTCCTGCACCTGTTGGCGCGTCACGCCGGGATGCAGCGACACCACGGTGAATTCCTTGGTCACCGGGTCGGGCTTCCAGATGGCGAGGTCGGTGATCAGCAGCGTCGGCCCTGATGTGTCGATGCCGAGGTGCTGGCGATGGTCGCCGCCGTCGCCATGACCGAAGGAGGTGAAGAAGTCGATCTTTTCGACCATGCCGCGCTTCGATTGCGCCATGGTGATGTAGATCTCCTTCGACGAGGTGGCGATCTCCGGCGCACCGCCGCCGCCGGGCAGGCGGGTCTTGGGATGCGCATAGTCGCCGATGACGGTGGTGTTGATGTTGCCGAACTTGTCGAGCTGCGCCGCGCCGAGGAAGCCGATGGAGATGCGGCCGCCCTGCAGCCAGTAGCGGAACATTTCGGGCACCGAGACGGTGGTGACGGCGGTGTCGCAGAGTTCACCGTCGCCGATCGACAGCGGCAAAACATCGGGCGCGGTGCCGATGGTGCCGCTTTCATAAATTAGCGTGATGTCGGGCGCATGCGTCAGCCGCGCGACGTTGCAGGCGGCCGACGGCGCGCCGATGCCGACGAAGCAGACATCGTCGTTCTTCAAGGCGCGGCTGGCGGCGATGGTCATCATCTCATTGGGGGTGAAGCCGCTCATGCCGCGCTCCTCAGATGTTCGACTCGGGCCGCGAAATCATCGGCCGTGCGTTCGATGACATTGGCCTGCATCCAGGCCTGGAATTTTTCACGGTCGGCGGCGATCTCGTCCCATTCGAGATAGGCGGCGTTGTCACGCGCATAATAGCCGTGCGTGTAGGAGGGATGCGAGCCGCCGGGCACCACCGATATCGCAGCGATGGTCCAGCGCGGCAGCACGGTCAGATTGGGGTGCAGGTCGTCGAAATTGTCGACCACTTCCTCCACCGTCACCACGGCGCGTTTTGCTGCCAGCACCGCTTCCTTCTGGATGCCGACAATGCCTTCGACCAGCACATTGCCCTTTTTGTCGGCCTTCTGGGCGTGGATGAAGGTGACGTCCGGGCGGATCGAGGGAACCGCCGCCAGCACTTCGCCGGTGAACGGACAAGTGACCGACTTGATGTTCGGATTGACGGCGACAAGCCCAGCGCCGCGATAGCCGCGAAACACCGCACAGGGCAGTCCGGCCGCGCCCGCCTCATAAGCGTTGGCCATGCCGGCATGGCTGTGCTCCTCGATCTCGATCGCTCGGGGAAAGCTGTTCTCGATGGCGTCGCGGGCGCGCCGCAGCAGGCCGACGCCGGGATTGCCGACATAGGAGAAGATGATCTTCTTCGCCATGCCCATGCCGATCATCTGGTCGTAGATCAGGTCGGGGGTCATGCGGATCAGCGTGAGATCGCGAAAGCCCTGGCGGATCGCCTCATGCGCCGCCGCCGTCGGGATCAGATGGGTAAAACCCTCGAAAGCGACCGCGTCGCCATCATGCAGATTCTCGGCCACGGCCTCACTGAGCGGCAGGAATTTGACCATCGCAGGAAACTCCAAAAGTTCGTATTGCGAACATTTGTTTTGTATGCAATACATTTACATCAGGTCGCCGCGATGAGTCAATGGCGACGCATTGTTTCGCGGAGGTCGCATGGACGACGAGGGAACGACGCGCGACCATGTCGGTTCGCTGGAACGCGGCCTTGCGGTCATGGAGATCCTTGCCCGGCATCCGGCGGGCTTGACGCTGACCGAGATGGCGGAAGAGGCGGGGCTGACTCGCGCTGGCGCGCGCCGATTTCTGCTGACGCTGACCGCTACCGGTTATGCGACGCAATCCGGCCGGCTGTTTTCGCTTTCGCCGCGCCTGTTGACCATTGTGCGGACCTGGCTTGGCGGCGCTTCGCTGTGGAGCTTCGCGACGCCGATCCTGCGAGAGGTGGCAGGGCAGTTCAACGAGGCCTGCAATGCGGCGGTGCTGTCGGGCGAGGATGTCGTCTATGTCGCGCGCATCCCCGGCCGGCGCATCCTCAGCGTATCGCTCGATGTCGGCACCAGGCTGCCGGCGCATTGCACCTCGATGGGGCGGGTTCTGCTTGCGGGGCTCGCGCCGGACGAACTGAAGGCCTTCCTTGCCGAAGCAAGGATCGAGCGGCGGACGCCGAAGACGATCACCAGCCGCGCAGCCCTCAGCAAGGCGATCGACGCCGCGAGGGCGGGTGGCTTTGCCATCGTCGATGAGGAACTGGAGCTCGGCCTGCGCTCGATCGCCGTGCCGATCTGTGATCGCGCCGGCAAGACCGTCGCGGCGATCAACGTCTCGACCCAATCGGCGCGGTTTTCCGTCGAGGCGATGGAACGGGATGTCCTGCCGGAGCTGGGCAAGGCGAAACGGCGCATCGAAGAATTCTTCTTCGTTTAAGCAGCAGGCTAATCGCCTAAACGCGTACCGCCCTCATTGCCTTGCCGGGCATTTCTCCCCGTTTACGGGGAAGAAAGAGGCTGGCCCCCGCATTGCCGGCTTTATTTCTGAATGTTGGTGAAGTGGCGAAATCGTCGATGAGAGCGCCCCTCGCCCCGTTTGCGGGGAGAGTGCCGGCAGGCAGGTGAGGAGCAGCGCATGCACTCCCAACGAATCCCGTTGACCTCACGTCAAAACTCCAATATTGAACAGGACTATACAGGTTCACTGAACAGGTACCCATATGAAGCGGCGCGCAGTTCAACTGTCTCCCGGCACGGGCAAGCCCGAGCAGATCGCCACCGTTCTCGAACATGAAATCCGCTCCGGCGTGCTTGGCTTCGGCGACCGCCTGCAAAGCGAAAACGAGCTCGTCCAGCGCTTCTCCGTCAGCCGCAACACGGTTCGCAAAGGCCTTGAAGAACTGTCCAGCCGCGGGCTGATCACCACCAAGGTCGGCATTGGTTCCTTCGTCACCTTCGACGGCAAGCCAGTCGATGACAGCATCGGCTGGTCCCGGGCGCTGGCCAATGCCGGCGCCAATGCCGAGACGCGGACGCTGCGGCTGGAAGTGATCGAGGATGCCGATCTTGCCGCGCTACTTGGCATCGAAAGCCCGTTCTTCATCGCCGTCGACCGGGTGCGCACCAATGCCAGCGACGGCCATGCAATCTCCATCGAGCGCAGCCGGCTGCCGCTGTCGCCTGAACTCGAGGATGTGCCGCTGCGCGGCTTGCGCGAAGGCTCGTTGCACCAGACGCTGCGGGCCGCCGGGCTCATTCCCGACCATGGCGAGGAATGGGTCGGGATCGAGATGCTCAACGCCGAGGACGCGGCCATTCTCGGCTGCCCGCAAGGCACGCCCTTCCTGCGCGGGCGACGGCTGACGCGCGCCGCAGACGACCGGCCGATCGAATATGTCACCAGCCTGCTCAACCCGGCGCATTTTGCGCTGCATATGAGGTTTTGAGCGATGCCGGATGCAGCCGACAAGGTCGTTGATCGCGCGCTGGGCGCGCTTGTCGGTGGGGCGCTGGGCGATGCGCTCGGCATGCCGACGCAGCTTTTGTCGCCGGCCCGTATTGCCGAACTCTATGGCCATGTCGAGGATTTCGTCGCGCCTTTCGCCGACCATCCGGTGTCCAAGGGGCTCGTGGCCGGCACCATCACCGACGACACCGAGCAGGCGCTGCTGCTTGGTCGCATCCTTGTCGAGTCCGGCGACCGCTTCGACCATGCGCGTTGGGTCAACGCGCTTCTGGATTGGGAGCGCGACGTCAAGGCGCGCGGCAGCTACGATCTGCTTGGACCATCGACCAAGCGTGCCATCGATGCCATCAACAATGGTGTGCCGGCCGAAGAAGCCGGGCGCAGCGGCGACACCAATGGCGCGGCCATGCGCATCGCGCCTGTCGGCATCATGATGCCGCTGGAGCCGCTCGATGCGTTTGTGGCCAAAGTGGCGGAGACCTGCCGTGCCACGCACAATACGTCGATAGCCATCGCATCGGCTGCCGCGGTTGCAGCCGCGGTCAGTCTCGGTGTCTCGGGCAGCGACTGGCTCGCCGCATCCGGCCATGCCGTTGCCGCCGCACGACTTGGCGCCACTCTCGGCCATTGGGTCACCGGCGGCGACATCGCGGCGCGCATTATCTGGGCGCAGGAGCTCGTTCGGGGCAAGCCGGAGAAAGAAGCAATCAAGCTGATCGCCGACCTGGTCGGCACCGGCGTCGCCAGCCAGGAATCGGTGCCGGCGGCATTCGCGGTGCTGGAGGTCGCGCAAGGCGATGCATGGCGGGCAGCCGTCATTGCGGCCAACCTCGGCGGCGACACCGACACGATCGGGTCGATTGCAGCGGGCATGGCCGGCGCCTGCGCCGGACTGTCGAAGCTGCCGCAGGACCGCATCGCCGAACTGCATGGCATCGACATCGTGCAGGTTCGCGCGCTGGCCGGCGACCTGGTCGCCGCGCGAACCAGGAAGGCCGGACCAGGCAAGGAGGGCGCCGCATGAGCAGGCGGCTCGTCCATGTCGGCAGCGCTGTGGTCGATTATGTCTACGCGATCGACGCCTTACCGGCGGCCGGTACGGAAAAGACCGCAACGAGCTATGCGCGGGTCGCAGGCGGCGGCTTCAACATGATGGTCGCGGCAAGCCGCACCGGCATGAAGGTGGTGTTCGGCGGCCAGCTGGGCACCGGGCCGGACGGGGACTTCCTGCGCGCCGCATTCGCGGCCGAAGGCATCGAGACGCTGACGCCGCCGTCGCCGATCATGGACAGCGGCAATTGCGTCGCGATGATCAGTGGCGACGCCGAACGGACCTTCGTCTCCTGGCCGGGGGCCGAGAGCCGGCTCACGTCGGACATGATGAAGCCGGTCCAAGTCATGGCAAGAGACTGGGTTTTCACCTCGGGTTATACGCTGAGCTACCCGGGCAGCCGCGATGTGCTCGCCGACTGGATCGAGACGCTGCCGGCCGACATTCCTTTCGTCTTCGACCCGACGCCGGTGATCGCAGACATTCCGCGCCGGATCCTGGACAGGGTTCTCGCTCGCACGACCTGGCTGAGCTGCAACACCAATGAGGCCGCGGAAATCGCCGGCGCGGGCGATGCCCAGGCTGTCGCGATCCGATTGCTTGCCGAGCATTGCCCCAGGGCTGAGGGCGTCGTCATCCGTGCCGGCGCGCATGGCTGCCTTGTCCGCATGGCCGACGGCGGCACGCGAACGGTTCCCGGTTTCGAGGTGGAGGCTGTCGACACGAATGGCGCCGGCGACACGCATATCGGCGCCTTCGTCAGCGGCCTTTCGCGCGGCCTGAGCCCTTGTGACGCGGCACGTTATGCCAATGCGGCTGCCGCGCTTTCGGTCACCCGCCATGGCGGGTCGTCGGCGCCGATCGACACAGAAATCCAGGAATTCCTGAGCCAGCGCGGCGAAGCGACAACCGTGCATGGCCGGAAGGAAGCAACTGCAACTTAACAAGCCCATCAACCGGGCAAACAATGAGAGGAACGAACATGCGTATGCCCAGACTGACCGCTTTCCTGACTGCAACCTCCGTCATCGCCTCGGTGCTGGCGGCCAGCGCCGGCGAAGTGCACGTGCTCAACTGGAAGGGCTACGGCGCCGACGAGCCGTGGGCCGTCGAAGCCTTCGAGAAGGCGACCGGCAACAAGGTCATCAACGACTTCTTCAATTCCGAACAGGAAATGCTGACCAAGATCCGGACCAACCCGGGGCTCTACGACGTCGTCATGATCAATGCCGCCTTCAACGACCAGGCGATGGCGGAAAAGCTGATCCAGCCGATCGATGTGTCGAAGCTTTCCAACTATGCCAATATCAGCCCGGACAAAGCGAGCTCGCCGATGCTCGACCATGACGGCAAGGTCTATGGCGTGCCGTGGGTGTGGGGGCTGACAGCGCTTGCCATCAACGAAAGGTCCTTCGACAAGCCGCCGACATCAATCGCCGAAATGTGGAATGCCGCGCATAAGGGCCGTGTAGTCATTCGCGACGACGCCGTCGAGGCGGTCCAGTTCGGGGCCATCGCCACCGGCCAGAATATCAACGACATCAAGGATATGGAGGCGGTCAAGGCGAAGCTGACCTCGCTGATGCCGCAGATCAAGACCTTCTGGAGCTCGGAGAACGACTGGAACCAGATGGTCGCCTCCAACCAAATCGACATCGGCACCTACTGGAGCGGTTCGGCCGACCGCGCCAAGACCCACTTCAAGCTGCCGGTCTCGCTGGTCATCCCGCAGGAGGGCGCCGTCGCCTGGCTCGATGCTTTCTCCATTCCGGCCGGTTCGAAGAATGTCGAGGGCGCCGAAGCCTTCATCAACTACATGATCGACCCGAAATTCTATGTCGAATGGGTCACCAAGGTCGGCGCTCCCGTCTCCGCCAACACCAAGGCGGTGGAAGCGCTGCCGGAGGATGCCTTCAACCGCAAGGTGATGGGCGATCCCGAGGTTGCCAAACGCATCCAGTTCCAGGCGCCGATCACCGACAAACAGCGCGAAGCCTATCTGGCACTGTGGCAACAGCTCAAGGTCGACGTGAAGTAAAGCTTACGTCCCGGCCAGCCGGCGGTTCGCGCCGGCTGGTCTTTCAATCCTGGGAGGAGGGTTACCATGGCAGCGCAGGGTACGTCGCGCAGCGGGCTGAGCTCGGCGCTGCCGCTGCTGGCGCCGGCCTATCTCTGGCTGACGGCGGCGATCTTCCTGCCGCTTTCGGCCATGGTGTTCTTCTCCTTCATGACCGACCTGCCGCTGTCGGGAAAGCCATGGGCTTTTACGCTCGGCAACTATGCCGCCTTCTTCTCGCAAAGCCTTTACCTGACGCTGCTGCTCGCCTCGCTCAGGCTCGGCCTCGAAGTGACGCTGTGGTGCGTCATCATCGGCTATCCTGCGGCCTATGTGCTGGCCAAGGTGCTGAAGGGCCGCAGCCGCGAGGCGATCTTCCTGCTCGTGATCCTGCCGTTCTGGTCGAACGGGCTGGTGCGCATTTTCTCATGGGCGATGGTTTTGCGCGAGGGCGGCATTCTCGACACGGCGCTCAATGCGGTGCTGCCGTTCAAGATCAACATCGATCTGATGTATTCCTACCCGGCCGTCATCATCGGTCTGGTGCACTCCTACGTGCCCTACATGGTGCTGACCTGCTATTTAACGCTGCAAGCAATTGACGACTCGCTGATCGAGGCCGGCCGCTCGCTCGGCGCCTCGCGGTTGCAGGTGCTGAAGCGGGTGATCATCCCGCTGTCGATGCCCGGACTGGTGGCGGGTGCCGCGCTGATCTTCGTGCCGGTTGTCGGCTCTTTCATGGAGCCGCGCATTCTTGGCGGGCGCACCGGCACGTTCTACGGAACGATCATCGAGGACCAGTTCGTCGCAGTCTTCAACTGGCCGCTGGGGGCGGCTTTGTCCTTCATCCTGCTGGCGGTCGTGCTGGTGATCCTGGCGGTTGCCTCGCCGGTGCTCAAGAGGGCCGCGTGATGATGACGACCCGCGTCCTCGAAGGGCTCGGCCGCTTCTATATCGGCCTGCTGCTCACCTTCCTCTATCTGCCGATCATCATCATGGCGCTGATGTCGCTCAACGTCTCGCCGTTCTATCAGCTGCCGTTCGAATGGACGACGGAATGGTACGCTTCGCTATGGCAGAACGACCAGCTCATCGCTGCCACCTGGAACAGCCTGGAGATCGCCGTGATCACCACCATCATCTGCGTGGTGCTTGGCTCGGCAGCATCGCTGGCGCTCTACCGCTACGACTTCCGCGGCAAGAAATTCCTGCAGGCGCTGCTGTTTCCGCCGATCGCCATTCCGTGGCTGATCACCGGCACGGCGATGCTGATCTTTTTCTTCGGCGTCGGCATCGGGCGCGGCCTGTTCGCCATCCTGCTCGGCCATGTGGCGCTGGCGTTGCCCTATGTCATCGTCGTCGTATCGCCCCGGCTGCAGACTTTTGCGCCGGAACTGGAAGAGGCGGCGCGGTCGCTCGGCGCCAATCAGTGGCAGGTCACAGCCCGCGTGACGCTGCCATGGATCATGCCCGGCGTCATCGCCGGCGGCTTGTTCGCGTTTGCCGTGTCGTTCGACCAGTTCGTCGTCTCCTACTTCCTGGCGACGCCGGGGCAGACGACGCTGCCGGTCGAAATCTATGCCGCGATCCGCAAGGGTTTCACGCCCGAGATCAATGCGGTCTCGACCATTATCATTGTCGTGTCGATGGCGCTGATGCTGCTCACGGCGCGCTTCTTCAAATTCGGCGGAGAGAAATAATGGCTGGCGTCCAGGTATCGAATGTGTCGCGCAGCTTCGGGGCGCACAAGGCGCTGGACGATGTGTCCATCGATTTCGCCGATGGCGGTTTTTATGCGCTGCTTGGTCCCTCGGGCAGCGGCAAGACCACGCTGCTCAGACAGATCGCCGGGTTCGATTTCCCTGATAGCGGCCGCATCGCCATCGGCGGTGAAAGTGTGGAACGCGTGCCGGTCGAAAAGCGGCAGATCGGCATGGTGTTCCAGAACTATGCGCTGTTCCCCAATATGAGCGTCGCCGACAATGTCGCCTTCGGCCTGTCGGTGCGAGGCGAGGCCAAGGCGACCATTGCCAGTGAAGTGCAGCGCGCGCTCGATCTGGTGCAACTCGGCAAGCTTGGCGGCCGCCGGCCGCACCAGCTCTCCGGCGGCCAGCGCCAGCGCGTCGCATTGGCCCGCGCCATCGTCACCAAACCGCGCGTGCTGTTGCTCGACGAGCCGCTCGGCGCGCTCGACAAGGCGTTGCGCGTCGACATGCAGATCGAGCTGAAGCGCATCCAGCGCGAGATCGGCATCACCACCATCTTCGTCACCCACGACCAGGAAGAGGCGCTGACGATGAGCGATCGCATCGGCATATTGCGCGACGGCAGGCTGGTGCAGGAAGGGCCGCCGGAGGAAATCTACGACCGGCCGAAGAGCGAATTCGCCGCCACCTTCCTCGGCGACGCCAACATTTTTCGCGGCGACACCACCGGCAATGGCATCCGCTTGGCCGACGGCACGGCGATCGCCGCCGGGGCAGGTGCAAAGCTCGCCGCCGGGGCCAAGGCGAGCTGCGCGGTGCGGCCCGAACGCATCCGCATCGCCACCGATGCGGGGGCGCCGGATGCGGTCAACGCCAACATGCTCAAGGGGCAGGTGTCCAAGCGTATCTTTGCCGGCAATAACAGCACCTATTTCGTCGAGCGGGCCGGCCAGACGCTGAAGGTCATCGTCCAGAACACCGGCATCGAGCGGCTGGCCGAAGGGCAGGACGTGGTGCTTCGCTGGTCGCCGGAGAGCACGGTGCTGATCGCCGGATAGGATCCGGCCAAGCCTTCTACTGCTCAAATCTCCGGGATGTTTTCCCTGAAGATCACCTGCAGCCGGGGCTGGTGCAGTTCGTAGGGCAGGCCTTTCACTGCATGGGTCAGCGTGTTGAGCGCCTCGCGGGCCTCGACGCGCGGGTTCTGGTCGATGACCGCGTCGAGCGTGCCGTCGAGCAGCAGGTCCTTGGTTCCGTCCGTTACTTCATGGCCGAGAAACACGGTCGAATGTTCGCGGCCGCGCTCCTTCAGCGCGCGGGCAATGCCGGTGTTGCCGGCGCCGACATTGTAGATCGCGGCCAGATCCGGATGGCGCTCCAAAAGGGCGGACGCCTCCGAATAGGCTTTCTCGCGGTCGTCGAGCATTTCGCGCATTTCGACGATCTGCAGGTTCGGCGATTCCTCCGTCAGTATGTGGCGGAAACCCATCTCCCGTTCCTCATGGCCGCGATAGGAGAGCGAGCCGGCGAACAACGCCACCTTGCCCGGACGCCCTGATCCCATGAAGCGGTTGAGCAGATAGCCGGCCAGTCGCCCGGCGGCGCGGTTGTCGATGCCGATATAGGCGACCCTCGGCACATGCTGGATGTCGGAGGCGATGGTGACGACCTTGATGTCGTTGGCCGACAGCGAGCGGATCGCCTCGCGCACCGTCGGGTGGTCGAGCGCGATGACGCCGACACCTTGCGTCTGGCCGCGCAAATCCTGCAGCAGGCGGGCGAGCCGGTCCGGATTGAACCCTTCAATGGTGGAGACATGGACGTCGAGATCGGGCCGCGCCTGCGCCTGCGCCTCGATGTGGCGATGCAGCATCTTGATGAAGGAGTTTGTGCCGGCCGGAAGCGCGAAGTCGAGCCGGATGACGTCGCCGGAGAAGGCGCTGCGCGGCACCGGGCTGTTCGAATTTTCCGCGATGTAGCCAAGCCGCTGTGCCGTCTCGAGCACGACTTCGCGGGTGCGCGCCCGAACGCCGGCACGGTTGTTGAGCACACGGTCGACCGTGGCCGGGGAGACACCGGCTTCCCGGGCTATGTCTGTCAGCGTGGACCGCACTGTCGATCACCTCAGCAAAAGCATCAAAATCGCGCAACCCGGACTCGGATGACGGTTCATCGCTGTCCGCGATTCTGATGGGAAATGATGTAACCGGCCTTAGCCGATGCGCAAGCCATTGCGCTAAACCAAATCATGCGGCCCAGCCGCGCGTGTGAGGCGAGCCGCATTTTCCCATCAAATACAGGCATCGAGAGGGGTGACTGCTGATCGGTGTAAGGCATTTTCTCTCCCTGTATGCGATGTTATGATGTTTTTTGATTATTTATGATGTTGACAGCCTTTGCATAGTGCCGTCAATATCAATCATCGGAGCCATGGAGGAACAAGGCTCTGAGGGAGGAGTTTTCAATGTCTGATTTGATCCGCATGTCGCGGCGCCGTTTGCTGGCGTCCGGTGGAAAGGCGGCCGTCTTCGTGGCCGCGGCAGGTATCGCCCCGCAATTCATTCGCCCCGGCCGCGCCTTTGCGGCCGACGCGCTGGCGCCGGGCATGATCGGCGGCCCGACCGGCTTCGACGGCGCCGAGCGCTATCAGTATGGCGCCGACACGCCGGAAGGCCGCGCCATCGAGGCGGCCAAGGCGCTGAAGGGCGCCGGCAAGGCACCGGCCAAGATCGTGCTCGGCCTCTCGGATGGCTCGATCGGCCAGCTGACGCAGCCGTTCCCGGCCGGTGCGCCGTCGATCAAGGATCTGTGGGAAAAGGAAACCGGCATTCCGATCGAAATCGTCGGCCTGCCGAACGGCCAGGAATTCACCAAGACGATGCAGGACATCTCCACCAAGGGTGGGGCCTACGACATCTACTCGACGGAATGGAACCGCCTCGGCGACCTCGCCGAAACCGGCGGCATCGCCAAGCTCGACGACTTCGTCGCCCAGTACAAGCCGGAGTGGGACGACCCCAAGACCGGCTATGTCGACGGCGCCAAGGGCGTGTCGCTGCTCAACAAATATCGCGGTTCGACCTATGGCGTGTCGCTGGACGGCGACTTCCAGACCTGGGTCTACCGCACCGATCTGTTCGGCGACGAAGCCGAGAAGAAGGCGTTCAAGGACAAATACGGCTACGATCTGGCGCCGCCAAAAACCTGGAAACAGCACGGCGACATCGCCGCCTTCTTCCAGCGCCCGGACAAGGGCCTGTTCGGCTCGACCGACCTGCGCAACCAGGGCTGGGGCTACACCAACTGGTATCAGCGCTATGTTTCGATGGCGTCGCCCAACCAGTTCCTGTTCGGCGAAGACGGCAAGCCGCTGATCAATTCCGAACAGGGCATTGCCGCCACCAACGAATACATCGCCTCGCTGGCGCATCATTCGCCGGATGCGATCTCGTGGGGCTGGCCGGAGCAATATGGCAATTTCGCCAAGGGTGGGGCGGCGATGACCTGCGCCTTCTCCAATCTGCCGAAATTCCTCGACAATGCCGGCAACAAGGATTCGGCTGTCACCGGCAAGATCGGCTCCATGCTGCCGCCCGGTCGCGAGATCGGCGGCAAGCTGATCAGCCGTTCGGTGCTGTGGTTCTCGCTGACCGGCATGGTCTCATCGCAGTCGAAAAACCAGGAGGTCGCGTATCTCCTGCTGCAATGGCTGGGCTCCGCCCGCATCTATGCCTGGATGACGGCCAATCCGGGCGGCTATTTCGATCCGTTCCGGCTGTCGGACTTCTCCGATCCGCTGGTTCGCCAGACCTATCACGCCTACCACATGGACGTGGTGCGCGAGACGGTCGCCCGCACCGTGCCGACCATCAACTATCCGGGTGCCACCGCCTTCCACAATGCGCTGGACGAGAACCTGATGGCATCGCTGACCAAGGCCAAGACCGCAGAGCAGGCAATGGCCGACACCGAGAGCGAGTGGAAGAAGATTGCCCGCCGCATCGGCGAGGACAAGCTTCTCGAAGCCATCAAGACCAACAAGGAGGCCTGGCCGACCGTTCTCGATCCGATCAGCTGATCCGGGATCAAAAGGGAGGGGAGGGGCTTGTCGCTCCTCCTCTCCGCTAAACGACGCCACCAGCAAAGCAGCCAGATGAAGCGTTCCGCTCCCTTCGAGATATTCCGCTATGCCGCGATTGCCGCGGCCATGGCGGTGACGTTGATCCCGATCCTGTGGATGGTGTCGATGGCGTTCAAGCCGATCGCCGAATGGTCGGCAACCGGCGCCGAGCTGACATGGTGGCCGAAAAACCCGACGCTCAGCAATTTTCGCTTCGTCTTCGGCGAGTCCACCAACAATCTGATCGTCGCGCTTGACCGCAACGCGCTGAAACCGATCCTGTCGTCGCTGCTGTCGGCCACGTTCGGAACAGCGATCGCCATGTCGGCCGGTACCGCAGCCGCCTACGGGCTGTCGCGCTTCGGCTCGGGCCAGAACCTGCCGCTGGCGCTGATCCAGCTCAGGCTGTTTCCGCCGATGGCGGTGATGACGCCTGTCATGATCATGTGGGCTTTCCTCAATTTCACCGACAGCTGGTGGGGGCTATCGCTGATCTACGGCATCGTCACGCTGCCGTTCGCCTTCTGGCTGATGAAGACCTTTTTTGACGACATGCCGCGCGAGATCGAGGAAGCGGCCTTGGTCGAGGGCTGTTCGCGGTGGCGCGTCTTCACCCGCATCACGCTACCGATGATGCGCGCTCCGCTGGCGAGCGCAGCGCTCTTCGTCTTCATCCTCAACTGGTCGGACTATCTGATCGCGCTGCTGTTGACGACGCGCGAATGGGTGACGATCCCCGTCTACATGGCCTCGCTGTCATCCTCGATGACCGGACAGCTCTACGGGGCCAAGGCGGCGCTCGGCCTGATCGCCGCGGTACCGCCGGTGATCATGGGCATCGCCATCCAGCGCCATCTGGTGCGCGGCCTGACCTTTGGGGCGCTCAAGCAATGAGCGCGGTGACCGCAACGATTTCGGAGGACGACATGGACGCCGTCCAGGCAAAGCCGGCCCAGCGGGACGATGGCGCAAAACTCGGCTTTCGGCTGACGCTGCCGGCGCAGATCCTGGTGCTGTTCATCGCCGTCTTCCCGCTGCTGATGCAGCTCTACATCAGCCTGACCGACTGGTCGCCGCTGTCGGGCCTCGGCTGGTGGAGCGCCTGGTCGATGTGGAACAGTTTTGCCAACTACACCGACCTTGCCGCCGATGCGCGCTTCTGGAGCGCGCTGAAGCGCACGGCCATCGTCATGATTGTTTGCGTGCCGGTGGAATTCCTGCTCGGGCTGGCGCTGGCAACGCTGTTTGCCGACGAGTTTCCGGGCAAGCGCATCTTCTATTCGATCCTGCTGATGCCGATGATGGTGGTGCCGGCGGTGGCCGGCTACATGTTCTTCATGCTGTTCCAGTCCGGCGGCCCGGTGAACGACATCTTGTCGTCGCCCACCGGTTCTCCGGTGACCATTGCCTGGCTGTCGGACCCGACGCTGGCGCTGTTTGCCGTCATGGTCGCCGACATCTGGCAGTGGACACCGCTGATGTTCCTCATCCTGCTCGCCGGCCTGGTTGGCGTGCCGGAGGACCAGATCAAGGCTGCGACATTGCTTGGCGCCAATCCGTGGCAGCGCTTCGTCACCATCGTGCTGCCGAAGATGAAGACGATCATCATCATCGCGCTGGCGATCCGGGTGATCGAGAACTTCAAGATCTTCGACACGCTCTACATCATGACCGGCGGCGGTCCCGGCGTCGCCACCGAAACCATCTCGGTCTACATCTACAAGCTGACCACGCAGGACCTGATCTGGGGTTATGTCGCGGCGATCGCGCTGGCCATATTGATCGTGCTGTCGATCGCAGCGGTGTTTGCCATGAAGCGCATGGCGCGTACAGCGGAGATGCCGGCATGAGCGCCATCCATTTGCAGAACCTGGTCAAGAAATTCGGCGACTTCACCGCGCTGAAGACCATGGATCTGGCCATCGCCGACGGTGAGTTCATGGCGCTGCTCGGCCCCTCGGGCTGCGGCAAGTCGACGACGATGAACATGATCGCCGGCATGGAAGAGCCGACCGGCGGCAAGATCCTGTTTGGCGAGCGGGACATGGCCGGCGTGCCGATGGGGCGGCGCGGCGTCGGCTTCGTGTTCCAGAATTATGCCATCTTCACCCATATGACGGTGCGCCAGAACCTCGGCTATGGACCGAGGATGCGCGGCGCGGCGCGAGCCGAGATCGACCGCCGCGTCGGCGCCATTGCCGAGATGCTGCAGCTGACGCCGCTGCTCGACCGCAAGGCCGACCGGCTGTCGGTCAACATTCTGCAGCGCGTGGCGATTGGCCGCTCGGCGATCATGGAGCCGGCGATCTTCCTGCTCGACGAGCCGCTGTCCAATGTCGACGCCGCCTTCCGGGCCGTCATGCGCACCGAGCTGAAGCAGTTGCAGCGCCAGTTCAAGCAGACCATGGTCTATGTCACCCACGACCAGCTCGAAGCGATGACCATGGCCGACCGCATCGCTGTCATGGACCATGGCGTGCTGCAGCAGGTCGGCACGCCGCTCGAGGTCTACAACAATCCGGCCAATCTGTTCGTCGCCCGCTTCATCGGCGCGCCGGGCATGAACCTGCTCAAGGGCTGGCTGGCGGAAAGCGACCGCGGCCTGATCGTCGACCTCGGTCCGCTGGGCGCCACGCCACCGCTGCCCGACGATATCGCCGCTTCCGTGCGCCGAGCGCGCGGCGAAGTGTTTTACGGCTTTCGTCCGGAGCAGGTGACACTGGTACAGCGTGGCCCGGGCCTGTCGATGCCGGTGACCTTCGTCGAGCGGATCGGCGCGCGCACTATCGTCCATCTCGGTGAGGGTGAGAGCGCCGTGAAGGCGGTGTTCGACAATGATGTCGGCCTGGCGATCGGGCAAATCGCCATCCTCGCGCCGGCCGCGCAGTCGGTGCGCATCTTCGACGCCGCCACCGGCCGCGCCATGAAAGCGGACTGAGACCATGGCCGACATCGTCTTCCGCAATGTGACCAAGCGCTACGGCAAAACACTCGCCGTCGACGACGCCTCGTTCACGGTCAACGACAACGAGTTTTTTTGCTTTTTCGGTCCGCCGCTGTCGGGCAAGTCTACAATCCTACGCTTGGTGCTTGGGCTGGAAGCGCCTGATACGGGCGAGATCCTGATCGGCGGCAAACCGGTCAATGCGGTGTCGCCGGCCGAGCGCAACGTGGCCATGGTGTTCCAGAATCTGGCGCTGTTCCCGCATATGAGCGCGCTCGACAATGTGCGCTTCCCGCTGGTCGAACGCGGGGTCGCCGAACTCCAGATCAAAAAGCGCGTCGCCGATGTCGCCGCCAAGCTGCATATCGGTCATATCCTGCACAAGCCGCCGGCGCAGCTTTCGGGCGGCGAGCGGCAGCGCGTAGCGATTGCGCGTGCGTTGGTGCGCGATCCCAATGCCTATCTGATGGACGATCCGATCTCGGCGCTCGACGCGCGGCTGCGCGAGGAGACGCGCGTCGAGCTGAAGCGCATCCAGCGCGAACTCGGCAAGACGTTGATCTACGTCACGCACGACCAGGAGGAGGCGATGTCGGTCGCCGACCGCATCGCCATCCTGGAGAACGGCAAGATCAGGCAGATCGGCGCGCCGGCCGAAATCTACGACCGCCCAGCCAGCACCTATGTGGCGCGACTGCTCGGTTCGCCGATGATGAACATCCTGAAATCGGTGCGCGGCGCCAGCGGCGTCGAGGCGGCGGAAGGCACGATCCGCATCGCTGATAAGGCTGCTCCAACCGATGCCGTCGAGATCGGGCTCAGGCCGGAAGACATCAAGGTCGGGCCATGGGTGGATGGGACGTCAAGCCGTCCGGCGCGGGTGTTCGAGGTCGAGCCGCTGGGCGGCTATACGGTGGTGACGCTGGCCGCCGGGCAGGCACGGCTGCGGGCGCTGCTGCGCGGTCAGCCCGACATCAGGCCGGATGCAATGGTGGCGATATCCTGCGAGCCGGCCCGCGTGCATTATTTCGGACAGAGCGGGGGAGCGCTGGCACGTTGACGGCGACGCTCAGAGAAGAATTTCGGGAGGACCAGATGACAAACAAGGGCTTTGAGCCGGACGTGAAGGTCCGCACGAAGGAATACAGAATCGGCTGCGTCGGCGCCGGCATGATCATGGCCGAATGCCATCTGGCTGCCTACAAGGAGGCCGGCTTTCCTGTGGTGGCGATTGCCTCGCGCACCAAGGCCAGCGCCGAGAAAGTCGCCAAGCGCTGGAGCATTCCGACCGTCCACGACACGCCGGAACAGCTGATCGAGGACACAAATGTCGAGATCATCGACCTAGCCTTTCCGCCGGACCAGCAGCCGGCGCTGATCCGCCATGCGCTGAAGCAAAAGCACATCAAGGCGATCCTGGCGCAAAAGCCGCTGGCGCGGTCGCTCGAGGATGCGATCGAGTTGCGCGACGCGGCGGCCAAGGCCGGCAAGATCCTCTCGGTCAACCAGAACATGCGCTACGACCAGTCGATGCGTGTCCTGAAGCAGATCATGGACAGCGGCGCGCTGGGCGACATCGTCTTCGCGCAGATCGACATGCACGCCATCCCGCACTGGCAGACTTTTCTCGAGGACTATGACCGGCTGACGCTCGCCAATATGAGCGTGCACCATCTCGACGTGCTGCGTTTTCTGTTTGGCGATCCCGACGAGATCACGACTCTGACGCGCAAGGACCCGCGCACAAAATTCGACCATTCCGACGGCATCACCGTGTCGACGCTGCGCTTTCCCTCCGGCGTGCTCGCGGTGTCGCTGGAAGATGTCTGGTCCGGTCCGCGCCAGGATGGCTACAAGGACGACCAGCACATCAATTGGCGCGTCGACGGCACCAAGGGTGTCGCCAAGGGCACGATCGGCTGGCCGACAGGCTCCGCCTCGACGCTGACCTACGCCTCGACCGAAACCACCGACGGCAAATGGGTGACGCCCAGCTGGGACACGATGTGGTTCCCGCATGCCTTCATCGGCGTCATGGAGCAGCTCCAGCACGCGGTGAAGACCGGCACGCCGCCGGCGCTCTCCGTCGCCGACAACGTCAAGACCATGGCGCTGGTCGAAGCCGGCTACCGCTCGATCGACAAGGGCCGCACGGTCAAGCTTTCCGAAATCTCGACAAACTGAATCAACTGAATCGCTTACAGGGAGGACTTCACACCATGATGCAATCCGGGATTTTTACGGGGTACTTCCCCTACGGGCTCGAAGAGACGGCGAAGAAAATTCGCGGCCACGGCTTCAACACCGTACAGCTCGACCTGCACTTCAAGGATATCGACCTGTCGGCCGGCCAGATCACCAAGGACAAGGCCAAGAAAGTCCGCGATACATTTCGTGCCTACGACCTGCCGATCTGCTGCATCTCGGGCTACACCAATGTCATTCATCCCGACCTCGCGCACCGCAAGGCGAATGTCGATCGGCTGAAGGAAATCATCCGCAACGCCCGCCAGCTCGGCTCGGCCTATGTGATCTCGGAAACCGGCACCTACAACACCGAGAGCGAGTGGATGAGCGATCCCAAGAACAAGTCCGAAGAGGGCTTTGAAATGTGCCGCAAGGTGATCGCCGAACTGGCGCAGGAAGCCTACGACCACGGCTCGATGTTCCTGCTCGAAACCTACGTCAACAATGTCGTCGGCTCGGTCGAGGAAACGGTGCGCATGTTCGCGCAGGTCGACCATCCCGGTCTCGGCCTGCTGATGGACCCGACCAACTATTTCGAAAGCCACAACATCGACCAGATGGACAAGGTGCTGAACCAGGTGTTCGACACGCTGGCCGACAAGGTCAAGATTGCGCACGCCAAGGATGTCGCGCGCGCCGGCGACGACAAGAGTGAGAAGCACGCCGATATCGGCGATGATGACGCGCTCGCCTCGCACACCTTCCGCGGCGTCGGCGAGATGGTGCTCAACGCACCGGGCACCGGTTCGCTCAACTACGATCTCTATCTGCAGCGCCTGGCGCAGAAGAACCCGAACATCCCTGTCATCATCGAGCATCTCTCGGAAGACGATGTGCCGAGGGCGAAGAAATTCCTCGACGACAAGTTCCGCGCCAACGGCCTTTGACACCAACACCCCTTGCGTCGCCGCTTTGCGGCGGCGCATCGCCACAGCGAAGTGAGAGAAGCGGCCGGCACATGGTAGAGCTTTACGGCAAGACGCTTTCGCGCCGGCAGGTCAGCGAACGTTCGGGCATGCTGTCGCAATTTGCCGGCGTGCGGCTGATGACACTTGGCGACGGCGTCGAACGCGGCATCCGCATGCTCGAATTCCGCACCGGCTCGGGCCTGCGCTTCACGGCGCTGGTCGACCGGGCGCTCGATATCGCCGATTGCGATTTCAGGGGCCAGGCGATCGGCTGGCATTCGCCAAGCGGGTTCCGTCATCCCGGCCTGCACGACTATGAAGGCGAGCAGGGACTTGGCTGGGCGCGTTCGTTTTCCGGGCTGCTTTTGACCTGCGGTCTCGACCATATTCTGGGCCGCGATGAAGTGCCGGCCGACACCTACAACTATCCCGGCAAGAAGAGCGTGGTCCATTCGCTGCATGGCCGCATCGGCACCATTCCGGCGCGGCTGACCGGTTATGGCGAGGCCTGGGACGGCGACCGCTGCGTGCTGTGGGCCGAGGCGATCGTCCAGCAGGCGACGGTGTTCGGCGAGGATCTGCATCTGTTGCGCCGCATCGAGGCCGATGTCGGCGGCAACGAGATCCGACTTTCCGATCGCGTCGTCAATCACGGCTTCAACCGCACGCCGCATATGTATTTCTACCACATCAATGTCAGCCATCCCTTGCTCGACGAAGGGTCGCGCTATCTGGCACCGATCAAGGATGTCGTCTGGGCCGGACATGCCGGCGAGCGCTACGAGGCGCAGCAGGTCGGCTACCGCACGATGCCGGCGCCGCAACTGGGGTTCAGCGAGCAGGTCTGGCAGCATGAAATGGCCGCCAATGCCACCGGCGAGGTGCCGGTGGCGGTGGTCAACGACCGGCTCGGCCTCGGCTTCGAAGTGGTGACGCGCAAGGACCAGCTGCCTTGCGCCTATCAGTGGCAGAATTTCCAGGCCGGACAGTATGCGCTGGGCATCGAACCCTCGACGCATCATGTGCTCGGCAACCTTGCGGCGCGTGAACGCGGCGAGATGATCTGGTTGGAGCATGGCGAAAGCCGCTCCTACGATGCGGTGTTCCGCGTTCTCGACGGCGCCGATGAGATCATCGCTGCAGAGCGCCGGATTGCTGCCATCGCGCAGCAGCCGCGCGAGGATTACCCGAAGCCGTCGGGCAATTTTCCTGGATTGGCGGGCAAGGCATGACCGGGATGCAAAACTTCGGCTGGCGGGCCGGAAATCGGAGGTCGATGTGACGGAGAAAAAGCGCGACTACAGCCTGGTTGGCGAAAGCACGCGGCGGGCGATCGAGACCGGTCTGGCCTCGGCCGAATGGTATCACACCGATGTCTCGCGCAAGGCGATGAAGGAGCTGATGCAGCGTTCGGACGGCCCGGCGATCCGTGACACCATCATCTGGATCGTCGCCATACTGGGCTCTGCTGCCGGCGGCATCTGGTTCTGGGGCACCTGGTGGTGCGTGCCGTTCTTCTTCGTCTATGGCTTGCTCTATGGCTCCTCCAGCGACTCGCGCTGGCACGAATGCGGTCATGGCACCGCATTCAGGACGCGCTGGATGAACGATGCGATTTATCAGATCGCCAGCTTCATGGTGGTGCGCAATCCGGTGACCTGGCGCTGGAGCCATGCCCGCCACCACACCGACACGATCATCGTCGGCCGCGACGCCGAGATCGCGGTGATGCGGCCGCCGGACCTGCTGCGCGCCGCCCTTGCCTTCACCGGCATTCTCGATTTCCGCTATTCGCTGCCGACACTGGTGCGCAACGCCTTCGGCAACATCTCGCCCGACGAGAAAAGCTACATCCCCGAGATGGAGCAGCCGAAGGTCATCACCGCCGCACGCTGGCATGTCGCCATCTACGTCGCGACCATCGCGCTGGCGCTCTATATGTGGTCGTTCCTGCCGCTGATGATCATCGGCCTGCCGCGCCTCTACGGCAGCTGGCACATGGTGCTGACCGGCCTGCTGCAGCATATCGGTCTGGCCGACAATGTCGTCGACCACCGGCTCAACACCCGCACCGTCTACATGAACCCGATCAGCCGCTTCATCTACTGGAACATGAATTACCATGTGGAGCATCACATGTTCCCGATGGTGCCCTACCATGCGCTGCCCCGGCTGCATGAGCTGATCAAGCATGATCTGCCGGAGCCCAACCCGTCGATGTGGCATGCCTATCGCGAGGTCTGGCCGGTGATGCTCAAGCAGCTCAAATACGAGGACTATTTCCTCAAGCGTGAACTGCCGGCGACTGCGCGGCCCTACCGGGGTGAATTCCACGACTTGAACATGTCGGCGGCGGCGGAATAGGCTTCCGATCTCAGCAGGAGAGAAAAATGGCTGACTGGGTTGAAGCGTGCGCCGTCGACGCTGTCGACGAAGAGGATGTCATCCGCTTCGATCATGGCGGTCGCAGCTTTGCGATCTATCGCTCGCCCGATGACGAATTCTTTGCCACTGACGGGTTTTGCACCCATGAGAAGACGCATCTGGCCGACGGGCTGGTCATGGACGACATCATCGAATGCCCCAAGCACAATGGCCGCTTCAACTACAAGACAGGGGCCGCCAAGGGCGCGCCTGTCTGCGTCAATCTCAGGACCTATGCAGTTAAGGTCGAGGCTGGCAAAGTGATGATCGACATCAGCTGACCGGCCTGCAGTAGCCGCAACACAAGGAAGCAAGATCGATGAGCCGGAAAAGACCGACGGTGGCGGATTTGCGCGCCATGAAGGGCAAGCGCCAGTTGACCATGCTGCGCGTGATGACGATGGACGAGGCCGAGGCCGCCGAGCGGGCAGGGGTAGACATCGTCTCGGTGCCGCCGGAGCTGGTGCTCAACCCGCAATACCGCGATGCGGCGCCCAGCCTGTTCACCATGCCGGGCGAGAATTTTTACGAGATCGGCACGGCGGACGATTTCCTGCGCTGGGCCTTCCGGCTCTACAAGGCCGGCGCCGACGCGGTCTATTGCAGCGCCGGCTTCGCCACCGTCAAACGGCTTGCCGACGATGCCATCCCCGTGATCGGCCATGTCGGTCTCATTCCGTCGCGTGCGACCTGGACCGGGGGTTTCAAGGCCGTCGGCAAGACCGCCGACACCGCCATGCAGATCTTCGAGGCGGTGAAGCAGTATGAGGCCGCCGGCGCCATCGGCGCCGAGATTGAGGTGGTGCCGGTCGAGGTGGCCAAGGCAA
Source organism: Mesorhizobium sp. P2_D6 (assembly GCF_056404315.1). Taxonomy (NCBI): domain Bacteria; kingdom Pseudomonadati; phylum Pseudomonadota; class Alphaproteobacteria; order Hyphomicrobiales; family Phyllobacteriaceae; genus Mesorhizobium; species Mesorhizobium sp. P2_D6. The sequence continues at coordinate 242,893 of NZ_JBFUEG010000008.1, read as the reverse complement.
TCTCGGAGCGGACCTCGCTGATCATGCTGTCGATGGGCGCGGGCACTGGCTGCGATGCGCAATACCTGTTCGCCGACGACATACTCGGCCAGAACAGGGGCCACATGCCGCGCCATTCCAAGGTCTATCGCAATTTCGCAGCCGAATATGACCGCTTGCAAGCAGAGCGGGTGGCGGCGTTTTCCGAATATGTCGCCGACGTCAACAGCGGCGCTTATCCGGAAGACAAGCATGTGGTGCGCATGGACTCGGCCGACCTCAGCCAATTCATGAAAAGGGTGGATGAAAAGGCCTGAACTCGCCGATCTGGCCTGGTCGCTGTTACGCCCGCCAACCACCGTTGGCGAGCGAGGCGTAAAGCGGCTCGGCGTCCGGGCCGAGCGGCCTGTCTTCCCTGAGGCTCGCCACGTGCGCGCGCACCGCCGCATGGATGACTCCTGTCGCCGGCGCCAGCGTCAGGCCTTCGCGCAAATCGACCGCCTGTGCTGCCGCCATCAGCTCAAAGGCGATCAACCGTCTCCACAGGCCGATCATGCCGGCGCATTTCGTAACAGCGAGCAGCGTCTGCGTCGCATGGTCCTCGACGCCTTCCGAGACCGGCAGGAAGTCGAGCATTACGGGATTGGCCTTGTGGCGGATGGCGGCGAGGATCGCCGTGACTGTCTTTTGCAGCGGCACGAAGCCGGCGGACGCGCCGCCGATTGGCGACAAATATTTGGGCAGGCCGTTGCGGCCGGAGCCGGTGAGTTGGACGAAGCGTGCGGCCGTTGCGGCTGAGGCCTGCGCGATGGCGAGGCCAAGCGTCTCGAAAGCGAGTGCCATCGAGGCGGTGTGGAAATTGCCTGTCGACAAGACCAAATTGTCCTCTCCGAGTACCAGAGGATTGTCGGCGGCGGCGTTGAGCTCGATTTCTACCGCAAGCCTTGCATTGTCGATCGCCTGGATCAGCGCGCCGTGTATCGACGGCATGCAGCGGACCGAAAGCGGATCCTGCAAGGTGGTGGGCTGCGGCTGCTCGTCGCGGGCAAGCAGATCGCGTAGCTCCTTTGCCGCAAGCTGCTGGCAGGCCGCCGGACGCGCCAGATGCAGACGCGGATCGAGGATGGTGCGGTTGGCGCCAAGTGCCTCCATCGTCAGTGCGCCGGCTTGCTGCTGTTGTTCAAAGGCTGAGAGGGCATCAGCGAGCGCCAGTGCGCCGGCGCCCGTCGAGACCGCCGAAGCATTGATCAACGACAGTCCGTCTTTGGGCGCCAGGCTGACCGGCGCCAGCCGCGCCATCATCAACGCCTTTGCGGAAGGCATGCGCCGGCCTTGGTAGTCAGCCTCGCCCTCCGCAATCAGCGTACGGGCTATCGCGGTCATCAGCAGCAGGTCGCCGGCGCCGATTGAACCTAGAGACGGCATCACAGGATGCACGCCCGCATTGAGCGCGTCGACAAGGGCGGTCAAAACAGCCGGCGAAATACCCGAACCGCCAACCGAGAACATCGCGGCGCGCGCCAGCATTGTCGCCCGCACCGCCTCTTGCGGCAGCGGCTCGCCGACAGCGCCGCTGCGGCCTTCCAGCAGCTGGCGCTGGAAGGCACTGGCATCGCCTTCGACCGTGGTGCCGAGATTGGCGCCGAGCCCGGTGTTGAGGCCGTAGATCTGCTGGCCGGACGCTGCGGCCTGGTCAAGCACTTTGCGGGCTTTGTCGAGCCTCTCGATGATGCCGGGCCCGACCTCGACCTTGCGGCCGCCACGGGCGACGGCCGCGACATCCTCGACGCTGATGCCGGCGCCGCTGAGGACGAGCGCGCTCATGCGAAGCGCAGCCTCTGGCCTATGCCCTTGTCTGTGGCCTTGGCCAGCATTGCCTTGCCCAGCGCAATGTCGGACAGCGACAGGCCGCGATGCCAGAACAGGATCGTCTCGTCGTCGCTTTCGCGCCCGGCTTTCAGGCCGGCAGCGATCTGGCCGAGTTCGGCATGCAGCGTCTTTTCGCTCAGCCGTCCGGTCTCGACATGGGCGCGCAGCGAGCCGAACTTGCCGCCCTTGCACTGGCCCCAGTCGTCGACGACCATTTTCTGCATGATATCGGTCAGCGATAGCTCCACCGCGCTCATCGTGCCGTAGGGCACGACGAGAGCGCCGGGTTTGATCCATTCGGTCTTGAGGAGCGGCTGCGGCTCGGGCAGGCGCGAAGCCTCGACGACGATGTCGGCGCCTTTGACGCAGCTCTCCCAGTCGGCGACCGCCGTGACCGGTTTGCCGAGATCGGCGGAGAGTTTGGCGGCAAAGCCGTCGCGGCTTTCCGGGCGGCGCGAATGGACGCGGATCTCGTCGAAATCAAAGAGATGATCGAGCAGGCGCACGTTCCAGTAGGCGGTGCCGCGCGCGCCGATATGGGCTAGCACCTTCGAGTTCTTGCGCGCCAGATGCTTGGCGCCGATGGCGGTGATGGCGCCGGTGCGCATGTCGGTGATGACGGTGGCGTCAAGGATGGCGCGCGGCGTGCCGGTGCGCGGATCGAACAGGTTCAAAATGCCGAATTCAGAGGGCAGGCCGTGCAGATAGTTGTCGACATAGTCGCCGACGATCTTCACGCCGGCCGCATCGAGCGGCGCGACGTAGCCGCGCAGCACGTTGAAATGGCCATGGAAAGCCGGATCGGCTTCGAGATGGACGCGTGGCTCGATGACCGTCTGGCCATTGCCTTGCGCGACCAGTCCGGCCTCGACGGCGGCGATGATTTCGCCGTCGGTCATCTCAAGGGCTTCGATATCGAGGGCATTGAGGTAGTCGATATAGATCGGCTTCATTTATGCGCGCACTTTCCTCCGTCGACCCGTCCATCCCATAGCAGGCCTCGGGCTGACACGGAAGTTTGTTGGCTAGGCTCTGGACTGGGCGAGCCATATGCTGTTCAACGCGGTTCGTCATGACTGCCGTTCCCGACAGCGAAGCCTCCACCGAGACCGCCAGCAATGCGCGGCGCGTGGCGCTGATCGTCGCCATCGCGTTTTTCATGCAATTGCTGGATTCGACGATCATCTCGACCTCGCTGCCGCAGATGGGAGAATCCTTCGGCGTGCCGGCGGTGGCGATGAGCATCGGCATCACCGTCTATATGCTGACCATGGCGGTGTTCGTGCCGCTGTCGGGCTGGCTTGCCGACCGCTTCGGGGCGCGCAACATCTTCCTGCTGGCGATCGTGCTGTTCACGCTGGCCTCGCTCGCCTGCGGCTTCTCGCAAAGTCTCCCTCAATTCGTCGCCGCCCGCGTCGTGCAGGGCCTGGGCAGCGCGCTGATGACGCCGGTCGGGCGTATTCTCGTGCTACGCAATGCGCCGAAGTCGGAGCTGCTCAATGCCACGGCGCTGATCACCTGGCCGGCGCTGTTCGCGCCTGTCGTCGGGCCGGTGCTCGGCGGCTTCATCACCACCTATCTCTCCTGGCACTGGAATTTCTTCATCAACATCCCGCTTGGGCTGATCGGGCTGGCGCTGGTCGCCCGGTTCATTCCAAGCGATCGCGAGGCCGATCCCAAGCCTTTGGACTGGCCGGGATTTTTCCTGACATCGCTGGGGCTCGCGCTCCTGCTCTATGGCCTGGAACGCATCGCGCATCCCGAGGATGGCGCCTTGCCGACGGTGCTGCTGGTTGCCGCCGGCATCGTCATCGGCTGGCTGGCGGCGCGGCACCTCCGGCGCGCGCCGCATCCGCTGCTCGATCTCTCCGCGTTCAAGGTGTTGACCTTCGCCATCTCGACGCTCGCCGCCGGCACCATCTTCCGTGTGGCCATCAACGCCACGCCGTTCCTGTTGCCATTGCTGTTCCAGGTTGGTTTCGGGCTTTCGCCCGTCGATGCCGGCCTGATGATCCTGGCCTATTTCCTCGGCAATCTCGGCATGAAGACGGTGACGACGCCGACGCTGCGGCGCTTTGGTTTCCGTTCGGTGATGGTCGTCAACGGCCTGATCGCCTCGGCCTCGATCATGGCCTGCGCGGCGATCTCGCCTGAGACGCCGCAGGCGCTGGTGGTGGCGCTGATGCTGATCGCCGGCTTGTCGCGCTCGATGCAGTTCACCGCGCTGAACACGCTGGCCTTCGCCGACATCGACGCGGCGCAGCGCAGCTCGGCGGCGACGCTGTCTTCCATGCTGCAGCAAATAGCGATGCTGTTCGGTGTCGCGGTGGCGGCGGCGATACTCAACCTGTCGCAGATCATGAGGGACCGGCCGGCGCTCGACCTCGTTGATTTTCGCATCGCCTTTGTTGTTATCGGCACCATCGGGCTGGTGGCGGCGTTGCGGTTCCTCGTGCTGCCGCCCGGTGCGGGCGCCGAAGTTTCGGGCCACGCTGCGCAGGGTTGACGTTCAGACATTCTCAGCTGTGGAATAATTTGTTGCCGGAACGGGCAAAATTCAAAGTGCGGCAAATGGACTAGCGGCGTTTGCTCACGACCTGATTCATCCCGTTCGCAGACCCAGATGAAAGGAACCGCCATGGCCGCCACAAAACTTCTCAGCGACGCCGAGGTCGAGAAAATCCTGGTCGCCAAAGCGGTGTTCGACGACATCCGCGCCACCCGCAAGTCCGACTTCGTCAACAATTTCTGGCGCGGGTTGGCCAATGATCCGGCCTTGCTGAAACGGACATGGGAACAGGTGAAGGTGGTGATGGCCACGGAGAGCGCCATCGATCCGCTGACCAAGGAGATGATCTACATCGCGGTCTCGACCGCCAATGGCTGCTCTTACTGCGTCCATTCGCACATGGCCGCCGCACGCGCCAAAGGCATGACCGATGCGCAGCATGGCGAACTGGTGTCGATTATCGGGCTGGCCGGGCAGACCAACCATCTGGTGACGGCGATGCAGATCCCGGTCGATCCTGAGTTTAAAGTGAAGTGAGGCGGCGGCGCGCCCTTACCTTCTCCCCCTGTGGGAGAAGGTGGCCTCGCGAAGCGAGGTCGGATGAGGGGTGTTGGAAGGATCGCGACCTTTGAGAACTAAGCGATTGAAATCCCTTGATCTTGTCACGTCTAGTTTCTTCCAGCACCCCTCATCCGTCTCGGCGCTGCGCGCCGATCCACCTTCTCCCACAGGGGGAGAAGGGGAGGTCCGTGCTACACCGGCCGATAAACCTTCTCAGCCGTGTTCCAGAAAATATCCGCCTCGGCAGCCGGCCCGTGCTTCGCCACTGCCGCGCGGTGCGCCTCGATCAGCTCGGCGTGGCTGGTCCACAGTTTCTCGATCGGGAAGTTCGAGCCGAACATCAGGTGGTCGCTACCCAGAATGTCGATCGCATTGTCGACGATGTAGGCGATCAGATCCGGGTCGTTGCGGTGCACGAAGGTGCCGAGTCCCGACAGCTTGGCGTAAAAATTCGGCGCGGCTGACAGCGTGCGCAGGCCGGCTTTCCAGGCTTCGGTCGTTTCCGGCTCCATGCCGATCAGCATGCCGGCATGGGTGAGGATGAAATTGGTCTGCGGGTTCTCGCCGACCAGCGTCAGCCCGTCCTTCATCTGGGCGGGAAAGAGCTGGAGGTCGAACGACAGGCCATAGTCCTTCAGCCGCGCCACATTGGCCCGCACCTTTGGGTCGGTGACCTGGTCGGCCGAGGCGGCGAAGCGGAAGGCCGGCGTCTCATGCCAGTGCAGCTGCATGCGCACGCCGCGCAGCAGGGGGTATTCCATCAGCCGGTCGATCTGGTGCCGGACGTCGTCCACGGTCATGTCGGCATAGCCAACAATGGCATGCGGCCAGCCGGTTTCATGAGCAGTCTTCTGCAGGAAGGCGACCTCTTTTTCGAAATCCTCCTTGGCCCAGTTGGTCTGGACATAGACCGCCTTTTCGACGCCGGCGCCTTTCTGGTCGTCTAGAAACTCCGTGATCGGATAGTCGCGGCGGATCGGCTCGTACGGCCCGAAGATGCGCGGCACCATCGGACCGACCAGCCAGGGCTGATCCTGCTGGCGCCAGATGTGGAAATGCGCGTCGATGGCTTTCTGCATTACGAAACCCTTTTCCAGAGTATCGACGTCGCCGGGGCGGGGCGGCCGAGCGACAGGATGAAATCGGTGAGGCTGTTCAGCGACGATCCGTCGATAAGATCGTCAAGGTCGGGCAGGATTGCGCGCAGTGCTGCCGTCGCAGGCTGGAAGCGCGGATCGCCGGCCAAAGGTGTGGCCAGCGACAGCCGGAAGGCGCGAGCGCTCAGCCGTCGGATCGCAGTCTCGAGCTCGGCATGGTCGCCGCGCTCCAGCGCGTCGGACAAGATGACGACTGCGGCCCCACGCGCGAATGCAGAAAAGCGCGGCACCGAGAGAAAGGCGAGCAGCGTCGGCCCCATGCGCGTGCCGCCGTCCCAATCGTCGACCAGTGCGGCGGCGCGGGCCATCGCCTGGTCACGATCACGGATGCGCAGTGCCGAGGTGATGCGGGTGAGCCGCGTGCCGAAGGTGAAGATTTCCGCGCGGTCGGCGCCTTGCACACTCGCATGCGCCAGTTTGAGATAGTCGGCAGTATGCAGCTTCATCGAGCCGGAGATATCGATCAAGAGCAGCAGCTTGCGCGGCACGGTTTGGCGGCGGCGCAGCTGCGGCGAGGGGATGTCGCCATCGGCACTGACGATTTCGCTGAGCGAGCGGCGCAGGTCGAGCGTGCCGCGCGAACGGGTGCGCATGGTGCGGAAGGAGCGGCGCGCGGGCAGCGCGGAAGCGAGCTTGCGGCGGAAGGGGCCAAGGCCATCATCGTCGCGCTGGAAGTCGCGGCTGCTCAGCTGTTCGATCGCCGACGACAATTCGCCACCTTTCTCCTGGCGCGTGGTCTGGTTCTTTTCCTCACGCTTGCCGTGATCGTCCTTGATGCGGGTTTCCTCGTCCTCTTCGCCTGCGATCGAGGGTCTGGCGTCGCCATAGAAATGGCTGCGGAAATGCGCGTCGAATTCGCCGCGGCGGTCGGGTGGCGGCGCCAGCGTGGCAAGGGCGGCCTCGCGGATATCGACCATGGAGCGCGGGCCTAGCAGGGTGACCGCTTGCATGAAGCTGGTCGCTTGTTCCGGGGCGATGACAAAGGCGTGGCGGCGCAGCAGCTGGGCAAAGTGGAGCAAGGGCGCGGCCGCTCGGGGTAAGCCCTCCTCGCCCCGTTTACGGCGAGAGGATGCCGGCAGGCAGGTGAGGGGCAGCGCCACCTTCTGCCCATCGTGGCGCCGCCCCTCATCCGCCCCTTCGGGGCACCTTCTCCCCGTAAACGGGGCGAAGCGGTCGTTGAGGTCCCGGCTCACGCCAGCGCCTCCTCGACAATCCGGCCAAGCTCCGGTGCGATAGAGGATAGATCCTCCTCGTCCTTGATCAGCACGCCGATGGCGCGGCGGAAGGCTTCCGGCCACGGGCTGCCGCCCTTCTCCAATATGGTGGCGGCGTTGGCCCACTCTACGGCCTCGGAGATGCCCGGCGGCTTGGCGAGCGGGCGGCCGCGGATCTCCTGCACGGCATTGGCGACCGCACGCGCGGTGGCCTCGGCGACACCCCCGGCGCGCAGCATGATGATCTCGGCCTCGCGCTTTGCGTCGGGATAGCCGATCCAATGATAGACGCAGCGCCGGCGCAATGCTTCGGCGAGTTCGCGGGTGCGGTTCGAGGTCAGGATGACGATCGGCTGCGCTTCGGCGCGGATGGTGCCGCGCTCCGGGATGCTGATCTGGAAATCGGAGAGGAATTCGAGAAGCAGCGCTTCGAATTCATGGTCCGAGCGGTCGATCTCGTCGACCAGCAGCACGCGCTGGTCGGGCGCCCGCAGCACCTGGAGCAACGGCCGGGCGATCAGGAAACGGTCGTCATAGATGTCGATCTCATGCTCGCCGGCATGGCGGATGGCGAGCAGCTGGCGCTGGTAATTCCATTCGTAGAGCGCATGCGCGGCGTCGATGCCTTCGTAGCATTGCAAGCGGACCAGATCGCGCCCGAGCACTTCTGCGATCGCCTTGGCGGCTTCGGTCTTGCCGACGCCGGGCGCGCCTTCGAGCAGCAGCGGCTTGCCCAAGCGGATCGCCAGGAAAATGGCGGTCGCAAGGCTGTCGTCGGCGAGATAGCGCGAGGCGGCGAGCTGCTGCGCCACCGCCTCCGGTGAGGTCGCTGCAGTCTCCGCATTCACCTCCGGCATTTCCTGTCCTCAGTTCGCCGCCTGCGCCTTGAGCGCGCGCAGAATTCGCTCGGGCGTGATCGGCAGCGTGTCGATGCGCACGCCGACGGCGTCGAAGACGGCATTGGCGACCGCCGGTATCTGCGGGTTGGCGCACATTTCCCCCGGCCCCTTGGCGCCATAGGGCCCGTCGGCGGACGGTCGCTCCAGCACGATGATCTCGGTCTCGGCGAGGTCGCCCGGTCCCGGCATCAGATACTGGTTGAAGTCGATGCCGCCATGGTCGCGGTTGGGATAATACGGCTCGGTGGTTTCGTAGAGCGCATGGCTGATGCCCATCCAGGAGCCGCCGACCAGTTGCTGCTCGACCATTTTCGGGTTGAGCGCGCGGCCGATCTCGAAAATGTTCTTCACCGTCAGCACGGTGACTTCGCCGGTTTCGTCATCGACCTCGACCTCGGCCACGGTGCAGGCATGGGCGTAGCAAGTCGACGGCTTCATCGCGCCGGTTTCCTTCTCCGGATAGGAGCGCGGGATCAGGAACATGCCGCGTCCGGAAATCGAGCGGCCGCGCTTGAAATGCGCCGACAGCGCGACATCGAAGATCGAGATCGATTTCTGCGGTGCGCCCTTGACCAGGATGTTGCCCTCGCCATCCGTCTCGAGGTCGGAGGCGTTCACTTCCAGCTCTTCCGCCGCCACTTCCAGCATCACCTGGCGGGCTTCCTTGGCCGCCTGGATGACGGCATTGCCGGCGCGATGCGTGCCGCGCGAGGCGAAGGTGCCCATGCAGTGCGGACCGGTGTCGGTATCGGCGGTGTCGATGATGACGCGGTCGGTGGGCACACCTATCGTCTCGGCGCAGATCTGCGCCATGATCTGCTTCAGGCCCTGACCGAGATCGACGGACGACAGCGTGACCATGAAATTGCCGGTCGGCGTCGAATGCACCAGCGCCTGGGTCGGATCGCCGCCGAGATTCATACCTGTCGGATAGTTGATCGCGGCGACGCCGCGTCCGCGCCGGATCGCCATCTCAGGCTCCCTTCTTGTAGGAGGACATCGCCATGTATTTTTCGGCCACCGGCCAGTTGGCGGCGCGCGAGGCCTCCTGCATGCACTCGATCAGGGCCGCGCCTTCGGTCGGCTGGCGATGCGCCTTCATGTCGCCGTCGCGATAGGCGTTGATGAAGCGGAATTCGAGCGGGTCCATGCCGATCAGCCGCGCCAGCTTGTCCATCTGCACCTCCAGCGCAAAATCGCCGATGGTGACGCCGAAGCCGCGCATGGCCGAGGAGGGCGTGCGGTTGGTGTAGACGCAGTAGGTGTCGATCCACACATTGGGGATCGTATAGGGCCCGGGATAGTGCGCAGCACCCTTCTGCGCGCCATAGGGCGAGTGGCGCGAATAGGCGCCGGCGTCGGTGTAGCCGGTGACTTTGCGCGCGACGATGCGGCCGTCCTTCATCACGCCGTCCTTGATGACGACCTTTTCGGCCGCGCGCGGTGACGAGATCTGCATTTCCTCCTCACGGCTGTAGATGAAACAGACCGGTCGTCCGGTTAGTTTGGCGCCGAGGATGGCAATCGGCTCGACGATGACATCGACCTTGCCGCCAAAGCCGCCGCCGACCGTGCCGCCGACGAAATGCAGCTTCGAGCCCGGCATCTGCAGGATGATCGAGGCGTTATCGAGGGTGAAGAACATCGCCTGCGTATTGGTGTAGCAGGTGAAGCGGTCATTGCCGTCGGGCACCACGACGCAGCCGGTGGTCTCGGTCGGCGCATGCTCGATCGGCGAGGACTGGTAGCTCTGCTCGAGGATATGATCGGCCTCGGCAAAGCCCGCCTCGACATCGCCGAAGCGCACCTTGCGGCATTCGCCGCTGTCATAGAGATAATAGTTCTGACCGTGGTATTCGTTGACCAACGGTGCGCCGGGTTTCAGCGCTTCCTCCATATCGAAGACGGCCGGCAGCACTTCGTAGTCAACCTTGACCTTGGCGGCGGCTTCCTGCGCCGCGCGTTCGGTCTCGGCCAGTACGGCCACCACGGCCTCGCCCTTCCAGCGCACCTTGCCATCGGCCAGCACCGTCTCGTCCTCCGGGCCGATCTGGATCAGGATCAGGATGGTATAGACGTTGTGCGGCACGTCCTTGGCGGTGAGGATTTTCACCACGCCCGGATGCTTCTCGGCTTCGGAGGTGTCGATCGAGCGAATACGGGCGTGATGGTGCGGGCTGCGCACCATCTTCAGGTGGAGCATGCCAGGGAAATTGCGGTCGGCGAAATAGGCGGTCTTGCCCGTGACATGGCCCGGCGAATCCAGCCGCGGACGCCCCTGGCCAATCTCGTGCAGGCCGTCCTTGCGCTGATCGGCGAAATAGCTCTTGCGCAGTTCCATTCTCTTGGTCCCCTCAGAGCATGATGCCGAAAAGTGTGAAGCGGTTTTCGGACGACATCATGCTCTATCTCTTTGATTTAGAGCCGGATTCAGATTTCAGGTCGATTCGACCTGAAATCATCCGGCTCTAGGCGGCGTTCTGCGAATTGGCGCGCGCCGCGGTCAGCACCGCCTGGATGATCGGTTCGTAACCGGTGCAACGGCAGATGTTGCCGGACAGCGCCTCGACGACATCCTCGCGGCTCGGATTGGGCGTGTGGTCGAGCAGCACCTTGGCAGCCATGATCATGCCCGGCGTGCAGAAGCCGCATTGCGTGGCGAAGGCGTTGAGGAAGGCGCGCTGCAGCGGATGCAGAACGCCGGCTTCAGCGAGGCCCGATGTCGTGGTGATCGTCGCGCCGTTGCAGGTTTCGGCCAGCGTTAGACAGGAGAGTTTTAACTCGCCGTCGATGATGACCGAACAGGCGCCGCACGTGCCCTGATGGCAGCCGCCCTTCGGCGAGGTGTCGCCGATTTTGTCGCGCAGCGCATGCAGCAGCGTCGTGCCGCTCTCGACGAATTCGGCCTTCTCGCTGCCGTTGAGCGTGAACTGAACCGGAACCTTTGCCATGTTTTCCTCCCAGCGCGCCTGCCCGATTGATCGGACAGACGCGCGCCCCCCTAGCGGTGGTTAAGTAAGCAGCAGACGACCGAGATGGACCGGCAGGACCTCGGCGCGATACCAGGCGCTGGCGATCGGATCGGTGATCGGCGAAGTGCCTTCACCTGCCGCAGCCAGCGCTGCTGCGATGCCGTCCCGGTCAAGCCGTTTGCCGATCAGCGCCTTTTCCGCCGCGCGTGCACGCATCGGCCGGTCGGCCATGCAGCCGAGCGCGATCCGCGCCGAGGATATGGCGCCGTCGCCGGCCTGTTCGAGCGCGGCGGCGATGCTCAGCACCGAGACGCCCTTGGGCTTCACGCGCGACACTTTCAGGAAGCGGAAGCTCTCGGCCTTCGGCAGCGCGAAGCTGACTGAGGTGACGATGGCGTGGTTGTCGTCCCGCTTGGCCAAAAAATCCCCAATCGGCAATTCCCTATCATCGGTGCTGACCGTCGCATCCAGCGCCAGCAGTGTGACGGCGAAATCGCCGTAGGGCGCCGGCGCAAACAGATTGCCGCCGACCGTCGCCATGTTGCGGATCGCGGGGCCGCCGACCGCGCGCGCCGCTTTGGCGATGGCGCCGAGCTGCGGATGGCGGGCGATCGCCGCCATGGTCACCGAGGCGCCGATGCGGGCCTTGCCGCCGGCGATCTCGATGGCCGAGAGCGAGGGATCGGTGGAGCGGACAAGGCTGGTGACGGAGACATCGCCTTCATTGGTGGCGCGCACGACCAGCGTGCCGCCGCCGAGATAGCGTGTGCCGGACGCCTTCAGCGCTGCGTTGGCGTCCCTGACGGTCGGAAAGGTCTGGAGGGCAAGTGCCATGGCAGGCTCCTTGGTTCAGCTTTCGCCGGAAAAATGGCTCTTCAGCGCATTGAAGCCGCCCTGGAAGACATTGGCGCCCATGCCGGCGGCGATCTTATCGGCCTCTTCGGGCGCGGCGTCGAAGCTGGCGGTCCATTCGGCGTAGGTGCGGTCGCCGTCGGTCACGCGGCGCAATTGCAGCGTCGCCTTGTGGTTGGTCAGCGGCTGCGGCGTCTCCAGGATGGAGTAGCTGACAATGAAATTCTCTTCGGAGAAGTCGAGCAGCTTTTCGCGAATACGGGCGCCACTGGCGAGCTCGAAATTGCGCACGCAGCCGATGGTGCGGGCGTCCTTGCCGTCCTCGATATGGCTTTCCACCATGCGCGGATGCCAGCCCGGCAGGCCGTTGAAGTCGCGTATGCGCGCCCAGACCTTCTCGACAGGCGCGTCGATGACGCTGGATATGGTGACATCAACCATGAACTCGTTCCCTAGCAATCGAATTTGCATTCAAGGGTAGGGCGGCGGGCGCTCCGGCGCTTATCAATGGGTCTTGCGGCCCTATCAAGGAGTCTGAAAAACGAGCGGCTTGCTCAGGCCATGGCCCGCGCTGCCTCGCGGTAAAGCGTCGGCGGCACTCCGACATGGTCGCGGAAGAAGCGCGAGAAATTGCCTTGAGTGGTGAAGCCGAGATTGCAGGCGACCGAGATCAGCGGCTCCTGCGACCACTGCAATTGCCGCACGGCTTCCTCCATGCGCAGCGTGTTCCAATAGACATTGGGCGTCAGATTGGTCTGTTCCTTGAACAATGCGAAGAAATGCGGCCGCGACAGGCCAACGCTGCGGGCGACGTCATCGAACGAAATACGCTCGCAGACATTGGCCTTCATCAGCTGGATCGCCTTGCGGACGCGGAAATCCTGCATGGTGTTAATGCGGATGCGCGCCTCTTGCGGCGCCGAAGCGTCGGCGGCGTCAAGCACGCTATCGATGAAGCGCTCGATCTCGTAATTGGCGATGTCGTCGACGCTTTCATTGTCGCTCAGATGATCGAGCAGATTGGCGGCGGCCTGGTGCAGCCAGGGTTCGAGCGTGATCGAGGCCTGTGCAAACAGCGGCGCCGACGATGGCAGGTCGCGGCGCCGGCGCGCCCAGTCGGGATCGATGTAGAAGGCGAGGAACAGGCCGGGCCTGCCATTCTGCGACAGGACATGGCTGTGCGGCTGGTAGGAGTTGATCCCGGCAGCGGTACCGGGTCCCAACGCCACCGTCTCGCGGCCGATGGTCATCTCGCCCGCCGTGCCTTCCAGCCAGATGATGATATGTGCCTCGACATGAGCATGGGTGACGAAGTCGCTGGCGACATTCAGGACAGAAACATGTCCGAACCGGCCCCAATAGAGCCTGATCGCGTCCGTCATGGGTATATCCTCCCGCAGACGACTGGCCTCCCTTCGCCTGCACCCGGGATTGTGCGGCTGAGTTCGGGCTCCCGTCAAGGCGCGGGGCCAAAGCAGCCGTGTGCTGCCATGCGCGGCAGCGGATTTTCAGACTGAGCGATAGGGTTTTGCCAAGGGGTGCCTCAAACCGAGGCCGTCATGCCGCCGTCGACATAGAGCGTGTGGCCGTTCACGAAGGATGATGCGTCCGACGCCAGGAACACGGCGGCGCCGATTAGCTCGTCGACATAGCCCCAGCGGCCGGCGGGCGTGCGCTTTTCCAGCCAGGCGGAGAATTCCTGGTTGTCGACCAGTGCCTGGTTCATCTCGGTGCGGAAATAGCCGGGCGCAATGGCGTTGATCTGAAGCCCATATTTCGCCCAGTCTGTGCACATGCCCCGAGTCAGGTTGCGGATCGCACCCTTGGTTGCCGTATAGGGCGCGATGTTAGGCCGGGCGAGTTCGCTCTGCACCGAGCCGATGTTGATGATCTTGCCTTTTCCGCGCGCGATCATGTTGCGGGCGACTGCCTTGCCGGCGTGGAAGGCGCCGGAGACATTGGTCTTGAACAGCCGCTCCCACTGCTCCTCGGGAAAGTCCTCGAGCGGGGCGCGAAACTGGATGCCGGCATTGTTGATCAGGATGTCGATCGGACCGATCTCGGCCTCGATGCGGGCGACATCCGCATCGACGGCGCGAAAGTCCGTCACGTCGAAGGTCGAGGCGTGCGCCGTGAAGCCGGCATCGCGCAAACCTGTCACTGCGTTCGCGACCTTGCCGGCATCGCGGCCGTTGAGCACGACACTGGCACCATGCTCGGCAAGGCCGCGCGCCAATGCGAGGCCGATACCTTGGCCGGAGCCGGTGATCAGCGCCAGCCGGCCGCTAAGGTCGAACAGGGATTTCGATGTCAAAGCAATGGTTTCCAGCGGAAGGTTCAGTCATTGCGCCTGAAGTTGCGGATGCGGTCGAACAGCACCGCAAGCAGGATGGCGCCGCCGATGAACACACCTTGCCAGAAGGCATTGATGCCGAGCAGGCCAAGGCTGTTGCGGATCACTTCGATGAGTGCTGCACCGACTATGGCGCCGAAGGCCGTGCCGACGCCGCCGGCCAGATTGGCGCCGCCGATGACGGTGGCGGCGATCACCTGCAGTTCCATGCCGGTGCCGAGATTGGTGGTGACGGCGCCCAGCCACCCAGTCTGGACGATGCCGGCAATGCCGGCCGCCAGCGCCGAGATCATATAGACGGCAACCTTGATCTGCTTGACGGGAACGCCGGTCAGCGTCGCCGCGTGCTCATTGCCGCCAATGGCAAAGATGTGCCGGCCGAATTTGGTCCAGCGCAGCGTGAAGCCGGTGATCAGCGCCAGAAGGATCATGTAGAGCACCGGATTGGCGATGCCGAACACCCAGGCGCCGCCGCCCAGCGCCAGAAGCTTGTCGTGATCCGGGCCGAACTGGAAGACGACGGTGTTGTTGGAGGCGACCATGGCAAGGCTGCGCGCGATCGACAGCATGCCGAGCGTCACCACGAAAGGCGGAAAGCCGAGATAGGCAATCAATATGCCGTTAAAGGCGCCGATGGCGAGCGCGGTGGCGATCGAGGCGAGGATGCCGATTTCGATCGAATAGCCGGCATGCATGGTGACGGCCAGCACCATCGACGACAGGCACAGCACCGAGCCGACCGACAGGTCGATGCCGCCGGTGATGATGACGAACGTCATGCCGAGCGCAATGATGGCGACGAAGGTGATGTTGCGGGTGATGTTGTAGAGGTTTTTCTGCGTCGCAAAGGCGTCGGTGGCAAACGACAGGAAAATGCAGGCGAGGATGACGGCGATCACCACCCAGAAGGTCTGGCTGGCGAACATGCGCGAGAAAAAGCTGTGCTGTTTCTGCGCGATCGTCTGGTCAAGCGTGACTGCCATTGTCGATCTTTATCCCCTAATCAGACCTGTTCGATCGCGCCAGTGATCAGCCCGGTGACTTCCTCGGGCGAACTGGATGCGATCCTCTTGTCGGCGACTTTCCTGCCGCGCCGCATGACGATGACGCGGTCGGCGACGTCGAAGACGTCGGGCATGCGGTGGCTGATCAGCACCACAGCGATGCCCTGGTCGCGCAGATGGCGGATCAGGTTCAGCACTTCGGCGACCTGGCGGACCGAAATCGCCGCCGTCGGCTCATCCATCAGCACGATCTTGGCTTGCGACAACATGGTGCGGGCGATGGCCACCGCCTGGCGCTGGCCGCCCGACATCTGTTTGACCAGGTCGCGCGGCCGCGTCTCCGATTTCAGTTCGGCGAAGATCTGGCCGGCGCGCTTGTACATGGCGGCATAGTCGAGGATGCGAAACGGGCCGACACCCCGGCGCAATTCGCGGCCGAGATAGACGTTTGCGGCGGCGGTCAGATTGTTGCACAGCGCCAGATCCTGGTGGACGATCTCGATGCCGTGCTGGCGCGCCTCCACCGGCTTGTGCAAGGTCAGCTCCTTGCCGTCCATCTGCATCGAGCCGTGGCTCGGGCGGAAATTGCCGGCGATCATCTTGACCAGAGTCGACTTGCCGGCGCCGTTGTCGCCCATCAGCCCGACAACCTGGCCCGGCTCGATGGACAACGAGACGTCGTTGACCGCCTGGATGGCGCCGAAATGTTTCGAGATGTTGGTGAGTTCGAGAACCGCCACCAGCCTTCTTGCCTCCCCGTGACTTGGATCTGGGATGACGTTTGGTTGAAACGTCATCCAGATCCAACACTTTGTTGTTGGAGCATGATCTCTTCCGAAAACCGGTTCCCACTTTTCGGGATCATGCTCAGACCGCCGGTTCTGCCCGCGGCCTCGCTCGCCCAGCTCCTCCCGGGACAGCGATGTTGAATTCCATTTACGCAAATGACTGCACGGGCGTCAATCGGCAGGCGGAATCTAAAAATCCGTTTTGTAGGACAAATACCATTGACGTTGGCCACAAGCCGATATTAGCTGGAGGGCGGAGGAGTAACCTGCCGACCCCGTGCCGGTTTGGGTGTGGGATCAGCAGGAATGCATCGGTGCCAGCCGGCCTCTTTTCGAACCGGCTGACCGAAATGAAATGCTTATCGACCTGGCTTGCCGACAAGAGCGCTCGCATAGCGACCCTCTGTCACCGTATTCCGGGTTGGTTCGTGTGGCGGGCACGTCGTGTCCGTCTGTTTCCAAGGGAGGACTGACATGAGGAAAACAGTTTTGCTTGCCGCCGTCGCCGCCATGGCGCTGGGCGCCGGGCCGGCTTTGGCCAAGAAGCAGCTCGTCATCGTGGTGAAAGGTCTCGACAATCCGTTCTTCGAGGCCATCCACCAGGGCTGCGAGAAGTGGAACAAGGAAAACGCCAGCTCGGAGTATGAATGCTTCTACACCGGCCCGGCGTCGACATCCGACGAGGCCGGCGAGGCGCAGATCGTGCAGGATATGCTGAGCAAGGCCGACACGGTGGCGATGGCGATTTCGCCGTCCAACGCGCCGCTGATCGCGCAGACGATCAAGACCGCCAATCCGACGATCCCGATCATGACCCTCGACGCCGACCTGGCCAAGGAAGATGCGGCACTTCGCAAGACCTATCTCGGCACCGACAACTATCTGATGGGTCACAAGATCGGTGAGTACATCAAGAAGGGCAAGCCGAACGGCGGCACGATCTGCACCATCGAAGGCAATCCGGCGGCCGACAACATCCTGCGCCGCGCGCAAGGCATGCGCGATGCGCTGTCGGGCAAAGAAGGCCTGGCGGCACTCGCCGGCGAAGGCGGCTGGACTGAAGCCGCCGGCTGCCCGGTGTTCACCAATGACGATGGCGCCAAGGGCGTGCAGGCGATGACCGACATCCTCGCCGCCAACCCGAAGCTCGACGCCTTCGGCATCATGGGCGGCTGGCCGCTGTTCGGCGCCCCGCAGCCCTATCGCGACCTGTTTGGGCCGCTCAAGGACCGCATCGCCAGCAATGATTTCGTCATCGGAGCCGCCGACACGATCGGCGACGAGGTGGCGATCGCCAAGGACGGGCTGGTGACCGCGCTGGTCGGCCAGCGGCCGTTCGAAATGGGCTACAAGGCGCCGTCGGTGATGATCGATCTCATCGAAGGCAAGGCCGTCGCCGATCCGGTGTTCACCGGCCTCGACGAATGCACCAAGGATACGGTCGACACCTGCATCCAGAAATAGTCGGCGATACCGGGGCGTCCTTTGAGGGCGCCCCGTCATTTTCCTCAGGGACAAGGACAGGCAACATTGTCGGGGCGGCAGCTCCGGCTTTGACGGGCTCATGCGTCTTGCTTTCGGCGAAGGGCACGGACAATTCCGGACGGTTTCCCTGCGACAAATTGCCGATGCCGACGATGCCGGACGACATACCAAGAAGGCGATCCGCCAGGATAGATGCGCCGGCCGGCCCGGTTGCCACCGCTGTTCGACGACCGGATACGGCCTGGCCCCCCGGCTCCAGTGTACACGCCTCGCTGGCGAACGAGATCGGGCTTCGGATCGTGCGCGGCGATTATCCGCCAGGCGCCATCCTGCCAAACGAAGCCAAATGGGCGGAGATGTTCAACGTCAGCCGCTCGGCGGTGCGCGAAGCCATCAAAATGCTGATGGCCAAAAGCCTGCTGGCTTCACGGCCCAAGATCGGCAGCTGGGTCGAGCCCAGGGAACGCTGGAACCTGCTCGACCGCGATGTGCTGGCCTGGTATGCGACCGGGCCGGACCGGGAGGCCTTCCTGCGCACGGTGCAGGAGTTCCGTCACATCATAGAACCGGAAGCCAGCGCCTTTGCCGCGATGCGACGCAGCGACGAGCAGATGGCCGAGATCAGCCAGGCCTGCCGGGAAATGGGCGAGGCGCTAAGCCTGCAGCAGCGTATCCGCGCCGATACGCGCTTTCATCTCACGATCCTACGCGCCTCCGGCAACGATCTTTTGGTGCCGCTCGGCGTGCTGATCGAATCGGCGCTCGACCATCTCTTCGTCTTCACGACCATACAGGTCAGCGACCAGCAGCACGCCCAGAAGCTGCACGAAGCGATCGAGAAGGCCATCCGCCTGCAGCGGCCCGACGCGGCCCGCAACGCGGTGCGAAAGTTGCTGGCCAATACGGATGAGGGGATCGGCAAGGCGCGGCGGTGAGGCAGCGCAATCTCTCCCACACCGGAGGAGATCGGCTGATCAGATCGTCTGCTTCTTGCCGTCCTTGCTTGGCATGAGATCGACGCCGTTCACCTTGGCGATATGCGTGGCCAGCATCGGCACGAACTGCTCGGCCGGCCCGGTAGCGTGGGCGCCGGCGAAGGAATTCTTGGTGGCGTTGCCGAGCGGATTGGCGATACCGGCCGCACCCGCCATGGATTCCAGATAGGTCAGGTCCTTGAACGCGTTGGCGATGGTGAATTTATGCGCGTCGCGGTCGCCTTCCAGCGTCCAGCGCATGAAGGTCTGGTAGAAGCCGCAATCCATGCGGCCGTTGCGGATGACGCTGTCGAAGCGCGGCGGCGATATGCCGACCTTCTCGGCCAGCGCCAGCGCCTCGGAATAGATCGCGGCGTAGCCCAGCGAGATGAAGTTGTTGAGCAGCTTCATACGGTGGCCGTCGCCGGTGTTGCCGATATGGACGATGCGCCCGGCCCAGGTTTCGATGACGGGCTTCACACGCGCAAAGAGCGCGTCGGGCGCGCCGACCATGGCGTCAAGCGTGCCTTCCCAGGCTTCCTTCGGAGTGCGGCTCAGCGGCGCGTCGACAAAGTCGACGCCGATCTCCTTGAGTTCCGCCGCCAGCGCCACGGTCGAGACCGGATCGGAGGTCGAGCAGTCGACGACGACCGAGCCCTTCTTCAGGCCCTCCTTGAGGCCGCCGGGGCCGCGGATGATGGCTTCGACCTCGCGCGAGCCGGTGACGCAGATGAAGACGATATCGGACGCCGCCGCCACGTCGCGCGAGGTTGCTGCTTCCTTGGCGCCGCGGCCTAGCAGGTCTTCCGCCGGCTTGCGGTTCTTGCGGCCAAGGAAGGTCAGCTTATAGCCCTTGTCGACGATGTTCTTGGCGATGCCGTGCCCCATCAGGCCAAGGCCGATGAAGCCGATCTTTTCGCTCGCGGCAGTCGTGGTCATGTCTTGAAGTCCTGTTGCAATGATTGATATCTGGCGCCGCCGTTTTGCCGGCGAGGGCGGTTGCGGAATGCCATATTGTCTGACAATACACAGGAATCCTAGGCATTGGAGGCGAAAATGACGAAGCGGATCATGTTCACCGGCGGCAGTGGCAAGGCCGGGCGCCATGTCGTGCAATATCTGGTCGAGCAGGGCTGCCAGGTGCTCAACATCGACACCAAACCGCTCGACAATCCCAAGGTGCGCACGCTGATCACCGACATCACCGAGAGCGGCCAGGTGTTCAACGCGCTGACGAGCTACATGGGCCTGCATGAATTCGACCCGTCGCTGCGCTCGCAGCCGGTCGATGCCGTCGTGCATTTCGCCGCCATCCCGCGCATCATGATCACGCCCGACAATGAGGTGTTTCGCATCAATGCGATGGGCACCTACAATGTCATCGAAGCGGCAGTGAAGCTCGGCATCAAGAAGGTGGTGATCGCATCCAGCGAAACGACCTATGGCGTGGTATTCGCCAACGAACCGCGCGACCCCAAATATTTCCCGCTCGACGAAGAATACGACGTCGATCCGATGGACAGCTATGCGCTGTCCAAGGTCGTCAACGAACACACGGCGCGCGCCTTTGCGCAGCGCAACGGCACCGACATCTATGCGCTGCGCATCGGCAACGTCATCGAACCGCATGAATATTCGCTGTTTCCGAAATGGTTCGCCGATCCGGGTTTCCGCAAGCGTATCGCCTGGAGCTATGTCGATGCCCGCGACCTCGGCCAGATCACGCTGCGCGCGGTGGAAAAGGACGGTCTCGGCTTTCAGGTCTTCAACGCCGCCAATGACGACACCTCGTCCGACCTGCCGACGGCCGAGCTGTTGAAGCGGTTTTACCCCAATGTGCCGGTCAAGGCGGAGCTCGGCGAATATGAGACGCTGCTCTCCAACCGCAAGGCCAGGGACGTGCTCGGCTTCCGTCCCGAGCATAGCTGGCGCAAATACGTCAAATAGGGCTGGCAGGCTTTGCCGCCAACGCCCTTTCCTCTGCTTGACAGCTTTCGAAATCCGGACTTTGTGGACGCATGAGGGACGGAAAGCCGAGTAAGGGAAAGAAGCCCGACAAGGCGGCGGCCGCCGAGCGCCCGGCGGCGCTTCGTCGGGCCGACGCAACCCGGGTGCCCGGCTCCAGCGTGCACGCGTCGCTGGCCAGCGAAATCGGGCTTCGGATCGTGCGCGGCGATTATCCGCCGGGCACCATCCTGCCCAACGAAGCCAAATGGTCGGAAACCTTCAACGTCAGCCGCTCGGCGGTGCGCGAAGCGATCAAGATGCTGATGGCCAAAAGCCTTTTGGCATCACGCCCCAAGATCGGCAGTTGGGTTGAACCCAGGGAGCGCTGGAACCTGCTCGACCGCGATGTGCTGGCCTGGTATGCGACCTCGCCCGACCGCGAAGTGTTCCTGAAAACGGTGCAAGAGTTCCGCCACATCATCGAGCCGGAAGCGACAGCGTTCGCCGCCATGCGGCGCACCGAGGAGCAGATGGCCGAGATCAGCCAGGCCTGCCGCGAGATGGGCGAGGCGAGCAGCCTGCAGGAACGCACGCGCGCCGATACCCGCTTTCATCTCGCCATATTGCGCGCCTCCGGCAACGATCTGCTGGTGCCGCTCGGCGTGCTGATCGAATCTGCCTTCGATCATCTGTTCACCTTTACGACGCGTGAACTCGACGATCTGCAGCACGCACAGCAGCTGCACGAGGCGATCGAGAAAGCCGTCCGCCTGCAGCGGCCGGAGGCAGCCCGCAACGCGGTGCGCAAGCTGCTCGCCAACACAGACGGCGTCATCAACTCCCGCTAAAAGCGGGATCAGCCTGCAGGCTATCCGGCTAAATGCCGTCTTGTCAGCGCGATCAGCAGCGCCTGGTCGCGGGCGGCGTGCTCAGGCGGGTTGACGACTTCGTCACCGTTGACGATCGCGCCCCAGAAACCGCGCATCTCCTCGACAAAGGCTTCGCCGTAGCCGGCGCGCAGGTCGCGTGTCGAAAGCGTATGGCCGTCCGACGTCTTCACCGTCAGCCGGGTCGGATGATGGTTGAGCCAGGGCGAGGGGAATTCGAGCTCGAGGCTGGCATCGTCGAAGAACAGCGTGATGCGCTCCTTGTAGTCGGCAAGTTTCGGCACCGTCAGATGCGTCATGGTCCACAGCGCCTGGCCGTCGAGCAGCTTCACCGTACCCTGGCCGCCATCGCCATTGGCGAAGATCTGCGCGCCGACGACCTCGCCATCGGGCACGCCGAGCGCGTCGAGCAGGCCATGCACGGCATTCACATCGTGAATCAAGGCGGAGCTGTAAGCGCCGGTAAATCCACGGAAAGCGAGATCGGTCAGAGGCTGGCCAATGGCGCGCTCGACCTGTTGTTTCTGCTTGCCTTGCGCGGCAGCAATCAACTCTTTCGGAATGTCATTGCCGCGGATATAGCGCTGGTGGGCGATGAAGGGCCAGGCATCGGGGTCATTGACCTCGACCGAGACGGACCGCAGCGTCTTTGCCGTGCCGGGCAGCGAGGCCAGCGCCAGCCGATAGCTCGGATCGAAGCGCTTCATATAACCGACCTGCATCACCTTGCCGGCCTTGTCGCGCGCGGCGACGATCTCGGCGATCTCCTCCGGTGAATAGCAGAGCGGCTTTTCGCAGAAGACATGCAGGCCGCGCTGGAGTCCGGCCAGCACCTGCTCGTGATGCAGCGGGTCGGGCGAGCCGATGACGACGGCGTCGAGCTTCTGGTCGAACAGCTGCTCCGGCGTTTCGAAGTTGCCAAACCCGTGAGTGTCGGTAACAAATTGCCGCGAGACCTTCGACGGATCGGCGACGCCGACCAATTCGAACAAATCGCCGAGCCGCAACAGGTTTGGAATATGCTCGACCTGCGAAATCATGCCGGCGCCGATGACGCCGACCCGTATCCTGCTCATGCAATGTCTCTCTTGATGGTCTGAAACGTCACGGCGCCGCCGATGGCCGGTTGCCGATCTGCGCCAACAGGCCGGCGATCTCCGCCTCGACCGCTTTCAGATCCTCGCCGCCCGACATGATCGAAATCACCTCGTCTCGCGAAATCTCTGACTTGGCGTAGGTGCCGCGATTGCGGCCGCGGTTGAGCAGGGTGAAAGTGTCGCCGACGGGGTAGGCGTGATGAATGTTGTGGCTGATGAAGATCACCGCCAGCCCCCGCATCCGCGCCTCGATGATGAACTTCAGCACCATCGCCGCCTGATGCACGCCAAGTGCAGAGGTCGGCTCGTCGAGGATAAGCACCTTGGCGCCGAAATGCACGGCGCGCGCGATCGCCACCGACTGGCGCTCACCGCCCGACAGCGTGCCGACGGCCTGCGTCGGGTCGCGTACGTCGATGCCGATATCGGCCATCGCCTGGCGGGCTATTGTGTTGGCGCGCTCCTTGTCGAAGCGCGAGAAGGGCAGGCGGCTCCTGGTCGGCTCGCGGCCGAGGAAGAAGTTGCGGGTGATCGACATCAGCGAGATCATGCCGAGGTCCTGGAAGACCGTGGCGACGCCGAGGTCCTGCGCGTCGCGCGGGCTGCGGAAGGTGACGGGCTTGCCGTCGACGAAAATCTCGCCCTTGCTCGGCCGGTGCACGCCCGACAGGACCTTGATCAGCGTCGACTTGCCGGCGCCGTTGTCGCCGAGCAAGCAATGCACCTCTCCGGGATAGACCTTGATGTCGATGTCCTGCAGCGCGCGCACCGAGCCGAAATTGACCGAGACGCCGCGCAGTTCCATGGCCGGCTGGATGGTCTGGCCGGGGTTGGTCATTTGCCGCCTCCGCGTCCGAGCGCCTTGAGGCGGATGTAGTTGTTGACCAGCACCGCCATCAGGATGACGATGCCGAGGAAGACCTTGAACCAGTCGGTGTCGATGCCGGTGTAGAAGATGCCCATCTGCACCAGGCCGAAGATCAGTGCGCCGAACAGCACGCCATAGACGGTGCCGTAGCCGCCGGTGAGCAGCACGCCGCCGATGACCGCGGCGATGATGGCCTCGAATTCCTTGAGCAGGCCGCGCGTGGTGTCGGCTGAGCCGGCCTCCATGACCTGAATGGTGGCCAGCAAGGTCGCGGCACAGGCGGTGTAGATGAACAGCGCGATCTTTACCCGGTCGACCGGCACGCCGACATTGCGGGCGGCATTGAGGTCGCCGCCGGTGGCGAAGATCCAGTTGCCGTACTTGGTCTGGGTCAGGACATAACCGGCGAGAGCGGTCAGGCCGAGCCACCAGACGATCGACATCGGAATGCCGACGACAAAGGGAATGCCGTCGGTGCGGGTGGCGATCCAGCCTTGCGTACCCATCCAGTGGAAGAAGCCGGTCAGGAGATGGCCGTTGAACAGGCCGGCGGTGGCCGGATCCGGCGCGCCGTCGAGGATGTATGGGATCTGCGTGCGGCCGGTGACGGCGCGGGTGATGCCGATGGACAGGCCGCGCAGGATATAGAGCGAGGCCAGCGTGACGATGAAGGAGGGTAGGCGGGTCTTCACCACGATCAGGCCGTTGACGTAGCCGGTGAGGATGGCGACCGCGAAGGCGCAGGCGATGCCGCCCCACAGCGGCAGGCCCCAGTATTTGACTGTCAGCCCGATGACGACGCCGGCGAAGCCGACCATCGAGCCGACGGAGAGATCGAACTCGCCGGCGATGATGAGGAGGGCTGCGGCGGTGGCGATGATGCCGAGTTCGGCCGCCAGCGTCAGGAAGGTCATCGACCCCTGCAGCGAATAGAGGTTCGATGCACCGGGCAGCAGCGCGAAGATGATGATGGTGGCGATCAGGCCGCCGGCGGCACCGGCTTCGGGCCGGCGCAGCCATTGCGTCAGCCGGCCGGTGCTGGCCAGCCGTTCATCGGCGCCGGCGGCGCGCTTCGACGTCATGCCGAAACGGTCCTTGACCGGCCCTTCTGAAGGTATCGCCTTATCTTCCACGGCTGCCATTAGGCTCCCCAATCGCTCTCTTCGCAATGTCGATGACGGCAGGGAAAACGCTGTGGCTTCCCCTGCCGAGATCGCTGAGGCCTTAGCGGATGCCGTCCTTGGCGAGCGCCAGGATAGCCTTGGCCTTGTCGGGCGAGTCGATGAACAGCGGACCGGTATAGGCGTTGTTCTGCGGCCAGAAGCCGTGCGTGGCGTGCTCGACGAGATAGATCACCGGCAAATAGCCCATCAGATATTGCTGGGCGTCCATGCCGAAGCCCATTTCGCCGGCGACGACGGAATCCAGAACTTCGGGGCTGATGTCGAACGTGTAGAGCTTGATCTTGCCGAACAGTTCCTTCTGCCGGAAGAACGGGATCAGCGGATTGGCGGCAGTGGCGCCGAGGGCGAACACGGCCTGGGTGTCGGGATGCGCCGACAGATAGGCTTCGGTGCGGCGCTGGATGTCGGCCGGATCGGGTGACACGGTCAGGACTTCGGTGCCGCCGCCGGAAGGCTTCAGCCCGTCATTCAAACCCTGGCAGCGCTGGTCGAGGCTGACATTGCCGACCTCGTGGTTGATGCAGACGACCTTGAGCGTGCCTTCCTTAGCCAGCCGCTCACCGGCCTTCTTGCCGGAATCATATTCGGAGACGGTGCCGACATACATGGTCGTCCCGAGTTCGGCGCCTTCCTTCTCGCCGGAATCCAGAACCACCATCGGGATGTTTGCGGCGAGACCCGCCTTGACCGATTTGCCGAGCGCATTGGCGTCAGCGATGGAGACGGCGATGCCGTCGGGATTGGTGGCGATGGCCGCATCGAGCAGGCGGGACTGCTCGACCACGTCGAAGACCTGCGGCGCGTAATATTCGACCTTGGCGCCGGTGAGTGCCGCCGCATCATCGACACCGCGCTTGACCACCGACCAGTAGGGATCGGAGGCCGAACCATGCACCACGAAGGTGATGCGGACATCTTTCGGGTCCTTCAGGCCGGCCGCCTGCGCGACACCCGCCAGCATACTCATCGAGACAAGCGCGCCGAGCGCCAGTTTCAGAACGGTCTTCATGTCATTCTCCCATTGTCGTTGCAGTTCCAATTCCCTCTTTGCGCCGCAGGCCGAAGGATCGGCTTACAGCGCTGACCGGGTGGCCGCTTTGCGGGCCTTTGCCGGTGTCGATCTTCCAAGCCTTGCACGAAGCTCTTCGCGCAACGGCTTCATGCCGATGATGTCGATGTCCTGTGCGTCGAGCCAGTCGCGAAAACTCTGGTCACGGAACAGCTCATATTCCTCGGTGCGGATGTAGGCGGAGCGCGGCTCGATCAACTCGAGCTCGCCCGGCGCGTTGAAATGCAGGCAGAAGAAGGTCAGGCCTTCACGCACGCCTTCGACCAGCGCCTTGTAGGCAGGCTCTATCGGCTTCGAACGGGGGCGGCCCCATGTCGTCTGGATGGCGGCGTCGAAGATGACAAAACCTTTAGCGCGGGCCTCGGCGACGCCGCGCTGGAATGCCGGTTCGGTGACGCCGACCAGATTGTCGTTGGGCGAATAGGCCGACAGGGTTTTGGTCAGCAGCACCGGCAGTCGGTATTCCAGGCCGAGCCTGATGTAGACGTCGCAGAACTCGGGCGACAGGGCCGCGCCCATATGGGCGTCGAGATGGGTGACGTCGATGCCGGCACGGTAGGCGGTGTCGATCTGGGCGCGCAGCTCGGTCTCGACCGCTTGTGGTGCCGCCTTGCGGCGGGTGGTCGCGACATCGGGCCAGAAATAGCCGAACTCGTCGGTCAGGCCGGCCGCGCGCGACGGCGAGGTCAACGGGCGCCATTTGTAGTGCTGCTTTTCGCTGTTCAGCGTCAGGTGGACGCCGAGATCGAGGGGAGGGTCCGCGGCTGCCGCTTCGGCCATCTCGGGGAACCACGGGCAAGGCACCATTACCGCGCCGGAGCTGCAGGCGCCCAGCCCGGTCAGTTCGAGGAAGGCGCTGTTGGCGCCATGGCACATGCCGACATCGTCTTCATGCAGCACAAGCTGTCGCCTTTGGGCATTCATGGGGGCATTCATGAACGGCCACCGTCTTGCCGACACGCCGGTTGCGAGGGTCTTCCAAAGTGTGTCCCGTGCTGCATGGAACCGACCGTTTGCCCAACTGGACGCGATGGAACGCCCAAAGCCGGCTTTCCGACAGGGCCACTTCAGCGAATTCGGATGGGTACGATTTTTCCGCGGGGCCTGCATTGTGGAATGCCGATTTCATTCGTTGTGCCCACATTCGGCGTCAAACGCGTCCTCGCGCAGCTGGGATGGCTTGGTCCGATCACGGCGGAGTGGTTCTTTCAAACAGCGCCGGCGGGCGTACAGCTTTCACACCATCAAGCGATGTGGAGAGCTGCCATGTACACTGCCGGCGAAGAAGAGATCGAAGCCATTGCCAGGGTGATCCGCTCCGGCGCGCTGTTCCGCTATGGCGACAACAGCGAATGCAACCGCTTCGAGGCGCGCTATGCCAGGCATCTCGGCGTCGAGCATTTTGCACTGGCCGCCAGCGGCACTTATGGGCTCGCCGCCGGCCTGATCGGACTCGGCATCGGGCCGGGCGACGAAGTGCTGGTGCCGGCGCATACCTATATGGCGACGGCGACAGCGGTGCTGTCGGTCGGCGCCATTCCGGTCATCGTCGATATCGACGAGAGCCTGACCATCGATCCCTTGGCTTTGCGCGATGCCATCGGCCCGCGCACCAAGGCGGTCATCCCTGTGCATATGTGGGGCGCTGCCTGCAACATGAACGCGATCATGGACATCGCGGAAAAGCGCGGCCTGCTGGTTCTGGAGGATGTCTGCCAGGGCATTGGCGGCGGCTATGAGGGCAAGAAGCTCGGCTCGATCGGCCATGCCGGCGCCTACTCCTTCAACTACTTCAAGAACATGACCTCGGGCGAGGGCGGCGGCATCGCCACCAGCGATCCGAAGGTGGCAGAGCGGGCGCGCTGTGCCATCGATCCCTGCCATTTCTACTGGCAGGGGCGCAACGACAGCATCAAGCCGTTTGCCGGCATCGGCGCGCGCGCCTCGGAACTGATGGGGGCGATGCTCAATGTCCAGCTCGACCGTCTCGATGGCATCATCGAGGCGATGCGGGCGGAGAAGAAGAAGGTGCTGGCCGGCACGCGCCATCTCGGCAATCTCGGCCTGACGCCATCGCCGATGAACAGTCCCGATGACGATTGTGCGGCGCAGGTGATGTATCTGCTGCCCAGCGAACAGGCAGCGCAGACGTTTTCGAAGACCATTCCCAGCGTCATCGCCGGCAAGACCGGCCGCCACAATTTTACCCAGTGGGATCAGGTGCTGATGCATGAGGGCGCGCATCATCCGGCACTCAATCCTTACACGCTGCCGGAGAACAAAGGGCTGCGGCTCACCTATGCCGACGATCTCGGCAAGGGGTCGCTGGACATCCTCAACCGCACGGTGATGGTGGCGATGAACCCGGCGCATGGCGATGCCGAGATTGACGACATGATCCACAACATCGACGCGGCCGCGCGGGTGGCACTGGAAAACGCC
Organism: Mesorhizobium sp. P2_D6; assembly: GCF_056404315.1. Taxonomy (NCBI): domain Bacteria; kingdom Pseudomonadati; phylum Pseudomonadota; class Alphaproteobacteria; order Hyphomicrobiales; family Phyllobacteriaceae; genus Mesorhizobium; species Mesorhizobium sp. P2_D6. Next base: position 214,783 of record NZ_JBFUEG010000008.1, on the reverse strand, counting down.
TCGCTGGACGATGTCGACGTGCGCAAGGCAGCCCCAGTAGATCTGCAGAAGTTCGATAGTGTGAACTGAAACACGCTGCTCTGGGCCGGCCTACTGCCGGTCCAGCCGCATGAAGGCGGCACGCAGTGCCAGCACGGCGCGCAGGATCTGGCGCTCGTCCATCGCGGCATAGCCCAAGAGCAGGCCATGCTCCGGCTCGCTCGAATGATAGTTGATGGAAATGCCCTGCACGTCGAGCCCCTCCTTCACGGCGGCGGCGACGACGTCGCTGTCCTTGTAGGGTCTTGTAAAACTCGCCAGCAGCTGCATGCCGGAATCGTTCTCTGTCACCGTCAGCCATTCGGCCAGATGCTCTTGGCATAGCTTGACGAAATTGGCCTGCCGGCGCGCATAGAGCCGGCGCATGCGCTTCAGATGCGTGGCGAAGTAGCCTTGCGTGATGAAGTCGTTGACCGTGGCCTGCAGGATCAGCGGCGCGAACTGGCCGGTGATGGAGACGGCGCGGTCGAAGGGCACCGACAGTTCGCGCGGCACGATGAGATAGCCGATACGCAGCGCCGGGATCAGCGTCTTGCCGAAGGAGCCGATATAGACGACGCGGTCGGCATGATCGAGGCCGCGCAGAGCCGGCACGGGCCGGCCACGAAAACGGTACTCGCCGTCATAATCGTCCTCGACGATCCAGGCGCCGTGGCGCTCGGCGATGTCGAGCAGCTGCAGCCTCTCCTCGATGCGCATAATGGTACCGAACGGCCATTGGCAGGACGGCGTCACATAGATCAGCCGTGGCGGCGGCAGCTCGGGGTCGGCGAGGTGCCAGCCGTGCCGGTCGACCTTCAACGGCGCGAGCCTGGCGCCGCTAGCGAGGAAGGCGCTTTTGGCGCCGAGATAGCCGGGCTCCTCCATCCAGACATGGTCGCCTTCGTCCATCAGCACGCGCGAGGCGAGGTCGAGCGCCGCCTGCGCGCCGGTGACGATGATGACCTGGTCCGCGGTGCAGTTGATGCCGCGCGACAGGCTGATGGTTGAGGCGATGGCCTGGCGCAGGCCCGGATGGCCGGCAAAGGAGAGATAGCCAAGCAGGTTCTCGTCACGGCTGCGCGCATTGCGAACCAGAAGGCTCGACCAGATGGTGAAGGGGAAGGACGCCGTTTCCGGCACTCCGGGATGGAAGTTGATGACGCCGGCATTGCGCGGCGGCTGCGGGCCGTTGACGATGGTCTGGCCGCGCCGCGAGAGCTTTTGCGGAGCGGCGAGACCGGCGCGCAGCGAGGCCGGCGGGCGCTTCTGCTGGATCGGCGCTACCCAGGTGCCGGATCCGGCGCGCGCCTCGATGAAGCCTTCGGCAAGCAACTGGTCGTAGGCGGCGATCACCGTGTTGCGGCCGACTTTCAGATCCTCGGCCAGAGAGCGGGTCGAGGGCAAAAGCGTGTTCTGCTGGATCTGGCCGTCGAGGATGAAGCGCCGCAAGGCGCCATATATCTGCCGGTGCATCGGCTCGTCCGAGGCGCGGTCGACCGACATGATGTCGAGGGAAAGGCGCATGTGGTCGCCCAAAGTCTAGTCTCCGACGAACCTGGCTGCGCGGGCGATCTTCTCTTCGTTGAGAAGGCAGACGGTGTCGAGCACCAGCCGCCTGGTTTCGGGATGGACCTCGCGGCTGTTCTTCAGCGCGCGATGCACGGTGGCGGCGCCGAGTTCCGCCTTTTGCGCAATCTCGCGGATGGTGCAAAGCCGTTCCATGCCGAGTGCCGCCTCGAATGCCATATCGCTCCTCCACCTGCATCAAGGCACGGCTTGCCGCCAGCCTCAAGCTGGAAACTCTGCGGCCGGAAACTCCGGGGTCCAAAAATCCGACCTCCCAAGCCGGTGCCGAGAATTGCTCGATCCGCGCCGCCAGGGGAAGACGGCGGCGCGGATCGCCGGGCGCTTTCGCGTCGCTACCCCTACCGAGGCGCGCGCCCAACCGGCCAACCACCAGCCCTCCGGCTGTGGTCAGGCCAAGTCCCGTGTCGCTACCTCAAACCCGGCCTTGCGGGCCGTGGCGAGAAGCGAAGCGTAACCCTTCGTGGCGTAGGTCAAGGGATGCGCCTTGGCCGGATCCTGTTCGGCCTCGACGACGATCCAGCCTTCGTAGCCGCGTTTGGCGAGTGGCTGCAGCAGCGACAGGAAATCGACGGAACCGTCGCCGGGCACGGTGAAAATCCCCTCCATCACCGCCGCCATGAAACTCATGTCTTCGCGCCGTGCCTTTTCGAGCACAGCCGCGCGGACGTCCTTGCAGTGGAAATGCACGATGCGGTCGAGATGCCGGTTCAACAGAGAAGCGGGGTCGCCGCCCGAGAACAGGCAATGGCCCGTGTCGAACAGCAGGCCGACGCTTTTGCCGGTCGCAGCCATCAGCCTGTCGACCTCGTCGTCGGTCTCGACGATGGTGCCCATATGATGATGGAAAGCCATGCCGACGCCGAAGGCGGCCATGCGGTCGGCGAGCTCAGTCAGCTTCTCGCCATAGGCGGCCCATTCGTCATCGGCGAGACGCGGGCGCTGCGAGATCGGGGCAAAGATGCCGTCATGACGACCTCGTGATGTGTCGGCATAGACGACAACCCTGGCGCCGAGGTCGCGCAGCAAGGTCAGATGCGGCGTGATGGCGGCGAATTCCTCGTCGACCGTGCGATCGAGAATGCGGCCGTCATACCAGCCGGAAACGAGCTCCAGCCGATAGGACGACAGGATCGGTCCCAGTTCGTCGCTTCGCCTGGGGAATTTACCGCCGAGCTCGGTGCCGCGATAGCCGGCCTGCCTGGTTTCCGAGAGGCACGTCTCGAGCGGCGTGTCGCCGCCGAGTTCGGGAACATCATCATTGCTCCAGGTAATGGGATTGATGCCGATCTTGACCGTCATGCCGCCACTTTGCAGGCTTGGGGAACGCAATGCCGAGACTGGCAAACTGGAGGGAAAGAGGACCTGTCACTAGGTCCAGTTCAAGCGAATTTGGCGGAGCCAATTGTGAGGACTAGTCCTGCTCCGGCCGACCGAAGGCGATGCGCAGTTCGTCCTTGGCATCCTCAAGCACTTTCCGGCGGGCCCGCGGGAGGTTTTTGCCGGCGCGATTGATGTAGAAATTCAGCATCGACATCGCCGACTGGAACGGCTCGGCCTTGCGCCGGTCGCTGTGCTCGGCCGAGCGTTTGAGCGAAGCCGCGATCCTTTTGGCGTCGTCGGCTTCGAAGATGTGCTCCTCAAGGTCCATCGCATCGCTATGCTCGGTCACCTCGGCTGACCATTTTTTCTTCGCGGTCATGGCAAACTCCTTCCTGTCGCAAAACTCAGGCAGAGCGTTGCCGGTTCCCGAAAAATCGCCTGGCTGCTGGAGCCACGGATCGGGGCCCTGTGGCGCTGCCCGTCGCCGCGAATGCGCCGATAGTGGCGCTGGTCGACTTCCCGGAACCGCGGACAGGAAACGCCTTGACCCCTATCGTCGCCAACCCGGCGAGCAACCCTGGCATCGACAGCTCCTATGCCTGGATGCGTCTCGCCATCTCGATCCTGCTGGCGACGATTGGCGCCGTCGGCATGTGGGCCGTCGTGGTGGTCTTGCCGGCCGTGCAGGCCGAATTCGGCGTTGACCGCGCGGCGGCATCGATGCCCTACACCGCAACCATGGTGGGCTTTGCCGCCGGCAATGTGCTGGTCGGCCGCGCCATCGATCGCATGGGCTATTGGATCCCGGCGCTGATCTCCTCGGTGGCACTCGCCGCCGGACTTCTGCTCGCGGCGGCGTCGACGTCGATCCTGCAATTCACCCTTGCCCAGGGGGTGCTGATCGGCATTGGCTCATCGGTGATCTTCGGACCGTTGATTGCCGATATTTCACACTGGTTCAACCGTCGACGCGGCGTCGCCGTCACGGCGGCGGCCGCGGGCAACTACCTCGCCGGGGCGCTCTGGCCAACCATCATGCCGACGCTGATCAAGGCGGAAGGCTGGCGCTTCACCTATGCCGCCATCGGCGTCTTTTGTCTGGTCACCATGATACCGCTGGTGCTGTTGCTGCGGCGCGGCGCTCCGGACGCGGCAGCGGCCGGCTCGCCGGGAAGCCGGCCTGTACAGCCGATTTCAATCTCGCCGGCGGCACTGCAAATGCTGCTGGTCATCGCCGGTCTCGGCTGCTGCGTGGCAATGTCGATGCCGCAGGTGCACATCGTCGCCTATTGCATGGATCTCGGCTACGGCATCGCGCATGGCGCCGACATGCTGTCGATCATGATGGCCGCGGGCGTGGTCAGCCGGCTCGCCTCCGGCTTTGTCGCCGACCGCATCGGCGGCGTGAAAACCCTGCTTATCGGTTCCGTGCTGCAATGCCTGTCGCTGCTGTTCTATATCCCGTTCGACGGGCTCACCTCGCTCTATGTCGTGTCGCTGGTGTTCGGCCTGTCGCAAGGCGGCATCGTGCCTTGCTATGCCATCATCGTGCGCGAATACCTGCCCGCCAAGGAGGCAGGTCAGCGTATCGGCATCGTCATGATGGCGACCATATTCGGCATGGCGATCGGTGGCTGGATGTCGGGCTGGATCTACGACCTGACCGGCTCCTATGCGGCCGCGTTCCTCAACGGGATCGCGTGGAACCTGATCAACGTTGGAGCTATCCTGCTGCTGATTTGGCAGACGCGGCGCCCGGCCATGGTTACGGCCTGAAAGACTTCAGCCTGCGAGGCCGCAACCCGCGGTAGTGTCTCAGTTTGAAATTTGCCCGCCTTGACGATGCCCGTCGAATGTTGCTGATCATTCACGTATGATGGGCGGCAATCAGTCATGGGGAGGCAGCGAATATGCGAACAATCGATATTTTTGCGGCCGGCGCTCTGTGCATCGTGCCTTCCAGCCTGCTGGCGGCCGATGGAGTTTCCGTCGAACGCGGTTTGTATATTTCGATCATAGGCGGCTGCCATTTCTGCCACACGGAAGGATACCGTGAAGCCGATGGGAAAATCGACCCGGAGAAAGCATTGAAAGGCTCTTCCGTTGGCTGGCAGGGTCCATGGGGCACGACCTATGCAGCAAACCTCAGGGACTTGGCGATGGGCTTTAACGAGGACAAATGGGTCGACCACCTCAAGAACAAGGTCAATTTGCCGCCAATGCCCTGGTACCAAGTCCAAGCCATGAGCGACAGCGACTTGCGTTCGGTGTATCTTTACATCAAATCACTCGGACCACCCGGCGAGTTGGCCCCGTTTTACCGGGAGCCCGGCAAGGAGCCGAGGACACCTTATGTCACACTAGTGCCACCCCAGACACCGAAGGGGAAGTAACGACCTAACGCCCATTCGGCTTCGGCGTTATCCTCCTCGATCTGCACCTTAACGCCGTCCTGGGCCATCGTAGGAGCTATGGGCGACCACCCCGTCTATATTCGCCGGGGTCGATAAATGCCCCTGCCCACAAGTTGCGTTTGGCACTGCGGGCTTCGCGCTCTTCGGCAAGGTATCGAGGCGCTTGTTTGTCGGCGACCGCCAATCCGTGTTTTACCAGGTCGCGCGCGAGATCGATGCTCCCAACGAAGCAGACGCCGACATCATCGTCATAGCGGTCCTTGCCTTCGATGGTGCAGGATACATCCCCAGAGGCAATGAGATGGCGAATGTGGTCACGCGCATACCTGCCGCAAGGCCAGATTTTGTCAGCGGCATCAAAACATGGCTGGGAAAGTTCGGGGGCATCGATACCGAGTAACTGAACTCGTTTCTTGTCATGCCACAGCGTGTCGCCGTCATGAGCAAACCAATGCTCTACTGCAGACACCGGGCCACAGGTCAGCACGAAGGCGAGAGCGAGGGTCAACCTGCACATGGCCGATGGACCGTTTCGAAATTTCCCTTTCCGCGATCACACCATACCCCTATGAAGCTGGCCGGCCAATAGCGGGGAACCGTTGAGCCGGCCAGAGAAAAGGCTGACCTAGCTTTTTGGCAAAACGGCCCGCTGCTCTCCTACGGCAGCGGGCCTGTCCTTGGCCGGAAGGGGCGCTAGCGGGGGCGCCAGCATTCCGGCCTCCGTGTGCGGCGCAAAGAAGCAACGGATGGTCATGTTCGGCGAGGACGTGCAGATGTGATACTGGCTGTCTTCACTCTCTATGACGCGGTTCTTGGGAATGAAATATCGGGTCTTGGACCCCGTGTAGATATTGAAATCGCCGCCCGGCAGTGGCTCGACATAGCGCGGGCTGATGACCCGACAATCCTTCTTGTCATCGCAACATTCATAGCCGGTGACAGGGTCATGGTAACCGGAATACCAGTTATGAGCGACGACAAGCGCGATCAAAAAGAGCCTCATGTCAACCTAGCCTTATTATGCCGGGTGGATGGCAGGCCATACACCGCTATTCCGGCTCCTCTCTCAAATCCTGCAGCGACGCATGCCGCAAGTCTTGCTCGCCGCGCAGGTGCTTCACGCGGCCGATCAGCCCCGGCCTTACCCATTGGGTCGCCGGCCGCTTCATGCCCTTGGCCGCCGGGCCAGCGTGCTCCTGAACGCGCTTCCAGAGCCGATCGCGGATTTCGCAATATAATTTCGCCGAAGCTTACATTTGGGACAACTAGTCCTTACGGCTTATCGGCCCAACCCCCTTCTCCACTCAGCGAAGAGGTTAGATCCGGCAGGGAACGATTGAGCGGTCGCAAAGGGCGCAATCAGCGAATTCTGGCCGCTGTTGCCAGTTCGCTACAGCGAAGTTTTTGGCAAGCTAATATAACCTTCGTCAGCGCTGGGGCCCCTGGGTTGTTGGCTGGGGCGCCGGGTTGTTGGCGGGGGTCAATCCTTGGAACCCTAGCGTAGTACGAGGGAAGATGGCCCGCTGACTTTGGTCGGCGGGTTTTTCTTTTCGTAGCGGCGAAACTAGGAAGCGGCACCCTTCCCGATCTGGTCATCGGAGCGTGCGAGGGAGCTCGCGCCGAGTTTGCCAAAACAATCTCTGCGGAAAGAAGTCAATTGAAAGAAAGCCCGCTGCCGAACCGTGAGGGGTTAGACGGCAGCGGGCTCCGATCGTCCACGGAGGCCGATCTACAGCGGAGGAGAAAGCCATTTCATTCCGCTGCCTCATCCGAACATCGCCGCTTGCCCTTGGTTCCCGGCTCAAAGAAAAAAGCCCGCCGGCACGAGCTGGCGGACTTGCCATTTCTTACCGATGGAGGCTGCGCGCCTCCAAACACCTCAAGCTGGCGGCTGCGGCGGCGGCGGGATCTGTGAGGCTGGTGGTGATGCTGTCACTGCGGACAGCCGGTCCTTTTTGTTCAGCGCCGGCTTTTCATATGTTTTCTTCATTAATACGTCCTCCCTTTTCCCTTCATCCATGAATGACGTAGACCGCCCAACTTTGTCAAGGAGTTGGAAACCGCCGTCAGCTTGACAATCGCCAGTTGCTGCGCGACGCCAAGCTGGAATGGCATAGTTGGGGAAGCCGGACAAACATGGCGACAGAGACGACGACGTCGCAATCGCGCGCAGCGCAAGGGGCAAGGTCGTGACCAAGCCGCGCTCGCGCCGCGGTGGCGGACGCCCGACGATCGCCGATGTCGCGCGCAAGGCCGGCGTCGGCGCCATCACCGTGTCGCGAGCGCTTCGCGAGCCCGACCGCGTCAGCCAGGATTTGCGCCGCCAGATCCAGGCCGCCGTCGACGAGCTCGGCTATGTGCCGGATCCCAATGCGCGGGCGCTGGCCTCGGCGCGCGCCGATGTGTTCGGCGTGCTGGTGCCGTCGCTCACCAACAACGTCTTCGCCGAAGTGGTGCGCGGCATCTATGACAGCCTGTCGGACGGCCCGTTCCGCGTCCAGCTCGGCAACACCCATTATTCCGGCCTCGAGGAGGAGCGTCTGCTGCAGGTGTTCGCACCACAGCGTCCGGCGGCGCTGATCGTGGCCGGCATCGACCAGACACCGACCTCGCGAAAACTGCTGGAGAGCGCAGGCTGCCCGGTGGTGCAGGTGATGGAGACCGGGCCCGATCCGGTCGACATGCTGGTCGGCTTCTCGCATTTCGACGGCGGCAGGACAGCGACCGAGCATCTGATCGAGGCGGGCTACCGGCGGATCGGCTTCATCGGCGCGCGTATGGATCCGCGCTCGCAGCGGCGCCTTGCCGGCTATCGCGCGGCAATGGAGAAGGCCGGCCTGTTCGACCCGCGGCTGATCACCACCACGCCGCTGTTGTCCAGTGTGACGCTCGGCCGCGAGCTGCTTCGCGATGCGCTGGCCAAGATGCCGGCGCTCGACGGCGTCTTCTGCAACAATGACGATATCGCGCTCGGCGTTTTGTTCGAATGCCATAGCGCCGCACTCGACGTGCCAAAGACAATCGGAATTGTCGGCTTCAACGACCTCGAGATGATGCAGGCGGCGTTCCCGCCGCTCACCAGCATCCGCACCCCTCGCTATGAAATCGGCCGCCGGTCTGTTGCCATGGCGCTGGCGGCGATCGCCGGGCGAAGGCCTGAGCAGCGGGTTGTCGATCTCGGTTTCGAGCTCAAGCCCCGCGAGAGCACGGCACGCTGAACACGCTTTGGCGACCTCAGCAAATGGTGCTTTACACAACGTCATGGTAGCGCTACCATTTTTATCAGCCAGGTGTTGTGACTGAGGAGCTACGCCTGTTTATTATACATAAGCAACAGCTCATGCTTGTTTATTATGTATAATATGCTAGGTTTCATTTCTCGCCCGTGAAGCGGCGAGGGGGAGGGGATCGGGCCGGCTTCAGGCCCTTGAGACGTGCCGCCGGCAAGGCTGGAGAGCCTTCGCCGGGCGTGGAAAAACGCACCACGGCAAGCAGCATCAAAAATTAAACTGCAACTGGGAGGAATATCGATGATCAAGTCACTTGTTGGTGGCATCGTTGCCGCCACTGCATTCGTCATGCTGAGTTCGTCGGCCATGGCCGAACCTGAAGTCGTCAAGGGACCAGCGGCCGAGCCCGACTGCTTCGCGCCGTGGGCGGCCGATACTCAGTTCTTCAAATTTCCCAAGAAGGAAGGCCCATACCGCATCGCGCTCGCCAACGGCTATATCGCCAACACCTGGCGCATCCAGATGATCCAGACGGCCAAGGCCTATGCTGCGCAGAAGGACGTCGCGGCAAAATTGAAGGAATTCAAGGTTGTGTCGACCGGCGAGGATGTGCCGGCGCAAATCTCGGCGATCAATAACTTCATCGATTCCGGTTTTGACGCGATCGTCGTCAACGCGCAGAATCCGACCGCCTTCGGGCCGGTCATCAAGCGCGCCAAGGAAGCCGGCGTCGTGCTGGTCGCCTTCGACAACATCCTCGACACCAAGGACGCCATCAACGTCAACGTGGACCAGAAGGGTCTTGGCGCGCTGTGGGCCAAATGGCTAGTCGACCATATACCGGATGGCGGCAAGATACTTGAAGTGCGTGGCGTTGCCGGCACGTCGGTCGATACCGACCGCCACAACGGCATCCATGAGGTCTTCGATGCCTCGGGCAAGAAATGGGACGTCACCGAAGTCGCCGGCAAGTGGGATGATCCGACAGCGCAGAAGGTCACGGCTGACGCGATCGCCACGAACGGTCCGTTCGTCGGCATCACCGGTCAGGGCGGCGACACCGGCATCGTTCAGGCGATGATCGACGCCAAGCATGCGTTCGTGCCGTTCGGCGGCGAAACCGAGAACGGTTTCCGCAAGTTCTGCGCGGCGCACGCGGCGGACGGCCTGAAATGCTCCTCGGCCGGCACTGGCCCTGCCCAGGTCGCGGTCGCCATCAAGACGGCGATCGCCGCACTTGAGGGTCAGGTCGTACCGCAATCGGTCAAGCTGCCGCTCGCCATCGTCGAGGATCCGAACTTCAAGGAAGGCCAGGACTACTTCCCTGACCAGTCCGACAATTTCTTCGTCGGCAATTCCTTCCCGACCTGCGGCATCAATTTCACCGCGCAGGAAATCATGGGCCAGACCAAGGCCGACCAATAGGCTGCACAATCGGCGCCGCGGGATGCTCCGCGGCGCCGAACCGCTTGCCATCTCAATCCATAAAACTGCCCCGGAGGGCTGATGGACGGTGCAGCTCCACTCTTTCGCATGGAAGGTATTTCCAAGCGCTATGGCGGCGTGCGTGCGCTGGAGAAGGCCGAACTTTCGGTCACATCGGGCAGCATCCACGGCATCCTCGGCGAAAACGGCGCCGGCAAATCGACGCTGATCAAGGTCATGGCCGGCGTGGTGGCGCCCGACGAGGGCACGATGACGCTGGACGGGCGTGAGGTCAGCTTTGCCTCGCCGGCCGCGGCCAACCAGGCCGGCATCGTCTGCATCTTCCAGGAACTGTCGCTGGTCCCCGAGCTCAGCGTCGCCGACAACATCGTCATTTCCGATCCGCCGACCCGGTTCGGCATGATCGACCGCAAGGCGCAGCGCCGCATCGCCGAAGAGGCGCTGGCACGCGCGGGTGCGGCCGACATCCATCCGCTGGCGCTGGTCAAGGATCTTCCGCTTTCGAGACGGCAGATGGTCGAGATCGCCAAGGCATTGGCCAGGAAGCCGCGCATCCTGATCCTCGACGAGGCAACGTCGGCGCTGGCTGCCGCCGATGTCGCCAAGATCTTCGCGGTGCTGAAGCGGTTGCGTGGGGAAGGGCTGGCACTGCTCTACATCTCGCACCGGATGAACGAGATCGCAGAGCTCGCTGACCAGTGCACAGTGTTTCGCAACGGCCGCAATGTCGCCAGCTATGCCGCCGGCTCCAAGAGCGACAATGAGGTCGTCGAGCTGATGATCGGGCGAGAATACAGCCATATTTTTCCGCCCAAGCCAGTGCGCCTGCCGGCTACTGCTGTCCCGGTGCTTGAAGCGCGCAACCTGTCGTGGACAGACCGGCTGGACAATGTCTCGCTGACCGTCGCGGCCGGCGAGGTGGTGGGTCTCGGCGGCCTCGACGGCCAGGGCCAGCGCGAGTTGCTGCTTGCCTTCTTCGGCGTGCTGCGCGGTCTCTCCGGAGAGATCCTGATCGATGGCAAGCCGGTGGCGATCGCCAGTCCGGCGGCGGCGCGCGACGACCGGATCGGCATGGCGCTGATCCCCGAGGATCGCAAGACGGAAGGGTTGATGCTGCCGATGACGGTGCGCGAAAACCTGTCCTTCGCGGCTCTCGACCGGCTGTCCAAAGGCGGCATCATCGACCGCGCCGCCGAGCTGCGGCTGATCGACGACATGGTGGGGCTGCTGGCAATCAAGACGGCGGGCCTCGACATTCCGGTCGGCGCGCTGTCGGGCGGCAACCAGCAGAAGGTCGTCATCGCGAAATGGCTGATGCGCCAGCCGCGCATCATCCTGCTCAACGATCCGACGCGCGGTATCGATGTCGGCACCAAGCAAGAGCTGTATCAACTGATGCGCAAGCTTGCGGACGCGGGTGCCGCTATCCTGTTCTACTCAACCGACTATGACGAGCTGATCGGCTGCTGCGACCGGGTGCTGGTGCTCTATGACGGCGCGGTCAAGCGAGAGCTGGTCGGCGCGGAGATCACCGAACGGGCGCTGATCGCCAGCGCGCTCAACATCCATGGCGGCGACGCCACCTCTAGCCACGGAGCGGACGCGTGAAGGATTGGCGCTACTGGCTTGCCGAACAACGCGGAACGCTGCTGGCGTTCGCCATCTTCATCCTCATGTTCGCGATCTACACCGCGAACCATCCGGCGGGATTTACCGCCAATGTCGTTCAGACGGCCTCCAACAAGGGCGTGCTGCTCGCCTTCGTCGCCATGGCGCAGACGCTGGTGGTGATCACCGCCGGCATCGACCTTTCCGTCGGCATGATCTTCACGCTGACCAATTGCCTCGCCTCCTGGCTGGTCATCGGCACCGGCCTCGAGACCGCCTTGGGCGTCGTCGCCGTGCTCGGCACCGGGCTGTTGTGCGGCGCGATCAATGGCGCCATCGTCATCTACGGCCGACTGCAGCCGATCGTGGCCACCATCGCCACGGGTGCCGTCTATTTCGGCATCGCACTGCTGCTCAGGCCGTTCCCTGGCGGATCGGTCAATGAGGATCTGGCCGATGCGCTCACCGGGCGCCTGTTCGGCGTGGTGCCGGCGAGCCTGGTCGCGCTGTTCGCCGTGGTGCTGATCGTCTGGGTGCCGTTCAGCCGTTCGGTGCTCGGCCGTGCCGCTTACGCAGCAGGCTCATCCGAGACGGCGGCCTACATGTCAGGTGTGCCGATCCGGCGCGGCAAGTTCGCCGCCTACGCGCTTGCCGGGCTGCTGGCGGCGATCGGCGGGCTGTTCCTGACCTTCTTCACCTATACGGGCGACGCGGCCTATGCCAGCGGCAACGCCTACACGCTGTTCTCGATCGCCGCCGTCGTGCTGGGCGGCGTTTCGCTGTTCGGCGGCAAAGGCAGCGCCATCGGCGCCATCTTCGGCGCGCTCGCCTTCCGCACCATCGGCGACCTGCTGTTCGTTTTCGATTTCGACCCGCTCTGGCAGCCGCTGTTCCAGGGCGTTATCCTGCTGATCGCGGTCAGCCTCGGCGCCTTCGCCCTGTTTCGGGTCCGCAACCGGCTGGAGTGGTTCCTGTGAGCGAGACGACCATCGGCGGCATCGCAGGGCGCATGCCGAAATTCATCCGCCGCGCCGATCCCGCGGTGCTCACCGCCTTTGCCTGCATCGTGCTGTTGCTGTTTCTAGGCAGCCTCTATTCCAGAAGCTTCCTGTCGCCGGAATATCTGTTGCAGCAGCTCAAGGTGGCGTCGTTCCTTGGTGTCATCGCCACCGGCATGATGCTGGTCATCCTGCTCGGCCAGATCGATCTGTCGGTGCCGTGGTCGGTGGCGGTCGGCGCCATGATGGCGGCCGCGGCGGCGGCCTATGGCCCGATCGGTGTGGCGCTGGCCATTCCCTTTGGCATCTTTTGCGGCGTGCTGATCGGCATCGTCAACGGCATCGGTGTCGCCTATCTGCGCATCCCCTCGATGATCATTACGCTCGCCACCAACGCCGTCGCGCAAGGGCTCATGGTCGTCTATACCGGTGGCTTCTCGCCACAGGATTCGGCCACCGGCGCCATGCGTTATCTCGCGACAGGTTTTGCCATTCCGGGCGTGCCCAACGCCGTCATCATCTGGGCGTTGATCGGTGCTGCGATGGTGCTCATGCTGACCCGCACCAGCTTCGGCCGCAGCGTCTACGGCATCGGCAACCGCGAGCGTGCCGCCTATCTCTCCGGCATCGACACAAGGCGCGTGGTGATGATCGCCTTCGCCATATCGGGCGGGCTGTCCGCCTTTGGCGGGGTGCTTCTCGCCGGCTATGCTTCCAAGGCGGCGCAGTCGATGGGTGATGCCTATCTGCTGCCGTCGATCGCCGCCGTGGTGCTTGGCGGCACCTCGATCCTCGGCGGCCGCGGCTCCTATCTCGGCACCGTCGCCGGCGTCATCCTGATCACGCTGCTACAGTCCATCCTGTCGGTCATGCAGATGCCCGAGGCCGGCCGGCAGATCATCTATGGTGTCGTCATCGTCGCCATGCTCCTGCTCTACGGCCGCGCGCCGGCAAGCCGCTGACCGTGGACGAAAAGACGGCACAGGCGCCAACGGGCGCTCCCGGCTCGGTGCCTCGGGCCATCGTGGTCATGGGCGTCGCCGGCTGTGGCAAGTCGGCCGTCGGCAAGGCGCTGGCAGCAGCCGAAGGGGCCGTCTTTGTCGAAGGCGACAGGCTGCACCCGCCCGAAAACGTCGCGCGCATGGCGAGCGGCGAGCCGCTCACCGATCAGCTGCGCGAAGGCTGGCTCGATGCCATTGGCGAGCGGATCGCGGATTTGGCCGGCAGCGGCCAAAGCGTGGTCGCCGCCTGCTCGGCGCTGAAGCGCAGCTATCGCGAACGTCTGCGCGGCTTTCGCCGGGATATCGTGTTCGTCTATCTGGAGATTGATCGCGTCACCGCCAAGCGGCGCGTCGCCGCCCGCAAGGGGCATTTCATGCCGGCAAGCCTAGTCGAAAGCCAGTTCGCCATCCTTGAGCCGCCTGGTGCCGACGAGCAGGCGCTGACGGTCGACGCCACGCTTCCAGTGGCCGACATCGTTAGCGCCGTTGCCAGCCTGCTGGCCGGCGCAAAATCATGAACCACCGTCATCGGGCAAGGCGTTTTCCGGCCGTTCGGTGAACCGGTCGGCGCCGGACCAGATCATCATTTGCTCGGGGTAGAGTTTCAGCGCCTCCAGCAAGCGGTCGCGCTTGAGCAGGATGTACTCGGCCTGCAACGCCATGTTCTTGGCGCCGCCGGCTCTTGTCGTGGGCTCAGCGGTTCCCGCCGGGGCCGGCACCAGTTCGGGACTCAGGATAGCGCGGTACTGGCGGAACGGATCGGTCTCGAAGGTCGACATGGAAAACAGCGCCGCCTTGCCTCTGGCGGCGAAATTCGTCGGCGCCGAGGCGAGGTGGGTCCAGCCGCTCTCGCCGATCCCGACTTCGGTGAATGTCGAACCGGCATGCACGGTGTTGGTCACCAGCACGACGCCGTTGTTGCCAAGGATCTTCTGGATCCGGCCGGTGACCTGGTAGGCATCGCCGCGATCGAAGACGATCCGGCTTTTCAGGAAACGGTTCTCGACCCGGACCATTGGCGGGTTCAGGAAGCGCAGGCCGAAGGTCGAGTCGGAGATGCCGTGAGCGCTGACACTGAGCTGGTGCGCCTCGATGCCGGCTTCATAAAGCGCGCGCTTGCCGATGATGGTCTGGGCCGTGAACTGATCGCACCAGATGATGGCGCCGTGGCCGCGCTTCAGCGCCGCTTGAAGGCCCTCCAGGCCCTCCAGGCCCTCAAGCCGGATATCGGGTGACCAGCGGCGGCCGACGAGATGCGCGGCAAGCAGCAATCGCCTGCGGTGGTTGGCGTAGAGCAAGGCCCTGAACTGCCTTTGCGCATCGATGCCGTTGCCGAGCACCGCGCGCGTCGCGGCGGCGTAGCGCACGAAGTCCTTGCGGATATGGCGCTTGAGGCGCAGCCCCGATACGCGGCTGCAGATCGCTGCCCACCAACTGACTGGCAGCAATGCCGCGACGCCGAGATAGAAGGCGGCCAGCACCAGCTCGCGAAAATCCCTGTTGTTGAAGGTACGTAACTTGCCGGGGCGAACCAGCTTGCGGCTGAAGAAGCGCACATGCTCGGCCCGCTCGGGCACCAGGAGATCGGCGATGATTTCAGTATGGTAAATGACGGCGGACGATGGTGTCCGATCGGCTTTCCGGGATTTTCCCAACCACGGCAGCCTCATCCGACCGGTGTCCACCTGTTCTTGCGCGTCGAAAATCGCTTTACTGCGTCTGCCACGAGCGCGCAATCGGCGCCGGCAGGCCATGGTGAACGCCATTCAGGGTTCGAACTTATCTAAATCTGCGACGTCAGTTCGACCGGAAAATCGTCATTGTCGGCATCGCGCATGGCGGCGAGGCTTCTGTTATCCAGCACCTCGGCGATGGCCTGGCGCACCTCCAGCATCATGTGCCGGACCTGGCAGGTCGCCTCGTCGCAATCCTCGCAGCGCTGGTACTGGGTGCGGCTGGCGCAAGGGATCGGCGCGAGCGGTCCGTCAAGCACGCGCACGACGTGGCCGATCTTGATCTCGGAAGCGGGCCGGGCGAGGCGATAGCCACCTTCCTTGCCCTTGCGGCTCAGGACGAAGCCGGCATTGCGCAGTTCGCCCAGAATCGCATCCAGGAATTTCTTCGGGATGTTGTTGGCGACCGCAATGTCGTTGACGAATGCAAGCTGGCCGACCGGCAGGCCGGAAAGATGCACGAGGGCCTTGAGGCCATATTTGCCTTTTTTGGTAAGCATGCCCGATTCAGTTCATGAAAACCCCAACCACCCGCATCTGGCGGTTGTTTGTGTGCAAATCATGACGTTTCGCCTGAACAACCCGGTTTCGCGTAGAACAAGCCGCCCGGTTGAGAGGTTAGGCACAAAGGCGTTGATTCTTTGTAACGTTTTTCACATATGCCGCCGGATTCGGGCGGAAAGCCGTTTGTCGGCGCGCAAAAACGAAAAAGCCGGCAAAGAGCCGGCTTTCCTGTTCAGGTCGGACGCTGCTGCTGTCAGCGGCTGCCATAAGTCTGGTCGAGCAGGCCGCCGGCGGCGAAGTGTTCCTTCTGCACCTTGTCCCAGCCGCCGAACACGTCTTCGACCGTCAGCAGGCGGACATCGGGGAAGTCAGCCTTGTATTTGGCCGCGACTTCAGCATTGCGGATCCTCAGGCCATTTTCAGCCGCAATATTCTGGCCCTCCGGCGTGTAGAGGAAGTCTAGATAGGATTTAGCCAGATCGCGCGTACCGTGCTCGTCGGCGACCTTGTCAACGATGGCCACCGGGAATTCGGCGAGCAGGCTGACAGTTGGGGTAACCTGTTCGAACTTGTCGTCGCCATACTCCTTGCGGATGCCGCGCGTTTCCGACTCGAAGGTAATCAGCACGTCGCCGATCTCGCGCTGGACGAAGGTCGTGGTAGCGGCGCGGCCGCCCGTATCGAAGATCGGCACGTTGTTGAACAGCTTGGTGACGAACTCCTTCACCTTGGCGTCGTCGCCCTTGAAGGCCTCCTTGGCGTAGGCGGTCGCCGCCAGATAGGTGTAGCGCGCATTGCCCGAGGTTTTCGGGTTGGGGAAGATCACCTGCACGTCGTCGCGCACGAGGTCGTTCCAGTCCTTGATGTGCTTGGGATTGCCGGCACGCACCAGGAAGGACGGCAGCGAATAGAAGGGCGAGGCGTTGTCGGGGAAATCCTTCTGCCAGTCGGCGGAGACGAGGCTCTTCTTGACCAGGAAGTCGATGTCGGTGACCTGGTTGAAGGTGACGACATCGGCGCCAAGGCCTTCGGCAATGGCGCGCGCCTGGGCAGAAGTACCGGCATGCGACTGGTCGACGGTGACGCCGGGATGGCCGGCGATGAAGGCCTTGTTCACCTGGACAAACAATTCGCGCCCGACATCATAGGAAGCGTTGAGCAATTTGTCGGCCGACCAGGCTTGCGAGGAGGCGAGGAACAGGCTGGCGGCGGTGGCGACACTGAGGAAAAATCGCTTCATGAAAAAGGGGCTCCTTGAGAATGTCGGTTCGAATGCATCGATATAATGCGCCAACATAATAGGGCCATGTCCCGCGCGACCAGACACGGGGACGCGGCCTGCCATCCGGTGGTGAGAAAAAGTATTGCCGAAACAGCCGGTTGGTAGGATTTCCTTCCAAACGGATTCGCTTCGATCTGTTGACGAATGCTATGCCGCCGGAAACAGCTTCCACCGCCGCGGCCTGAACGCCACCCGGCTCTTCTGCGCCGCTGGATGGTCGACGGGGAGTTCGATCTCGACGCGCTGGCGTTCGCCGCCAATTTCGAGTTCGACGCGCCTGGTGCCGGCGACGCGGCGGCTGGCGGCGACCGTGCCGGCGATGCAGCCGCTGCACCCGTCGAGCAGTTCGACATCGTGCGGGCGGAAGTAGAGGACTGCCTCGCCACTCGGCGCATGCGGCGCGGACAGCCCGATCGGCCGGTCGGCGATCCAGACCTGACCGTCCTCGACCTTTACGGGAAGCGTGCTCGATTCACCGATGAAGGAGTAGACGAAGGGCGAGTTCGGCGTGTCGTAGATCTCGTCGGCGGAGCCGACCTGCTCGATGCGGCCCTGGCTCATCACCACGACGCGGTCGGCAAGCTCCAACGCCTCTTCCTGGTCGTGGGTCACAAAGACGGTGGTGTGGCCGGTGCGGTCATGGATCTCGCGCAGCCAGCGGCGCAATTCCCTACGCACCTGCGCATCGAGCGCGCCGAACGGCTCGTCGAGCAACAGCACCTTGGGTTCGATCGCCATGGCGCGGGCAAGCGCCACGCGCTGGCGCTGGCCGCCGGAAAGCTGTGCCGGGTAGCGCTTTTCCAGGCCGGAAAGCTGGACAAGGTCGAGGAGCTCTGAGGCGCGGCGGCGGATCTCTTGCGCCGTCGGCCGCGACGGTCCGTGCCGGACCTTGAGGCCGAAGCCGATATTGTCGGCGACCGTCATGTGCCGGAATAGCGCATAGTGTTGGAAGACGAAGCCGACATTGCGCTCCTGGATCGACTTCTGCGAGGCATCGTCGTCGCCGAAGAAGATCTTTCCGCGCGTCGGCCGCTCGAGCCCGGCAATCAATCTGAGCAGTGTCGTCTTGCCGGAGCCGGACGGCCCCAGCAGCGCGATCAGCTCACCCGACTTGATGTCAAGCGATACGTCATGGAGGGCCGGGAACCGGTCAAACTCCTTGCGCACGTTGGCAACGCGAACTTCCATGAAAATCCCTCTATCAGTGTCCGCGCGTCGCGGCGATCTCGGCGCCGTAGCGCATCTCGAGAAGTGTTTTCAAGACCAGCGTCACCAAAGCCAGGCCGGCAAGCAGCGAAGCGACAGCAAAGGCGCCGACGGCGTTGTACTCGTTGTAGAGGATTTCGACATGCAACGGCATGGTGTTGGTCAGCCCGCGTATATGGCCGGACACGACCGAGACCGCGCCGAATTCGCCCATCGAGCGGGCGTTGCACAGAAGCACGCCGTAGAGCAATCCCCATTTGACGTTGGGCAGCGTCACATACCAGAAAGTCTGCCAGCCATTGGCACCGAGCGAGAGCGCGGCCTCCTCATCGCCATTGCCCTGTTCCTGCATCAGCGGGATCAGTTCGCGGGCAACGAACGGGAAGGTGACGAAGACGGTGGCGAGCACGATGCCGGGCACGGCGAAGAGGATCTGGATGCCATGCGCCTTCAGCCATTCGCCGAGCAGCCCCTGAGCGCCGAACAAGAGCACGTAGACCAGGCCTGAGATGACGGGCGAGACGGAGAAGGGCAGGTCGATCAGCGTGGTCAGAAACGCCTTGCCTTTGAACTCGAACTTGGCGATAGCCCAGGCGGCGGAGATGCCGAAGACGACGTTGAGCGGCACGGCGATGGCCGCCACCAGCAGGGTCAGCCGGATCGCCGAACGCGTATCGGGATTGGAGAGCGATTCCGTGTAGGCGCCGAGGCCTTTGGCCAGCGCCTCATGAAAGACAATGATCAGCGGCAGGAGCACGAAGATGACGAGGAAGGCGAAGGCCACCGCCATCAGCAGCAACCGCACCGGCAGGCTTTCGGTCACCGCAGCCGACTGGCTTTCGTGATGCGGCTCGTAGGATTTGATCTCGGGATCAGCCATAACGCTTGCGGCTCCATGACTGCGCGAGATTGACGATCAGGAGCATCACGAACGACAGCAGAAGCATGATCGCTGCGATCGCGGTCGCCGCCGGATAGTTGTATTCCTCCAGCCGGATGACGATCAGAAGCGGCGCGATCTCCGATTTGTAGGGCAGGTTGCCGGCAATGAAGATGACCGAGCCGTATTCGCCGACGCCGCGCGCGAAGGCGAGCGAGAAGCCGGTGACGATGGCTGGCGCCAGTCCCGGAAACAGGATGCGGGTGATGATCTGGAAGCGGTTGGCGCCGAGCGTGGCGGCGGCCTCTTCGACCTCCTTGTCGATCTCCTCCATGATCGGCTGCACTGTGCGCACGACGAAGGGCAGGCCGATGAAGACCAATGCCACCACGATGCCGAGCGGGGTATAGGCGACCTTGATGCCAAGTGGCGCCAGGAGATGGCCGATCCAGCCATTGGGCGCGTAGAGCGTGGTCAGCGCAATGCCGGCCACCGCGGTCGGCAGGGCGAAGGGCAGGTCGACCATGGCATCGACGATGCGGCGGCCGGGGAAGCGATAGCGCACCAGCACCCAGGCGACGAGCGTGCCGAAGACGACGTTGACGGCTGCCGCGATGAAGGCGGCGCCGAAGCTGATTTCGAGCGCGTTGAGGGTCCGGCGATCGGTGGCGATCGCCCAGAAATCGGCCCAGCCGAGGGCTGCCGAACGCCACACGAGGCCCGACAAGGGGATGAGGATGATGAGCGTGAGGTAGGCAAGCGAGAAGCCGAGCGTCAATCCGAAACCCGGAATGACACTCGGCTGTCTGAATCGCCACCCCGCCTTGGCGGGTGCTGTGGTCATGTCGTCCTGATCTAGATTTTAGCTCACTGGGCCGGCTTGTAGATCTGGTCGAATATACCACCGTCGCCGAAATGATAAGGCTGCGCCTTCTTCCAGCCGCCAAAAAGCGGATCGTCGATGGAGATCAGCTTGATTTCAGGCGTTTTCGGAATATCCGCCGGATCCACCAGCTCGGGCTTGGCCGGACGATAGTGGTTCTTGGCGATGATCGTCTGCGCTTCCTTGGAATAGAGCCAGCCGAGATAGGCTTCCGCCACTTTGCGGGTGCCCTTGGCATCGACATTGGCGTCGACGATCGCCACCGGCGGCTCGGCCAGGATCGAGGTCGGCGGATAGACGATCTCGAAATTGTCGGCGCCGAATTCATTGAGCGCCAGATAGGCGTCGTTTTCCCAGCCGATCAGCACGTCGCCAATGCCCTTTTGCGCGAAGGTGACGGTCGAGCCGCGGGCGCCGGTGTCGAGCACTGGAGCGTTGGCGTAGAGCTTGCCGACGAATTCCTTGTTCTTGGCTTCGTCGCCGCCATCATTGGCATTGGCGTAGGCCCAGGCGGCGAGGTAGTTCCAGCGCGCGCCGCCCGACGTCTTCGGGTTCGGCGTGATCACCTGGACGCCGTCCTTGACCAGATCGCTCCAGTCATGGATGCCCTTCGGGTTGCCCTTGCGGACCAGGAAGATGATGGTCGAGGTGTAGGGGGCCGAATTGTTCTCGAACTTCTTGCGCCAGTCGGGATTGATCTTCTTCGACTTGGTGACGATGGCGTTGATGTCGCCTTCGAGCGCTAGCGTCACCACATCGGCGTCGAGGCCGTCGATCACGGCGCGGGCCTGGGCGCCCGATCCGCCATGCGATTGCTGGATGGTGACCGTCTCGCCGGTCTCGGCCTTCCAGTGCGCGACGAAGGCCTCGTCATAGGCCTTGTAGAGTTCGCGTGTCGGATCATAGGACACGTTGAGAATGGTGGTATCGGCAAACGCGAAACCGAGCGTGCCGAACTGGATCGATGTGGCGACCAGTGCGCCGAGCAGTTTCCTGAAATGAGGTTTGGTCATTTCCGCCTCCGTTGATGACGGCTGAACTCTATCGAATTGATAGAAATTAGATGCATTCAACGTTGCCTTTTTTGGCCCCTCGAAGCAATTTTTCGCCGATATTGCGCGCTGAGAGGAAACATTTTCCTCATATTAGCCTGGGCCGACTCCAGGCCGTCCGGCGCTATTTAGAAGCGGGCCGCGCTGAGGCAAGGCCGCCGCGGCGGAGATTCGCCGTAATACCGGGTGGTTTCAATTCGCAGTGACGGGGAAGTCGAAGCGCTGCTTTGGAAATGGCTCGTTCCCGAGCGTGTAGTGCCACCATTCCCGGGCATAATTCCTGAAGCCGCCGGCGCGCATGGCATCGAGCAGTCTTTTGCGGTTGGCCGCCGCATCGGCCGCGAGCGGGCGGTGGGCGGTTTCGCTCGCCGGATCGAAACAGTCGAAGCTGGTGCCGAAATCGAGCGTGCCGGCACCCGTAGCACCGCAGGCAGCGGATGATGTGCTTTTGCCATCGCTGCGGGCAATGGCGACATCGACGGTCGAGCCGCGTGAATGGGTGGACAGTTCGCCGATATAGCCCTTGGCGATGAGGTCGGCGCGCTTGACCTTGGGATACCATTGCGGGTCGGACGGGCCGCCTTCTTTGGTCCATTTGCCCATGTCGGCGACGGCGCGGGCCGGGCGGTAGCAGTCGAAGACGACCAGCGTCAGGCCGTCGGAAGCGAGCGTCTTTTTGCACGCCAGACAGCGCTTGCGCCGCCTGCCTTGTGAGGATGCAGACCGGCGCGTCGTAGCCGTCGGCCCTGCGATGCAGGAAGTTTTCCAGGCCGGCATAGCGGATGTCCTGCCGGATTGTAGGATCGACATCGGCAAGGCGGACAAAGCCGGCGGGCAGGGGATCGGCGGAGGCGGGGAGAGCGAAGACGAAAGGCATGAGGACGCAAAGTCCAATGCTTTGAATCGCCTGGCGCCATCTATTCAACGAACACCTTCACGCTGGCCGCGCGGCCCACGGCATCGATGACGGTGAGCGTCGAATAGCCGGCGCCGTCGGGCAGCCAGGTGGCGGTGCGGCGGCGGTCGATGCCGACGAGCGGCTTGCCGTTGGCAAGCCAGCGGAACGGCGCGCGGCCGCCTTGCAGTTTCAGCACTAGTGGCGAGGCCTCGGCGGAGTTGGTGGCGAGATCGACGCGGGCGCCGTTGGGTGGGAAGATGATGGTCGGGGCCGGCTCGGTCGGGCCTGCCTGTACCAGCCCGTCGGCGCCGGCGCCGAAGCGCGCCAGTGTCACCGGCAGATCTTCGCGTTTGGCCTTGACGACGCCGGCCGGCTGGCTGGGCAGCGGCACGGCGGCGAGGCCGGAGCGGACGAAGCCCTCGAACAGGATGGGGGCGGCAGAGACATAGCCGGACAGGCCGGGTACAGCACCGGCATCGGCGCGGCCGACCCAGACGCCCAGCACGTAGCGGCCGTCGAAGCCGACGGACCAGGCATCGCGATAGCCGTAGGAGGTCCCGGTCTTGTAGGCGATGCCGCGCTGCAGGGCGCCTTCGGGCGGCTTTACCCCCGACAAGATATCGGTGATCTGCCAGTTCGCCTGGGCGTCGAGAATGGTGGCGGTGGTGCGCTCGGCATTGGCGGGCTCGGTGCCGTCATGCAGCGTGTTCGCCTTGCCGCCATTGGCGAGCCCGGTATAGAGCTGGACGAGATCGCGCAGCGTCACGCCGACGCCGCCGAGGCCGATGGCGAGGCCCGGCGCCTCGTTGACCGGCAGCACCGGACTGACGCCGGCCTGGCGGAAGCGCGCCATCAGCCGTGCCGGGCCGACCGAGTCAAGCACACGGATCGCCGGCACGTTGAGCGACAATTGCAGCGCCTGGCGGATCGAGACATCGCCCTGGTACCCCATGTCGAAATTCTTCGGCCGGTAGCCGCCGAAATCGACCGGACTGTCCTCGATCAGCATTTCCTGCGCCACCAGCCCCTGCTCGAAGGCGAGGCCATAGATGAACGGCTTCAGCGTCGAGCCGGGCGAACGCACGATCTTGGTCATGTCGATCCAGCCGGAGCGGCTGGCGTCGAAGAAGTCGGCCGAGCCGACTTCGCCGAGGATATCGCCGGTGCGGGCATCGGCCATCACCATGGCGACGGACAGGCGAGGGCCGAGCTTGATGGCGGCATCGCGCGCCACCTGTTCCAGCCCTTGCTGGACGCTTTTGCGAATCGTCAGCTGCAGCGGCTTGCCGGGGACGGCTTTGGGCAGCATGGCGTAGGCGGCGTGCGGCGCCAGCGCCGGCAGTTTGCGGCGCAGGCCCGAGACATCGTCAAGTGCGGCGCGCGCGGCCTCACGCTCGCCAAGCAGACCGGATGAAACCATGCGGGTCAGCACGCGGTCGCGGGCGGCGTGGGCGATGTCGAGATTGCGGTCGGGCCGGCGCTTTTCCGGCAATTGCGGCAGCGCCACCAGCAAGGCGGCTTCCGAGACCGTCAGCCGCTTCGGCTCCTTGCCGAAATAGGCGAGGGACGCGGCGCGCACGCCTTCGAGATTGCCGCCATAGGGCGCCAAGGTCAGGTAGCGTTCGAGGATCTCTTGCTTGGACAGCCGCCGCTCGATCTGGATGGCACGCAGCATCTGCTTGAGCTTGGAGCCGAGGCTGCGGCTTTCGCGCGGCTCGATCAGGCGGGCGAGCTGCATCGACAGCGTCGAGCCGCCCGAGACGATATGGCCGTTGGTGACGAGCTGACCGGCAGCGCGCGCCAGCGCCAGCACGTCGACGCCATCATGGTCCCAGAAACGCTTGTCTTCATAGGTGACAAGCATGTCGACGAACTGCTTGTCGACCTGGTCGAGGTGTGTGTCGAGCCGCCAGTAGCCGTCCGGCGTGGCGAAGGCGCGCAACAGCTGGCCGTCGCGATCCTGGACTTCGGTCGAGACGGTGAGTTTTTCGGGCAGAGGTGGTGCGTAGGCGCGGTCGAGCCGCCAAAGGGTGGCGGCTGCAACCGAAAGGATCCCGGCGCAGGTAGCTGCGGTTATTGCGGTGCGGCGGAGAAATTTCCTCGAAAGCATGGCGCCGCCCCTCATTGTCCTGCCGGACATTTCTCCCCGTATAGAGACGGGGAGAAAGGGGCCTGCGCAGAGGTTTTCGCCAATTTCCAACGTTGCAGAAGGGGTGCCAACGATCGCAACAGCGCCCTTCTCCCCGTCACTGTACGGGGAGAAGGTGCCGGAAGGCGGATGAGGGGCAGCGCCATCGCTACGTCTATCAAGGCGCCTTACGGCGCCTTGATCTCCATCATGCCGGTGGCGGTGCGGGCCGAGTACTGCGGCCGGTACATGTCCTCCACCGTGGCTGCCGGATGGGCATAGGTGCCCGGCGTCACCGCACGCACGACATAGGCCAGCATGATGTTGCGGTCGCCGTCGCCGTCATTGGGGTTGAATGCCGCGACGAAACGGTCGTCGCGGAATTCGAGATGGGCAGCGTCGGTCTGCGCCAGCCAGGTGAAGTTCGACAATTGGGCGCTGGAAACAAGGCCCGGATTGTCGATCTCGAAGCCGGCCGGCAACAGGTCGGTGATCAGCAGGCGCGACGGCCAGCGGTTCTGCTCGTAGACCTTGAGCACGACCACGTAGCGTTCGTTCTGCGTCGCCTCGGTGACGTTGGCCTCGGTGCCATCGAGCTTGTAGTAGGTGCGATCGATGGTGAAGCCATCACCGCCAGCCGGCAACGGCTCTACCGGCGAGGCGACCGTGGTAACAACCGCCTGCAGCGGCGTGGTGCCGGTGTTGGCGATGGTCAGCGGGCTGTCGGCGATATCGGTGCCGCTCAGCTGTGTGGAATATCCACCGGCATGCGGCGCGCCGTTGACCGACAGCTTGATCGAATCGTTGCCCGACTTCAGCGCACGAGCCGCCAGAAGCATCCAGGACTCGTCTTGCGTGCTGGTCCAGCGGGCATCGGCGCGTTCCCCTGCCACCAGCTTGATCAGCTCCGGCACAATGGTCGGCACCGGCTTCGATTCGGCGGCGAGCGCCAGGATCGCGGCGCCGTCACGCAACCGCGAGCCGTAGTCGGACCGGTAGTAGTCGTAGTCGGTGGTCGACTTGGCCAGCTGCAGCGCCGTCTGGAAGGTCGCTTCCGAACGCTGCGCGTCGCCGTACAGCGCCAGGCTCGCTGCCAGCTGGGCGACGGCCATCGGGCTCGAGAAGGCTTCGAGCTTGGTGTCGGCGTAGTAGCGCAGATCGCCGACCGAGGCCTTCTTGTTGCGGGCCAGAACGTAGAGCGCGTAGGCGATCTCGCTGCCGCGGTCCTGAACGTCCTGGTCATAGCCGACCGAGTTCTGCAGATTGCTCAACGCCTGGCTCATCGCCAGGGCCGGCACGTCGTAGTTCTGCTCGCGCGCCCGGGTCAGGAAGTCGGTGACATAGGAATCGAGCCACAGATCGCCGGAGCCTGGACCCCACAGGCCGAAGCTGCCGGCCGAAGCCTGGTAGCTCAGCACCTTGTAGATGGCGGCCTGGACACGGTCGTGCAGGTCAGGATCGCTTTGCATGCCGATGCTTGATGCGACGTCGTTGACGTAGAGCAGCGGCATGGCACGGCTGGTGGTCTGCTCGGCGCAACCATAGGGGTAGCGGTCGAGCGTCATCAGCAGCGATGGCACGTCGAAGGCGGCGGCCTGCGAAACGCCGACGCTGATCGAGGCGCCGTCGAGCAGGCTTGCCGCGAGCAGCTCCTTGTCGACGCGCAGCGAGCCGCCGTTGCCCTTGAGGTCGACGACCAGACGGGTGGTGACAGGCAATTGCGCCGGGCGCACCGGCACATAGAGCGTCTGTTCCACCGAGGCGCCGTCGCCATGGGCGAGTTTGATGGTGATCGAGGCATTGCCCGCCGACTGTGCAATCAGCGGCACGGTCAGCGTCTGGCGCTTGCCCTTGGCCAGCGTCAGCTTTTCAGGCAGCGGCTTGTCACCGGTCGAGAGGTCGCCTGTCGTTGCGATCGACAAGGCATAGTCGCCTTCCGGGCCGTCCGTGTCGGCAACGTCGAGCCGCATGACGGCGGCATCGCCGGGCGCCAGGAAGCGCGGCAGGCCGGCAGTGATCACCACCGGATCGCGAACAATGACGTCGGTCGTGGCGTGGCCGACGGCATCCTTGGTCCAGGCGACGGCCATGACGCGCACGGTGCCGTTGAACTGCGGGATATCGAAGTCGATCCTTGCCTTGCCGTCGGCGTCGAGCTGGACCGGGCCGGAGAAGAAGGCCACCAGCTTTTCGGTTGGCGGGCTGCCTTGCGTCTGCATGGCGGCGCCGTCACCGCCGGTCCTGAGCTTGCCGGTGGTGCCGAGCGAGCCGTCGATGAGGCGGCCATAGATGTCGCGGACTTCAAGCCCGAGCATGCGCTGGCCGAAATACCAGTCCTCTGGGTCCGGCACCTTGTAGTTGGTGAGGTTCAAAATGCCGACATCGACGGCCGCGACCGTGACATAGGCATTGCTGCCGGGTGCAACGCCGGCCACTGCGACCGGGATCGACAGCTGCTGGCGCGGCATCGTCTTGTCCGGCGGCGTGAGCGTAACGGCGAGCTTCTTCGAGCTCGGATCGACCGTCAGCCATTTCACGCCGATGGCGCGGGCCGGCATGCGCGTTTCCTGCGCATCGCCGGGCCGGAACAGGGTCGCGGTGATGTAGGCGCCGGCGCCCCAGTCGTCGCCGACCGGGATGTCGACGGTGCTGCCGCCGGCCGGCACGGTCGCCGTGACAGTCTTGAGCAGCTTGTCGGCGCCGATGGTGACCAGCAGTTCGCCGGCAAAATGCGGCGACACTTTCAGCTTGGCTACTTCGCCAGCGGCATAAGCGTCCTTGTCGAGGGCGATCTCGAGGCCATCAGGCGTTTCGGTGGAGGTCGAGGAGACATACCAGCCGGCGTCGAACTCATAGCTGGTCGCCGGGCCCTCGGGGTCGGCGGTCTCGATCTCGAGCCGGTACTGGCCCCAGTCGACCGGCATCGTCACGGTCGCCTCGGCATCGGCGCTGAGATCGACCTGGCCGCTGGCGATCGACTTGGTGAAGGTCACTGGCTCGTAGTTCCAGGAGTTGTTGGAGCGGTACCACTGGTAATTGCGTTCGACCTTGACCAGCGACCACTGCGCGCCTTTCAGCGTTTCGCGGTTGCCGTCGGGATCGACCGCGATCAGGCTGAATTTGGCGGTGCCGCCCTGCGGCACTTCATTGTCCTCGAAATCCGGACGGATGCCGATCATGTGGCCCTGCGGGCGAATGCCGATGTTGAGCGACCGCTCGATGGCGCGGCCGCCGGTTTCGCGCATGCGCACCGTGACCTTGGCGTCGACCAGCTTGGTCGTCGCGGGCAATTGGTCAACCGTGACCGGGAAGGTCGCCTTGCCGTCATCGCCGACCACGGGAAGACCGATGAACGGGGTGACCGAAGGTTCGGCCGACTGCTCGTCGGCGAGGCCGAACGAATAGCCGGCGAAACGGTCCCAGTCGCGCGCCGTCGACAGCGTCAGCTCGCCTTCGAGGGCGAGGCCGGCTGCCGGTGCGCCATAGAGGAAGCGGCCGTCAATGTTGATATTGGCGGTTTCGCCCTGTGCGATCTCCTGCTTGTCGGACTTCATGTCGAACTCGATGCGATCCGGCACGAAGTCTTCGACCAGGAACATCTGGCTGGAGACGGCGGCCTGCTTGGGATCGGTATAGATCGACACCGTCCAGGTGCCGCGCATGGCGTTGGCTTCGAGGGGCAGGTCGACTGCATAGCCGCCGGCCGACACGCCGTCGGCGACAATGCGGCGGTTCTCGACGCCGTCAGGGCGGGTGAAGATGAAGGTCAGCGGCAGGTTCTCGACCGCCTTGGAGGCGCCGTCGCGGGCAAGGGCGGCGACATGCACATCCTCGCCGGCGCGGTAGATGCCGCGTTCGGTCCAGGCATAGACATCGAGCGCACCAGGTGCTGCCCGCCCGGAGACGCCGCGATCGGAAAGATCGAAGCCGGCGCGGCCCATGTCGAGGAAGACGAAGTCGTTGTCGCCCTGCTTGGCCATCAGCACGGCCGGCACCATGCCGCCGTCGCCGCGCGTCAGGCCGGGGTTGAAGACGGCATGGCCTTCGGCGTCCGAGGTCGCAGTGCCGAGGATTTCATTGTTCCTGGCCAGCAGCGTCAGTTCGGCGCCGGCGATCGGCTTGGCGGTGCCGAGCGAGCGGGCAAAGACATTCAGCCCGTCCTGGCCGGTGTAGGTCGACAGGCCAATGTCGGAAACGACGAACCACTGGGTGGCAAGCGAATTGTAATTGTCGTCGCCATTGTCGTTGACCGGTTGCGCGGTCAGCACATAGACGCCGGGCTTGCGCTGAGGCAAGGCCTCGTCGACCGGGAACGACGTCGTGACGTCCTTGTTGAGGTCGTTGGCGATGTCGAGCTGGCCTTGCCAGACAGGCTCGCCCATCTGGTCGGAAATGCTTGAAATGTCGTAGCCGTCGAGCTGCTTCAGGAACTGGTAGCCGGACAGAAGCTGCGCCAGCGAACGATCGCCGATGCGATAAAGCTTCATCTGCGCGGCGTTCATGTTGACGGTGACGACCGGAATGCCGCGGCGGGCGCCGGCCGGCAGCACGAAGCTGTCGCCGGTGAAGCGGGCGGACGGTGCACGGTCCTGAACATAGATCGACAGCACGACCGGCGCGGCGGTGACCTCGCCGATTGCGGCCGGCAGGCCGGCGCGGAAGGTCACTTCATAATGCTGGCCATGCTCCAGACCTTCGACGCAGATCTGCTTGTCCTTGGCTTCGACGCCCTTGGGCGGCTGGTTGTCGACGGTGACGAACTGGGCGTAATCGACGCCGGTCTTGACCAGCTCCTCGGAGAACTGCGCGCAAATGCGCGGCGCGCTGGTGTCGGCATCGATGGAGTGATCGATGACGCGGAAGCCCTTGCGGGCCTTGAGATCCTCATATTCTGCCTTGACCGCCGGCGAACTGACCAGCGCGAGGCTCGCCTCATAGGCCTGCAGGGCCGGACGGTAGAGATCGCGGCGGTCGAGGCCGTTACCCATCAGTGCCAGCACCTCGGCGCGGGTCTTGGTGGTGCGCAGCAATTTGTAGGCGTTGAAGGCTGCCGACGTACCCTTGACCGGCAAATTATAAGCTCCCGAGCTGCCATTGGCCGGCTGCTGGGCAAGCGTTTCGCGGGCCAGGCCGAGCCACAGCCGGCCGTCATCGGGCAGGACCGAAACGGCAGCCTCGTATTTGTTCATGGCCTGGGCATGGTCGCCGGTCAGTGCGGCCTGTTCGGCCGCGGCGCGGAGCGCTTCCAGACCCTCGGTCGGCTTGTCATAGGCCGGATCGGTCAGCTTGTTGCGGTACTGCTGGGCCTGATCGGCCATCCAGTTGGGAAAGAAGACAAGTTCCGGCGGGGCGCCGATATCGGGATCACCATCGACATTGACGACCTTGCCGGCGACAGCGCCGCTGAAGGGTTTCAACTGGTTATAGTCGGATTTCAGGAAGCACCATCTGGCCTTGTTGTTGTAGGTGAAGGCGCGGCAGGCGGGGTCGCCGAGGCATGTGGTCTTGCACTGATCGAGGCTGACATTCTGGTCCGATCTGAGATCGAAACCGAAATAATCCGAATTGTTTGAGGTCACCACCCGGCGGGCTTCGGCCGCTTGCGCGACAGCTCCCCAGGCGAAAAAGAGAAGGATCAGGATAGACAGACCACGAGCCGCGCGCATTGCCATAACACCCTCCCAGACACTGCTGACGTCCAAGGCTTGTTCAAGCTTCAGTCAAGCTTGTCAACACGAGGACGGGCAGGTTTCCGCCCGCCAACGGTTCCCAAACCGGCAAATGACCGGTATGCCGACAGTTCATCCACAGGGAAGGGGATCACGCTTTCTTGCGGCAACGCAGAAGGTGTGAATTCCAAGCCCTGCCTATTTCAGACAATTGGATTGTGGCCCCTTTACGAGCGCTTCAAAACTTCATTCCAATTTTAGTTTTGTAACCTAGGTTGTCTTAATGCCGGCGTGTGAAGCGCAGATGTCGAAAGGAACCGCGCCACGGCGTGCGCTTTCGCGCGCGCTGATTCTGGCGTTGGCGTGCTCGACCGTGCTCGCCGCCGAATCGGGGTCGGCGGCGGCCTTCGAGATCTTCGGCATCAAATTGTGGGGTTCGTCTAACGACGAGGACGCCGATATCGTCGACCCGCTGCGCTATTCCGTCAGCATCGAGGCGCCCGATGCCGACAAGGACCTGGTCAAGAAGCTCGAAAACGCCTCGACGCTGAAAGCCGACGAGGAACGCCCGGTTTCCGGCTCGCTCGGCCTTTTGGCCAAGGCGCGCAGCGACCGCGAGCAGCTGGTCGCCGCCCTCTATTCAGATGCCCGCTATGAAGGCGTCGTGACCATCACCATCCAGGGCAAGGCGCTCGACGATCTGCCTCCGGATGCCGAATTTACCGGTCCGCAGCCGATTCCGGTGGTGATCAGCATCGCCAGCGGGCCCAAATTCACGCTCGGCAACATCCGGCTGGAAGGCGATGCCGCCGGGCTTGCGAGCGCCGATTTCGGCCTGATCGCTGGCGGCGATGCCGGTTCGGGTGCCGTGCTCAAGGCCGGAGCGCTGATTGTGCGGGCGCTGAAGCAGGAGGGCCGGCCGCTGGCTCGGATCACCGATCGGCAGATCGTCGCCGATCACAACACCTCGACGCTCGACGTGACGCTGACGGTGGCCGCCGGACCAGTGGCCGGCTATGGCGACACCAGTGTCGAGGGAACCGAGAAGGTCGACCGCGAGTTCACCGAATACATGACCGGGCTGAAACGCGGCCGGCAATACTCTCCTGACGAGATCGACGATGCCCGCGACAGGCTGCTCGGGCTGGAAGTGTTCAACAGCGTCACGCTGAAGGAAGCAGACCAGCTAGACGCCGACGGCAACATCCCGATCGGCGTCCAGGTCAGCGAGCGCAAGCCGCGCTATTTCGGCGTTGGCGGCACGTTCTCCAACACCGAGGGGCTCGGCCTCGAAGGCTATTGGGGCCATCGCAACCTGTTCGGCCGGGCCGAAAAGCTGCGCATCGACGGCAAGATCAGCGGTATCGGCAGCAACGATCTCAGCGAACTCAACTACAATGCCGGCATCATGTTCGAAAAGCCGGGGGTGGTCGGGCCAGCTTCAAAATTCATCGCCAGCGTCAAGACCGTGCTCGAACACCCCGATGCCTACGACCATTTCTCGATCAAGGGCAGCACCGGCCTGTCCTATGACATCGACAAGAAGCAGACGGTTTCGGCCGAAATCGCGCTCGACTATTCCAGGGTCACCGACACTTTCGGCAAGCACAAATACCTGATCGCCAGCATTCCGCTGCAATATGTCTATGATAACCGCGACAACCGCCTCAACCCGACCAGCGGCTTCAGGGTGCTGGCCTATGCCGAGCCGAGCTACGACATTATGAGCGGCGCCGCCTTCCTCAAGCTGAAGGGCGAGGGGTCGGCCTATCAGTCGCTCGACACGGCTTCGAAGTTCGTGCTTGCCGAACGTGTCGTCCTGGGTTCGATCGTCGGCACCAGCCTCGAACATGTTCCGGCCGACCGGCGCTTCTATTCCGGCGGCGGCGGTTCGGTGCGCGGCTATGCCTATCAGGGCATCGGTCCCAAGGACATCGACAATCAGCCGATCGGCGGGCTTTCCTTCTTCGAGACATCGGTCGAGATGCGCATCGCGCTCACCGACACGATCGGCATCGTGCCCTTCGTCGACGCCGGGACCGTCTCGACCAAATCGACGCCGGACTTTTCCGACATGAAGGTCGGCGCCGGCGTCGGCCTGCGCTACATTACGCCGTTCGGGCCGCTGCGCATCGACGCCGCCCTGCCGCTCAACCGCGACCGTGGCGATCCGCGTTTCGGCATCTATGCCGGCATCGGACAGGCTTTCTGACGATGAAGATTTTGAGACGCATCCTTCGGCTCTTTTTCTACACGCTGCTGATCGTGCTGGCGGCGGCCGTCGGCGCGCTTGTCGTGCTGACCAAGACCGAGCGTGGCCGCGAAAACCTCGCCGGCATCATCTCGAACATAGCCTCATCAGGAGACAGCAAGGTCACCGTCAGCGGCATTGATGGCATCTGGTCCGGCGCGCTGACGGTCGACGATGTCGTGCTGGAAGACCGCAACGGCGCTTGGCTGGTGGCGCGCAAGGTGGCGGTCGACTGGTCGCCGCTGGCGCTGCTGTCGAAGAATTTCAGCGCCGACCGTATCGCTGCCGAGCGCATCGAACTGGCACGGCTGCCGGTTGCGAGCACGGAGCCTGCCAAGAGCGGGTCGACCGGCCTGCCGGTTTCGCTCGATATCAGAGCGATCGATCTGCCGGAGATCGCGCTTGGCCAGCAACTTGCCGGCAGCGGTATTGCCGAACTCGCCGCCAAGGGATCGGCCAAGGTCGACGCCTCGCCGCTGGCGGTCCAGACGGTGCTCAACATCACCCGCCATGACGGCAAACAAGGCAATGTCGACGCCAACATCCATTTCGCGCCCGCCGACAACAAGCTCGACCTCGATCTCAAGGCATCCGAACCGGCCGGCGGCATCATTGCCAATCTGCTCAAGCTGCCGGGCGCGCCGCCAGTCAACATCGTTGTCTCCGGCACCGGGCCACTGGCCAACTGGAGCGGCGTCGGCACTTTCATGGTCGACGGCCAGATCGTCACCCAGCTTACCGGCCGTCATCAGCTGACCGACAAGGGCAACCGGATCGAGGCCAAGGGCGACGGTTCGTTCGAAGGTTTTCTGCCGGAACAGTTCAAGTCGCTGTTTGCCGGCAAGACCAGTTTCGACCTCGCCGGCACCGCGACCGCGGCCGGCGGCGTCGACATCGAGCGCGCCACGATCGAGAGCGGCGCCGTCCACGGTAGCGCCTCAGGCATGGTCGACCCGAAGGGCGCCAGCGACCTTTCGGTGGAACTTGCAGCCAAGGGCGAGCCTGTCACGGTCAATGTCGGCACCCCGGCGCAACCGATCATGGTGGCCATAAACAATGTCACGGCGCGCGCGTTCGGCGACGGCAAGGCGCCGATGATCGACGCCGGCGCTTCGCTGGTCTCGGTGGTGGCGGGCGGCTCTCAGGTGAACAATCTCGATGCGCGGATCCATTCCGACGGCTTCGACATTGAGAACCGCAGTGGCCCGGTCAGCGTGTCGCTGACGGCAGCCGGGCTGAAGACCGACGTGGCGACGCTGGCGCCGCTGATCACCGGCAAGCTGACGGCCTCTTTGGCCGGCACAATCAGCAAGGATGAAATCTCGCTCGATGAAGGCACGCTGCGCAGCGATGCGCTCAATGCCGGGCTGACGGCCAAAGTAACGCTGGCCGACCTCGCCATGACGCTGAAGATGAATGCCGATGCGGTGTCGACGGCATTGCCGCCGCAGATCAGTTCGCTGCTTGGCGAACGGGTCAAGTTCGCGGCCACCGCGACCCGCGATCCGCAAGGCTCCTTCGCCGCCAATTCGATCGAACTGACCTCCGGTTCGCTCAGCGCCAGCGGTACCGCCAGCGCGCAAGGCAGCGACATCCAGGCCGACATCAAGGGCAAGCTCGGCGACGTCTCGGTGCTGTCGCCGCTGGTTGGCGTGCCGGTCGCCGGCGGCGTCGATTTCGCGCTGACGGCCAGCGGCGCGCGCAATGCACCGGATTTTTCTGTCACGGCCGAAAGCGCCAGCCTGACGGCGTCAGGTCGTACGGTGAAGGACATCAAGCTGACCGCCTCGGGCAAGGCGGACATCGCAAGCCCGGCGGCGCAAGTCTCCCTGACCGGCTCGGTCGATGAGCAGCCGCTCGCCGTCAAGGCGGCGCTGGTGACCAGCGAAGGCAAGCGCTCCATCAACGGGCTCAGCGTGGCGCTGGGCGACAATAAGGTGTCCGGCGATCTCGCGCTGGACGATCATTTCCTGCCGCTGGGCACGCTGACGATATCCGCTCCCGACATAGCGCCGCTGGCTTCGCTGGCCGGGCAGACGGTGGCCGGCGACATCGGCGGCACCGTGGTCTTCGCCAAGGACGGCGAGGCGCCCACCGTCACCATCAATGCGGCCAGCGTGTCGGTTGCGCGCGGCGATGTGGCGGCCAAGGCGATCACCGTCAGTGCGCTGATCGCCAACTATCTCGACAGCCCGGCGATCTCCGGCACGATCAAGGCCGACAGCGTGACCTCGGGAACGACCGTCGTCAGCGGCATCGGCGTTAACTTGAAGCGCGACGGCGACTGGACCAATTTTACCGGCGGCGCGACCATATCAGGCATCCCGGCGACGGCTGCCGGGCGGGCGCAGATCGCCGGCGGCACGACCAGCGTCGAGATCGCATCCGGCGAAGCGACGGTGCGCGGCATCAAGGCGGCGATTACCGAGCCGTCGAGCCTGACGATCGCCGATGGCACCACCAACATTCAAAGGCTGGTGGTCGATCTCGGCGGCGGCTCGGTGACGCTGTCGGGCACGGCAGGCCAGACGCTCGATCTGGCGGCAACTTTCTCCGCCTTGCCGGCAGCCCTCGCCAATGATTTTTCGCCTGGCCTCGACGCCGCGGGCACGCTGGACGGCACGGCGCAAATCACCGGAACGTCGGCCAATCCGGACATCCGTTTTAATGCAAGGCTGGCTGGTGCCGAGACCAACCAGACCCGCCAGGCCGGGCTCGGGCCGCTCGATCTCGATGCGGCCGGCAGTTATTCCACGGCAGGTGGCGTGGTGTTGGACCAGGCGACGCTATCAGGCGAAAAAATCTCGGGCAAGGCGGCCGGGACCATCAACCCGAACGGCGCCAGCGATTTTGCGCTCGACCTGACTTCGTCTGGTCCGAGCCTGCCGCTGACGCTCGGCAGCGCGGAAAGCCCGATCAAGCTCGAATTGCAGGCGCTGTCGGTGAAGGCGGCGGGGCAGGCTGCGCAAGCCAAGCTCGACATCTCGGCGGTGTTGCCCTCGGTGGCGACGAATTTCACCAAGGTTGAAGGCATCGCGCTTGCACTGCATTCCGATGCGTTCGATGTAAAAAGCCGAACCGGTCCGATCTCGGGCACGGTGACGGCAGAAAAGATCGGTCTGGACAATCCAACCATCGCACCGCTGATTGCCGGCAAGATCACCGCCAAGGTTACCGGCAGCCTGGCGGCGGATGCCATCACCATTGACAGCGGTTCGGTGCAGGGCGCAGCGCTGGAAAGCGCATTCAATGGCCGCGTCTCGCTGGCCGACGGCGCCATCGACCTCAACCTCAAGGCTGACGCCCTGTCGGCGGCATTGCCGGCAGCGGCGCGCGGCATGCTGGCCGAGCGGACGCAGCTCAGCGCTACACTCAAGCGCGATACGCAAGGCAATGTCAGCGCTAGTCCGGTCAAGCTGGTATCGGGCGCGCTGACCGCCGACGGCCAGGCCAGCCTCGCCGACAACAAGCTCAGCGCCGACATCAAGGGCGCTCTATCGGACATCTCGCTGCTGTCGAAGGATGCCAAGGGCGCGGTTGGCTTTGCGCTCAACGCGCAAGGGCCTGTCATGGCGCCGGACCTGTCGCTGACGGTCAACAGCGACCGGCTGCTGGTGGCGGAACGCGAAATCACCGGGCTGAAGCTGACCGCCACCGGCAAGGCCGATGCCGCCAATCCGGCGGCCAATGTGGAACTGACCGGCAATGTCGCCGGACAAGCGCTGCAAGGCAGCGCGGTGCTGGCGACAGCCGACGGCAAGAGCGCCATCAATGGCCTGCTGTTGTCGCTCGGCAAGAACAGGATTTCCGGCGATCTCGCGCTCGACGAGGCCTTTGTCCCGGTCGGCACCATCGCGCTCGACCTGCCCGATATCGGACCGCTGGCAGCGCTGGCGCTGGAAAAGGCCGAAGGCGACGTGCGCGGCA
Organism: Mesorhizobium sp. P2_D6; assembly: GCF_056404315.1. NCBI lineage: Bacteria > Pseudomonadati > Pseudomonadota > Alphaproteobacteria > Hyphomicrobiales > Phyllobacteriaceae > Mesorhizobium > Mesorhizobium sp. P2_D6. The sequence continues at coordinate 178,745 of NZ_JBFUEG010000008.1, read as the reverse complement.
CCATAGCCTTCACCAAGAGCAACGACGGCGCCAACGTTGCCGTCAAGGCTTCGACCGCGTCGATCACGCGCGGCGACTTGCAGGCGAAGACCGTGTCGATCGATGCGCTGGTCGCCAACTATCTTGCCGCGCCGGTCATTTCCGGCAAAATCCGCGCCGACAGCGTCATCTCCGGCGGCACCGCTATCAGCGGTATCGATGTCGACCTCAAGCGCGACGGCGACTGGACCGGCTTTTCCGGCGGCGCTACCGTCAAGGGTATCCCGGCGAAAGCCGCGGGCCGGGTGAAGGTCGCTGGCGGCATCACAACCATCGAACTCGCTTCGGGGCAGGCCACGGTGCAGGGCATCAAGGCCGCCATCGCGCAGGCCTCGACCGTCAGCATCGCCAATGGCACGACGACATTGGACAGGCTGGTGCTCAATCTCGGCGGCGGTACGGCGACGGTGACGGGCAAGGTCGGGCAGGCGCTGGACATCAATGCCGCGCTGGCCAAGGTGCCGGCATCGCTGGCCAACAGTTTTTCGCCGGGCCTCGATGCCGCCGGGTCGATCTCCGGGACCGTGAAGGTGACGGGCGCGCCGGCCAATCCGGCCGTTGCCTTCGACATCGACGCCGGCGGGGTGCAGACGTCGCAGACGCGCAGTGCCGGCCTTGGCGGCATGAACATCTCTTCGTCGGGAACGTTCGCCGGCAAGAAGCTCACCTTCAACGCCGACATCAGCGACGGCGCCGGGCTTGGCCTCAAGGGTGGCGGCAGCGTCACCACAGCGGGAACGCCGGCGCTGGTGCTCGACTTCAACGGCAAAGTGCCGTTTTCCTTCCTTGCCGCCAAGCTTGCCGCGCAAGGCCTGTCGCTGAGCGGTACGGCCAACGTCAATGTCCAGGTGCGCGGCCCGGCGACGTCGCCCGTAATCGGCGGCACGGTCAGCACGTCCGGCGCCCGCCTGGTCGACGCGCGCTCGGGCCTTGCCGTCAATGACATTGCCGCCGACGTTTCGATCGGCAATGGTGTGGCCAGGATCAACCGCCTGACCGGCACGCTGTCGACGCGCGGCAGCCTGTCGGCGTCCGGCACGGTCGGCATCAATCCGGCGCAAGGTTTCCCGGCAGACCTGTCGATCAAGCTGGTCGACGGCCGCTACACCGACGGGCGGGTGGTGACCGCCAATCTCGGCGGCGACCTTACCATCAAGGGGCCGCTCAGCTCGGTGCCGGTGATTTCGGGCACCGTCAACCTCGCCAAGACCGTCATCACCGTTCCGGAGAAACTGCCGGGCTCGCTGACAGCACTCGGTGTCAAGCACAAGAACGCGCCCGCCAGCGTGCGGGCGCAGGACAAGGCCTTGCGCCCGGCCACTGCCAGCGGTGGGGGCGGCAGCGGGCTTGTCCTCGACGTCACCGTCAACGCGCCGAACCAGATCTTCATCCAGGGCAGGGGCGTCGACGCCGAGCTCGGCGGTTCGCTGAGGCTGACCGGCCCGGCGGCGTCGCCGCAAGCAGTCGGCACCTTCACTCTGCAGCGCGGGCGGCTGTCGATCCTCGGCAAGCGGCTGACCTTCACCGAAGGCACGGTCGGTTTTTCCGGCTCGCTGGTGCCCTACCTCAATTTGACCGCGACATCGACGACGACCAGCGCCACCGTCACCATCGTGGTGTCGGGCGAGGCGACCAATCCGAAATTCACCTTCTCCTCGGTGCCGGCACTTCCCGAGGATGAGGTGCTGGCGCAATTGATCTTCGGCCGCTCGATGTCGAACCTGTCGCCGCTGCAGATCGCCCAGCTCGCTGAGGCCGCCGGGCAACTGGCTGGCGTCGGCGGTTCGACCTCGCTGCTCGAAAATTTGCGCAGTGCAATCGGCGTCGACGATCTGGACGTAACCACCGACGACCAGGGCGGCACCGCGGTGTCGGCGGGCAAATACCTCAACGACCGTACCTATGTGACGATCCAGAAGGGCGACAAGCCGGGATCGGGCAAGGCGACGATCGACCTCAATGTCGGGCGCGGCGTCAAGCTGCGCGGCGAGGCCAACGATGGCGGCGAAGCCAAGGGCGGCATCTTCTACGAGAAGGAATATTGACCCTTCGGCCGGACTTTGGCCTCACCACTGGCGCTGGCCAAGCTCGAGTAACTGTCTCACTTTAATCGACGAAACGAGATTCCTGAGGAATCCGTTGGGCAGTAGCAAATTTGCGCCAAGACTGTCGTTATCACGCGAACCGCTCCCTTATCAAAGTTGCACATTCGCTAACATGTTCCCACTCCATGCCGCTTTGACATCGCGGCCTGGATGCGGAATGTTAAAAGGCGGAAAGCCAACAATGGGAGTTAAGTCATGACAATTTATAAGAGTAATGGCGATCGCGTTCCCGATCACATCCTGGCCATGGCCGAAGAAGCCAAGGCAGGTAGGGTCGATCGCCGCGAGTTCCTCGCTCTGGCCAGCGTCTTCGGCGCGTCCACGGCGATGGCCTATGGCATGCTCGGACTGGTAGACCCGACGCCGGCCAAGGCAGAAGAAGTGCAGGGCAAGAAAGGCGGCATCCTCAAGGTCGCCCAGTGGATCAAGGATCCCAAGGATCCGCGCAAGGCCGACTGGTCGGAAATCGCCAATGCCGAACGCCAGGCGCTCGAGCCGCTGGTCAAGTACACCACCGAATACACGTTCCGCCCCTATCTGCTGGAGAGCTGGGATGTGAACGACGACGCCACCGAATACACGCTGCATGTGCGCAAAGGGGTGACCTGGTCGAATGGCGATGCATTCACCGCCGACGACGTGATCTTCAATCTCAAGCGCTGGGGCGACAAGAAAGCCGAAGGCAACTCCATGCCAGGCCGTCTCGGCTCGCTGGTCAAGGACGACAAGCTGGACGAAAGCGCCGTGACCAAGGTCGACGATATGACCGTCAAGCTGAAGCTTGGCAAAGCCGATATCGCGCTCATCCCGAACCTGTGCGACTATCCGGGCCTCATCGTTCACAAGAGTTTCGACGAGAAGGGCGGCGACTTCAAGGCCTGCCCCATCGGCACCGGTCCGTTCGAACTCGTCTCCTACGATGTCGGCCAGAAGGTGGTCTACAAACGCCGCGAAGACAACAAGTGGTGGGATGGCGAGGTCTTCCTCGACGGCGTCGAGTTAATCGACTACGGCACCGATCCGGCGGCAATGGTAAGCGCCTTCGAAGCTGGAGAAGTGCACACCAACTACGAAACCTCGGCCGACTATGTCTCGATCCTCGACGGCATGGATCTGGTGAAGTCCGAGGTGGTTACCGCGGCGACCATCGTCTGCCGCACCAATGTGACCAACAAACCTTACGAAAACCAGAAGGTACGCCAGGCACTGCAACTCGGCGTCGACAACGCTGTCGTCCTGCAGCTTGGTTACGGCAATGCCGGCACTGTCGCCGAAAACCACCATGTCTGCGCGATTCATCCGGAGTACTTCGAACTGCCAAAGATCAAGCGGGACCCGGCCAAGGCCAAGGCCCTGATGGCGGAAGCAGGACAGGCCGATTTCGAGCACGAGCTGATCACCGCCGACGAGGACTGGAACAAGAACACGGGTGACGCCATCGCCGCGCAGCTGCGCGACGCCGGCATCAAGGTGAAGCGCACGGTGCTGCCGGGCTCGACCTTCTGGAACGACTGGACCAAGTATCCGCTGTCGATGACCACCTGGAACATGCGGCCGCTCGGCGTCCAGGTGCTAGCGATCGGCTACCGCACCGGCGAGGCCTGGAACGAGACAGCCTGGTCGAATCCCGATTGGGATGCCAAGCTCAACGCCGCGCTTTCGGTCGCCGACGCCGCCAAGCGCAAGGAGATGATGAAAGACATCCAGCAGATCCTGCAGGATTCCGGCATCATCATCCAGCCCTTCTGGCGCAAGCTCTACAGCCACTCGGTCAAGGCGGTGCAGAACTACAAAATGCACCCGACCTACGAGCGCGACTACGGCAAGGTCTGGCTCGAGCAGGCATGATCGGACCGATCGGGGAGGGGGCGGTTCCGCCCCTTCCCCATCACTCCTCGCATGGGTCCAGGACCGGAAGCCGGCGCAGCAGAAAGTTGCGGACTCTTCGGGAAGGATCATGCAATAAAACAGGGTTGATCGCATCCGAGGGCCGGTTTGAGGGCCAACTCTGCCGGTAACGGTAGAGTTGGCACCCAAGCTGGCTCCAACCCCAACCAGACCGGCAGGGGACCGCCATGCTTTCTTTCGTTATCAGGCGCCTGGGCACCATGGCATTGACGATGCTGTGCCTGACCATCATCGTCTTCTTCCTGATCAACCTCGATCCGAATTTGAAGAAGCTGGCGATCAGCCAGACCGAAATGCACACGTCGGCCGAGCAGCTCGAAAGCTGGCTGGCTGGACATGGCTACCGCCAGAATTTCTTCGTCCGCTATGGCCAGTGGCTCGGCGTGATGCCCAAGCAGCCGGTGACCGATCCCGTGACGGGCAAGCCGGGGCAGCGCTTCTCCTTCTGCAACGATCCGCTGGTGCCGACATATTCCGGCGTCCTGCAGGGCGATTTCGGCTGCTCGACCAAGTTCAAGACGGCAGTGGCGTCAAAGCTCTTTCCCGCGCTTAGCGCCACCGGCATCCTGATGTTCTGCGTCCTGCTCGTGATGGTGCCGATCTCGCTGCTGATCGGCATCCTTGCCGGCATGCGCGAAGGGTCGCGGACGGACCGCACCCTGTCGGTGGCCTCGATCGCCTCGACGGCGACGCCGGAATACGTGTCGGGCGTCATCTTCACCGTCATCTTCGCCTCCTGGCTCGGCTGGCTGAATGGTTCGGCCGCGTCGGCCAGCCAAGGCATCACCTTCTACAATTTCACCCTGCCGGTGATGACGCTGGCGATCTACGGCATCGGCTATATCGCCCGCATGACGCGCGCCTCGATGGTTGAGGTGATGACGCAGCAATATATCCGCACCGCCCGCCTGAAAGGCCTCTCCTTCGGCAGCGTCGTCGTCAAGCACGCGCTGCGCAACGCGCTGATTGCGCCCTTCACCGTCATCATGCTGCAATTCCCCTGGCTGCTCACCGGCGTCGTCATCGTCGAGGTGATGTTCCGCTATCAGGGCTTTGGCTACACGCTGGTCGAGGCTGCCGGCAACAACGACATCGACCTTTTGCTCGGCTGCTCGCTGGTCTCGGTGTTCATCGTGCTGATCACGCAGCTCATCTCGGATGTCGGCTACGCGTTCCTCAATCCGCGTATCAGGGTTCAATAGGGGTCTGGGCAGATGCAGGTCGAATATATCGGCGCCTTCAACATCGTGCTCGGCGTGATTGCGCGCTTCTGGCCGGTCTGGCTGGGGCTGGCCCTGGTGATGGGGGCGAGCTTCACCTACAAGAAAAGGCTCGGCCTTTACGGCCAGCTGTTCGACAGCGGCGTCGGCATTGTCGGTGTCGGCATCTGCCTGTTCTGGCTGTTCACCGCGATCTTCGCGGCGACCGTCGCGCCCTTCGATCCGCTTTCCCAGGTGCCGATCATGAAGGACGCGCTGCCGGGCGGGATCGAGCCGGTATCCAAGCTCATCTACTATTTCGGCGGCGACAAGCTCGCCCGCGATGTCTTCTCGCGCATGGTCTACGGCAGCCAGATCGTGCTGATCATCGCACCGGCGGCGACGGGGTTCGCACTGATGGTCGGCATTACGCTCGGCCTCCCTGCCGGCTATTACGGCGGCAGGATCGACACCGTGCTGTCGTTCCTGGCCAATCTGGTGCTGGCTTTCCCGGTGATCCTGCTGTTCTACCTGCTGGTGACGCCGGGCATCATGGACACGCCCATCCCCTACGCCATGGCCGGGCTGTTCTTCCTGTTCCCGATCATCTTCTTTTCCGTGCTGTTCTGGACCCGCTACAAGAACCGGCCGGATCGACTTTACATTCTCATGGGACTGACCCTGGTCATCGGCGGCTGGGTCTATGCCGGTCTGGTGTTCGATGCCGATCCGTTCAAGGTCATCCACATCGATCCCAACCAGCTCAACATCTTCGTGGCGGTGGTGTTCGCCTCCAGCCCCGGCGTGTTCCGCATCGTGCGCGGCCTGGTGATGGACATCAAGACGCGCGACTATGTGGCGGCAGCGCAGACGCGCGGTGAATCGCCCTGGTACATCATGCTGTGGGAAATCCTGCCCAATGCGCGCGGACCGCTGATCGTCGATGCCTGCCTGCGCATCGGCTACACCACGATCCTGCTCGGCACGCTGGGGTACTTCGGTCTCGGCTTGGCGCCGGAGAGCCCGGACTGGGGCACCGCGATCAAGGACGCCAGCCGCCTGCTGCGCTCCTTCATCCACCCGGCGTTGCCGCCGACCATCGCGCTGATGTCGTTCGTGCTGGGCTTGAACCTGCTCGCCGACTCGCTGCGCGAACAATCGATGAAAGACTGATCTGCGGGTTCGGCCCGACGCATGAAAACAGGATTGGAGCGACCCATGAATGAGGCAGTTCGAAATCCCGGAGAACCGATCATCGAGATCGAGAACCTGTCGATCTCCTTCTTCACCCGCAAGGGCGAGATCCCTGCCGTCATGGATTTTTCCTGCACGGTGATGCCCGGCGAAGCGATGGGCATCGTCGGCGAATCCGGCTGCGGCAAGTCGACCGTGTCGCTCGGCATCATGCGCGACCTCTCCAACATCGGTAAGATCGTCGGCGGCAAGATCAAGTTCCAGGGCAAGGACATGGGCGAACTGTCCGACGAGGAACTGCGCGCCATTCGCGGCAACAAGATCGCCATGATCTACCAGGAGCCGATGGCGAGCCTTAATCCGGCGATGAAGGTCGGCCAGCAATTGATGGAAGTGCCGCTGATCCACGACAAGGTGTCGAAGGAAGAGGCCTACACCCGCGCGCTGGACATGGTGCGGGCGGTGAAGCTGCCCGATCCCGAGCGCATGATGCGCTCCTATCCGCACCAACTCTCCGGCGGCCAGCAGCAGCGCATCGTCATCGCCATGGCGCTGCTGTCGAAGCCGGCGCTGCTTCTGCTCGACGAGCCGACGACGGCGCTCGATGTGACGGTGGAGGCCGGCATTGTCGACCTGGTCAAGGGACTGGGCGAAAAGTTCGGCACGTCGATGATCTTCGTGTCGCACAATCTCGGCCTGATCCTGGAAACCTGCGACCGCATCACTGTGATGTATTCGGGCGAAGCGGTGGAGACCGGCAAGATCAAGGACGTGTTCGACCGGATGCGTCATCCCTATACCCAAGGGCTGTTCCGCTCAATCCCGCTGCCGGGCGCCGACAAGAATTCGCGGCCGCTGATCTCCATTCCCGGGCAATTGCCGCTGCCGCATGAGCGCCCGAAGGGCTGCAATTTCGGTCCGCGCTGCCACCATTTCGTCGAGGGCGTCTGCAACGCCGCCGAAATCCCGATGATCGAGGTCGCCGGCCATGAAGGCCATTTCTCGCGCTGCGTGCGCTTCAACGAGATCGACTGGGAAGCACTGCCGCCCGGCGCCAAGAAGGTCAATGAGAAGGTCGTTCCCGGTGCCCCGGTGCTCAAGATCGAGGACCTCAGGAAATACTACAAGGTCGGCGGCAGCGAAGTGTTCGGCTCCAGCGAAGGCCGCGTCGTCAAGGCCAATGAGACGATCTCGTTCGTGGCGCGCGAATCCGAGACTGTCGCCATTGTCGGCGAGTCCGGCTGCGGAAAGTCGACGCTAGCCAAGGTGCTGCTCGGCCTGGAGACGGCAAGTTCCGGCACGGTGACGCTCGGCAACAAGGAGATCCAGTCGACCAGCATCGAGAAGCGCAGCGTCGATACGGTGTCGTCGATCCAGATGGTGTTCCAGAACCCGTTCGATACGCTCAATCCCAGCCACTCCGTCGGCTCGCAGATCATCCGCACGCTGGAAAAATTCAATGTCGGCAACAACGTCGCCGAACGGCGCAAGCGCATGCTGGAACTGCTCGACCTGGTGAAGTTGCCGCGCGCCTTCGAGACGCGCAAGCCGCGCCAGCTCTCGGGCGGCCAGAAACAGCGCATCGGCGTGGCGCGCGCCTTTGCCGGCGACGCCAAGGTGGTCGTGGCCGATGAGCCGGTCTCGGCCCTCGACGTCTCGGTGCAGGCGGCGGTGACCGAGCTGCTGATGGACATTCAGCGCAAGAACAAGACGACGATGCTGTTCATCAGCCACGATCTGTCCGTCGTGCGCTACATCGCCGACCGCGTGGTCGTTATGTATCTCGGCTATATCGTCGAGCAAGGCACGACCGACCAGATCTTCGCGCCGCCCTACCACCCCTATACCGAGGCGCTGCTGTCGGCGATCCCGATCGCCGATACCAGTGTGGTCAAGAAGCACATCGTGCTGGAAGGCGACATCCCGTCGGCGATGAACCCGCCGAGCGGCTGCCCGTTCCAGACGCGCTGCGGCTACAAGAAACTGGTGCCGGACAATCTGTGCGAGACCAAGGTGCCGCCGGTCAAACATCTCGGCGACGGCCATATGAGCCTGTGCTGGCTGTCGGACGATGTGCTGGCGACGATGGAGCCGGTGATCAAGTTCGACAAGGAGCACGCGGCGCATGAAGGCGTGCCGGAAGACGCACCCCATATCGCTGGGCCGGGTTCGACAGGAACAGCGCCCAAACGGCCGCGTGGCAAATCGTCGACCGCGGCAGCGGACGAGATCGGCGATGCCGTGGAGCAGGGCCAGGCTGGGATGCGAGCGCGTCGCCTCAAAGTAGTCGACGAGGCTTCCGAAACCGGTGTTAAGAAGCCGAAAGATACGACAAGGCGGCACTAAACCGGGAAGGGTGCTAGTTCTCGCATTGCCGTAGCTGCGCGTTCAGTTGCTGCATTGCTGCAACTGAACGGCATAGTCGCGGGCCATTTTTTCGGTCGCCCGCGCATAGCTTTGCACGCCGGCATCGCCGCGGTTACCGCGGCCATAGGCGGTCCAGCCGAGATAGTAGGCGAGGTAGAGATTGTAGGTGTCGTTGTGGGCGACGCCGAAGGTGTCGGCGGTCTTGGAATGATACCAGCCGACGAAATCGACGGCATCGGCGAACTTGGTCCGCCGCGCCCCCCAGCTGCCGGTTTCGCTCTGGTATTGCGACCAGGTGCCGTCGAGCGCCTGCGAGAAACCGGTGGCCGAGGAGACGTGCTTCCACGGAATGAAGCCAAGCAACTTGGTACGCGGCGGCCTGGCATTGCTCTTGAAGCCGGATTCCTTGCGCACCGTCGCCATCAGCACGGGGACGGGGATGCCGTATTTCTGCGAGGCGCGCTCGGCCGCCGACTGCCAGTTGTCGAACCAGCCGTCATTCTGGTCGAAGACGGCACAGACATTGTTGATGTGGTTGGGCGGCGTCGCGCAGGCCGACAACGCCAGCAGCACACCAATCGCTACAATTTTACTAAAACTCGACCTACGCATGGGAAGACGAATAGGCCGAAATCATAAAGGGAATCTTGCGGCGTTTCTTAACGGGTTGCCGGCTCGGCTGCGCCGACTCGAGGCTGTGTCATTATTCCGACCCTTTGCGTCGCCTTTGTCTTCATCGGAATCCGGAAATGCCGCCTTGGCTAAAATCGCGCCCGCGAAGGGCGTATTCCTGACAGCCCCGCCATGGCGCCGGCGCTTTGATGCGGCGCATGAATGAACCAAGACGCAAGCGCGGTGCCGAGCGGACCAGCAACCGGGGGCCGTCGGCCATCCCGCAACTGCCGCTGCGGCGCGTAACCAATCCCTATCCGCCGATGGCAATGCTGTCGGCCGACCAGATAGAGGCGATCCATCAGGCCTCGATGCACATTTTGGAGAATTTCGGCATCGAGGTGATGAGCCCGCGGGCGCTGTCGCTGTTCGAGAAGGCCGGCGCCACGGTCGATCATGCGACAGCGAATGTCCGCATCGACAGGGGCCTGGTTGCCGAGGCGCTGAAGACCACGCAGTCCAGCTACCGGCTGACACCGCGCAATCCGGCCAATGCCATCCACCTCGGCGGCAACACGATCAATTTCACCCTCGTCGCCGGGCCGCCCAATGTGCACGACATGGAGCGTGGCCGGCGCGCCGGCAATTTGCGCGACTATGCCGATCTCACCCGGCTGGCGCAGCATTTCAATTGCATCCACATGCTTGGCAACCAGGTCTGTGCGCCGGTGGAGCTGCCGGCCAATACCAGGCACATGGACACCTATTTCACCAATCTGACGCTTACCGACAAATCGTTCCATGTATCGGCGATCGGACGCGGCAGGGCGCTGGACGGCATCGAGATGATGGCGATCGCGCGCGGGCTGACGCTGGACGAGATGCGCGACGATCCAGGCATCGCCACCATCATCTCGGTCAACTCGCCGCGCCGCTTCGACGAGATGATGGCCGAAGGGCTGATGACCATGGCCGAGTTCGGCCAGTCAGTGGCGGTCACGCCGTTCACGCTGATGGGGGCGATGAGCCCGGTGACGCTCGCCGGCGCGCTGGCGCAGCAGAACGCCGAAGCGCTGTTCGGCGTGGTGCTGACGCAGCTGGTGCGCCCCGGCGCGCCGGTCATGTATGGCGCCTTCACCTCCAATGTCGACATGAAGTCGGGCGCGCCGGCTTTCGGCACGCCGGAAAACACCAAGGCCAACATTGCCTCGGGGCAGTTGGCGCGGCGCTACAATCTGCCTTACCGCACGACACCGGGCTCGGCCTCCAACGCCGCCGACGCGCAGGGCGCCTATGAGACGCTGATGGCGCTGTGGGGTGCGGTGCTCGGCCACGGCAACCTCGTCTATCATGCCGCCGGCTGGCAGGAGGGCGGGCTGACGGCATCGTTCGAGAAGCTCATCATCGATGTCGAGATGATCCAGCACATGATGGAGTTTCTTCAGCCGATCGTGGTCGATGAGGCGGAGCTGGCGGTCGAGGCGCTTGGCGCGGTGCCGACCGGCGGCCACTTCTTCGGCGAGCCGCACACGTTGGAACGCTATGCCACTGCTTTCTACCAGCCCATGCTGTCCAACTGGCAGAATTACGAGGCGTGGCAGGAGGCCGGCGGCCTCGACGCGACGGCGCGCGCGACGCGGCTGTGGAAGAAGGCGCTGGAAGACTATGTCGAGCCGACGATGGATCCCGCCGTGCGCGAGGCGCTGGAGGCGTATGTGGCCAGACGCAAGGAAGCGATCGGGCAGGGCGAGCCGTGATGGGTTTGCGCGGGTCCACCCCCCTCTGTCCTGCCGGACATCTCCCCCTCAAGGGGGGAGATTGGCTGGCACATCTTCCTTCGCCAATCACCAACGCTGACAAGCGGGTGGCAACGCAGCCGCTGCTGATCTCCCCCTTGAGGGGGAGATGGCCGGCAGGCCAGAGGGGGGTGCCTAGCGCTGCCTTTCTGATTCACATTATCTCCCCAACTCATTGATATCAGAGAAGAACTCATGAAATCGCATGCAAAGGTGGTGGTCATTGGCGGTGGTGTCGTCGGATGCTCGGTGCTGTTCCATCTGGCGCGCCATGGCTGGACCGATGTCGTGCTTCTGGAGCGCGATGAGCTGACCTCCGGCTCGACCTGGCATGCGGCCGGCGGCATGCACACCATCAATGGCGACCCCAACGTCGCCAAGCTGCAGAAATACACGATCTCGCTCTACAAGGAGATCGAGGAGCTGTCGGGCCAGGCGACCGGCGTGCACCTGACCGGCGGCGTGCTTCTGGCGGCAACCGAGGCGCGGCTCGACTGGCTGCGCGGCGTCGTCGCCAAGGGGCGCTATCTCGGCATCGACCTTGAAGAAATCTCGGCCAATGAGGCGGCGGAATTGATGCCGCTGCTTGATCCCAAGCAATTTGTTGGCGCCGTCCGCAACAAGGAGGACGGCCATCTCGATCCGTCCGGCGTGACCCACGCCTATGCCAAGGCGGCGCGCAAGCTCGGCGCCGAGTCGAGCGCTTCACCAAGGTTGAGGACATCGTGCGTCGGCCCGACGGGCTATGGCGGGTCATCACCAACAAGGGCGAGGTGGTGGCCGAGCATGTCGTCAATGCCGGCGGCCTGTGGGCGCGCGAGGTCGGCCGCATGGTCGGGCTGGAACTGCCGGTGCTGGCCATGGAGCACATGTACCTGATCACCGAGGACATGCCGGAGGTCGCCGCGTGGAACGCCAAGACCGGAACGGAGATCATCCATGCTGTCGATTTCGACGGCGAGCTTTATCTGCGCCAGGAGCGCGGCGGCATGCTGATGGGTACTTATGAGAAGGCCAACAAAGTGTGGTCCGAGTTCTCCACACCGTGGAACTTCGGTCATGAATTGCTGGAGCCCGACATCGACCGCATCGCGCCGTCACTCGAAGTCGGCTTCCGCCATTTCCCGGCCTTCGAGAGGACCGGCATCAAGCAGATCATCAACGGGCCTTTCACCTTCGCGCCGGACGGCAACCCGTTGGTCGGGCCGGTGCGCGGGCTGCCGGGTTTCTGGGTCGCCTGCGGCGTCATGGCCGGGTTCAGCCAAGGCGGCGGTGTCGGTCTGGCGCTGTCCAACTGGATGATCGAAGGCGATCCCGGCGCCGACATCTGGGCCATGGATGTCGCCCGCTATGGCGACTGGGCAACGATGGCCTACACCAACGCCAAGGTGCGCGAGAATTATTCGCGCCGCTTCTCGATCCGTTTCCCCAATGAGGAACTGCCCGCCGGACGAGGGCTGAAGACCACGCCGATCTACGATTTGTTGTCGGCCAAGGGCGCGCAATGGGGCGTGTCCTTTGGGCTGGAGGTGCCGCTCTGGTATGCGCCCGAGGGCGTCAAGGACGAGTTCTCGTGGCGGCGCTCGAGCGACTTCACACATGTCGCAAAAGAGGTCGCCACGGTGCGCGATGGCGTCGGCCTGGCGGAGATTTCGAACTTCGCCAAATACAAGGTGACGGGCGAGGGGGCGGCCGCCTGGCTCGACCGGATTTTTGCCTGCAAGCTGCCCAGACCTGGCCGTATGACGCTGGCACCGATGCTGAAGGACGACGGCAGGCTGATCGGCGATTTTACGCTCGCCAACATCGGCGACGGCGAGTGGTTCATCGCCGGTTCCGGTATCGCCGAGCAGTATCATATGCGCTGGTTCGAGGCGCATTTGCCCGGGGATGTTTCGGTGCGCATCGAGGCGGTGGGGCAGAAGCTGACCGGCCTGGCGATCGCCGGCCCGAAGGCGAGGGAGGTGCTGGCGAAGGTCAGCCGCGCGGATGTGTCCAATGCGGCGTTTCCGTTCATGGCGGTGGCGAAAATGGATATCAGCATGGCGCCGTGCCTGGTCGGCCGCGTCAGCTATACAGGCGATCTCGGCTACGAGATCTGGGTGGCACCGGAATATCAGCGCGCTGCCTTCCAGGCGCTGATGGCGGCGGGCGGGGAGTTCGGCATCGGCCTGTTCGGCTCGCGCGCGCTCAATGCGCTGCGGTTGGAGAAAAACTATGGTTCATGGGCGCGCGAGTACCGGCCGATCTACGGGCCGCTGGAGGCCGGGCTCGACCGCTTCGTCGCCTATGGCAAGGATGCCGATTTCATCGGCAAGGCCGGCGCTCTGGCCGAGCGCAAGCAAGGCGGCAAGCTCAGGCTGCGCACCTTCATTCTCGATGCCGACGACGCCGATGTCATCGGTGACGAGTCGATCTGGTTCGGCGGCGCGGTGCGCGGCTGGGTGACGTCAGGCGGCTATGCGCATCATCCGAAAAAATCCGTCGCCCTCGGCTATGTGCCGAAGGAGATCGCCGACGAGAGCGACGGCTTCGAGATCGAACTTTTGGGCAAGCGCCATGCCGCACGCATGCAGGCGGCGCCGCTGTTCGATGCTAATTTCGAACGGATGAGGGGATGAAGTTTCACCCCCTTTATCTCGCCCCTGAAGCGGGTCAGCCGTTGCGGCGGTTGTCGAGCGCGAAGGCGCCGGCGCCGGCAAACACCAGATAGAGGAAGATGAAGCAGAAGGAGATGGCGGCGTCGCCGTTGTTGTTGATCGGGAAGAAATCGCGCGGGTAGTGCGCCATGAAATAGGCGATGGCCATTTCGCCGGCCAGCAGGAAGGCGACGGGGCGCGTGAGGAGACCGAGCGCCAGCAAGATGCCGCCGGCGAATTCGAGAATGCCTGCCGTCGTCGTCAGCCCGTTGAGAGCGTGAGGCTCGGCGTTGACCGGGAAGTTGAACAGTTTCTGCGAGCCATGCTCGATGAACTGCAGGGCCGTGATGATGCGCAAGATGCCGAGCATCTGCGGCTGAAACCTGGCGAGACCGTCAAAAAGCTTCATCTAAACTCCATTTTCCAACCCTTTGGCCCGGCCATAGATGATCACTTTGCGTTGGACCATTCACTTCGCGGGGCCTGCCATCAACAATCGGTGATTGGAAATTGCTTCCTGTCGAACTTCGATATTTGTTCTCGGTATGGTTGCATTTATATCGCTATGGTTGTATATCTGTGTGTAGACTCTCCAACCAAATGGGTTCCCCTGGTCATGAAAAAAGTCGTCCTCAGCCTGTTCGCAATCCTTGCAGGCACCAGCTTCGCCATGGCCGCAGACGGCGGCTGTGATGCCTTCAAATGGCCGGTGGCGCGCGAGCAGGCGCTGTTTGCGGCAGCGCCTGCTACGCAGTCCGGCGCTGCCCTCGCGGCTGGCGAGGCCGCGGACCTGGCGCTCGAGCCGGTCGATGCGGTCAGCTATACCGTGCCGCCGGAACGTGCGCCGGCAGCCGGAACGTTTGGCGCGACGGCGAGCGTGACCGTCCCACCGGAAGGCGAGCTCCAGATCAGCCTGTCAGGCGAGGCCTGGATCGATGTGATTCAAGACGGCCATGCCACGAAGTCGGCAGCGTTCAGCGGTGTGAAGACCTGTCCCGGCATTCGCAAGAGCGTGCGTTTCAAGCTGACGCCGGGCGCAGCCACCATCCAGCTCAGTGGCGCCAAGGACGAGAGCATCAAGGTCGCGGTGCTGGCGCCGGAATGATGCGCTTTCTCGTCGCACCGGCGTGCGATGAGGGCAGTTTCCTGTTGATGCGCCTCTGGCCGGATCAGCGTCCCGGCGCGATCAGCGCGAAATAGGCGCCTTGCGGATCGGTGAACTGGGCGATCCATTGGCCGGTCGGCACCGGCATCGGACCCATGACGATCTTGCCGCCATTGTCGGTGACGCGCTTGGCGGCGGCGTCGATGGCATCGACATTGAAGTAGAACAGCCATACCGGCACCGGAAGCTGCTGCGGCTTGTTCATGATGCCGCCGCCGGATTCCGGGCCGGCCCCGAAGGTCTGGTAGATGCCCATCTCGCCGATGTCCATGCTACCGGCATCGGTCCAGCCGAACTGGCTTGAATAGAAGTCGAAGGCCGCCTCCCGGTCGGCTGCATAGAGCTCGTGCCAGCCGACATGGCCGGGTGTGGTCGCTGGAAGGATAGGCTGGTCGGGTCCATTGGGCTGCAGGAACATGAAGGTGGCGCCCTGCGGGTCGGCGACGACGGAAAAGCGGCCGACGCCGGGAATGTCGTCGGGTTCGCGGTGGACAGTTCCGCCGGCGGCCTTCAGCGCCTTGGTCGAAGCGTCCGTGTCCCTGGTGTGGATATAGCCGAGCCAGGCCGGCTTCATGCCCATCTTGGCGGCGTCCTCGGGCATGGTCATCAGCCCGCCGACGCCACGCTCGGCGGAGTTCACCACGACGTAGCGTGGCATGCCGGGAGCCTTGTCGAAGGGCTCGGCCCGCCAGCCAACGACTCTGGTGTAGAACGCTTGCGCGGCATCGAGATCGGTGGTCATCAGTTCGTACCAGAAGAAGGGCATTGGGTTTTTCGGCATTTTTTCGGTCTCCTCACCTTCATGCATCGATCGTCGTCCGATCCATCAAAGGACGATTTCAGCGGCGCAAATCCGACAGCGCGCATGAGAAAATTCAACGGCTGCGTTGACACATCGTTCCGCATTTCGTCGCGCCCGGCCGCTTGCACGTGCGGCGGTTTTCGACTTTCCTTGGGCAAACGAGGGGTTGTCGTTTCATGCGCCGTATGTCGCTCACGCCTGAGCTTGTTTCACTGTGCCATCGGCAGGAGGTGGATCCCGGCCCCGACGGCAGCTGGACGCAGCTCACCGACGAGGATTTCCGGGCCCTTTCCGTGCAGCTTTCCGATGAAGCCGATGCGGGGCCGCTATGGGTGTTCGCCTATGGGTCGTTGATCTGGAAGCCGGCTTTCGAATCTGTCGAACGCCAGCGCGCCACCGCGTTCGGCTGGCATCGATCGTTTTGTCTCGACATGGTGCGCTGGCGCGGTACCGCAGCACAACCGGGGCTGATGATGGCGCTCGAACGCGGCGGGCGATGCGACGGCGTCATCTACCGCCTGCCCGACGGCGACAAGCCACAGCAGATCGAAAGACTTTTGCGGCGCGAGATCGACGACCATGAGAGTGTCAGCTCGGTCCGTTGGGTTCCGGTGCGCACGGCGCAAGGGGTGGTGCGGGCGCTCGGCTTCTGGGTCGGGGTGACGGGCAGGGGGACGTCGCTCGGGCAGCCGCTGGACGCGGTGGCGCGGGTGCTGGCGAGAGCCTGCGGGCATGTCGGCTCGGGTGCCGAATATCTCTACAACACGGTCAGCCACCTCGAGGAATTCGGCATTCGCGACCGCAATCTGTGGCGATTGCAGCAGCTGGTCGCCGACGAGATCCGGTCAATCCATGAGGGCGCTCCGGTCTCTGGCCTTTCGCCGGCAGCACAGAGCGAAAGCCTATAACATGAGTAAAAAAATCATGTTTTTATCCAGCCTTTTCAGCGGCTTGCACCGAAAATTGACCAATTGATAAAAAAATAAAACGTGCTAGCCTTCCCCAAAACGAAAACATGGGGAACTGACGATGCCAGAAGGCCGGTTCAAGGACGGTATTGCCGGTGGCCGGCTGCCGGCCGACCAGTATGCCGAGAATTTTTCCGACCTGCATCCGCCGCTCGATCACCACGAGGCCCTGGTCGAATCCGATCGCTGCTATTTCTGCTACGACGCGCCGTGCATGAATGCATGCCCGACCTCGATCGACATTCCGCTGTTCATCCGCCAGATTTCGACCGGCAATCCGATCGGCTCCGCCAAGACCATCTTCGACCAGAACATTCTGGGCGGCATGTGCGCCCGCGTCTGCCCGACCGAGACGCTGTGCGAAGAGGTCTGCGTGCGCGAAGTGGCGGAAGGCAAGCCGGTGCAGATCGGCCGTTTGCAGCGCTATGCCACCGATGTCGCGATGGCCGAGCACAAGCAGTTTTATCCGCGCGCTGAAACAACCGGCAAGTCGGTCGCCGTGGTCGGCGCCGGGCCGGCCGGCCTTGCCGCCGCCCACCGACTTGCCCGCCATGGCCATGACGTCACCATTCTGGAAGCCCGCCCCAAGGCCGGCGGCCTCAACGAGTATGGCATCGCCGCCTACAAGAGCATCGACAATTTCGCCCAGGCCGAGGTCGACTATGTCACGGCGATCGGCGGCATCGACATCCAGAACGGCAAGGCGCTCGGCCGCGACTACCAGCTGTCGGACCTGATCCGGAATTACGATGCCGTCTTCCTTGGCATGGGGCTTGGCGGCGTCAATGCGTTGCGCGCCGATGGCGAAGACGCGGATGGCGTCACCAATGCGGTGGAGTTCATCGCGGAACTGCGCCAGGCCAGCGATCTGGCCAGCCTGCCGGTCGGCCGGCGTGTCGTCGTCATCGGCGGCGGCATGACGGCGATCGACGCCGCCGTGCAGTCGAAGCTGCTCGGCGCCGAGGAGGTGACGATCTGCTACCGGCGCGGCCAGGAGCATATGAACGCTTCCGAGTTCGAGCAGGATCTGGCCGCCGCCAATGGCGTTACCATCCGCCACTGGCTGCAGCCGAAGCGGGTCATTGCCGAGAACGGCAAGGTGTCGGGCATCGAACTCGAATACACCGCCATGAACGGCGACAGGCTCGCGGGCACCGGCGAGCGGCTGACGCTCACCGCCGACCAGGTGTTCAAGGCCATCGGCCAGAGTTTTGTGCCGGCAGCGCTCAACGGCAGCGGTGCATCGATCGAACTCGAAGCCGGGCGCATCAAGGTCGATGCGGAAGGGCGCACCTCGCTTGCCAATGTCTGGGCCGGCGGCGACTGCATTTTTGGCGGCGACGACCTGACCGTCTCGGCAGTGGCGCAAGGGCGCGATGCGGCTGAGAGCATCAACAGGAGTCTGACGCAGGGATAGAGATCATGGCCTCGGTGGAATCGGGCATCGCCCGTCACTACGACGTATCGGGTCTTGAGCAGCACATTCTTGCCGTGCTCGCCGATACCGGTGTGGACATTGCCCATCTGCGCGCCGGCGATCTCGAAGCGGTCGACGAGTTCCACATCGGCGGTATCGCCGCCACCCGGGAACTCATCGGCCAGATGGGTTTGAAGCCGGGGACCAGGTTGCTCGACATTGGTTCCGGCGTGGGTGGTCCAGCCCGCTTTGCCGCCAACAATGCCGGCGCCGATGTCACCGGCATCGATCTGACGCAAAGCTATGTCGACATCGCGACCAGCCTGTCGAAGCGGGTGGGAATGGCCGACAAAGTCCGGTTCGTGCAGGGCAGCGCGCTGGACATGCCGTTCAGCAACAAAAGCTTTGATACGGCCATGATCCTGCATGTCGGCATGAACCTTCCCGACAAGAAAAAGCTGATGAGCGAGGCGGCGCGTGTGCTCAAGCCGGGCGGCGTCTTTGCCGTCTACGATGTGATGCGGCTCAAGGCAGGTGCGCTGACCTATCCCCTGCCATGGGCATCCGACGAGAGCATGTCCTTTGTCGCCACATCCGACGACTATCGCTCAGCTGCCGCGGCTGCAGGGTTCTCCGTAGCCGCCGAGCGCCCACGCGGCGCCTTCGCCATCGAATTCTTCGCCACCATACGGGCGCGCATGGCTGCGGCGCAGGCGGAAGGCAAAAAGCCGCCGCCCGGCGTCAATCTTATCATGGGCGAGAACGCCCGCACCAAGATCGCCAATCTCACCGCCGCGCTTGAAGGCGGCATTCTCGCACCCGTCGAACTGCTTCTTCGTCTCGGTTGAAAGGGACCTGTCATGGCTGACATCCGCAACAATTTCGTCGGCATCAAATCGCCCAATCCGTTCTGGTTGGCTTCGGCGCCGCCGACCGACAAGGCCTATAACGTCATCCGCGCCTTCAAGGCGGGGTGGGGCGGTGTCGTCTGGAAGACGCTCGGCGAAGAAGGCCCGCCCGTGGTCAACGTCAACGGCCCGCGCTATGGCGCGATCTGGGGTGCGGACCGGCGCCTGCTCGGCCTCAACAACATCGAACTGATCACCGACCGCGACCTGCAGGTCAATCTGCGCGAGATCAAGCAGGTCAAGAAGGACTGGCCCGACCGCGCCATCGTCGTCTCGCTGATGGTGCCGTGCGTCGAGGAAAGCTGGAAGGCGATCCTGCCGGTGGTCGAGGAGACCGAGGCCGACGGCATCGAGCTCAATTTCGGTTGCCCGCACGGCATGTCGGAGCGTGGCATGGGCGCGGCTGTTGGCCAGGTGCCGGAGTACATCGAAATGGTGGTGCGCTGGTGCAAGGCCAACACCCGCATGCCGGTCATCACCAAACTCACGCCCAACATCACCGATGTGCGCAAGCCCGCGCGCGCAGCCCTTGCCGGCGGCACCGACGCGGTGTCGCTGATCAACACCATCAATTCGATCACCGGCGTCAATCTCGACAGCTTTGCGCCAGAGCCAACCATCGACGGCAAGGGCTCGCATGGCGGCTATTGCGGCCCGGCGGTGAAGCCGATCGCCATGAACATGGTGGCCGAGATCGCGCGCGATCCCGAAACCCACGGCCTGCCGATCTCCGGCATTGGCGGCATCACCACCTGGCGAGACGCCGCCGAATTCATGGCGCTCGGCGCCGGCAATGTGCAGGTGTGCACGGCGGCGATGACCTACGGCTTCAAGATCGTGCAGGAAATGATCGCGGGGCTGGAAAACTGGATGGACGAGAAGGGCCATGCCTCGCTCGACGACATTATCGGCCGCGCCACGCCCAACGTCACCGACTGGCAGTATCTCAACCTCAATTATGTCGCCAAGGCGCGTATCGACCAGGACGCCTGCATCAAATGCGGCCGCTGTCACATCGCCTGCGAGGACACCTCGCACCAGGCGATCACCAACATGGTCGACGGCGTCAGGCACTTCGAGGTGATCGAGGCCGAATGCGTCGGCTGCAATCTGTGCGTCAATGTCTGCCCGGTGGAAAACTGCATCACCATGGAGCCGCTGGCCGCAGGCGTGATGGACCAGCGCACCGGCAAGCCGGTCTCGCCGGTCTACGCCAACTGGACGACGCATCCGAACAACCCGATGGCCAAGGTGGCCGCGGAGTAGGGTTCGCTAGCGATCTAGCTCAATCGCCCTGCGCGTCCGCATCAGGCGATTTTGCATGTGTGCGACGCTTCGATTTCAGAGGTCAGCGCCGCCCCTCATCCGCCCTTCGGGCACCTTCTCCCCGTAAACGGGGAGAAGGCAATTGCACCGCCGCTGTCGCCTTTTCCTGCAACGTCGGTAATTGGCGAAATCATCGATGACGGCATCTTTCGCCCCGTTACGGGGAGAAATGCCCGGCAGGGCAATGAGGGGCAGCGCCAACCTTCGAGGGTATTCGCGGAGAACCTTAGCTCTCCACACCACCGTTGGCCGAACGAATATCACCGTCGCTAACATGTGAGATTTTCCATTTTCCTATTGCAGATAAAATTTATCCACGATAAAATGTATCCATGAATTGGAGATGGTCACTATGAAGCTGGGCGAGGGCGTTGAGGCGGCCATCCATTGTGCGGCCACGCTGGCCAGCGTCGAGGGCAACAGCACCATGCCGGGCGCTGCCTTGGCAGAGTCTTTCGGCCTGTCGCCGAGCTATCTCTTGAAGCATCTCAACATGCTGACGGCCGAGCGCATCCTGGAATCGGTACCCGGGCCGGCGGGTGGTTACCGGCTGGCGCGGCCGGCCGAGCGCATCACGCTGCTCGATATCGTGCTTGCCATCGAAGGGCGGGAGCCGGCGTTTCGCTGCGGCGAGGTCCGCCGCAACGGGCCGGTCAAGCTCGACGCGTCCGCCTATGTAAAACTGTGCGGCATCAACGCCGCGATGCTGAAGGCGGAGCGCGCCTATCGCGCGGCTCTCGCGGAAACCCGGTTGTCCGACATCGTGGCTGACTACCAGGCAGAAGGCGATCCGAGATCGATCGCCGCCAGCTGCGCCTTTGTGGCGCGCCATCAGCGGCCGCAGAAATCCGCTTCGACCAAGCAAGTTTAATCCTCGCGAGAGAGACGTGAAAGGAAAGACGATGAAACAGAGACTGCAATTCTTCGCCAAGGCGCCGGAAATCATGAAGGCGGTGTCGGCGCTCAACAAGGCGGTCGACGAATGCGGGCTGGAAGTGGGCCTGCTGCATTTGATCAAGCTCAGGGCTTCGCAGATCAATGGCTGTTCCTACTGCGTCGAGATGCACAGCCGCGAGGCGCGGCGCGACGGTGAGACCGAGACGCGGCTCTATCTGGTCGCAGCCTGGAAGGAATCGCCGCTGTTTTCCGAGCGCGAACGGGCGGCCTTGGCCTGGACCGAGGCGACGACCCTGATTGCCAACAATGGCGTTTCGGACGAACTCTATGCCCGCACGCTCGCGCATTTCTCTGAAGAGGAACTGGTCAAGCTGTCTGTTGCGATCGGCATGATCAACACCTGGAACCGGCTCTGCATCCCGTTCCATGCCATTCACCCGATGCCGGCGGCCAAAGCAGCCTGACCTTCCGGTTTATCCATGGAGCGCCGTCGAGAGGGCGGCGCTCCAACTGTTTTTAAAGGGGAGAGTTTTATGCCTGTCGATTTGCCTTTGACCTTGTTGTTTCTCGGCCGCCTGTTGCTCGGCGGCGCCTTCGTCCTCGCCGGCCTGCGCAATGTTCAGAACGAGACCTTCCTGACCGGGCCGATGGCCGCGCGCGGCGTGCCGCAGGCCAAGCTGACGCTGTGGGCCGGCATCGTCCTGCAGACCATTGCCGGCGCGCTGGTGATGGCAGGTGTGTGGACCGCGATCGCAAGTGCTGCGCTGGTGCTGTTCCTCATCGTCGCCACGCCGATGTTCCACAATTTCTGGGACCATCAGGGCCCGGACCGGGCATCGCGCATCAACGGCTTCGTCGGCAATGTCGCGCTCGCCGGCGGTTTTCTGACGCTGATCGCGCAGTCGCTGTAAGTTTACGCCGCGAAGCGCAAACCACCATCGCAGGTCAGCACCTGACCGGTCATGAAGCCGTTGGAGACGAGGAAGGCGATCGCGCCGGCGACATCCTCGGCGTGGCCGATCCTGCCGACAGGGGTCTTGCCGGCATAGTCGGCAAAGACCGCCTGCCGCTGGTCGTCAGGCATAAAGTCCCACCAGGGCGTGTCGATGACGCCGGGCGCGACGACATTGACGCGCAGCGGCTTCAACTCGACCGCCAGGATCGGCACCACGGTCAGCAGCATGCCGTTGACGGCGGCGATGCCGGCAACGCCGGGCGCGGTCAGTTGCGCCGACACCGCCGATATGAAGGTGACCGATCCCGATTTGTTGAGGGTCGGCAAAGCCGCCTGCAGGCAAGACAGCTGCGGCCGGACTTTCTCGTCGACGCCACCGGCGACGTCGGCAAGGTCCAGGCTCGCGAACGGGCCAAGCCCCTTGCCGCCACTGGCAGCCAGCACAAGGTGATCGAAGGGCCCGACTTCCCCAAAGAACTGGCGGACTTCGTCCGGCTTCGAAGCATCGAAGGCCGCCTTGTCGGCAGCGCCGCCGAGGCTCTTCCAGGCGCTGGTGAGTTTTTCCGGATTGCGGCCGGTGATGGTGACTTTCATCCCAGGGCCGAGCAGTTTGCGCGCGGTCGCCAGTCCGATACCGGACGAGCCGCCGATGATGATTGTGTGTTGGATGTTGCTGGTCATGAATGCTGTTCCTTCGATTTTGCGGAGGCTTGGCCGACGAGGTCGAGGCTTAGAGCTCGCAATTGTTCTCGCGCCTTCGCGTCATAGGCTTGCGCATCGGCACGCGATTCCTTTTGGCCGTCGAAATAGAGGCCGCTCCGCCCTTCAAGGGCGGGCGATGTCGCGAGGTTGAGGATGGCGTCGGCGCCGGTCTCGACCGAACTCCACGGTGTCACACCGGCCTGGCGCACCATGGTGGTGTTCATGTAGCTAGCCGGATGCAAGGCGTTGGCGGTGACGCCGCTGCCCTTCAGCTCTCCGGCCAGGTCGATGGTGAACAGGATCTGCGCCAGCTTGCTCTGGCAGTAAGCGCGCACGCCATCATAGGAGCGCGTCAGCATGACATCGCCGAAATCGATCGCTTGCTGGCCGGCCGAGGCGACATTGACGATGCGCGCCGGGGCGCTGGCCTTGAGCAGCGGCAGCAGCTCCGACGTCAGCAGGAAACCGGCGAGATAATTGACTGCAAAGCGCAGTTCGAAGCCATCGGCGCTGAGCTGCCGCTTGGCGCCGGCGGTACCGATGCCGGCATTGTTGATGAGGATGTCGAGCCGGTTGGTTCTCGCAAGCACGGCCTCAGCGAGGCGGCGAACTTCGGCCAGCGAAGCGAGGTCGGCGGCGAGGAACTCGGCCTTGCCGCCGGCGGCTTCGATTTCGGCGACGGTTGCCTTGCCGCGCGCGGCATCGCGGCCGTGCACCAGCACACGGGCGCCGCCGGCGCCAAGCCGTTGCGCGATGACGCGGCCGACGCCGTCGGTTGAGCCGGTGATGAGGATTGTCTTGTCTTTCAGATCCATGTCGGAGAGCCTCCATATTCGCTCTGGATAACAAGATGGGGCGATCGGCGCGCCGCAAACAGTTCAAACTTTATCCTGGTATCGATACTGCTATACTGAGCCCATGGATGTTTCCGTACCATCACCCGAAGACAGCCGCCGGCGCGAACTTGGCGCCTTCCTGCGCTCACGCCGCGAAAGGCTTTCGCCGTCTGCCACCGGCATTGCAGCCGGCGCCAGGCGGCGTACGCCCGGTCTGCGCCGCGAAGAGGTGGCGATGATCGCCGGCGTCGGCACCACCTGGTACACCTGGCTGGAGCAGGGCAGGGACGTACGGCCCTCCGTGGAGGTGCTGACGGCGCTCTGCGAGGCCTTGCGGCTCGATGCCGCCGAGAAGCGGCATTTGTTCACGCTTGCCGGCCGCCAGCAGCCCGAGCGGCGGCGCATTACCCCGGTCAAGGTCGAAGGTCCCCTGCTGCACATGCTGCAGAGCCTCGTCCTGCAACCGGCCTATATTCTCGGGCCGCGCTGGGACGTGCTGGCCTGGAATGCCGGGGCGGTCGCCATTTTCGGCGATTACGGCCTGTTGGAGGGCGACGCCCGCAATATCCTCCATGGCGTGTTCACCGATCCGCACCGGCGCCATTTGCTGGTCGACTGGGAGCAACTGGCGCGCGCCACCCTTGCCGCGTTTCGCGCCGAGAGCGCGAAATACACCGGCGATCCGGACTTCGAGCGGCTGATTGCGCTGATGATGCGCTCCAGCCCGGAATTCCGCGAATGGTGGCCGCTGCGCGATGTGGTGCATCGTCTGTCCGGCAAGAAGTATCTGCGCCACCCGATCGCCGGCGCGATGGCGTTTGAGCATATGAGCCTGTCGATCGACGACGGCTCGGACATGAAGCTGATCGTCTACACGCCGCTGGCCGAGCAGAATTCGGTTGCGAAGCTGGAAGAGCTGCTCGACGCGATTCCGGTGGAGCGCCGCAGCGCGTAGCGTTGGTGGCTGCAGCCTCTCAGCTTCGCCCTAGAATGACGAAATCAATGTGCGCTTCGGCCAATCTCCACCGTCCGCAGCAGCCCCGACGACCGGCAAGTTGGCCCCCAAGCGCGATCTTGCCTCAGCCTTTCGGCTTCAGCCCATCAATGAACAACTGCTCGAGAAATCGCGCCGCGTCCTCGAAGCGGCCGTCGCCGCCGCGGTCGGCGCCGAGTACGGCGCGGACCTGGACGTCGAAATCGGCGTAGTGCTGCGTCGTCGCCCAGATCGAAAAGATCAGGTGCCAGGGATCGGTACGGGCGATCTTCCCGGCGCGCATCCAGCCCTTGATGACATTGGCCTTTTCGTCGACCAACGTTTTCAGCTCGCCTTCCAAAAGCGGCATGATGCGCGGCGCGCCCTGCAAAATCTCGTTGGCGAACAGCCTGCTCTCCCGGGGAAAATCGCGCGCCATTTCGAGCTTGCGCCTGATGTAACTCCGGAGTTCGGTCAAGGGATCGCCGATATCGTCGAGTTCACGCAGCGGCGCCAACCAGGTAGCGAGCAGCCGCTCCATCAGCGTTTCGTGGATGTCTTCCTTGCGGCGGAAATAATAGAGCAGGTTCGGCTTTGACATCCCCGCGGCTTCGGCGATCTGGTCGATGGTCGAGCCGCGAAAGCCGTTGGTGGAGAAGACTTCGAGGGCTGCTTCCAGGATCAGTTCGCGCTTTTCCTGCTGGATGCGGGTGCGGCGGGGAGCGGAGCCTTCCATCGCGTCGGTCATGCGGCCAAGCCTTGGCCGCGCGGGCCATCTGGACCAATTCTCTGGACCAGTTTTTCCCTGAGCCGTGGAGCGCACTTCGAAGGCCGCATTTCCGCTAGTAATCCCTTGACCGCCGACAGGGCGGTGCTAACGTTTGTCCAATCGGTCAAAATTTGCGTAGCATGAAAACGTCGCAAAGACCAAGTGTTGGAAAGACCAAGCGTTAGCCGCACCGAAACAGGTTACAAGGGGAAGTCTTGGTCATGTCCAACCGGCTGAAAGTCACGCCGAACGATCTCAGCGCATTCTGGATGCCGTTCACGGCAAACCGGCAGTTCAAACAGGCGCCACGCATGTTCGTGTCCGCCAAGGACATGCACTACACCACCAGCGACGGCCGCAAGGTGCTCGACGGCACCGCCGGTCTGTGGTGCGTCAATGCCGGCCATTGCCGGCCGAAGATCACAGAGGCGATTCAGCATCAGGCCGCCGAACTCGACTATGCGCCGGCCTTCCAGATGGGCCACCCCATCGTGTTCGAACTGGCCAACCGCTTGGTCGACATTGCGCCCAAGGGCATGGACCATGTCTTCTTCACCAATTCCGGTTCGGAATCGGTCGATACGGCGCTGAAGATGGCGATCGCCTATCACCGCGTGAAGGGCGAGGGCGCGCGCACCCGGCTGATCGGCCGCGAGCGCGGCTATCACGGCGTCAACTTCGGCGGCATCTCGGTCGGCGGCATCGTCAGCAACCGCAAGATGTTCGGCACGCTGCTCGGCGGCGTCGACCATATGCCGCATACGCATCTGCCGGAGAAGAACGCCTTCTCCAAGGGCGTGCCGGAATATGGCGCGGAGCTTGCCAACGAGCTGGAGCGCATCGTCACCCTGCATGACGCCTCGACCATCGCCGCCGTCATCGTCGAGCCGGTCGCCGGCTCCACCGGCGTCATCCTGCCGCCGAAGGGCTATTTGCAGAAGCTTCGCGAAATCTGCACCAAGCACGGCATCCTGTTGATCTTCGACGAGGTCATCACCGGTTTCGGCCGCCTCGGCGCACCCTTCGCCGCCGACTATTTCGGCGTCACGCCCGACATCATGACCACCGCCAAGGGCGTTTCCAACGGCGTCATCCCGATGGGGGCGGTGTTCGTGAAGAAGGAAATCCACGACGCCTTCATGACCGGTCCCGAGCACATGATCGAGTTCTTCCACGGCTACACCTATTCGGGCAATCCGATTGCGTGCGCCGCAGCACTCGGCTCGCTCGATACCTACAAGGAAGAGGGTCTGCTCACCCGTGGCGAGGAACTGGCGCCGTACTGGGAAGACGCGCTGCATTCGCTGAAGGGTGAGCCGCATGTCATCGACATCAGGAATATCGGCCTGATCGGCGCGATCGAACTGGCGCCGATTGCCGGCCAGCCGACCAAGCGGGCCTTCTCGGCCTTCGTCAAGGCATTCGAGCGCGGCGCGCTGATCCGCACGACCGGCGACATCATCGCGCTGTCGCCGCCGCTGATCATCACCAAGGGCCAGATCAACGAATTGATCGACCATGTGCGTGAAGTGCTGAGGGCGATAGACTAATCTATTGAGCCAATCCGGCGGTGGCGGGAACCGCCGCCGGGTCGGTTATATGAAATGAGAGGATTTTGAATGGCCGCCCCAGGCGAGAATCTGCGAATCAATTCAGACCGTTTGTGGGATTCCATCATGGAGATGGCGAAGATCGGCCCCGGCGTTGCCGGCGGCAACAATCGCCAGACCGTGACCGACGAGGACGGCGAGGGCCGGCATCTGTTCAAGCGCTGGTGCGAGACGGCCGGGCTCGAAATGGGCCTCGACGAGATGGGCACCATGTTCGCCCGCCGGGAAGGCGCCGATCCCAGCCTGCCGCCGGTCTATGTCGGCAGCCATCTCGACACGCAGCCGACGGGCGGCAAATATGACGGCGTGCTCGGCGTGCTGGGCGGGCTGGAGATCATCCGTTCGCTCAACGATCTCGGCATCACCACCAGGCATCCGATCGTCGTCACCAACTGGACCAACGAGGAAGGCTCGCGCTTTGCCCCGGCGATGATGGCGTCCGGCGTGTTCGCCGGCGTCCTGGAGCAGGCAGACGTGTATCAGCACACCGATAAACAGGGAAAAAAATTTGGCGAAGAGCTGGAGCGTATCGGCTGGAAAGGCACGGAGAAGGTCGGCGATCGCAAGATCCACGCCTTCTTCGAATTGCATATCGAGCAGGGGCCGATCCTCGAGGATGAAGGCATCGACATCGGCGTCGTCACCCATGGCCAGGGCCTGAAATGGCTGCAGGTGACGCTGACCGGCAAGGAGGCGCATACCGGTTCGACGCCGATGCCCAAGCGACGCAATGCCGGGCTCGGCATGGCCCGCGTGATCGAGCTGGTGCACGAGATCGCCATGGACTACCAGCCGGATGCCGTCGGTGCGGTCGGCCATATGGAAGTGTTTCCCAACTCGCGCAACATCATTGCCGGCCGTACCGTCTTCACCATCGACATCCGCTCGCCGGAAAAGGAAGTGCTGGACGCGATGGACGGCCGGATCCGCGAAGGCATCGACACGATCTGCGAGGCGCTCGATATCCAGTACAAGGTCGAGCAGGTCGGCGCTTTCGATCCGGTGACCTTCGACGCCGGTTGCGTCAAGGCGATCCGCGATGCCGCCGATCGACTCGGCTATTCGCACCGCAACATCGTTTCCGGCGCCGGCCACGATGCCTGCTGGATCAACCGCGTGGCGCCGACCGCCATGGTGATGTGTCCGTGCGTTGACGGGTTGTCACACAACGAGGCCGAGGAAATTACCAAGGAATGGGCGGGCGCCGGCGCCGACGTTCTGTTCCACGCGGTGGTGGAGACGGCGGGGATTGTGGCGTGAGTCATGGGCGAGCAGGACGATCTGGATTTTGATGCCTTGCTCGCGCTTATTCGCAAGGAGATCGACGAATACAATTATCAGGCGCTTACAGAAGATCGCACGGATCTAGTGGGAGTGCCGGTATCGCAAGATCGTATTGATGCTGACCTTGCTCGGTTTCGTTCGGCATTGGTGAACCCTTACTGGATCGACGTTGTTCGTCGTGACACGATTGAGGATTTGGAGAACGAGACGCCCTTTGTCGAGAGATGCGCGGTGGTGACAGACGATAGAGACAGCTACCTGTTGGCTTATGTGCACCAAAGGCGCGAGTTCGTTCTGGTTGACCGAATGGGCGATCAATACGTGACGATCGGCGTACGAGGTGATCCGGTCGGTTGTTATTTGGCAATGTAGTGGTTTGGCAGGGCAGCCGTCGAAAAGAGCTGGCGCCTCGACAGTCGGAACAAGGGAACAAGAAAAATGACCAAAGTCATCCGAAACGGCACCATCGTCACCGCCGACCGCACCTGGAAGGCCGATGTGCTGATGCAGCACGGCAAGATCGTCGCCATCGGCTCCAACCTGCATGGCGATCATGAGTTCGACGCCACCGGCTGCTACGTCATGCCGGGCGGCATCGACCCGCATACTCATCTCGAAATGCCGTTCATGGGCACTTATTCGGCCGATGATTTCGAGTCCGGTACGCGCGCAGCGCTTTCCGGCGGCACGACGATGGTCGTCGATTTCTGCCTGCCGTCGCCGAAGCAGTCGCTGCTCGAAGCCTTGCAGATGTGGGACAACAAGACCTCGAAGGCGTCCTGCGATTATTCCTTTCACATGGCGATCACCTGGTGGGGCAAGCAGGTGTTCGACGAGATGGCCACCGTCGTCGACAAGGGCATCACCTCGTTCAAGCACTTTATGGCCTACAAGGGTGCGCTGATGGTCGACGACGACGAGATGTATGCGTCGTTCCAGCGCTGCGCCGACCTCGGCGCGCTGCCGCTGGTGCATGCCGAGAACGGCGACGTGGTCGCCGCTCTGTCGCAAAAGCTCTTGGCCGCCGGCAACAACGGCCCGGAGGGGCATGCCTATTCGCGCCCGCCGGAAGTGGAAGGCGAGGCGACCAACCGCGCCATCATGATCGCCGACATGGCCGGCGTGCCGCTCTATGTCGTGCATGTCTCCTGCGAGCAGAGCCACGAGGCCATCCGCCGCGCGCGGCAGAAAGGCATGCGCGTCTTCGGCGAGCCGCTGATCCAGCATCTGACACTCGACGAGAGCGAATATTTCAACAAGGACTGGGACCATGCGGCGCGGCGCGTCATGAGCCCGCCCTTCCGCAACAAATTGCACCAGGATTCGCTATGGGCCGGCCTGCAGGCCGGATCGCTGCAAGTGGTGGCAACCGACCATTGCGCCTTTACCACCAAGCAGAAGCGCAACGGCGTCGGCGATTTCACCAAGATCCCGAACGGCACCGGCGGGCTCGAGGATCGCTTGCCGATGCTGTGGACCACGGGCGTCAACACCGGACGGCTGACGATGAACGAGTTCGTCGCGGTAACCTCGACCAACATCGCCAAGATCCTCAACATGTATCCGAAGAAGGGCGCCATCGTTGAAGGGGCGGATGCCGACATCGTCGTGTGGGACCCGAAGCGCAAGAAGAAGATCACCTCGAAGAAGCAGCAATCGGTGATCGACTACAACGTCTTCGAAGGTTTCGAGGTGACCGGCCTGCCGCGCTTCGTCTTCTCGCGCGGTGAACTGTCGATCGAGGAAGCCGAGGTCAAGGCCAAGCCCGGCCATGGCGAGTTCGTCGCCCGTGAACCGAACGCGGCGGTCAACCGGGCGCTGTCGACCTGGAAGGACATTACCGCGCCACGCAAAGTGGAACGCACCGGCATTCCGGCGACGGGGGTCTGAGGTTGCCGAATTCCGCAGCGTTCATCTCACTGGTCGCGGCGACCGTCATCGCCGGTCCGGCAGAAGCGGCCAGCGTGCTGGTTGGCTCCTGGGGCAACGATGCCGGCTGCGTTGTCGCAAAGGCTGGTTACCAGGACGGCGACGACTATATCGTGCTGACTGCCGAAGGCATCGAGACCTATGGCAGTGGCTGCCGGTTTGCGCAGCAATTGACCTCGGCGCCGGGTACCCAATCGCTTGATGCGACCTGTTCCGCCGAGGGCGAGGCGGGAACGACGGCTGAAACCGTGGTGGTCACCAACGACGGCGAGGGTGGTTTCTTCGTGACCATTCCCGGCCTTGAAGAAATGGGACCGCTGCTACCGTGTTCGTGACGTTGGATTTGGGGGAATGAGTGTGCGTGGTTTTGGTCTCTCTGTGGCGGTGCTTGCCGTTCTGGCTGCCGGTCAGGCTGTCGCGGCCGGCATCGACCTGTCGAAACCCTATGGCGACAAATATGGCTGCATCAACCGCAACGGCCAGGAAGTCGCCGCCGATCAGATGCTGCTTTTGACCGACGAGGCATTGGTCACCGCCGCCAGCGCCTGCACCTTCACGGACAAGCAAGCACAGGCCGATGGATCGCTGGTGGTGACGGCAACATGCGAGGCGGAAGGCGAAGAGGGCTCGGAGCCGACCAAGTTCACAATCAAGCGCAGCGCCAAGAACGCCAAGAAACTGACGATCGCCGACGAAGATGGCAACGTCATGGGCGAGGTTGCGCGGTGCAAATGACGGCGATCCCGTCAGTGTCAGGCCACCAGCGCATCCAGTTCCGGCAGCAGGACGACGCTTTCCTGTTCGTTGGGATCGGTGCGGGCGATGACCGCCGACGAGGGGGCGTTGCTGAGATTGGCCGGCAGATGTGGCACACCGGCAGGGATGTAGAAGAGGTCGCCGGCCTTGACGACGATGTGGTTCTCAAGCCGGTCGCCATACCAGGTGTGGACCTCGCCGGAGAGCACGTAGATCGCCGTCTCATGGCTTTCATGCAGGTGTGCCTTGGCGCGGGCGCCGGGCGGCATGGTGAGCACGTGCATGCAGATGCCGGAGGAACCGACCGACTCCGCCGCGATGCCGGCAAAATAGGTCAATCCCTGCTTGCCTTCATAAGTGCTTTCAGGACGGATAAGGTGACAGGTGGGTTTGGGCGACATCGGCAAGGCTCCGGGCGTCGATTGATGGGGATTGGACGAGTGGAAAACAACATCAACGCAAATGCAACGGCATTTCATCCTGCGCGGCAGCGGCTGCGAAAGGCAGGCTGCGGCAAATGACGGGAACCTCGCCAGCCGTCGTTTCGGCAAGCAAACTTGGCCTCACCTTTCAGACCAATGACGGTCCGGTACAGGCGCTCTCCAATGTCGACCTCACCATCGGCAAGGGCGAGTTCGTCTCCTTCATCGGCCCATCGGGCTGCGGCAAGACCACCTTGCTGCGCGTCATCGCGGATCTGGAGAAGCCGACCTCGGGGACGATTTCGATCAACGGCATGACGGCCGAACAGGCGCGCGAGAAACGCGCCTATGGCTATGTTTTCCAGGCCGCCGCGCTGTTTCCGTGGCGCACCATCGAGCGCAATGTCGGGCTGCCGCTGGAGATCATGGGCCTGTCAAAGGCAGAACAGAGGGAGCGGATCAACCGCACGCTCGACCTCGTCAACCTCTCAGGTTTCGAGAAGAAATATCCCTGGCAGCTTTCTGGCGGTATGCAGCAGCGCGCCTCGATCGCCCGCGCGCTCGCCTTCGACGCCGACCTGCTTTTGATGGACGAGCCGTTCGGCGCGCTGGACGAGATCGTGCGTGATCACCTCAATAAGCAATTGCTGGAATTGTGGGAGCGGACGAACAAGACGATCTGCTTCGTTACCCATTCCATTCCCGAAGCGGTCTACCTGTCGACGCGCATCGTCGTCATGTCGCCGCGCCCGGGCCGGGTCACCGACATCATCGAATCGACGCTGCCGCAGAAGCGGCCGCTCGACATCCGCGAAACGCCGGAGTTTTTGGCGATTGCGGCCCGGGTGCGCGACGGCTTGAGGGCGGGGCATAGCTATGATGATTGAGGGGGTGAACGATGGGCTCCCTCCTCTCCCCAACGGGGAGAGGGTGGCCGGAGCGAAGCGGAGGTCGGGTGAGGGGGCGGCGCCGACGGATCCGACCAAGAGGAAGGCCGGGGCAACCGCTCGTGCCCGAGAGCTTCGGTTTGACGAGACCGAAGCTGAGTATCGGCTTTGGGGGGAACTGAGAGGTCGTCACCTCAACGGCTACAAATTTGTACGGCAAGTGCCGCTCGGTCCTTTCATTGCCGATTTCGTTTGTCGCGAGCAGGGCCTGATTGTCGAACTGGATGGCAGCCAACACGCGGATTCGCTGACCGATCCCGCCAGGACAGCTTGGCTGAATGGTCAAGGTTATTCCGTTCTGCGCTTCTGGAACCACGAGGTTCTGGCAGAGCGCCGAGCCGTTCTTGATACGATCTTGGCTTGCCTTGACGGAAAGATTTCTACCCCCTCACCCGGCCTCCGCTTCGCTCCGGCCACCCTCTCCCCGTTGGGGAGAGGAGGGCGCCTACCCGGCGAGGCCCGCTGATGGACACCTTCCGCGACAAGCTTATCCCCGTAACCTCGATCCTCCTGGGTGTGGTCGTCCTCTGGTACTTCTTCGCCGTCGTCCTCAACGCGCCGTTCCAGCGCGACCTCGACCGGCGTGCCAACGAAACCTCCGGCACCGTCGAATTCATCGGCAAGACGTTGTCGCAGCCGAAGCCGACGCTACCGGCGCCGCATCAGGTCGCGGTGAATTTCTTCGAGAACACCTTTCTGCGGCCGATCACATCGACCCGCAGCCTCGTCTATAATGCCTGGGTGACGCTGTCGTCGACGCTGCTCGGCTTTGCCTTCGGCACGGCGCTCGGCATCATCATCGCAGTCGGCATCGTGCATGTGGCGACGCTCGACCGCAGCCTGATGCCGTGGATCATCGCCTCGCAGACCATCCCCATCCTGGCAGTGGCGCCGATGATCATCGTCGTGCTGGGGGCAATCGGCATCAGCGGCCTGATCCCGAAGGCGATGATCTCGACCTATCTGTCGTTCTTCCCGGTGACGGTGGGCATGGTGAAAGGCCTGCGCTCGCCCGAACTCATGCATCTTGACCTGATGCATACCTACAATGCCAGTGTCTCGCAGACCTTCTGGAAGCTCCGCGTGCCGGCCTCGGTGCCGTTTCTGTTCACCTCGATGAAGGTGGCGGTGGCGGCAAGCCTGGTCGGCGCCATTGTCGGCGAACTGCCCACCGGTGCTGTCGCCGGGATCGGCGCCAAGCTGCTCGCCGGCGCTTATTACAGCCAGTCGATCGACATCTGGTCGGCGCTGGTCGCGGGCTCGGTGGTGGCGGCGCTGCTGGTCATGGTGGTCGGCATTGCCGGGCGCCTCGTCGACCGCGCCATGGGCGGGAGGCCGGCATGAACTGGCTGAAGCCATCCTGGCAAGCGGTGCTGGCCATCGTGCTGTGCCTCGTCGCTCTGGCGCTCGGCGCGATGTCGACGCCGGAAGCGGCTGCACTGGCAAATCCGGCCGCCAGCTTCGACTATCCCTATTTCGGAATAAAGACCCCGATGATCGGCCTGGCCGTGCTGGCGGGGCTGATCTCGATGGCCAGAATTCCGTCGCTGGTCGAGGCCGTGGTGCTGTTTATCGGTGCTCACCTCGTCGCCTGGATGCTGGTCTCGGGCATTACAGGTTTCGAAGGCACGGCATTGGCGCCGTATTTCCTGCTGCTCGCCGCTGCCTGGTTGCTGGCCTGGCGCTGCGTGGCGGTGCTGTCGGGGCTTCGACCGACGGCAAAAGGAGAGCGGATGGCGTTGCGCCTGATCATCCCGGCGATCTTCGGCGCCTGGATCCTGATCATCTGGGAAGCGGTGACGCGCGGCGCCGGCATTCCCTTTATCCTTTTGCCGCCGCCGAGCGCTATCGGCGCGCGCATCGCGAGTTCCCTGCCGGTGCTTGGCGCCGACGTGCGGCAGACCATCTTCAAGGCGGTGATCTTCGGTTATGTCGTCGGCAGCAGCGCCGGCTTCCTGGTGGCCATCGCGGCCGACCGTGTGCCGTTCCTGCGCCGTGGGCTCTTGCCGATCGGCAACATGGTCTCGGCGCTGCCGATCATCGGCGTAGCACCGATCATGGTGATGTGGTTCGGCTTCGATTGGCCGTCCAAGGCAGCTGTCGTCATCATCATGACCTTCTTCCCGATGCTGGTGAATACGGTCGCCGGGCTTGCGGCCTCCGGCCATATGGAGCGCGACCTGATGCGGACCTATGCCTCGAGCTACTGGCCGACGCTGTTGAAGCTCCGGCTGCCGGCCGCGGCGCCCTTCATTTTCAACGCGCTGAAGATCAACTCGACGCTGGCGCTGATCGGCGCCATCGTCGCCGAGTTCTTCGGCACTCCGGTCGTCGGCATGGGCTTCCGCATCTCGACCGAGGTCGGGCGGATGAACATCGACATGGTCTGGGCCGAAATCGCAGTTGCAGCCCTTGCGGGTTCGGTCTTTTATGGCGTGGTCGCTCTTATCGAGAGAGCCGTCACGTTTTGGCATCCCTCTGTCCGTGGTGGATAGGGCGGTGGGTTTTGGGTGTTAACTTCAGAGGGTAAAAACATGAAAAGACTGATGATTCCGTTGCTGGCCGGCGCGATGTCGCTGGCCGCGTTCCAGGCCATGGCCGCCGACAAGGTGACCTTGCAGCTGAAATGGGTCACGCAGGCCCAGTTCGCCGGCTATTATGTCGCCAAGGCCAAGGGTTTCTATGAGGCCGAAGGCCTCGACGTCGACATCAAGCCGGGCGGTCCCGATATCGCGCCCGAGCAGGTGATCGCCGGCGGCGGCGCCGACGTCATCGTCGACTGGATGGGTGGTGCACTGGCCGCGCGCGAAAAGGGCGTGCCGCTGGTCAACATCGCCCAGCCGTTCAAGAAGGCCGGCATGGAACTGGTCTGCCCGAAGGACGGCCCGATCAAGACCGAAGCCGATTTCAAAGGCCACACGCTGGGCGTCTGGTTCTTCGGCAACGAGTATCCGTTCTACGCCTGGATGAACAAGCTCGGCCTCAAGACCGAAGGCGGCCCGGACGGTGTCACCGTTCTCAAGCAGAGCTTTGACGTGCAGCCGCTGATCCAGAAGCAGGCGGATTGCATCTCGGTCATGACCTATAACGAGTACTGGCAGCTGATCGACGCCGGCTACAAGCCGGAACAGCTTACCGTGTTCAACTACTCGGCGATGGGCAACGACCTGCTCGAAGACGGGCTCTATGCCTCGGAAGACAAGCTCAAGGATCCGGCCTTCGAGGACAAGATGGTGCGTTTCGTGCGCGCCTCGATGAAGGGCTGGAAATATGCCATCGACAACAATGACGAAGCCGCAGGCATCGTCATGGACAATGGCGGCCAGGACGAGAACCACCAGAAGCGGATGATGAGCGAAATCGCCAAGCTGATCGACAATGCCGACGGCAAGCTCGATCCGGCGACCTACGAGCGCACCGCCAAGGCGCTGCTCGACCAGAAGATCATCACCAAGGCGCCGACCGGCGCTTACACCACGGCGATCACCGACAAGGCGATCAAATAAGCCTGGTTAGGTCGTTTCGATCTTGAGAGCGACAAAGAGCGGTTCGAAAGAACCGCTCTTTTTCTTTGTTTGATGCATGTCGTTGCCCCAAAACCGCTGCACACTTTTGGGCGACATGCATTGTCAGAGGCGCCGTTCCTTTATGGTGTTCATGACGAAGCTGGTCTCGATCGAGGCGACGCATTTCAGCCGCGCGATCTTTTCCTTGATGAAGCGCTCGTATTGGTCGAGGCTGCCGGTCACCACCTTCAGCACATAGTCGCGCGACCCGGTGACGAGGTGGCATTCCAGCACCTCTTCCCAGCCCCGGATCGCCTCCTCGAACATGACAATCTCGTCCTCGTTCTGGCGGCTGAGCCTGACGGTAGCGATGGCGACCATGCTCCAGCCGAAGGCTGAGGGATCAACCAGCGTGGTATAGCCCCGGATGATGCCGGCTTCCTCCAGCCGCCGCACGCGCCGCAGGCAAGGCGATGGCGACAGGCCGATGCGCTCGGCAAGCTCATTGTTGGTGATACGCGCGTCGGCCTGCAGTTCACGCAGGATTTTAAGGTCGAAATCGTCGGCTATCTTCTGCTGCAATTTTGCTCGCTCCTGGCAGTTTGTTGCCGGGATGCAGCCATGAGAGGCCGAAAATAGCAAGGACTGCGCGTTGGGGATCGCATAAATTGCCACGCGAGACTCCTCCAGAACGCAGGAAAAACCATGACCGCGCCGCGCCCTTCGAAAACCCATATCGGTAACCACAAGCTCCATCCGGAGACGCTGATGCTGAGCTACGGCTACGATCCGCAGCTGTCGGAGGGCGCGGTCAAGCCGCCGGTGTTTTTGACCTCGACCTTCGTGTTCAAGTCGGCGGAAGAGGGACGTGACTTCTTCGACTACACGTCCGGCCGCAAGGAGCCGCCGAGCGGCACGGCGTCGGGCCTGGTCTATTCGCGCTTCAACCATCCCAACTCAGAGATCGTCGAGGACCGGCTGGCGATCTATGAGGGAACGGATGCCTGCATCCTGTTTTCATCGGGGATGTCGGCGATAGCGACGACGCTGCTTGCCTATGCCCGTCCGGGCGATGTCATCCTGCACTCGCAGCCGCTTTACGGCGGCACCGAGACGCTGCTGACGCGCACGCTGTCCGGCTTCGGCATTGGCGCTGTCGGTTTCGCCGATGGCGTCGACGAGAAGGCGGTGCGGGCGGCTGCGGACGCGGCAGTTGCGAAGGGCCGTGTGTCGGTCATCCTGATTGAGACGCCGTCCAACCCAACCAACAGCCTGGTCGACATCGCGCTGATCCGGAAGATCGCCGACGAGATCGGCGGCAAACAAGGATCGACGCCGATCATCGTCTGCGACAACACGCTGCTCGGCCCGGTGTTCCAGCGGCCGATCGAACACGGCGCCGATGTGTCCGTCTATTCGCTGACCAAATATGTCGGCGGCCATTCCGACCTGATCGCGGGTGCGGCCATGGGCAGCAAGGCGGTGACCAAGCCGATCAAGGCGCTGCGCGGCGCCATCGGCACGCAGCTCGACCCGCATTCCTGCTGGATGCTCGGCCGCTCGCTGGAGACGCTATCGATCCGCATGGAGCGGGCCAACGACAATGCGCGCCTGGTGGCTGAATTCCTGCGCGACCATGCCGAGGTCGAGAAGGTGCATTATCTGCCGTTCCTCGGCGAGGATACGGCCGCGGGCCGCGCCTATAAGGCGCAGTGCGGCGGCGCCGGCTCGACCTTTTCTTTCGACATCAAAGGCGGCGAGAAGGCGGCCTTCGCTTTCCTCAACGGGCTGCAGATCTTCAAGCTGGCGGTAAGCCTCGGCGGCACGGAGTCGCTCGCCAGCCACCCGGCGGCGATGACCCATTCCGGCATTCCCTTCGACGTGCGCCAGCGCATCGGCGTGCTGGAGACCACGGTCAGGCTGTCCATCGGCGTCGAGCACCCGGACGATTTGATCGCCGACCTGACGCAGGCGCTGGCCGGCGTTTGACGGCAGCTCTTCTGGAACTGGAAAGGGGGCGAGCGATCCCCAGTCACAAAACCGTGTGTCGGGAAACATTGCGCCGCCCAGCCGTTTCGGTTGACGCATGCGCGCGCCGCGGGAGCCGCGACGCATGGGACATGTAATCGGAGGTTCTTCATGCGCACTCAATCCGTCCTGCCAGTGCTTTCGGCGCTGGCCATTTCGACCGCTTTCCTGTTCGCGTCCCCAGCCATGGCTGAGGTGGTGAAATACAAGGCGACGCTTGATGGCAGCCAGCAGAGCCCGCCCGTCACCACCAAGGGCAAAGGCACCGCTACCTTAACGTTCGACACCAGCAAGAAGAAGCTCAGCTGGAACGTCAAATATTCCGGCCTCAGCGGCCCGGCAACGGCGGCGCACATTCACGGCCCGGCGGCGATGGGTGCGAATGCCGCTCCCGTCATCCCGTTCAAAGGCAAGCTCAAGAGCCCAATCAAGGGCTCGGCCGAATTGACCGATGCGCAGGCCGCTGACCTGGCTGCCGGAAACTATTACGTCAATGTCCACACTGCCGCCAACAAGGATGGCGAGATCCGCGGGCAGATCGAAGCCGTGAAATAACCCCAATCAAACCGACAAAAAGGGGCGGCCGACCGCCCCTTTTTTCGTCAGGCCTTGTCGCGGATCTGCGTCATCGTCCGGGTCGGCGTAATCGCCTCGGGATCGAGCCTGATTTCGACGATTGCCGGCTTGCCGCTGGCGCGGGCGCGCTCGAAGGCGGGGGCGAAATCGGCTGTCCTCTCGACCGTCTCGCCATGGCCGCCATAGGCGCGGGCAAGAGCTGCAAAGTCCGGGTTCTTCAGGTCGGTGGCGACGACGCGGCCGGGATAGTCGCGCTCCTGATGCATGCGGATGGTGCCGTAAATGCCGTTGTTGACGACGATGACGATGATCGGCAGGTCATACTGGACGGCCGTGGCGAATTCCTGCCCGTTCATCAGGAAGCAGCCGTCGCCGGCAAAGGCAATCACGGTGCGGTCCGGGTGCAGCGCCTTGGCGGCGACCGCAGCCGGCGTGCCGTAACCCATCGAGCCGGAGGTGGGCGCGCCTTGCGTGGCAAAGCGGCGGAAGCGATGGAAGCGATGCACCCAGGTGGCGTAATTGCCGGCGCCGTTGGTCAGAATGGCGTCGTCGGGCAGCACCTTTGCCAGGTAGTTCATGATCGGCCCCATCTGGACGGCGCCGGGCCCGGTCTCAGGCGGCGTCGACCAGTCGAGATAGGCGGCATGTGCTTTCGCCGTCTCATCCGCCCAGGACGGCGTGCCAGCCGGCTTGCGCTTGGCAAAAGCTTCGACGAAAGCCAAGGGCGAAGCGTTGATCGCCAGCGTCGGCCGGTAGACGCGGCCGAGCTCGCCGGCATCGGCGTGGACATGGACCAGCGTCTGGTCGGGGTAGGGGCTCTTCAGCAGCGTATAGTCCGAGGACGGCATCTCGCCCATGCGGCCGCCGATCAGCAGCACCAGATCGGCCTGCTTGATCGCCGTTGCCAGCTTCGGATTGATGCCAATGCCGACATCGCCGGCATAGTTCGGGTGGACATGATCGAACAGCATCTGGCGACGGAAGGAGCAGCCGACCGGCAGCGACCATGCCTCGGCAATGGTGCGCATCCGTGCCACCGCTTCCTCGTTCCAGCGCGTGCCGCCGAGGATGACGAAAGGACGCTTGGCCTTGCCGAGCAGCTTCTCCAGTGCAGCGAGCTCGGTCTCGCCCGGCCGCGTTTCGACCGGTGTGTGCGGCAAGGCTGCGGGCGCTTCGACCAGACTGGTCAACATATCTTCGGGCAGCGAGATCACGACAGGACCGGGGCGGCCTGAGGTTGCCACGGCGAAGGCGCGGGTGACGAATTCCGGGATGCGCGCGGCATCG
This sequence comes from Mesorhizobium sp. P2_D6, assembly GCF_056404315.1. Taxonomy (NCBI): domain Bacteria; kingdom Pseudomonadati; phylum Pseudomonadota; class Alphaproteobacteria; order Hyphomicrobiales; family Phyllobacteriaceae; genus Mesorhizobium; species Mesorhizobium sp. P2_D6. The sequence continues at coordinate 138,823 of NZ_JBFUEG010000008.1, read as the reverse complement.
TCGATCTCGACCACCCATTTGGCGATGTCGCCGAAGAACCTCTTGTAATCAACCTCCTGAAAAGCCTCGCGCTCCTTGGCGTGGCTGGCGACCTGGCCGATGAACAGGATCACGGGGATCGAATCCTGCATGGCGATGTGAATGCCGGCCGAGGCGTTGGTGGCGCCGGGGCCGCGGGTGACGAAGCAGATGCCGGGCTTGCCGGTCAGCCGCCCCTGGCAGTCGGCCATCATGGCAGCGCCGCCTTCCTGGCGGCAGACAATGGTGCGGATCGGTGAGTCATGCAACGCGTCGAGCACCGCGAGATAGGATTCGCCCGGCACGCAAAAGATGCGATCGGTGCCGTTGGCCTCGAGTGCGTCGACAATCAATTGTCCGCCGGTCTTCATCGTCCAGATTTCTCCAGTTCGGCAAGGATTTCGTCAGTGTGTTCGCCAAGGCGCGGCGAAGGGCGCTCATAGACCAGCGGTGTGCCGGACATCACCATCGGCGCGCGCACCGAAGGCAGACGGTTGCCGTGGCCATCGTCGAGGTCGAGGCGCATGCCGCGCGCGATGGTCTGCGGATCGGCAAACATCTGGCCGATATTGTTGATCGGGCTCGCCGGCACGCTGGCCGCCTCGAGCTTCGCCAGCAGCGGGTCGCGATCCCAGTCCTTCAGGGTCTGGATCATCTGCTCGCGCAATTTCACCCGGTTGGCGACGCGGGCCGGGTTGGTGGCGAAATCGGCATCCGCTGCGAGATGGTCGAGCCCGACCGCGGCGCAGAATTTGCCGAACTGGCCGTCATTGCCGACCGCGAGGATGATGTGGCCATCCCTGACCGGTACAACCTCATAGGGCGCGATGTTCATATGCGCATTGCCCATCTGCACCGGCGATTTGCCGGAGACGAGATAGTTGAGGTTCTGGTTGCCGAGTGCGGAGATCTGGGTGTCGAACAGCGCCATGTCGATGTGCTGGCCTTCGCCGGTCTTTTCGGCATGGCGAAGCGCTGCCTGGATGGCGATCACCGAATAGAGGCCGGTGAAGATATCGGAAATGGCCACGCCGGCCTTTTGCGGCTCGCGCCCGGCCTCGCCGGTGATCGACATCATGCCGGCCATGGCCTGGATGATGAAATCGTAGCCCGCACGGGGTGCGTAAGGCCCATCCTGGCCGAAGCCGGTGATGGAGCAATAGACGAGGCGGGGATTGATTGCCTTCAGGCTCTCGTAATCAAGGCCATACTTCTTCAGGCCGCCGAGCTTGAAGTTCTCGATTAGCACATCCGAGGTAGCGACCAGCCGGCGTATCGTTTCAGCACCCTCAGGCGTCGAGAAGTCGATGGCGATGGAGCGCTTGCCGCGATTGCACGAATGATAATAGGCGGCCGACAGGTTCTCGCCGTCATGGCTCATGACGAAGGGCGGACCCCATTTGCGGGTGTCGTCGCCGCCATCGGGGCTTTCGACCTTGATGACATCGGCGCCGAGATCGGCCAGCAACTGACCGGCCCATGGCCCGGCCAGGATGCGGGCCAGTTCGACGACGCGGACGCCTTTCAGTGGAGGTTCAGCCATAAAAACACCAGAATGGGTCGGAACCGCAGCCTCTATCAATCCGGGATGCCGCTGTCACGAGCCTTGCGCTGGGCCAGCGATGTCACCGTTTCAGCACGCTGTTGGCCCAGGCGGCAAAATCGTCCATGACGATGTCGCGGTTCACTTCGTTCAGGCTTTCGTGGCGGGTGTCGGCGTAAACCTTTGAAAGCAGATTCGAAAAGCCCATCGCGCGCATGCGTTTGGCGAGATGATCGATGGCTTTGCCGTAGTCGGAAGCCGGGTCTTTCTCGCCGCCGACAATGCTGACGGGAAGATCGCGCCTTATGCCGGCAAAGCCGGAATCCTTGCCGCCCTTCTGCGCCATCTGGACGACGTCGTGCCACATCGAGATCGAGGCATCCCAGCCGCAGAGCGGATCGGCGACGTACTTGGCCACTTCCGCCTCGTCGCGCGACAGCCAGTCGAACAGCGTCTTATGGTTGGGCACGGCCTTGCCCCAGGCCTGGAAGGTCAGCCGGGGCAAGATACGCGAGGGGACATCGGAGCCGAGCCTGAACCGCTCATAAGCCAGGATGGCGAGCGCAAGCTGACCAAGCAGGCCTTGCGAGAAATTGCCGTTCCAGATCGCAGCGGCGCGGACGCGCGGCGAGTGTGCCAACAGGTAGTTCAGCGCCACCGACGCGCCCATCGAGTGGCCGAACAGGATGACCGGCACGCCGGGCTGCTCTTTTGCGATCAAGTCGTGGACGGCGTCGACATCGGCGATCACCTTGGCCGGGCCGTCTGTGCCGGCAAACCTGCCGAGCGGCGCATCGGGCGCCTTGGTCGCGCCGTGGCCGCGGTGGTCGTGGACGTAGACATGAAAGCCGCGCGGCGCGAGGAAATCGGCAAAGCGGGCATAGCGCGCGGCGTGCTCGGCCAGGCCGTGGTTGATCTGGACGACGGCGCGCGGAGTGCCGCTCGCGTGGTTTACATAAAGGTTGAGCGTGGCCCCGGTCGGTGAGGCCAGCGTCGTCTGCTTGTCAAATGCCATGTCTAGCTCCCTCCGCGACTGTTGGGCGACGGCGCGACCGACGTCAAGGGGAGGTCGGGAAACGTCAGCCGCACCTTATGGAGATTGTTTTTTGCGGCGGACGAAAGAAATCGTAATTCTGACATGTCGTACGTTTCTAGCTTGCGGCATGAAACGCTAGGAGTTCTGGAATGCGGATATCGGCGATATGGGCTGCGGTGTTGGTGGCGCTGGCCAGCGCAGGCATGGCGCGAGCCGACGTCAAGATGAGCGGCTCTTTCGTCGCAGACGCTGCCTGTCCGGCAACGCAGGCGATCAAGAGCGGCAAGAATCCGGGCAATATCTCGACTGCGGCCGGACAGAGCTACGACCTTCTGGCTGGCAACAAGGATGCGCCGACGCATTACCTCATCCGCGTGCCCGGCGCCGATCCGGAACGCCGCTGGGTCAAGATCAGCTGCGGCCATGTTTCCGGTGGTAGCGCGGGGCCGGCCGCGCCGGCCGATCAGGGCAAGCCTGCGGCTTCGGGCAAGCCCGAATATGTCTTTGCGCTGAGCTGGCAGCCGGCCTTTTGCGAAACCAAGTCGAGCAAGCCTGAATGCCAGGCGCAGACGGCAGGCGGTTTCGACGCGTCGCATTTCACCTTGCACGGGCTGTGGCCGCAGCCGAACGGCAACTTCTATTGCCAGGTGCCGGCGAGCGACAAGGCCAATGACAATCCGGCCCATTGGGCCGATCTGCCGCCGGTCGATCTCGATGCCAACACGCGCGCCGAGCTTGACCAGGTGATGCCGGGCACCGCCTCCAAGCTCGAACGGCATGAGTGGATCAAGCATGGCACCTGCTACGGCAAGAGCCAACAGGAGTATTTTGCCGAGGCGTTGAACCTCATGCGCGCGGTGAATGCCTCGCCGGTGCGTGAGCTCTTCACCAAGAATGTCGGCAAGCAGCTGACCTCGGACCAGATCCGCAGCGCCTTCGACAGCGCCTTCGGCGCTGGAGCCGGGGCGCGGGTGCGCGTCTCCTGCCTGGTCGATCCGTCAAGCGGCAGGCGGCTGATCGGCGAGCTGACGCTCGGCCTGACCGGCCCGATCGGCCCGGACAGTTCGCTGGGCAGTCTGATGCTCGCCTCCGCACCGACGACCAAGGCCGGCTGCCCGAAGGGTTCGGTCGATGCGGCCGGGTTCCAGTAGGATATCCGTCTGTCGCTTGGCAGTGACGCGGTGATATGGTCTGGACGCATTTCATTCGGCGGGGGTGGCGATGAGTGGCATGACATCAGGCGCGCTGGCGCGCCTGGCTTTCTGGGCCAGGGGGATGACCGCAATCCAGGACGGCCGCATGGAATGGCCGGGCTTTTCCTATACGGACGTGGAATGGGCGCGCATGCGTGACCATGACGCTGAAGTAGACCACAGCTTCGGCAAGGAGCAGGAAACTGTTCAGCACTGCCGTCGGTCCGATCTCTCTTTCTCGAAATCGCGGAAAGCCAGCGATCGATCCTGTTTTGACGCTGAAGGGTTAACCGGAGTTCAGCGCGCTCTGTGGCCGGCGGGAAACTTAACGTGCGGTGTACACCTGGCTTGAAATGGCAAAAGCGATTGCCGTTCGGCCCGGCATCGCCTACATAGCGCCCAACCTCCATTCAATCCGACATTTTCGGTCAACTGTCAGGGAAAGCGCGCGTGGCACGCCAGTTCATCTATCACATGGCCGGCCTCAACAAGGCCTATGGCACCAAGAAGGTGCTCGAAAACATTCATCTGTCCTTCTACCCGGACGCCAAGATCGGCATTCTCGGCCCCAACGGCGCCGGCAAGTCGACGATCCTCAAGATCATGGCCGGCATCGACAAGGAGTGGAACGGCGAAGCGTGGCTCGCCGAAGGCGCCACCGTCGGCTACCTGGCGCAGGAGCCGGCGCTCGACCCGAACAAGACGGTGTTCGAGAACATCATGGAAGGCGTCGCAGCCAAGACCGCCATCATCGAACGTTACAACGAACTGATGATGAACTACTCCGACGAGACGGCGGACGAGTCCGCCAAGCTCCAGGACGAGATGGACCGGCTGAACCTGTGGGACCTCGAACAGCAGGTCGAGATGGCGATGGAAGCGCTTGGCTGCCCGCCCAAAGAGGCCGACGTCACCAAGCTTTCGGGTGGCGAGCGCCGCCGCGTCGCGCTCTGCCAGCTGCTTTTGCGCCAGCCCGACCTTCTGCTGCTTGACGAACCCACCAACCATCTCGACGCCGAAACTACGGCCTGGCTGGAAAAGCATCTGCGCGCCTATCCGGGCGCGGTGATGATCATCACGCACGATCGCTACTTCCTCGACAATGTCACGGGATGGATCCTCGAGCTCGATCGCGGCCGCGGCATTCCCTACGAGGGCAACTACACCAAATACCTCGAAGCCAAGGCCAAGCGCCTCAAGCAGGAAGGCCGCGAGGACGATGCTCGCCAGCGCGCCATCGGCCGCGAGCGCGAGTGGATCCAGTCCTCGCCCAAGGCCCGCCAGACCAAGTCGAAGGCGCGTATCCAGGCCTTCCAGGATCTCCTGGATGCAGCCGACAAGCGGCGTCCGACAGATACGCAGATCGTCATCCCGCATGGCGAGCGCCTCGGCAATGTGGTGATCGAGGTCGACGGCCTGTCGAAGGGCTTTGGCGACACGTTGCTGATCGAGGGTCTGGAATTCAAACTGCCGCCGGGTGGCATTGTCGGCGTCATCGGCCCGAACGGCGCTGGCAAGACGACGCTGTTCCGCATGATCACCGGCCAGGAAAAGCCCGATGCCGGCACGGTCCGCGTCGGCGAGACGGTCAAGCTCGGCTATGTCGACCAGAGCCGCGACGCGCTCGATCCGTCAAAGACCGTCTGGGAAGAAATCTCGGGCGGCGCCGAAGTGGTCAAGCTCGGCAAGTTCGAAGCCAACACGCGCGCCTATTGCGCGTCGTTCAACTTCCGTGGCGGCGACCAGCAGCAGAAGGTCGGCAACCTCTCCGGCGGCCAGCGCAACCGCGTGCATCTGGCAAAAATGCTGAAGACCGGCGGCAATGTGCTGCTGCTCGACGAACCGACCAACGATCTCGACACGGAAACGCTGGCGGCACTCGAAGACGCGCTGGAAAACTTCGGTGGCTGCGCCGTCATCATCTCGCACGATCGTATGTTCCTCGACCGTCTGGCGACGCACATCCTCGCTTTCGAGGGCGACAGCCATGTCGAATGGTTCGAGGGCAATTTCGAGGATTACGAGCAGGACAAGATCCGCCGGCTCGGGCCCGAGGCCGTCAACCCGCACCGCATGACCTACAAGAGGCTGACGCGGTAAGGGAACAACCGGGGCGGCGAATTCTCAAGACGATATGAGGAGCTCAAATGGCTGATTGGTCCGCCGCCCAATATCTGAAATTCGAGGATGAGCGCACGCGGCCGGCGCGCGATCTTGTCGCGCAAGTGCCGGTCGATTTCCCGCGCCGGGTGGTCGACATTGGCTGCGGGCCGGGCAATTCGACCGAGCTGCTGGTCGAGCGCTGGCCGGATGCGCAGATCAGCGGTTTCGACACCTCTCCTGACATGATCGAAAAGGCGAGGGCGCGCCTGCCCAGCGTCAATTTCGACCTCGCGGACGCCTCGACATGGCAGCCGGCCGAGCCGGTCAACGTCATCTTTGCCAATGCGGTGTTCCAGTGGCTGCCCACCCATCCGGCTGTCTTCCAGCGGCTGATGGGCTTTCTCGCGCCCGGCGGCGCGCTCGCCGTCCAGATGCCCGACAATCTGCTTGAGCCCTCGCATCAGCTGATGCGCGAGACCGCGGCCGAAATGCCGTTCACTGCCAAGATGGCGGGTGCGGCGCGCGGGCCGTTGCCGCCGGTGTCGTTCTACCATGATCTGTTGTCGCCGCTCTCCGACCGGGTGGATATCTGGCATACGGCCTACAATCATCCGCTGGCTGACGCCGAAGCGATCGTCGAATGGGTGAAGTCGACCGGGTTGAAGCCCTTTCTCGATCCGCTGGACGCCGACGAGCGCAAAGTGTTTCTGGAGAGCTACACGGCGAAGATCGCCAAGGCCTACCCGAAGACGGCGAACGGCAAGGTGTTGCTGCGCTTCCCGCGCATCTTCATTGTCGCCAAGCGGGCGGGCTAGCGCTCTGGCGAATGCCGGCCAATGTCCTCGGCTTAAGCCGGCGTAAACCGGCCGGGTGAGAAAACTGTTGCGTCGCGCCTATTCGTCGCCCACATGAGGACGACAACGCCTGCGCATGGACGGATTGGAAATGCATCGCGTCATCATCAGCGGCATCGGCGTTGAAATCCCTGAAGCCAAGATCACCAATGAAGAACTGGTCGCCAGCTTCAATGCCTGGGTCGATACCGAGAATGCGCGCCGCGAGGTCTCCGGCGAGACCCTGCTGCAGAAATCGGACAGCGCCTTCATCGTCCATGCCTCGGGCGTCCAGACCCGCCATGTCATCGAGCGGGAAGGCATTCTCGACCCGACCCGCATGGCGCCGCGCATCCCGGCACGGCCCGACGATGCGCTGTCGCTGCAGGCCGAGTTCGGCGTGGCCGCGGCAAAAAAGGCGCTCGACCATGCCGGCCTGAACCCGTCCGATATCGATCTGGTGATCTGTTCGGCCTCGCACCAGCAGCGGCCCTATCCGGCGATCGCCATCGAAATGCAGGAGGCGCTGGGCACCAAGGGCGCCGGCTTCGACATGGGCCTCGGCTGTTCGTCCGCCGCGGCCGCCTTGCACATCGCGGTCAATCTGGTGCGGACGGGCGCGCACAAACGCGTGCTGGTGGTTACACCGGAGATCATCACCGGCCATCTCAATTTCCGCGACCGGCAGACGCATTTCATCTTCGGCGACGCGTCCGTGGCGATGGTGGTCGAGGGTTTGGCCAAGGGCGAGAAACGGCCGGGACGCTTCGAGGTGCTGGACACACGCACCTGGACGCAGATGTCGAACAACATCCGCACCAATCTGGGCTACCACACCCGCACCGCGCAGGACGATCCCTACATGATCAGCCTCGAGGGCAATCTGATCAAACAGGTCGGCAACAAGGTGTTCAAGGAAGTCACCGTCGCCGGCCACAAATTCATCGTCGAGTTCCTGGCCGAACACGGGCTGACGCCGCAAGCCGTCCGGCGCTTCTGGCTGCATCAGGCCAATGCGCGGATGAACGCCATGATCCTGAAACTGGCCTTCGGCCATGAGGTCGACCACGACCGTGCGCCGATGGTGCTGGAGCGGCTCGGCAACACCGCCGGCGCCGGCGCCATCATTGCGCTTTCGGAAAACCACGCCGACATGAAGCCCGGCGATTTCGGCGTGCTGTGCGCCTTCGGCGCCGGCTATTCGATCGGTGGCGCGCTGCTCAGGATGCTGTAGTCAGGCCGGCGTGAACGGCACCAGCATCGGCACGCGGCGGGCGTAGTCGTCATAGGCGCTGCCGAGTTCGCCGCGCAGAAAACGCTCCTCAAGCTTAGCCTTGACGACGATGCCGACGGTGAGAAAGACCGCGCCGGCGATGCCCCAGACCGTGCCCTTGGCCGCCATGGTGGCCAGGATTGCCAAGAGCAGTCCAGTGTAGATCGGATGGCGGACCAGCCCGTAGGGGCCGGTGTCGATGACACGGTGTTGGGCCTTCGCCGTGACCGAAGCCGACCAGAGGCGGCCGAGATGCAGCCGCGCCCACCAGGCGAACAACAGGCCAACGGCAATGATCCCGACGCAGATCCACGCTTCGGCAAGGGTCGGAAACCAGAACCGCAGCCGGCCGGCATAGCCATGCGCGGGAATGAACAGCAGCACCGCGCCGATCATCCACAAAGCGCGATAGCGAAACTCCGCCTGGATGCCGGCGCGCTTTTGCGCGGGGTCGGACCAAAAGGCGGCTAGAAGCCAGGACACGACCCAGATCAGCCAGAGCAATGCGATTGCCGTACCGGGACGCATGGGAGACCTCCACCGACTGTCTACCATGAAGCCGGTGCAGCACGGCGGCAATGCGGCGCAATACGGGACCGGTGCCGCTTTCAGGTAAGAAGATCGTGATCCACGCTCATTCACCCGAGAACATCCACTGCACGCCAAATGCGTCTACCAGCATGCCGAAGCTGGTTCCCCAATATTGCCGTGCCAGCGGTACAGTGATCCTGCCGCCCGAGGCCATGCGGTCGAAAAGCTCCCGCATTTTGGCCTGGTCGTCGAACTCCAGCATCAAAGCGGAGCCTTTCATCGGCTCCGCATCGTCATTGTCCGAGGCATGAAACAGCACGCCCGGGCCTTCGAAGCGCGCATGCAGGATTTTTCCCCGCATGGCTTCGGTTCGTACCGGCATGCCGTTGTCGCCCCAGCGCAGCAGGATGGTTGCCCGGGCGAGCCCGCACGCTTCGTAGAAGGCCAATGCCCGTTCGCAATTGATGGTGAAGAACAGCGAAGGGGAGAGCCGCATCGGGTTGTTCCTGGTCGTTGCGCTTGCCTCGTCAATGCGCGGCGGCGGTTGCGGCTGCGATCAGCGCGTCGCCGGTAAATTGCCTGTCGCCGATGCCCCAGCCGCCGTCGGGCGCATTGACGATGTTGATCCAGGTGTTTTCGGACCTGTGACCGGGCACGCAGAGCTCGGCGACGATGCTGGCGGCAGCGGCGATGAAGTCCCTGCGGGCTTCGAGCGAGCCGAGGCCGATGTTGGGCAATTTCAACTCGACCATGACGACGGGCCGATTGGTACCGCCGGCATAGATGTGGTGCGGCGGCAGGATCTGGACAGTACCGCCGACGATCGCGGTGAAGAACGCATTGCCGGTGGCGCCGGACGCTTCGATCAGGGCGGCGCTGAGACGCGGCAAGATCTCGCGCTCTCCGGCCGGGGTCAGTAAGCCTTGCGGTGCGGTTACGGTGATGGGCATTTTTCTATCCTCTCCTGGAGATCGCATGGACTGCAGTCGCTGCTTGCCATGTTTCGTATCGATTGTTACGATACGTGGAGAAGGTGAGTCAACAGGTTTCGTAACGATCGCTATGGATAATTTGGAAAAGCCGCGTGGCGGCCGGCCGCGTGCCTTCGACCCCGACCGGGCACTGGATGCGGCAATGCATCTGTTCTGGGAGCATGGCTACGAGGCGACGTCGCTCACCATGCTGCGCGAGGCGATGGGGCTGACGCCGCCGCAGATCTACAATGCCTTCACCGACAAAGAGACTTTGTTCCGCAAGGCGCTTGAGCGCTACCACCAGACAGAGATCGGCTTTGCGCTGGAGGCGCTGAGCGCACCGGTGTCGACGGGGGAGGCCATCCGGCGGTTGCTGCTCGGGGCAGCGGAGGCCTATTCCAGGCCCGGCAAGCCCGGTGGCTGCCTGTTCGTCAGCGGTGCGCTGGCGACTTCGCCGCAGGCGCAAGCCATTGCCGATGAACTCAAGACATATCGCAAGGCGAGCGAAGCGGCGATCGCTGGACGGCTGGCGGAGGGCAAGACAAAAGGTGACTTGCCGGCAGGAATTTCCGTTAAGGGCTTCGCCAAATACCTGGCCGGGACCATGAACGGCATGTCGATCCAGGCGCGGGACGGCGCTTCGGTCGAAGAGCTGCGGGCTTTGGCCGAAACCGCTCTTGCGGCTCTGCCGCTCGGGAGGCAAAACCAAGGGCATGATTCAGAGACAAGACACCACGCTGGACCTTTTCCCCGAAGCTGAGAAGCCGGTCGAAATCATCCCGGCCAGGAAGCTGGCCGCCAAGGTGGCGGCACTCTACGTCGCGCCATCGGATCATTTTCAGACGCGCCCGGTGGAAGCATTGCAGCTCGGCTTCGACGGCATATCAGGCGACTTCCACGCCGGCGCCACGCGTCGCTCCGGCGGGCGCGAGCCATGGTATCCGCGCGGCACCGAAATGCGAAACGAGCGGCAGTTGTCGATCGTCGCGGCGGACGAACTGGCGATCGTTGCGGAACGGATGGGGCTAGCCGAGATCAAGCCGGAATGGATAGGCGCCAATCTGCTAATCGAGGGCGTGCCGCATCTCTCGATGTTGCCTTCAGGCACGCTGCTGTTCTTCAAGAGCGGCGTGACCATCAAGGTCGATGCACAGAACGGGCCGTGTCGGCTCGCCGGGCGTTCGGTCGCCGAAAATGCTGATATGGCCGATCACGAGACGGGCGCGCTGGCCTTCCCGCAGGCGGCGAAGCGGTTGCGCGGCCTGGTTGCCTGGGTCGAGAAACCGGGCAGCATCACGGTCGGCGAAGAGATCTCGGCGCGCGTGCCGGAGCAGTGGATTTATCGACCGTAGCTCTACGATACGAGAGCCGGCTGCGCCGCCGGGACGGCGCAACCGGATTTTAGAGACGTGTTCAGGCCGCCTTGCGGTTCTTCTTCGCGCCCTGCGCCTCGATGGAAACGTGGTCCCACTTTTCCCAGAGCGCGATGCGGTTGGCGTATTCCTGCTTGATCATCGGCAGGCCGCCGTCGCCGAAGAATACGCGCAGCGGCGGCTCGGCCGCGTCGACGATTTCGAGCATTGCCGGTCCGGTGGCCTCGGGATCGCCGGCCACGACGCGGCTGCGACGCTCGGCCATGGCGGCGCGGGCGGGTGCATAGGCCTCGATCGCTTTCGAGGTCTTGGCAGAGGCGCCGGACCAGTCGGTCGAGAAGCCGCCCGGCTCGACCAGCGTCACATGGATGCCGAATTCAGCGACTTCCAGGCTGAGCGACTGGCTGAACGCTTCGAGCGCCCATTTCGAGGCGTGGTAGAGGCCAAGCGAGGCAAAGGCGTTGACGCCGCCGATCGACGAGATCTGGATGATGTGGCCGGAACGCTGCGCCCGCATGATCGGCAGCGCCGCCTGGGTGACCCAGAGCGCGCCGAAGACGTTGGTCTCGATCTGGTCGCGGGCTTCCTGCTCGCTGACTTCCTCGATGGCGCCAAAATGGCCATAGCCGGCATTGTTGATGACGACGTCGAGCCGGCCAAAGCGCTTGTGCGCCTCGGCTATTGCCGCATCGACGGCTTTCTTGTCGGTGACGTCGAGCTTTATCGCGGCGATGTTGTCGCCATATTTTGCGACGAGATCGGCGAGCGTGCCGGCATCGCGGGCGGTTGCGGCGACACGGTCGCCACGGGCGAGCGCTGCCTCGGCCCAGACGCGGCCAAAACCTTTCGACGATCCGGTGATGAACCAAACCTTTGATGTCATGATGTGGTGTCCTTGCCCATGCGGGCCGTGAATTGGGGATGGAAACGGAGGCTTCTCCGTTTCTGCCATATACGGCGCATCGCGCGATTTTCCAGAGGCGAGGAGGAATCTTTTTGCCCCGACCGTCCGGCTGAGCAAGGCGCTTGTCTGGTCAGGGGTAGCGCACCGGGCTCGACCAGGCCGGGTCGTCATGCTTTTGCCAGTAGAGCGCCATCAGCCGGCTGGTAAACGGCCCGACCTTGCCGTCGGCGATTGGCATGCCGTCGATGATCGTCACCGGCATGATGCCGCCGGCGGTGGAGGTGATGAAGACTTCGTCGGCAGCCTTCAGCGCGGCGACGCTGACATCGACGGCCGTGGCGGCAAGGCCGGCTTCGGCGCAGAGATCGAAGACAGTGCGCCTGGTGATGCCGGGCAGCACGCCAATGGCCGGCGTCGATAGGCTGCCATCCTTGACGCAGAACACGTTGAAGCCGGGGCCTTCGGCGACATTGCCGTTGAAGTCGAGGACCAGCGCCGTCTCGCCGCCACGGTCATAGGCATCGTAGAGGCCGCGCACCAGGTCGAGCCAGTGGTAGTTCTTGATCGCCGGGTCGATCGAGGCCGGCGGAATGCGCACCTTGTGGCTGATGGCGACATGCAGTCCACGCCGCAACTGCTCGGCATTGGCGACCGAACCGAACGGCACGGCAAATGCCATGAAGCGGTTGATCGCCTGGCGCGGATCGCGGCTGAAGGTCGGCGAAGCGCCGCGCGTGCACAGCATCTCGACATAGGCGGCGCGGTGGCCCGAGAGCGCCACGCAATTGTGCAGGATTTCGCTCACACCGTCGCGGTCGAACGGGACCGTCATGCGCAGTTTCTGCAAGCTGGCGAAGAAGCGGTCGAGATGCAGGTCGAGGCGGAAGAAGCTGCCGTTCCAGACATGGACGGTGTCGTAGGTGGCGTCGGAATGCAGAAAACCCCAATCCAGCACCGAGATTTTTGCTTGCGACATCGGCAGATATTGGCTGTCGAGGAAGGCGATACCGTCGGGATAGGAATGCGGGTCGATATGGCGCTCGGACAGGGTCGGCAATGGCGCAATGCTACCTGCTGCTGCGCTTCGGTTCATGGCGACTGGTGTCCCTTCGGCTCAATGCGGCGCGGGTCAGGCTAGCGGCCTTCAGCCGACGGCATAGAGCCACCCGGGCAACGCTGTTTGTCCTAGGTAGCACATTCGATTTGCCCTATGGTCAGCCTTGAAAATGTCCGGCCGGGAGGGGGCAACATGGGCAGATTTTTTCAGACCATCATCTTTGCAGTTTTCCTCGTCTTCGTTACCGGCGAGGCCTTTGCGCAGTGCGCCCGCGAGGGCGAGGAACTGTGCCAGAGCGGCCAGACCTATCGCTGCGAAAAGACGGGCAGTGAGCTGACGCCGATCTTCCAGAACGTCCCTTGCCTGGTCAACGCGACGGGGCTCAACGGCATCTGGACCGGCAGTGGACATCAAAGCCCGGCAGGGGCCGCCGGCGCCGACTGGGCGATCACGATGACCGTCGGCGATCGCGCTGCGTCGATCGATTATCCGTCGCTCGGCTGCGGCGGATCTCTGACCCAGATTTCGCGGGACGACAGCTCGGCGGAATACCGCGAAAACATCACCTACGGCCAGGACAAGTGCATCGATGGCGGCGGCATCACCGTCCGGTTCTTCAAAGGGAACCTGTCCTGGACCTGGGTCGGGCAGGCCGACGGCCAGCCTTACAACGCCGTTGCGGTGTTAAGCCGGCAGTAGCCGAGATCATTCCTCGTCATCGTCGGCATCGAGCAGGCGCGTAGCGCGCCAGCGGGTCAGCACCATGTTGGTCTGCTCGATGACGAAGAACCGCGCCGAGTCGCGATCATAGCCCTCGGCCAGCAGTTTCTCATAGTCGGTATGGCCGTGCCTGATGTGGGCGATCGTCGCCAGCCATACGGCAATGCTCGGCGGCAGCGTCTTCATATGCACCGCACCAGCCTCGGCGCGGATTTTCTCCATGTCGGCATAGGGCGCCAGCGGCAGCAGCGCGGTCAGCGCCTTGGCAATGGCGCGGCGGCGGCCGGTGGGCGCGCTCATGTCTCGTCGCGCCCGGCAATGGTTGCCCCGGCATAGGCATCGGTCGAGGCGAAATAGGGTTTGATGTCGATCACCGGCGTGCCGTCGAGCACATCGATGGCGTCGATATCGATGCGGCCTGTATCGATGTCGACGGCGGTCAGCTTGGCTACGTGGAGTCCGATCGGGTTCGGCCGGGCCGGGGAGCGCAACGAGAAAACGCCTTTCGGTTCAGCCGCATGGCGGGGTTTCTGGACAATCAGTCCCCGCGGTGCGTGATGCAGCCAGGATAGGATGATGATGTGGCTGGCGCGCTCCAGCGCAAGCAGGCCCTCGCGATAGGGTGGGTCGATGACAACCGTCGCCGCCTGTCCCGTCTCGCGCGCCGCGCGCATGTTCTTCGGGCAGCTTTCCCGCGATGTCCATGGCGAGGCGATGCGGCCGATGAACACGATGTGGCCATCCGGCGGCATGTCAGCCGGGTCTGACTGCAGGAGCTTTTCGCCGTCGCGCGTCTCGAACATGGCTTTCGCCTCTAGCACAGGTTTCCAGTCGATCGTGACGGAAAAGCGCTTTCCGGCCATGGGGATCACACGTGCGGCATTTTCTTGTCAGGAAGCGACATAGGTCTTGCCATGTCGTTAAAGCTGACATAAACATATGTTTATATCTTTTCAACGAGAATACGCCAATGCATGTCTCGCTCGATACGATGGTGGATACATTGAAGGCGGCGGCCGAATCGAGCCGCCTGCGCATCCTGGCGCTGTTGTCGCGCGGCGACCTTACGGTGTCCGATCTCACCGAGATCCTCAGCCAGTCGCAGCCGCGCGTGTCGCGCCATCTGAAGCTGTTGCTGGAAGCAGGGCTGATCGGCCGTTATCAGGAAGGCTCCTGGGCGTTCTTCCGATTGTCAGATACCGATTCCGCGCGCGACTTCGTCATGGGGCTGGTCTCCGGCATTCGCGGCGCCGACCCGCAGGTCGAGCGCGACCTCGAGCGGCTGGCGTCGGTCAAGCGCAAGCGGCAGGATCGCGCCGCCGAATATTTCTCCGAAAACGCTGCGAGCTGGGACCATATCCGCTCGCTGCATGTGCCGGACCGCGCGGTGGAAGCAGCACTCCTCAAACTGGTCGGCAAGCGGCCGTTCCAGTCGATGCTCGATCTTGGCACCGGCACCGGGCGCCTCCTTGAGATCTTCTCGCCGCTCTACCGGCGTGGCGTCGGCATCGATATGTCGCGCGAGATGCTGACGGTGGCGCGCGCCAATCTCGACAAGGCCGGCATTGCCAATGCGCAGGTCCGCCAGGGCGACATCTTTGCGCCGCCGGTCGAGCGCGATGCCTTCGACCTCGTCACCATCCATCAGGTGCTGCACTATCTCGATGACCCCGCCCGCGCCATCCGCGAGGCGGCGAGGTTGCTGCGCCCGGCGGGCCGGCTGGTAATCGTCGACTTCGCGCCGCATGCGCTGGAGTTCCTGCGTGATCAGCATGCGCATGTCAGACTGGGCTTTTCCGATCGGCAGATATCGGAATGGTTTGCCGAGGCTGAGCTCGACCTCGAAGATGCCCAGGAATTCGAGCCGCGCGGCGGCAACGAAGCCAGGCTCACCGTCAAGCTGTGGCTCGGCCGCGACCGCCGCATGCTGATCGCCGAACCTTCCAACGACTCTTTGCCGGCCAAAGCATACCAAATTGGGGAAACCGCCTGATGAACCAGTTCCGCTTTTCCCGCCGTCCCGACATTGGCGACAAGGTCCGCGTCTCCTTCGAATTCTTTCCGCCGAAGACCGACGAGATGGAGGCGAGGCTCTGGGACACCGTCACTAGGCTGGAGCCGCTGAAGCCGAAATTCGTTTCGGTGACCTATGGCGCCGGCGGCTCGACGCGCGAGCGCACGGCCCGCACGGTCAAGCGCATCCTCAACGAGACGACGCTGACGCCGGCGGCGCACATGACCTGCGTTGACGCCGCCCGCCATGAGGTCGACGCCGTGGTTCGCGAATTCGCCGAGATGGGCGTGAAACGCTTCGTCGCCTTGCGCGGCGATCCAGCGGCGGGCGTCGGCACCGCCTACCGGCCGCATCCCGATGGCTATGCCAATGGCGCCGAACTGGTCGGCGCGCTGAAGGGAGCCGGCGATTTCGACATTTCGGTCTCGGCCTATCCGGAAAAGCATCCGGAAAGCCCTGACTTCGCCACCGACTTCGACATGCTGAAGCGCAAGGCCGACAATGGCGCGACCCGGGCGATCACCCAGTTCTTCTTCGACAACGATCTCTACGAGCGTTACGTCGAGAAGGCGCGCCGCGCCGGCATCTACATCCCGATCGTGCCCGGCATCCTGCCGGTGCACAATTTCACCCAGGTCGCCAATTTCTCGGCACGCTGCGGTGCGCTGGTGCCGGCATGGCTGGCTGAGCGCTTCGAGGGGCTGCAAAACGACCCGCAGACGCATGCTTTGGTGGCATCGGCCGTGGCCGCAGAGCAGGTGCTCGACCTTGTCGAGCGCGGCGTCAGCGATTTCCACTTCTACACCATGAACCGGGCTGACCTGGTGTTCGCGATCTGCCACATGATCGGCATCCGCTCGCACGAAACGGAAGTGGCTGGGTCGGCCGCGGCCTGAGTCTCATCGTGATGATCTGAAATGCAAAAGGCCGGGCGAAAAACCCGGCCTTTCGAATTTGTGGGCTATTTGCTGCTATCTTCTTCCGCTCTGGCGGTTACGGAAGAACGCCTATGATAAGGGCGCCAATGAAGGCAAATGCAGCACAGATCATCAATGCGTTGATTGGCCTCGTAAGTCCCATGTCATAGCCTCCTCTATGAAAGAGCTATGGGTGGAGTCTAGGGGCATTTATGCCACAGGCAAGCGGAAAGTATGCTGCAATGCGACACGATTGTGGAATTTGCGACCCGCCACTTGCCGTTAGGCATTGAAACTCTTCGGCAAATGCCCGCTGGCGGGCTGTGAATAAATTGTGACGGGTCTGTGGCGGAAGCGTGGCATGGCAGCGCTACCATCCCCGTTCTAGCGCCGACCGAACAACCGTCCGTCGATCGTCACCAGGCCGAAGGCAATCAGCGCCATGCCGCAGAACTCAAACAGAGCGAGCCGCTCGCCGAGGAACAGTAAGCCGAGCAGGATGGCGCTGGCCGGGACGATGAGCGTGACCAGCGAAGCGTTGGTGGCGCCGGCCGAGGCGACGAGATTGAAATAGAGAATGTAGGCGAAGGCGGTGGAGAGCAGTGCCAACGCCAACACCGCTGCCCAGACCGGCGGCGAGGCCGAGAACAGGCCGGCCGGGCCGTAGGTGAACAGCACCACCGGGATCATGATGATGGTCGACGCCGTCAATTGTCCTGTGGCGATGACAGGCGAGGGCACGCCCTTGAAGCGGCGGGCGATCATCAGCGCGACAGCGTAGGACAGCGAGGCGCCGATCAGCGCGAACTTCGCCCAGACCGGGCCGCCGAGCCCGGCCAGCAGGCCGGGGCCGATCATGACCGCGGTGCCGGCGATGCCGAGCCCGATGCCGGCAAGCTTGTTCCAGGACAGCTTTTCGTCCGATGTCAACGCATTGGCGAGGATCAGCGTCCAGAACGGCGTCGTCGCATTGAGCACCGAGGCGACGCCGGCGCCGAGCGCGGTCTGGCCGGCGAAGATCAGCGAGAACGGCACGACATTGTTGGCGAGCGCCAGCAGGAAAAACAGGCCAGCATGCGGAAAGGCGAGGCGGAAGGACGGGCCGCGAATGGCGAGATAGAGCTGCAGCGCGATCGCCGCGATGGCGACGCGAAACAGCACCAGCACCAGCGGGTGTATCTCGGCAACGGCGATGCGGGCAAAGAAGAATGAACCGCCCCAGATCGCGCCGAGCAGGAGAAGCTGGCCCCAGTCCCTGAGCGTCATCGGTCCGCGCTGCACGGATGTCGTGGCAATTGCCATTTCGAATCGTCCTCCCCAGACGGCGCGAGCGCCAGTCGGTCAGGCAAAAGGCATATCGGGTCCAGCGACAAGGGCCACCCGAAACCTGATCGGATGGCAGACGTACCCATTTGGTCCTAACGCCGTAGCATCAGCGCCGCGAGACACAGAATTGTTTTCTTTAGCCGCTAGCTTGGATTAATTGTGCGCAGCCGAGAAGTTAGGGGATTCGTCCATGCAGCGATTCGAGAATGCCCGCGAGGCGGCGCTGGCGCTTCGTCCTGACGACCCGGTCTACTGCTTTCGCCCGCAGGTGCTGAAGGCGGACGCCAAACAATTCATGGGCATGTTTCCCGGCAAGACCGCCTATGCGGTCAAGACCAATGGGGAGCAGATCGTGCTGAAGGCGCTGGTCGAAGCCGGCGTTACTGCCTTCGATGTGGCTTCGCCCGGCGAGTTCGCCGCCGTGCGTGCGGTCTCACCCGATGCCGAGATGCTTTACATGCATCCGGTCAAGGCGCAGTCGGACATCAAGTTGGCGCTGGAGAAATACGCCATCCGCGTGATTTCGCTCGACCATGAGGACGAAATCACCAAGCTGACGCGCGTGGTGCGTGCGCTCGACATCGATCCGGGCGCCATCAGCGTGTTCGTGCGCATCCAGACCAAAGGCTCGGCTGCTTACGAACTGTCGAAGAAATTCGGCGCCGGGCCGGCCTATGCGGTGGAGCTTGCCGAGCGGCTCAACCGCACCGGCTACAAGGTTGGGCTTTGCTTCCATGTCGGCAGCCAGATCGAGGATCCCGACACTTATGAGCGGGCGCTGGCCTCGGCCGATTGGGTGCGCAACCGACTGACCTTCGACGTGGCCGGTCTCGACGTCGGTGGCGGTTTTCCCGCCGAATATGGCCATGATCCCAACCGCAAGCAGGTCGAGATGCCGTCGCTCGGCCAGATCATGTCGCGGCTGTCGGGCGACCTCAGGGAATATCAGTTCGACCAGATGCCGCTGGTGGCCGAGCCCGGCCGGGTGATCGTCGCGCGCTGCCTTTCACTGATCGTGCGCGTGCTGCTGCGCAAGGGCAAGCGGCTCTACATCAATGACGGCATCTGGGCGTCGCTGTCGGATTCATGGACCGGCAAGATCACGCTGCCGGCGCGTTTCATTCCCGATCCGGCGATCCGCTCGCGCAATGGCGAGGAGAAGAACATCGTGCCGTTCAAGGTCTGCGGCGCGACCTGCGATTCCGTCGACATCCTGTCGAGGCCCTTCTGGCTGCCGGAAACCGTCGACACCGGCGACTGGATCGAGATCGGCCATATCGGCGCCTATTCGCTTTCGCTGCGAACCCGCTTCAACGGCTTTTATCCCGACACTTTCGTCGAGGTGACGACGCCCTTCGACGAAGGCGATGCGCCGCAGGGCTTTGCCAGCCTGGAGACGATGGCGGATTAGGCCACCCCGCCACCGGCCTGGATATTCTCGCCGGTCAGCCAGCGGGCCTCGTCGCTGGCCAGGAAGACCGCGACATCGGCAACGTCGCGCGTGGCGCCAATCCTGCCGAAGGGCGACATGCCGGCGGCCACGGCACGATCGCGCTCGGGAAGCAGGTCCGTGTCGGTGAAGCCTGGCGACAGTGCATTCACGGTGATTCCGCGCGCCCCGAGTTCCCGCGAGAGCACGCGGACGAATTGTTCGACGGCACCCTTGCTGCCGAGATAGAGCGCCGTCTGCGTGAAGAACATCTTGGTGCCGCCAGTGGAGACCGCGATGATCCGGCCGCCGTCGCGCACACGGCGCGCTGCTTCCTGAAGCGTGAAGAACGTGCCCTTGGCGTTGGTTCCGAAGACAAGGTCGAAATCGGCTTCACTCACCTCGATGGACGGCTTGATGATGGCGACGCCGACATTGGCAACGACAATCTCTATCGCGCCCAATTGGTTCTCGGTCTCGTCGAACAGGCGACGGACATCGGCAAGAACGGAAATGTCGGCCTCAATGGCGATTGCCTTTCCGCCCTTGCTGGCGATAGCGACCACGACCTCGTCAGCTGCTTTCCGGTTGCTGACATAATTGACGACGACGGCAGCGCCCTTGGCCGCGAGCCCTTCGGCGATGGCTCGCCCGATACCGCGCGAACTGCCGGTGACGAGTGCGGTTTTGCCTTGCAAGGACTGGGACATGATCAATTCCTTCAACCGTCCAGGCCCGCGGTCGGCAGGCCGATGGTCGAGAAATAGGGCAATACAACTGATCAGATAATGGCCTATTATCTAACTGGCTTGTTAATCCAGGAATACACAATGCGCGGTTCCGAATTCTCCCAGCTCAAGGCATTTGCCGCGATCGTGGAGGAGGGCAGTTTCGTTCGCGCCGCGGCGCGGCTGCGTGTGTCGCCGCCGTCGCTCAGCCAATCGATCCGGCAGTTGGAGGCTCGTATCGGGGTCAGGCTGCTCAACCGCACGACCCGCAGTGTTTCACCGACCGCTGCCGGCGATACGCTGTTTGCCCGGCTGGCCGCTGCATTCGGCGAACTGGACGGTGCTGTTGCCGACGTTCAGGCCGGACGAGACCGGCCGGCGGGATCGCTACGCATCAACGTGTCGCGCGTCGCGGCGATGCGTTTCATCGCGCCTATCCTGGGAGACTTCCAGCGCGCCTATCCCGAAATCGCGCTGACGGTGATCGTCGACGACATGCTGACCGATATTGTCCAGGGCCGGTTCGACGCCGGGATACGTCTCGGCGAGCGGCTGCACAAGGACATGGTGGCAGTCAAGCTCAGCGAGGATCTGCAAATGGCGGCGGTGGCTGCCCCGGCCTACCTCGAAGGCCGCGCAATTCCCCGTCATCCCCAGGATCTGCACCAGCACCAATGCATCAATTTTCAATGGCCGGGCGGCGGCAACATCTACCGGTGGGAGTTTTCGCGCGGCAGACGGGTTCTTGAAATCGCAGTCCAGGGCAGCCTGACCGTCAACGACACCGAGCTGATGCTGAATGCGGCGCTGGGTGGAGCAGGTGTCGCCTACATGATCGACTATCAGGTCCAGCCGTCGATCGGGGCTGGCAGGTTGGTGAGATTTCTTGAGCCCTGGTCGCCCAGCTTCCCAGGCTTCTTCCTGTATCACCCAAGTTCGAGACACGTCCCGCCGGCTTTGCGAGCATTTATCGATTTCGTTCGGGCAAGGACTAGGGAATAGGGAATGCAGCTTGGGGAGGTTCTACTGCCTAGGCCCCTGCTGTCTACTCGCTTTCTTCACAATTTCCCCAAAAGCTCCGGCGTCGGCCAGCCGTCGACCGGTAGCCCAAGCCGCATCTGTTCCTTGCGGATAGCCTCACGGGTGTTGGTGCCCAGAATGCCGTCGACGGTGCCGACGTCATAACCCCTGGCCTCGAGCTTGGTCTGCAATTCCTTCATCTGGTCGCCATTGAGCCCGGTTTCGGGATTGCGCGGGTCGAATTGCTTTGCCCCTGCCAACCGTGCCGCGAGGTTTGCCGCCGTCAGGGCGTAGGTGAAGGACTGGTTCCATTCGAGATAGACGTCGAAATTGTCATAGGCGAGGAAGGCCGGGCCCTTGCGGCCCATCGGCAGCGCCAGGCCGGCCTTCAGGCCGTTGTCGATCAGCGGCGTGCCGTCGGGATTGGTAACGCCCCATTGAGCCCATTGCGACAGCGGCAGCTTGTTGGTGCGGCCGGTCTGCTCCCACGGCATGTCCTCGGGCACGCGCACTTCCTCGATCCAGGGCTGGTCGCGTTTCCAGCCGCGCGACAGCACCTTGTTGGCCGTGGTCATGATCACGTCGGGCACGCTGCGCCTGAGGTCGACGATGCCATCGCCGTCGCCGTCGACGCCGCGCGCTAGATAGTCGGAGGGCAGGATCTGCGTCTGGCCAACCTCGCCGGCCCAGGCGCCGGTGACGTCGGCTGGCACGACGCCGCGATCGATCAGCATCAACAGCGGTACCAGCTGCGGCCTAAACAGCTGCGGGCGGCGGCAGTCATGCGACAGCGTCACCAAGGCGCTTAGCGTGTGGAAATCGCCCTGCACGGCGCCGAAATCGGTCTCCAGCCCCCAGAAGGCGGTGATGATCGGCGCCTGGACACCGAACTGCTGGTCGGCGCGGGCAAAGACGTCGGCGTATTTCTTCAGATTGGCCGCACCCTGCTTCAGCCGGTAGGCCGAGATCATGCGGTTGGAGAACTGGATGAAGGTCTGGGCGAAGACGCCCTGGGCGCGATCGCGCGCCAGCACCTTGTCGTCGATGTTGGCGGCTTCCAGCGCGTCGAGGCCGATAGCGCCGACGCCGGCTGCCTTGGCTTCCGCCGCGACGCCTTGTTTCCAGGCTTCGAAGTCGCCGCCGCATTCCTGCGCTGCCGCCGGCACGGCCGCGGCGCTGAGCAGCAGGGCCGCGAGCAGCCCGGAGCGCAGTCGGTTCTTCGACTGTTTCCGGCCCTGATATCCCTGTGGTTGCAAATCGGTTCGCATGGACCGTCGAAAAGCAGGCGGCAGCGCCGGTGTCAACGGGTGTTCTGCCGCGGCCTGCGGTTTCGGACGGCTTCGCTGCCGTTGCACCGGTGTCAATGCGTGTTCTGCCGCAGCCACTTTTTCCAGGCAGCTTCGCTGCCGTTGAAGACGTTGATATCGGATTTGCCGGTCATGCCGGGAACGATGCCGGTTCCGGTGTATTGCCAGAAGGTGAACGGGTGGCTGCCGTATTTCTGGCGGGGGTGGCCGGCGACCGAGCGCAGCCAGTAGGGATAGCCGCGGAAAGTCGAAAGGTCGTTGTCGTCAAAGAAGTCGACCGAGGTGTAGATGATCGGCTTCTTGCCATAGTGCCGTTCGACGATTTCGAGAAAGGTGGTCATCTCCGCGCGAACCGTCGCCGAATCCGGACGCAGCCGGCAGGTCGGCGATTTCGGGTTCCATTCCATGTCGAGCACCGGCGGCATGGCCGAGCGGTCGACAGGCACGTTTTCGATGAACCAGCGCGCCTGGGTGGCGGCCGGCGTGCAGAAATAGAAGAAATGGTAGGCCGCGCGCGGAATGCCATTGGCTTTGGTGCGGGCCCAGTGCTCGTTGAAATAGTCGTCGAAACGATCGCCGCCCTCGGTCGCCTTGATGAAGGCGAAGGAGATGCCGCTGGCCTTGGCTGTCGGCCAGTCGACCGACGTCTGGTACTTGGAGACATCGGTGCCGTGAACGGCGTAATTCCAGGGCGTGCCGCTGTCCCACTCATGCGGCTTGGAGTCTTCGAAGCGCGGTGCGCGCACCGCAACCGTCGGGCTGCTCGAAGGCGACATCGACGGCACGAGATCGCCGGCGGTCGAGCAGGCGGCCAGCAGCGTCAACGTGATGAGGGCCGCGAAACGGCGCATCGCATTTCCCGAGCCGGAATCAGCCGGTCGCTGTTGGGTTTTGTTGTTGCGGGTAGCCCCACCAGACCAGACGATCGCCCCACAGCATCGCCCGATTCTCCAGTGATCGCCGATCATGGTTGATAACAGGTTGACGGCGCTCGACAAGAACACCGATTTTGCGGAAGCAATGGCGGCAAATCGATGACATCAATCGAGCCGCAAGCCACCGGGCAGCGGAAAAGCAGGGACTTAAAAGATGCGGGTCGTCGTGAACATCGTTAAATGGCTGCTTGGCCTGGTCGTGCTGGCGGTCGCCGCATTGTTAGCCTGGCTCTACATCGCGCCGCCGGAACTGATCCGCGTCGGTTCGGGCTATTCGGCCAAGATCGTCTGCTCGAATGTTTTTATCGCCGGACGTGACCCCCACGAGGTACTTGCCGTAGACGTGCAGGCACCTGGCCATCCACTGCTCAGGCTTATGAAAGTGTCGGTCGACAAGAACAGGGGGACCGTCTCGGCCGGGCTGCTCGGCTTCCTCGGCAAGAGCGTTGCCGTCGCGCGCGACGGCTTGGGTTGCGCCTCGGTTCCCGACGGCGATGTCGGCAAGGTACGGCGTACCACAATCCCTGCCGAAGCGTTGGCGACCACCAAGGGCGATCTGTGGCCGGAGGGCGATCGGGTCGATGCCTCGCAGAATCCCGAGATCGGCAAGATCCTCGACGATGCAGGGATGACCGGCACCGGCATGCGGGCTGTGGTGGTGGTGAAGAACGGTCGCATCGTTGCCGAGCGTTATGGCGACGGCTTTTCGGCGAAGACGCCGCTGCTCGGCTGGTCGATGACCAAGACGGTCAATGCCGCGCTTGTCGGCACGCTGGTCAAGGACGGCAAGATGGCGGTGACCAATCAGGGCCTGTTCGGCCCCTGGAAGGCGGACGGCCGCGCCGCCATCAGTCTCGCCGACATGATGGCGATGTCGAGCGGGCTGGAGTTCAACGAGGATTATGGCGACGTCGCCGACGTGACGCGCATGCTCTATCTCGAGCCCGACATGGCGGGCTTCGCCGAATCCAAGCCGATGACCGGCGAAGTGGGTAAGGTCTTCTCCTATTCGAGCGGCACGGCAGTGATGCTGTCGCGGCTGTGGCAGGACGCGATCGGTGACAAGGTGAAGGCGCTGGCTTGGCCGCGGACAGCGCTGTTCGCGCCGCTTGGCATGCAAGGCGCGGTGCTCGAAACAGACGAAGAGGGCACCTTCGTCGGCTCATCCTATCTCTACGCCACCGGCCATGACTGGGCGCGCTTCGGCCAGTTCCTGCTGCAAGGCGGGGTGTGGAACGGCAACCAGATCCTGCCGGCCGGTTTCGTCGACTGGATGCGCGAGCCGGCGCCGGCCTCGAAGGTCTATGGCAAGGGGCAGTTGTGGATCGAGGCGCCTGGCGATGAGGGAAACCCCGGCGCCGGCGTCGCCGCCGGCCTGCCAAAGGACACCTACTGGATGGAGGGCCATGACGGCCAGACGGTCGCCATCGTCCCGTCGGAGCAACTGGTGGTGGTGCGGCTCGGGCTAACCCCGGCCAAGCTCGGCTACCGGCCGCAGGTGATGCTTGGAGCGCTGGTGAAGGCGCTGCATTAGCCTCTTGGCTGCGCGATCACCGCCAGCCAAGCGTAGCCGCGATAAAGCGTGCGGAAACGGAAGCTTGCGCCGGTTCGCCGAGATTCCGATTCCAGGACTTCGCGCAATGATTCACGCGGCGCGACGTGGAATTTTCTGAGCCAGCCGCGCAGCAATGTCCGGAACCAGTTGGGAAGACCTTCCTGCTGGCCGAAATCGACGACATGCAATGAGCCGCCGGGCGCAAGTGCTGCAAGCGCTGCTGAAACCGTCTTTTCCCAGCCAGGGATCATCGACAGCGAATAGGACACGAAGATGCGGTCGAAACGCTCGACGCCGAACAGTGTCTTGGCGTCGAAATCGGTGGCATCGCCGCGCGCCAGCATGACGCGACCGGACAGGCCTTCGCGCGCGACGGCGGCTGCCGCTGTTTCCAGCATTTCCGCCGAAATATCGAGACCGAAGAAGCGCGCCTCCGGATAGCGGCGGGCGGCAAGCGCGATGTTGCGACCGGTGCCGCAGCCGAGTTCGAGCGCTGTGCCGTTCGCCGGCACGTCCAGCCCCGATATCATCTGGTCGCGGCCGAGCAGGTAATATTTGCGGGTCAGGTCGTAGATATGACGCTGCCAACGATAGACGCCGTCCATCAACTTGGCATGGTCGGCCGGCAGCTCGCTCGTGCTCATGCCGGGCGCTTAACATAGAGGTGGAAGCCGCCATAGATCGCCGAGCGGTCGCGGGCCGAATAGTCGCGCGAGGCCTCGTCCTCGTAGGTCCACTGGTCGAGCAGCGAGGTCGAGACGCGGCCGGGCAGCAGGCTGGGTTCGGCAGCGGTGCGGAAGATGACGCGGGCGCCGACCGAGGCGGTGCGGGTGATCTCCGACCACAGCGCGTTGAGCTGGTCATCCGTCATCCAGTCCTGCGCGTCGAGCAGGATGAAGCGGTCGACGGTCCCGGCATCCTTGCCGGCCAGGAATTCGATCAGGTTGGCGTGGTGGATGCCGACGCGATCGACATTGTTGCGGATCGCCTTGTAATTGGCCTCTTCGAGATAGGCGGGCAGGGCCGCTTCGCCCGGATTGGGGTAGCGGCGGGCAAAGGCCTGCCAGGCGAAATAATTGTTCTTCAACGGAAAATCACAAGCGAGCTTTTCCAGCCGGGCCTTCAGCACGCTGGCCATCGAACCGTCGCCCGAGGTGATCAGCGAATCGTACTGCGCCGGCGGAATGCCGAGACCGAACAGCGACGCCTTGCGCGATGTCGCCCATCGCAACAGCTTCTTGTCGAAGACCGGCGCCAGCTCTTCGTTGAAGAAACGACGCTGGTCGGCGATGCTCTTCGACGCCATGATGCCGGCGGGATCGACACCGAAGAATTTGGCGGTGCGATGGCCCATGGCGATGAACAGGCCGAGCAGGCCGGTCTGGTAGAAATTGCGGTCGAAGACGGTGATGCGCCGGCGGCCGCGCCAGTTGCGACGCTCCCAGTAATGGCGGCTGACCGGATCGAGATGCGGCGCGATGAAGCGGTCATAGGCTTCCGAATTGTGGCTGGTGTCGGCGGCGCCGAAGAAGCGGAACAGGTCGCCCTGTGAAGGCAGATGCCGCACCGCCTCCAGCTTCATCCGGTTCAAGGCGATGTGGGCGGCGTTGAGATCGACCGCATCGACGCGTTCAGGCGACCGGGTGAGGTAAGCGAGGATGTTGCAGCCACCTGAGGCGATGGTGACGACGCGGTGGCCCTGGCCAAGCTGCATGGCCTCCATGTCGACTTCAGGGTCTTCCCAGATCTGCGGGTAGACGAGGCCGGAAAACAGAAGCGCGAACAGCCGCTCGGAAAGGCCGGCCTTCGACAGCGGGCGGTTCTGGTAGACGGCTTTTCCAACTTCCTTGCCACGGCGAAAGACCAGATCTGCCGAAACGTCCGTCATGGCTAATGATTCCCCATTTGCTTTGGCGCAAGCGGGTAGCGCAGCGTCATGACAGGCCAGTGACAGCCTGTTGACTGCCGGATGTCAGCTCCCGGATATCAGGCTTTGCCAAACCCTCCCGGCGTCGGCGTCGTCAGGATGACGGCGTCGCCGGCGTCGAGCACTGTCTGGTCGCAGGCCTTCAGCGTCTCCACGCTGCCGTCCTGGCGGCGGACCTCGGTCGAGCCGACCTCGCCATCGCCGCCGCCATCCAAGCCTTTCGGCGGGCGGTTGCGATGCGAGGAGAGGATGGCGCATTCCATTTTTTCGAGGAAACGGATCGTCCGCTTGGTGCCGTCGCCGGCACTCCATCTGCCTTTGCCACCGGATCCCCGGCGGATGTGAAAATCCTCGAGCAGCACGGGAAAGCGCAGTTCCAGTACTTCCGGATCGGTGAGCCGCGAATTGGTCATGTGGGTGTGGACGCCGGAGGTTCCGGCAAAGCCGCGGCCGGAGTTCATCTGCCCGGCCGGCGAGCCCGAGCAGATCGTCTCGTAATACTGGTACTGCTTGTTGCCGAAGGTCAGGTTGTTCATCGTGCCTTGCGCGTTGGCCATGGCGCCCATGGCTCCGAACAGCGCGTTGGTGACATGCTGCGAGGTCTCGACATTGCCGGCGACGACGGCGGCGGGGTAGCTGGGTTTCAGCATGCAGCCGTCGGGGATGATGATGTTGATTGGCCGCAGACAGCCGGCATTCATCGGGATCATGTCCTCGACCATGACGCGGAAGGCGTAGAGCACCGCTGCACGGGCGACGGGCTCCGGCGCGTTGAAATTGTTCTTCATCACAGGCGACGTGCCGGTGAAGTCGACGGTCGCCTCGCGCTTTTGCCGGTCGACCGTGATCTTCACCTTGATCACCTGGCCGGTGTCGGTCGGGTATTCATATTCTGATGCGTCGGGCAGCCGCTCCAGCACGCGGCGCACGCTTTCGGCGGCATTGTCCTGGACATGGCCCATATAGGCCTCGACGACATCGAGGCCGAAATGGGCGACCATCTTGCGCAGTTCGGCGACGCCCTTTTCGTTGGCGGCGATCTGCGCCTTGAGGTCGGCGATGTTCTGGTGCGGGTTGCGAGCGGGGTAGGGGTGGTCGGTGAGCAGCGTCTGCAGTTCCGCCTCGCGGAATTTTCCGCGATCGACAACACGGAAATTGTCGAACAAAACACCTTCCTCGTCGACGGTGGTGGCGAGCGGGGTCATCGAGCCGGGTGCCGTGCCGCCAATGTCGGCATGATGGCCGCGTGACGCCGCCCAGAACAGGATTTTCGGCGATTGGCTAATCTCCCCCCTTGTGGGGGAGATGCCCGGCAGGGCAGAGGGGGGCGTGACAGAGCGCAACGCCGGCGGGACAGCGCCCCCCTCTGTCGGCTTCGCCGACATCTCCCCCACAAGGGGGGAGATCGGGCGCTGTTCCTCGAACACCGGCGTCACCACAGTGATGTCAGGCAGATGTGTGCCGCCATTGTAGGGGGCATTCAGCGCAAAAACGTCGCCGGGGTGGATGTCACCGGAGTTCAGCCGGATGATCGTCTCGACCGAGCGGTCCATGGAGCCTAAATGCACCGGCATGTGTGGCGCGTTGGCGACCAGCGCGCCGTGGCGGTCGAAGACGGCGCAGGAAAAATCCAGCCTTTCCTTGATGTTGACGGAATAGGCGGTGTTCTGCAGCGTGACGCCCATCTGTTCGGCGATCGACATGAAGAGGTTGTTGAAGACCTCCAGCATCACCGGATCGGCTTCGGTACCGAGGGCGGCCGTGCGCACTTTCCGTTCGGTGCGGCGGATGACGACGTGATTGAGGTCAGTGATTTCGGCCTGCCAGCCCGGTTCGACGACGATGGTCTGGTTCGGTTCGATGATGAGAGCGGGGCCTGGAACCAGATTGGAGGGGCGCAGATTTTCGCGGCGATGGATGCCGGCCTCATGCCACCGGCCCTCGGTGTAGATGCGCCGCGTTCCGGAAGCGCCGGCTTCAACCTTTGTGGGTCCGGCCGGCGCAACGGCCTCGACCCTGGCCTCGGCGATTTCGGCGCCTTCGACGCCGACCGTCTCAACGATCATCGGCTTGTCATCATAGACGAAACCGAACTGCGCCTTGTGGGCGATTTCGAAATCGCGCCTGGCCTGGAAGATCGAGTCCCGCTCGAAATTCACCGGCAGCGTCGTGTCGGTGCCGTCATAGCGAATGTGCAACACCGGCTTTGCGGCAACCTTGTCCTCGGTGATGCCTTGCGCCGCAAGTTCGGCGATGACGGCTTTTTTCAACGTGGCAATGAGGCTGCCGATCTCGGCCCTGGATTCTTCGGCAAGCGGCTTGAGCAGCGCCTGTTGGCGCGAGGCGAAGACGGACGACAGGCCGATGCCATAGGCCGACAGCAGGCCGGAGAAGGGGTGGATCAGCACGGCCTCCATCCCGAGCGCGTCGGCAACCAGGCAGGCATGCTGGCCGCCGGCGCCGCCAAAACAGTTCAGCAGATATTCGGTGACGTCGTAGCCGCGCTGGACGGAGATCTTCTTGATGGCGTTGGCCATGTTTTCCACCGCAATGGTGACAAAGCCTTCGGCGGCGGCCTCTGGCGTGCGGCCTTCGCCGATTTTGGCGGCGAGTGCGGCGAATTTCTTGCGCACGGCCGCCACATCCAGCGGCTGGTCCTGGCCGGGTCCGAAAATCGCCGGGAAGAAATCGGGCTGCAGCTTGCCCAGCATCACATTGGCGTCGGTGACGGCGAGCGGGCCGCCGCGCCGGTAGGCGGCTGGCCCGGGATTGGCGCCGGCGGAATCCGGGCCGGCGCGGAAGCGGCCGGCTTCGTAATGCAGGATCGAGCCGCCGCCGGCGGCCACAGTATGGATGCGCATCATCGGCGCGCGGATGCGTACGCCGGCAACCTCGGTGTCGAAGGCGCGCTCATACTCGCAGTCATAGTGGGCGACATCGGTCGAGGTGCCGCCCATGTCGAAGCCGATGACTTTCTCGAAACCGGCGAGCTTCGCCGTCTCGACCATGCCGACGACGCCGCCGGCCGGGCCGGACAACAGCGCATCCTTGCCCTGGAACATGTCGGCGGCGGTGAGCCCGCCCGACGACATCATGAACATGAGGTGGGGGGACTGGCTGATCTCCCCCCTTGTGGGGGAGATGCCCGGCAGGGCAGAGGGGGGCGTGACAGAATGAGGCGCTGGCGGGACAGCGCCCCCCTCTGTCGGCTTCGCCGACATCTCCCCCACAAGGGGGGAGATTGGCGCTGCACCCAACTCTCCCGCCACCGTCTGCACATACCTCGACAGGATCGGCGAGAGATAGGCATCGACCACGGTGGTGTCGCCGCGACCGACCAGCTTGATCAGCGGCGAAACCTCGTGGCTGACCGAAATCTGCGAAAAGCCGATCTTCCGGCAGACTTTCGCCACCGCCTTCTCGTGGTCGGGGTGTTTCCAGGCATGCATGAAGACGATCGCGACCGCGTCGATGCCGTCGGCGCGGGCCTGTTCGATGGCGGGACGGCAAGCGGCGATGTCGAGCAGGCGCTCGACATCGCCATTGGCGCGCACGCGTTCGTTAATCTCGATGACCCGCTCATAGAGTTGTTCGGGGAGGATGATCTCCTTGGCGAAGATATCTGGCCGCGCCTGATAGGCGATCTTCAGCGCATCGCGAAAGCCCTTGGTGATCAGCAAGAGCACGCGGTCGCCCTTGCGCTCCAAGAGCGCATTGGTGGCGACGGTGGTGCCCATCTTGATGTCGCCGATCAGGCCGGGCGGGATGGCGGCGCCGGATTTCAGGCCCAGCAATTCGCGGATCCCGGCTATCGCTGCATCAGGGTAGGCTTCAGGATTTTCCGACAGGAGTTTCCTGGGATGCAACCCGCCTTCCGGGTCGCGTCCGATCACGTCGGTAAAAGTGCCGCCGCGGTCGATCCAAAAATCCCATTTCTTGTCCACGCAGAGCTCCTGCATTTCATTTGGTTTCAGACTGTTAGTTCGCCATCGCACGGCCTGCAATCGGCTAAGGGGATGTTACATGCCGAAACGCAACGTTACGAAACTCATGGCCGTCTGATGCATTTCCCCTTCGAGCGTTCACAGCAATGTGAGCGTGTAGTGAAGGAGAGATGTTATGAAAAAGCTCATTCTTGCGTCCGTTTCTGCCCTGGCCCTGCTCGGCGTTGCCGCCTGCAGCGACAGCGGTACGGACAACACCACCACCCAGAGCACCAATCCGCCGGCGGCCGACCAGCCGATGCAGCCGGCAAACCCCGATACCCCGAAGCCTGCTGAACCGGCTCCGGCAACGCCTGCTCCTGCCGCCCCCGCGCAGTAGCAGCAGTCTCGGTCACTTTGATGTGACGAGAGAGGAGGCCGGCTTCGCGCCGGCCTTCCTGCGTTTAGGGCCGGGGCCGGCCGTTTCGTGGGCTACGCTCGGCTCATTCCTACGATTTGCGATCTGGCGCGTCAGCGTTTGCGTAAATCGATCCACCCTGCGGCGCTGTCTTGGCTTGATAGCGGTGGCTGGCGGCCCTAATAAGCGCTTATGTCGATTTGGGATCGCCTTGGCGAGTTCATCAACCGCGTTTCCTCTTCAGCCAATTCGGGCGTCGCCGAAGTGGTCGAGGCTGTGCGCACTGTTTTTTCCGGCGATGCGGATCTGCGCCGGCGCGTTGCCTTCTCGGTGGCGATGATTGCGCTGTCGGCCAAGATGGCCAAGGCCGACGGTATCGTCACCCAGGACGAGGTGCGGGCCTTCCAGGAAATATTCGAGGTGCCGAGAGAGCAGACCCGCAACGTGGCGCGGCTCTACGATCTGGCTAAGCGCGACGTTGCCGGGTTCGAGACCTATGCCGAGCGCATGGCGCAGATGTGCGGCTCGGGCCATTCGAACTGCGTCATGCTGGAAGACATACTCGACGGCCTGTTCCATATCGCCAAGGCCGATGGGCTGGTGCATGAACGCGAAGGCATTTTCCTGCACCGCATCGCCGAGATTTTCCGCATCGACGAGGTGCACTACGAGGCGATCATGGCCAGGCACGTCAATCTTGGCGCCGGCGACCCCTATGTCGTGCTGGGCATCGAGCGCGGCAAGCCGTTCGAGGAGGTCAGGAAGCGGTATCGCAAGCTGGTCTCCGACAATCATCCGGACCGGCTGATCGCGCGCGGCCTGCCGCAGGAGTTCATCAAGATCGCGACGACGAGGGTCGCGGCGATCAACGCGGCCTATGAAATGATCGAGCGGGGCCTTAGGCACGCATGAGCGGCTTCCTGCCCGACGAGCCAGGCGCCGAGGTCAGGGTATCGCCGAATTTCGCCCCGCGGCGCGAGACGCTCAGACCCGACATGATCGTGCTGCACTATACCGGCATGGCGACGGGTGCTGCGGCAGAAGCGTGGCTGTGCGACCCCGCCAGCGAAGTTTCCTCACACTATCTCGTCCACGAGGACGGCCGTATCGTCCAGATGGTGCGCGAGAGCGACCGGGCCTGGCATGCCGGCGCAAGTTCCTGGTTCGGGCGCACCGACATCAACTCCTGCTCGGTCGGCATCGAAATCGTCAACCCCGGCCATTCGCTCGGCTATTCGACCTTTCCCAAGCGGCAGATCGAGGCGGTGATTGGGCTATGCAAGGGAATCATCGGGCGCCATTCCATTACGGCGCAACGGGTGCTCGCCCATTCCGACATCGCGCCAGGGCGCAAGATCGATCCGGGCGAGAAATTCCCCTGGAAGGTGCTGTTTGCGGCGGGGGTCGGCCATCTCGTGCCTGCGGCGCCAATCCGGCGCGGCCCGGTGCCGAAAGCCGGCGATACCGGCGCCGAGGTCGAGGCGCTGCAGTCGATGCTGGCGCTCTACGGCTATGGCGTGGAAATATCCGGTGTCTTCGACCGCCAGACCGAAATCGTCGTCGAAGCGTTTCAGCGGCATTTCCGGCCACGCCTGGTGGATGGCGTCGCCGACGGCTCGACGATCCGCACGCTGCAAAGCCTGCTGACTTCCCTTAGGTCAGTTGCGCCTAAATAACCTTTTCCTGATATTAGAGTTACAGCCTGTCACTGAAAGTGAATTGCCTCGCCTTGTTCGACACCAATTCGGCCCTCAAAGGCAGTTCGTGCAAGTTATCAGGCCTTCATCCCCCCGGAAGTCCCGATATTGATTAGGCGTTGCTGCGTGAAGATCTTCGCGCGGCTCAAACAGAACAGGACCACATGCAGAAATTGACCGTTGTAACGGCAGCTATTGCTGCCGGCGTGATGACTTTTGCCTTCAATGCGGCCGATGCCGCACCTCTGAGCCAGAGGGCAGACCAGGGCTTCATCGCCGCACCCGCCAAAACCGCCATGACGAAAGCGAGCCCGAAAGCCAAGAGGACAACCACTGCCAAAGTGCAAAAGGCAGCCGTGGTGAAGGTCAGTAAAGCGACGGCCAAGAGGCATTTGAAGCGCGGCAGGAAGAGCATCGACCTGACGACGACCGCGTCGATCCGCCCAAGCACCGCTTCAGAGTCGACGGCGGCGGCCGCCCTCGGCGGCCAGTATTCGGCGATCATCGCCCGCTATGCGGCGGCCGAAGGCGTGCCGGTATCGCTGGCCAAGGCGGTCATCAAGATCGAGAGCAACTACCGGCCCAACATCGTCGGCAGCGCTGGCGAGATCGGTCTGATGCAGATCAAGCCGGCAACGGCGCGGATGATGGGTTACAGCGGTTCGGCCAAGGGCCTGTTCGATCCCGATACCAACATCAAGTATGGCATGAAGTATCTGGCCATGGCGCGCAACCTCGGCGGCGGCACGACCTGCGGCACCATCCTGAAATACAATGCCGGCCATGCCGCGACGCGGATGAACCCGGTGTCGGCCGCCTATTGCGGCAAGGTCAAGGTGCAGATGGCTGCATTGGGATCGCCGGCATAAGTCTGCTTTTTCATTTGCGTTTTCGCACGTGAACCCCTTTATACGCACTGCCAGCTGGCCGGGCGGCCGCACCCGCAAAGCCGAAAGGCTGCGGGTGAGGAAAGTCCGGGCTCCATGGAGACACGGTGCCGGTTAATGGCCGGCGGGGGCGACCCCAGGGAAAGTGCCACAGAAAGCAAACCGCCACGATTTATCGGGGTAAGGGTGAAAGGGTGGGGTAAGAGCCCACCGCGCGACTGGCAACAGGAGCGGCACGGTAAACCCCACCGGGAGCAAGACCGAATAGGGACGGTGCGAGGGGAAACCTTCGAGGGCTGTTTCCGGCCCACCGTCCGGGTAGGTTGCGTGAGGCGCATGGCAACATGCGCCCAAGATGAATGGCCGCCACGTTCTCGCTCCGCAAGGGGCGAGGGCCATACAAAACCCGGCTTACAGGCCAGCTGGCAATTCTCCACGATGTCGAAGATCTTTTGAGATCAGCAGGTTGCGCCCTTGGGCGCGCCTATTGATTCAAGCCCCGATCTTGTCCAGCGATGCCTCGATCGCCTGCCAGAGTTCTTCCACCGGCTCGCAACCGACGGACAGGCGAACGAAGCCGGGCGGAACGGCGTCGCCGCGCTTGGCCCGCCTCTCGGCGGAGGTGTGGACGCCGCCGAAGGACGTTGCCGCCTGCATCAGTGCGCAATTGTTGATGAAATCCTCCGCCTTGTCCTCGGAAGCGAGTTCGAAGGAGACGAGGAAGCCGAAGCGCTCCATCTGGGCACGGGCGAGGTTATGCGACGGGTCGCCTTCCAGCCCGGGATAGCGCAGGCCGCTCACGGCTCGGTGGTTTTTCAGACGCTTCGCGATCACCTCCGCCGAAGTGCACATGCGGTCGAAGCGCACGTCCAGCGTCTCCAGGCCGCGATGCACCAGCCAGGCCTCGAACGGGCCGGGAATGCCGCCCGCCATCTCGCGCCAGCCGGTGACAGCGGCGATCATGTCGGGATTGCGGCTGGCGACATGGCCGAACAGCACGTCGGAATGGCCGTTGGCCGCCTTGGTGTCGGCGGCAACGACGATGTCGGCGCCGAGATCCAGCGGGCGTTGGCCGAACGGGGTCATCGTCGTGTTGTCGACGACGACGATCGCGCCCGCCCGGTGCGCAGCCTCGGCGACGGCCGTGATGTCGCAAATATCCAATCGCGGATTTGAGGGCGTTTCGATGTAGACGAGCCGATAGCCGTCGAAGCCGCCGTCGAGAAAGGTCGATGTCGGTCTGAGATCATAGGTGATGCCGAATGGCTTCAGGAAACGCTCGGCCAGCGCGCGCGTGGCGTGATAGCCGTCCGAGGGCAGCAGGACGCGGTCGCCCGATTTCAACAGGCCGAAAAACACCGCCGAGATCGCTGCCATTCCCGAGGGGAAGCCGACGCATGGAGCGTCTTCCAGATGCGCCAGCATGTGCTCGACCGCATCCCAGGTGGAGTTGCTGTAGCGACCGTACTGACTGTAGCCGGCGCCATCGCCTGGATTATGGAAAATGGCAGCCATGGTCAGCGGCAAAGGGATGGGGTCGCCTTTGGCAAGTCCGTCGCGACGCAGATGGGCAAGGGAGGCCGCGCGCGACCTGGCTGTTTCGGACATGGATTTTCTAACCTTGTTGCTAGGCGGAAAGACGGCTGACGCTATGCGCGGTAGCGATGCGCGGCAAGCCGCTTCCGGTTGGGCCAAGCCGCTCTAAACGCTTCGTTAGGCTTAATGGACGATAAAGACGCGAGCGTCGTCAAAGCTGCTCTCACCGGTTGTGGCGCGCGCGTTTGTGAAGCCTGATCCCGTTGACGCCCATAGTGCCCCATGATATCCCATTTCGACACCAAAGCCTTCGTTCCGCGTCAAGGTAAAGCGTACGCCAATCGGGCAGCCGCGGCGGCTGTGCGTTTGCAGGGTTTTGCCGTTGGGACCGAAGCAGATTTTCGGCAGGGGACGTGCCTCACTGGCGCGGACGAAAACATGGAGAGGGGTGCGGCGGCGGAAGCCGCTGTAGAGTGTCATGGACCGGTTTCTGTCAAGCGCGGTGAACAGGATCGATGCGAAGGGGCGGGTCTCCGTTCCGGCGCATTTCCGCGCGGTCGTGCAGAAACGCGGCTATTCGGAGCTCTACGCGCTGCGCGGCCTGGATGTCCCGGCGATGGATGTCGGCGGGCTCGACCTGCTCGACCGCTACGAGCAGCGCATCGCGCTGGAGGATCCTTTCCTGCAGACGGCGGACGACATGTCGTTCTTCTGCCATGGCGACGGGACGTTCCTGAAACTCGATCAGGACGGCCGCATCACGATGACCGATTTCATCCGCGAGCATACGGGCATCTCGAGCGAAGTGGCTTTTGTCGGTCGCGGCAATTTCTTTCAAGTTTGGGAACCCGGGCGGCTTGCCGCCTATGGGGCGCAGGCGCGCGCCCGGCTTTTGCAGCTTCGGCAGGGGACGAAGCCTGGGGAGCGACCGGAATGATGTCGGATCACGGCGATGATATCAGCGCCGTTGGCGGATCGGTCCGTCACATTCCGGTCCTCCTTGGCGAAGTGCTGGAAGCGCTCTCGCCCAAAGCTGGCGATGTGATCGTCGACGGTACCTTCGGCGCTGGCGGCTACACCAAGGCGATCCTGGCGAGCGGCGCCTCGGTGGTGGCGATCGATCGCGATCCGGACGCCATCGCCGCGGGGCGGACCCTGGAACAGCAATCCGGCGGCAGGCTGAGGCTGGTGCAAGCGCCGTTCTCGACGCTGGACGAGCAGGTCGAAAGCGCCGACGGCGTTGTGCTCGACATCGGCATTTCCTCCATGCAGGTCGACCAGGCCGAACGCGGCTTTTCGTTCCGCGCCGACGGGCCGCTCGACATGCGCATGGCACAGGCCGGCTTGAGCGCTGCCGATGTCGTTAATTCGTTCAAGACGGGCGATCTTGCCCGCATCTTCGGCTTCCTTGGCGAGGAGCGCAACGCCGGCCGAATCGCCCGCATGATCGAGAGCCGGCGCGAAAAACGCCCGTTCGAGCGTACGCTCGACCTTGCCGATGCCATCGAGACGCATATCGGTCGCGCGCCGAAGGACAAGATCCATCCCGCCACCCGCGTCTTCCAGGCGCTGCGCATTTTCGTCAATGACGAGCTTGGCGAACTGGCCAAAGCCTTGGTGGCGTCCGAACGCGTGCTGAAGCCCGGCGGGCGGCTTGCCGTGGTGACGTTCCATTCGCTGGAAGACCGCATCGTCAAGCGCTTCATCGCCGACCGCGCCGACGCGGTGACTGGCTCGCGCCATATGCCCGAGGCGCATGCACGCAGCGCCACCTTCCGCAAGGCCGGTGGCGGCGTGACGCCCGGCGACGCTGAAATAGCAGCCAATCCGCGGGCGCGCTCGGCCAGGCTTCGCGCTGCGATCCGCACCGAGGCGCCGGCCCGCGCCGGCGATCTTTCGATTTTCGGCCTTCCAAAGCTTCCCGGCATCCAGGCGCCGCGAGAGAGGTGAACAATTGTTTCGAACCAGCGACATAGTCCTGATCGCCGTCATGGTCTCGGCCGCGGCCCTGACCTACAAGGCCAAGCGCGAGGCCGAGGAACAACTGGCTTCGGTGCAGAAGATCGAGGCGCAGATCCGCTATGAGGAGGACACGATCGATCTGCTCAAGGCCGACTGGAGCCTGCTGACCCAGCCGTCGCGCCTGCAGAAGCTGGCTGAAACCTACAAATCGCAGCTCGCACTCGAGCCGGTCAATGCGCGGCAGATCGTCGGGATCGACGACCTGCCGGCAAAACCGCTCAACATCGAGGACCTGTCGTCGCAGCGGCTTGGCGGTATGGCCGATATCTCCGGCAAAGAACCAGCCGGCAAGGATCCCGTCGTGACCGGAGCCATCGTCCAATGACCGTCGGGTTTCCAATGAGCGTCAAGCTCCCGAAGATCGGTGGGTTGCTGAAGCGGCGCGCAAGGACCGGCGAGGACGGCTCGATCGTCGTCGAGGGTGCGCGCAAGGCGACCGGCGGCAAGGCCAAGACCCGCATCATCATGACGATGGCGGTCTTCTTCGGCATCTATTCGACCATCGCCGGGCGGCTGGTCTATCTCGGTTTCCAGAACCCCGACATGTCGAACGGGCCGCAGAGCCGGGTGACGGCATCGCGGCCCGATATCGTCGACCGCAACGGTGAGGTGCTGGCGACCGACATCAAGACGGCATCGCTGTTTGCCGAGCCGCGCCGCATCGTCGATGCCGACGAGGCGATCGAAAAGCTGTCGACCATTCTGCCTGACATCGACCCCGAGCAGACTTATCACAAGCTGAAGAGCGGCGCCGGCTTCGTCTGGCTGCAGCGGCAACTGACGCCCAAGCAGCAGGCCGACATCATGCAGCTCGGCATTCCCGGCATAGGCTTTCGCACCGAAAAGCGCCGCTTCTATCCGGCAGGCGTGACCTCGTCCTACATTGTCGGCCTCACCAACATCGACAATCAGGGCATCTCCGGCATGGAGAAGTACATTGACGAGCAGGGCCTAAGCGACTTGCAGGCCTCTGGCCTCGCGGTGGCAAAAGACCTGAAGCCGGTGCAGCTTTCGATCGACCTGCGCGTCCAGCACGTGGTGCGCGACGAGATCGCCGCCGGCCTCGAACGCTATCGCGCCATGGGCGCCGGCGCCGTCGTGCTCAACATCAAGACCGGTGAAGTGGTGGCCATGGCCTCGGTGCC
Organism: Mesorhizobium sp. P2_D6; assembly: GCF_056404315.1. Taxonomy (NCBI): domain Bacteria; kingdom Pseudomonadati; phylum Pseudomonadota; class Alphaproteobacteria; order Hyphomicrobiales; family Phyllobacteriaceae; genus Mesorhizobium; species Mesorhizobium sp. P2_D6. The sequence goes on along the minus strand of NZ_JBFUEG010000008.1, from coordinate 100,479 downwards.
GGATTTCGATCCGAACAATCCCTACAATGCGCAGGACAAGGACCGCCTGAATCGCATGTCCGCCGGCCTCTACGAAATGGGCTCGACCTTCAAGAGCTTCACCTCGGCGATGGCGCTCGATTCCGGCAAGGCCAACATGAATAGCCGTTTCGACGCGTCGCATCCGATCCGTGTCGGCCATCAGGCGATCCACGATTTCCACGGCAAGAACCGCGTGCTGTCGCTGCCGGAAGTGTTCCTCTACTCCTCCAACATCGGATCGGCCCGCGAGGCCGAAATGGTCGGCATCGAGGGGCATCGCGAATTCCTGCATCGCCTCGGTATTCTGGACAGGATGCAGACCGAACTGCCTGAAGTCGCGCGCCCGACCGAGCCCAAGGTCTGGAAACAGGTCAACTCCTTCACCATCGCCTTCGGCCATGGCGTGTCGACGACACCGCTGCAGGCCGCTGTCGGCTGCGCGGCGCTGATGCAGGGCTACCTGATCCAGCCGACATTCCTGGTCCGCAGCGAGCAGGAAGCCATGGCGGTGGCCAAGAGAGTGGTCAGCGAAAAGACGGTGGAGGGCATGCGCTACCTCTACACGCTCAATGCCGAGAAGGGCTCGGCCAGAAACGCCCGGGCCCCCGGCTACCGTGTTGGCGGCAAAACCGGAACGGCTGAGAAGGTCATCAATGGCCGCTACTCCAAGGAACTGAATTTCAACACCTTCGTCGCCGCTTTCCCGATGGACGATCCGCAATATCTGGTGTTTACGATTGCCGATGCTCCGCACCCGGAAAAGCCCGGGATGACCGACGTTGCCGCCAACAATGCGGGGGTTATGGCCGGCAATATCATCCGGCGAGCAGCGGCCATGCTTGGCGTGAAGCCAGATTTCAGCCATGAAAATGGTGCAACGCTGGTTTCCTATCAGTGATTCTTAGGGCGCGCCGGCAACTGCGCGCTATTTTGTTGCGATGAACGGGGTTCGATGCACCTGAAAGATTTAGCCGGTATCCTGCCTGTCGAGGGAACAGCGTCCCGCGATCTGGAGGTAACCGGGATTTCGTCGGATTCCCGCCAGGTCAAACCCGGCGTCGTCTTTTTCGCGCTCGCCGGCAGCAAGGCGGACGGCGCCGCCTATGCCGTCGATGCGGCAAAACGCGGCGCGGCAGCGGTTGTCGTGGGTAAGGCCAGCGCGATAGCCGGCCTGTCGGTTCCGGTGCTGAGCGTCGATGATCCGCGTCTGGCGCTGGCGCTGAGCGCCGCGCGTTTCTTCGGCAAGCAGCCTGAAACCATGGTCGCGGTGACCGGCACCGCAGGCAAGACGTCGGTCGCCGCCTTTACCAGGCAGATCTGGGAGCAGGCCGGTTTTGCCGCCGCTTCGATCGGCACCACCGGCGTGGTGGCGCCGGGCCGCAACGAGTATGGCTCGCTGACCACGCCCGATCCAGTGGCTTTGCACCAATTGCTCAAGGAATTGGCTGAGGCCGGCGTCACGCACGCATCGATGGAAGCTTCCAGCCACGGTCTCGACCAGCGCCGCCTCGATGGCGTCAAGCTCGCCGCCGGTGGTTTCACCAATCTCGGCCGCGACCATATGGACTACCATCCGACGGTCGAGGACTATCACCGCGCAAAATTGCGCCTGTTCGACACACTGCTGTCGAAAGGCGCGCCGGCCATCATCTTTGCCGACGATCCGTGGTCTGCGCCGACGGTTAAGGCAGCGCAGGCGGCCGGGCTCAAAGTGCTGACGGTCGGCCGCCACGGCGATTTCCTCAAGCTGAAGCGGGTCGAGCACGAGCGCCACCGCCAGCGCGCCGAGGTCGAAGCCGATGGCGTGCTCTACGAAATCGACCTGCCGCTGGCCGGCGACTTCCAGATCGCCAACGCCCTGGTTTCGGCGGGCCTGGCGATTTCCACTGGAACGCCAGTCGCCAAGGCCTTGATGGCATTGGAGAAACTCCAGGGGGCACCGGGCCGGCTTGACCTTGTCGGCGCGACTGCCAATGGCGCGCCGGTCTATGTCGACTATGCCCACAAGCCGGATGCGCTGGAAAATGTGCTGGCTGCTGTGCGCCCGTTCACCACCGGCCGCGTCATTGTCGTGTTCGGCTGCGGCGGCGACCGCGACCGGGGAAAAAGGCCGATCATGGGCGAGATCGCCACACGGCTTGCCGATGTCGTCATCGTCACCGATGACAATCCGCGTTCGGAAGTGCCGGAAACGATCCGCGCCGCGATCCTGACGGCGGCGCCCGGCGCCATCGAGATCGGCGACCGCCGCAAGGCGATCCACGATGCCGTCGCCATGCTCAAGGCCGGCGACACGCTGATCGTTGCCGGCAAGGGTCACGAAGAAGGTCAGACTATCGGCGCCGAGACATTACCTTTCTCAGACCATGAGGAAGTTCGCTCGGCGTTGCGGGAGCGGGCCGCATGAGCGTGCTCTGGACTGCCGATGCGCTGGTTGACGCCATGGGCGGACGGCCGCTCGGGCCAATGCCGGAGGGCATATCGGGGATCTCGATCGACAGCCGCAGCCTGCAGCCGGGCGACGCCTTCTTCGCCATCAAAGGCGAGGCGATGGACGGCCATGATTTCGCGACCGCGGCGATCAAGGCCGGCGCCGGCGTTCTGGTTGTCGCCGAAGGCAAACTGCCATCGCTCGGGCGACTGACGGCGCCGATGATCGTCGTGCAGGATGTGCTGACGGCACTCGAAAAACTTGGCGTCGCCGCGCGCGAGCGTTCCAAGGCGAAGATCATCGCGGTGACCGGCTCTGCCGGCAAGACCACCACCAAGGAAGCGCTGCGCCATGTCCTGTCGGCCGTCGGCAAGGTGCATGCCTCGGCGCAATCCTTCAACAATCATTGGGGTGTGCCGCTGACGCTGGCGCGCATGCCGGACGATTGCGACTATGCGGTGTTCGAGATCGGCATGAACCATCCCGGCGAGATCCGGCCGCTGGTCAAGATGGTCCGGCCGCATGTCGCCATCGTCACGCTGATCGCCGCCGCACATCTCGGCTTCTTCAAAAATCTCGACGAGATCGCCAAGGCCAAGGCAGAGATTTTTGAAGGCATCGAGCCCGGCGGTGCTGCCTTGCTCAACCGTGACGATGGGCGCTGGAAGCTGCTCGACAAAATGGCGCGCGCCGCCGGCGTCGAACATGTCTTCGGCTTCGGCGAAAATGCTCGTTCAACTTATAAGCTTACCAAATGCGAGCTGCATGCCGATCATTCCGACATCACCGCCAGAATCGGCAGTCAGGACATCGTTGCCCGCATCGGCGCGCCCGGCCGCCACATGGTGCAGAATGTGCTCGCGGTTCTCGGCGCGGCGCATCTGGTTGAAGCCGACATCGGCAAGGTGGTGGGGGCCCTGGCCGATCTCTCTGCCGAGCGCGGCCGCGGCAAGCGCCACGTGCTGCGCCATCCCGGGGGACCGATCACGCTGATCGACGAGAGCTATAACGCCAATCCGGCGTCGATGAGTGCCGCCATGGCGCTGCTCAACGCGACGCCAGTGTCAGGCGAGGGCCGCCGGATCGCCGTACTCGGCGACATGCTCGAGCTCGGCGAACATTCGGCAAAGCTGCATGCAGCCCTTGCCGATCTGATCGTCGGCACCGAAACACGCAAAGTCTTTCTTGGCGGCCCGGAGATGCGGGCGCTGGCTGATATCCTGCCCGACGAGATCGAAACGGACTACCGCGCCGGCGCCGAGGATCTGAAGCCGGTATTGCTGTCGGCGCTGAAGCCTGGCGACGTGGTGATGATCAAATCGTCGAAAGGCATCGGTTTTTCAAAACTGGTCGATGCCTTGCTCGGCAAATTTCCGGCTGAAGCCGCAGGCGCGAAACAGAACTAGTCCGGGGGACGGAATCGCATGTTTACATTGCTCGTCGATTTTGCGGACAAGATCTCGGTCTTCAATGTCTTCCGCTACATAACCTTCCGCACCGGCGGCGCGCTGATCACCTCGGCGCTGATCGTTTTCATCTTCGGACCGACCATCATCAATTCGCTCAGGCTCAGGCAAGGCAAGGGCCAGCCGATTCGCGCCGACGGGCCGCAGACGCATTTCAAGAAGGCCGGCACGCCGACCATGGGCGGGCTGATGATCCTGTGCGGCATCATTGGCTCGTCGCTTCTGTGGGCGAACCTCTCCAGCATCTATGTCTGGGTGGTGCTTCTGGTGACGCTGGGCTTCGGTTCGATCGGGTTTTACGACGACTATCTCAAGGTGACGAAGCAGTCGCATCTCGGCTTTTCCGGCAAGGCGCGGCTGGCGCTGGAATTCGTCATCGCCGGCATCGCTGCCTGGGTGATCATGCATAATGGCCAGGCGCCGTTCTCATCGTCGCTGACCTTTCCCTTCGCCAAGGAATTCATCGTCAATCTCGGCTGGTTCTTCGTGCCGTTCTCCTGCTTCGTCATTGTCGGCGCCGGCAATGCGGTGAATTTGACCGATGGCCTCGATGGGCTGGCGATCGTGCCGATCATGATCGCGGCGGCGTCCTTTGGAGTCATCGCCTACCTCTCCGGCAATGCGGTGTTCGCCGAATATCTTCAGATTCATTTCGTGCCCGGCACCGGTGAACTGGCCGTTGTGCTCGGCGCCGTCATAGGCGCCGGCCTCGGCTTCCTCTGGTTCAACGCGCCGCCGGCGGCGATCTTCATGGGCGACACCGGTTCGCTGGCCATGGGCGGCCTGATCGGCACGGTTGCGGTCGCCACCAAGCATGAGATCGTGCTGGTCATTGTCGGCGGATTGTTTGTCGTGGAAATCCTGTCGGTCATCATTCAGGTCGGTTACTTCAAGATGACCGGCAAGCGCGTCTTCCTGATGGCGCCGATCCACCATCATTTCGAAAAACTCGGCTGGACCGAAAGCCAGGTGGTGATCCGCTTCTGGATCATCGCCGTCATCCTGGCGCTGGTCGGCCTGTCGACCCTCAAGCTGAGATAGGAGCCCGCTTGATCCCCGCCGCATCCTTTTCGGGCAAACGCGTTTCGCTCTTCGGGCTCGGTGGCTCGGGGGTCGCCACGGCGCGCGCGCTGATCGAGGGCGGGGCCGACGTTCTGGGCTGGGACGACAATCCCGACAGCGTCGCCAAGGCCGCCGGCCAGGGCATTGCTACCGCCGATCTGCGCGGCGCCGATTGGGCGAAATTCTCGGCCTTCGTGCTGTCGCCCGGCGTACCGCTGACCCATCCCAAGCCGCACTGGACGGTGGAACTGGCGCGCGGCGCCGGCGTCGAGGTGATCGGCGACATCGAGCTGTTCTGCCGCGAGCGGATCGCGCGCGCGCCCACAGCCCCCTTGATCGCCATCACCGGCACCAACGGCAAGTCGACGACCACGGCGCTGACTGCGCATATCCTGAAATCGGCAGACCGCGACACGCAGATGGGCGGCAATATCGGCCGTGCCATCATGACGCTCGATCCGCCGCAGGCGGACCGGCACTATGTCGTCGAATGCTCGTCCTACCAGATCGACCTGGCGCCCTCGATCAATCCGACGGCCGGCATCCTGCTCAATCTGACGCCCGATCATCTCGACCGCCATGGCACCATGCAGCACTACGCTTCGATCAAGGAGCGGCTGGTCGCCGGCAGCGAGACCGCCATCGTCGGCGTCGACGATTCCTGGTGCGCGCAGATCGCCGACCGGCTGGAACGGGCGGGCAGGCAGGTTATCCGCATCTCCAAGCGGCTGCCGCTGACCGATGGCTATTTCGCCGACGGCTCCAATCTGATGGAAGCCGTGCATGGCCGCTATAGCCGCGTCGCTTTCCTCGAAGGCATCGGTTCGCTGCGCGGCCAGCACAATGCGCAGAACGCACTTGCCGCAGTTGCCGCCTGCCTCAAGGTAGGCTTAAGCCTCGGCGAGATACAGGCGGGGCTCGAGAGCTTCCCGGGCCTTGCGCATCGCATGGAGCAGGTCGGCCGCAAGGACCACGTGCTGTTCGTCAACGATTCCAAGGCGACCAATGCCGATGCGGCGGCACCGGCGCTGTCGAGTTTTCCGCGCATCTACTGGATCGCCGGCGGGCTGCCCAAGGAAGGCGGTATCGAGCCGCTGCGCGGTTTCTTCCCGCGCATCGCCAAGGCCTATCTGATCGGCGAGGCGGCGCCTGCCTTTTCGGCGACGCTCGGCGAAGCCGTGCCCTATGAAATCTCGGGCACGCTGGCCGCCGCGGTCGACCATGCCGCGAGCGACGCGGCCGAGGATGATAGCGGCGAGGTGGTGGTGCTGCTGTCGCCGGCCTGCGCCAGCTTCGACCAGTTCAAGAATTTCGAAGTTCGCGGCGAAGCCTTCAGGCAAGCTGCGAATGCTATCGAGGGCGTGAAACCCATCGGAGGGGCACGATAATGCAAAGCCGTCTCGACAAAAGCCCGGTTGCAACCTGGTGGTGGACGATCGATCGCTGGTTCCTGGCGGCATTCCTGTCGCTGATGGGCTTAGGCATCGTGCTCTCCTTCGCGGCAAGCCCAGCGGTGGCCGAACGCATCGGCCTCGACAGTTTCCACTTTGCCACCAGGCAGATCATCTTCACCGTGCCGGCGCTTGGCGTGATGCTGGCGGTCTCATTCCTGGAATCGCGGCAGATTCGGCGCATGGCGTTGGTCATCCTGTGCATCATGCTGGTGCTGATGGTGGCGGTGCTCTACATCGGCGTCGAAGTGAAGGGCGCGCGGCGCTGGGTGTCGTTTGTCGGCATGTCGATCCAGCCGTCGGAATTTTTGAAACCTGCCTTTGTCATCGTCTGCGCGTGGCTGTTTGCCGAACACAAGCGCCAGCCTGACATTCCAGGCAATTTGTTCGCGATGCTGCTTTTGATCCTGGTCATCTCGCTTTTGGTGGCGCAGCCCGATCTTGGCCAGACCATGCTGGTGACCGGCACCTGGGGCGTCATGTTCTTCATGGCCGGCCTGCCATGGCTGTGGATCATCGCGCTTGGCGCCACCGGCGCCAGCGGCCTGTTTGCCGCCTATACGGTGTTCCCGCATGTCGCCGCCCGCATCGACAAGTTCCTGACCGGCGAAGGCGACACGTTCCAGGTCGATATGGGCCGCGAGGCGCTGATCAACGGCCACTGGTTCGGCGTCGGACCGGGCGAGGGCACGGTCAAGCGCGTCATCCCCGATGCGCATGCCGATTTCGTGTTTTCGGTCGCCGGCGAAGAGTTCGGGCTGATCATGTGCTTCTTCATCATGTCGATCTTCGCCTTCATCGTGCTGCGCGGCCTCAACACGGCGCTGAAGGAGCATGACGATTTCACCCGCTATGCCGTCGGCGGCCTTGTCACCGTGTTCGGCCTGCAGTCCGTCATCAACATGTGCGTCAATCTGCAGCTGATGCCGGCCAAGGGCATGACTCTGCCTTTCATCTCCTATGGCGGCTCCTCGCAGATCGCGATTGCCATCTCGATGGGCATGGTGCTGGCCTTGACGCGCAAGCGACCGGAAAAGCGCAAGCAGATGGGCTTTGCCCTGTCGCAGCGTGCTTTGCCGGCGGAGTGATATGGCGCGCGGTGTCATTCTTCTCGCGGCGGGCGGAACCGGCGGACATCTGTTTCCGGCCGAGGCGCTGGCGCATGAGCTGATCGAACGCGGCTGGAGCGTGCATCTGGCAACCGACGACCGCGCGGAGCGGTTTGCCGGCCACTTCCCGGCCGCCGCCATCCATCCGATCCAGTCGGCGACCATGGGCTCGAAAAACCCTGTCGCGTTGCTTGGCGCGTTCTGGAAGATTTGGCGCGGCGTGCGCCAGGCCTCCGCTGTCATCGGCAGGATCAAACCTGACGCGGTCGTCGGCTTCGGCGGTTATCCGACCCTGCCGCCGCTTTATGCGGCGACACGGCGCAAGGTGCCGACGCTGATCCACGAACAGAATGCGGTGATGGGCCGCGCCAACCGGGCGCTGTCCAGCCGTGTCGATGCCATTGCCGGCGGCTTCCTGCCCGAAGATGAAAGTGCTGCCGGCGCCAAGACGGTGATAACAGGCAATCCGGTCAGGCCGCCGATTTTGGAAGCAGCAAAGACGCCGTACATGGCATCCCAAGGGGAAGAGCCGTTCCGGCTATTGGTGTTCGGCGGCAGCCAGGGCGCGCAGTTCTTTTCCGACGCCATGCCGGCGGCGGTCGCACTTCTGCCGGATGCGCAACGCAAGCGGCTGGTGATCACCCAGCAGGCCCGCGCCGACGACGTGGCGCGGGTGAAGACGGGCTATGCGGCCCTTGGCGTCCATGTCGAGGTCTCGCCCTTCTTCACCGATATGGCACAGCGCATGGCCACCGCGCATCTGGTGATCTCGCGCTCCGGCGCCTCGACGGTCTCCGAGATTGCTGTCATCGGCCGGCCGGCGCTGCTGGTGCCTTATCCCCATGCGCTGGACCATGACCAGGCGGCGAATGCAGCCGCTCTTGCCGCAGCCGGCGGCGGCGAGGTGCATCCGCAATCGTCGCTGTCGCCCGAGCGCATCGCGGCGCTTGTTGGCGGGCTGATGGACAATCCCGAGCGGCTGGCGGCCATGGCTGCCGGCGCAAAGTCAGCCGGCCGGCCGGACGCGGCACGGTTGCTCGCCGATCTCACAGAGGCTATTGCGTCCAGAAAAACCGTATCGGATTTCAGGAAAGGGACGCATTGATGAAGATGCCGCAGACCATCGGCCTTGTGCATTTCATCGGCATTGGCGGCATCGGCATGAGCGGCATCGCCGAGGTGCTGCACAATCTCGGCTACAAGGTGCAGGGCTCCGACCAGGCCGACAGCGCCAATGTGCAGCGGCTGCGCGACAAGGGCATCGAATGCTTCGTCGGCCACAAGGCCGAGAATATCGGCGCCGCCGAAGTGGTGGTGGTGTCGACCGCGATCAAGAAATCCAATCCGGAGCTGAAAGCAGCGCGCGAGAAGCTTTTGCCGATCGTGCGCCGCGCCGAGATGCTGGCCGAACTGATGCGCTTCCGCCAGGCCGTCGCCATCGGCGGCACGCATGGCAAGACGACGACAACCTCGATGGTGGCGACGCTGCTCGACGCCGGCGGGCTCGACCCGACGGTTATCAATGGCGGCATCATCAATGCCTATGGCACCAATGCCCGTATGGGCGATGGCGAATGGATGGTGGTCGAAGCCGACGAGAGCGACGGCACTTTCCTCAAGCTGCCGGCCGAAATTGCCGTCGTCACCAACATCGATCCCGAGCATCTCGACCACTATGGCAGCTTCGACAAGGTGCGAGAGGCCTTTCGCCAGTTCGTCGAGAACGTGCCATTCTACGGCTTTGGCGTGATGTGCACCGACCACCCGGAGGTGCAGGCGCTGGTCAGCCGCATCGAGGACCGCCGCGTCATCACCTATGGCGAGAACGCGCAGGCCGATGTGCGCTTCACCAACCATCGCATGGCCGGTGCTGCCTCCGAGTTCGACGTGGTGATCCGCGACCGCAAAACCGGCGGCCAGACGACGATATCGGACTTGCGCCTGCCGATGCCCGGCCGCCACAATGTCTCCAATGCGACGGCCGCGATTGCGGTCGCGCATGAGCTCGGCCTTTCGGCAGAGGCGATCAAGAAGGGGCTGTCGTCCTTTGCCGGCGTCAAGCGGCGCTTCACCCACACGGGTTCGTGGAATGGCGTCGAGATCTTCGACGATTATGGTCACCACCCGGTCGAGATCACAGCGGTGCTGAAGGCGGCGCGCAGCGCCACCAAGGGCCGCGTCATCGCCATCGCGCAGCCGCACCGCTTCACCCGCCTGCACGATCTGTTCGACGAATTCTCGGTCTGCTTCAACGATGCCGACACGGTGATGGTGGCCCCGGTCTATGCAGCGGGCGAAGAGCCGATCGACGGCGTGAGTTCGGAGGCGCTGGTGTCGCGCATCCGCTCCGGCGGTCACCGCGATGCGCGATATATCGACAGTGCCGCTGCCATCGCCCCCACCATCCGCGAATTGGCCAAGTCCGGCGACTTCGTTGTCTTCCTCGGCGCCGGTAACATCACCCAATGGGCCTATGCGCTGCCCAGGGAACTTGGCGGTGCGGTCTCATGATGCGCGGCCAGGATCTGATCGACAGACTTGGCGACCGACTTGCCGGCCTGCGTGGTCGCATCACGCCCAATGCCGAGATGGACAAGATCACCTGGTTCCGCGCCGGAGGGCTGGCCGAGGTGCTGTTCCAGCCGGCTGACGAGGAAGATCTTGCCGCCTTCCTGCGCGCCGTGCCGGAGGAGATCCCGCTCACCGTCGTCGGCGTCGGCTCTAACCTCCTGGTGCGCGACGGCGGTATTCCGGGTTTCGTCATCAGGCTTTCGGCCAAGGGTTTTGGCGAAGCCGAGGTCATATCGCCGACCGGCATCAAGGCGGGCGCTGCGACGCCGGACAAACGCGTTGCGGCCGTCGCCTATGAGGCCGGCATTGGCGGCTTTCATTTCTATCACGGCATTCCCGGCGCCATCGGTGGCGCGCTGAGAATGAATGCCGGCGCCAATGGCGTTGAGACACGAGAGCGGGTCGTAGAGGTGCGGGCGCTCGACCGCAAGGGCAATCTGCACACGCTGAGCAATGAAGACATGGGCTATGCCTATCGTCACTCGGCAGCACCTGCCGGGCTGATCTTCACCTCCGCCATTTTCGAAGGCGTGCCGGAAGACAAGGCGGCGATCAAGGCGGCGATGGATGCCGTCCAGACGCATCGCGAGACGGTGCAGCCGATCCGCGAGAAGACTGGCGGCTCGACCTTCAAGAATCCGGAAGGCACCTCGGCCTGGAAGGAGATCGACAAGGCCGGCTGCCGTGGACTGATGATCGGCGGCGCGCAGATGTCGCCGATGCACTGCAACTTCATGATCAACACCGGAACCGCGACCGGCTACGACCTCGAATATCTCGGCGAGACGGTGCGCGCCCGCGTGCTTGTAAATTCCGGCATCCGGCTGCAGTGGGAAATCAAGCGCCTCGGCAATTTCCGCCCCGGCCACGCGGTGCAGGAATTCCTCGGACAGCTCCTTTAGCGCGAGCTGAAGTTCATGTGATGCTTGAACTTCAAACGGTCTGAAACAACAGCGCGACCGTTGCCCGAAAGACTCACAACACGGTTTTTGCCGCCGTTTTCGCGGAAAGTGAATCTGTCGGAATCATAAGCACTTGCCAGCGAATCAACTCTCTGATTCTCTGCCCTAAAGCGTTTCCTGATTTGAGTCGTTCGACGCGTCGACCGCGTTTTCCGTCTGGGGGGGGCAACCTGCCGGGAGACTCGGACTCCATCTGGTCGCTGAATGCGTGGTTGCGGGCCCGCCGTGAGAGGGATGACGGGAAATGAAGAACAAGCATGTGGCTGTCCTCCTGGGCGGATTCTCGTCCGAGCGGCCCGTGTCTCTGTCTTCGGGAAAGGCGTGTGCGGATGCGCTTGAGAAGGAAGGCTACCAGGTTACCCGCGTCGACGTTGCGCGCGACGTCGGCGCCGTACTTGGCGAGCTCAAGCCTGATGTTGTCTTCAACGCGTTGCACGGTCCGTTCGGCGAGGACGGCACCATCCAGGGCATCCTCGAATATCTGGCCATTCCCTACACCCATTCGGGTGTGCTCGCCTCGGCGCTCGCCATGAACAAGGAGCAGGCCAAGAAGGTTGCCAAGGCTGCCGGCATCGCGGTGGCGGAATCGAAGGTTGCCAGCCGCTTCGCCATTCAGAACAGGCACCCGATGAAGCCGCCCTATGTGGTGAAGCCTGTCAATGAAGGCTCGAGCTTCGGCGTTGTCATCGTGCATGAAGGGCAGTCGCATCCGCCGCAGGTCATCGGCTCGTCCGAATGGAAATATGGCGAGACCGTCATGGTCGAGCGCTACATCCATGGCCGCGAGCTGACCTGCGCCGTCATGGGCGATGTGGCGCTCGGCGTCTGCGAGATCATCCCGACCGGCCATTCCTTCTACGACTATGATTCAAAATACGTCGCCGGCGGATCAAAACACGAAATCCCTGCTAAAATTTCACCGAATATTTACCAAAAAATACAGACACTGGCGCTCAAGGCACATCTGGCTATCGGCTGTCGGGGCGTTTCCCGGTCGGACTTCCGCTATGACGATCGTCACTCCGAAAACGGCGAAATTGTCTGGCTCGAGATCAACACTCAGCCGGGCATGACGCCGACGTCTTTGGTGCCTGAAATCGCCGCCCAAGCGGGGCATTCGTTCGGCGATCTGTTGAGTTGGATGGTGGAGGACGCTTCGTGTCTGCGTTGAAATGGGGACAGGACAAGGGCAGGGGCGGCGCCGGGCCGGCGCTGTTCGGCATGCCGTTGTCGTTCGACCATTTCGTGCTGCCGCGCGTGCTGCGCCGGCCGGTGCGCGTGCTGGCGCGCCTGGGTGGCGGCGACTTCGTCGCGCCGCGCTTTTCCGCGGCCATCCTGTCCGCTTCGCTCATCGCATCGAGCAGCCTCTATGGCGCCATTCTCGGCGGCCATGCCGACGACATCGTCCAGAGTATCACCGCCCGCACCGGCTTTGCCGTCGACCAGATCAAGGTGGTCGGCAACCGCCAGACCTCGGAGATCGACATACTGGACCGGCTTGAACTCGATGGCTGGACGTCGCTGATCGGCTTCGATGCCGAGGCAGCGCGCGAGCGCATAGATACGCTGCCCTGGGTCGAAGTGGCGGCGGTGCGCAAGGTCTATCCGCATTCGCTGGAAGTTCGTGTCGAGGAGCGCGAACCCTTCGCGCTCTGGCAGCAGGGCTCGGAGCTTTCGGTCATCGAGCGCTCCGGCGCGGTGATCGCGCCGTTCTCGGGCGGCAAGCAGGCCTTGCTGCCGCTGATCATCGGCACCGGCGCGCCGGCCAAGGCGCCCGACTTCCTGGCCAAGATCAAGAAGTATCCAGAACTCGCGGCGCGGGTCAAAGGCTATATCCGCATCGGCGAGCGGCGCTGGGACCTGAAGCTGGAAAACGGCATCACCGTCAAACTGCCCGAGGATGGCGAGGACCAGGCGATCGCCGAGCTGGTTCGGATGGATCATGACAACGGTCTTCTGACATGCGATATCGCCGCCGTCGACATGCGCATCTCCGATCGCCTGGTCGTGCAGCTGACGCCGGAAGCGGCGACGCAGCGCCAGGCGGCGCTCAACGAAAAACCGCAAAGCCTCAAGCGCAAGTCGGAGACGAAGATATGAGCTGGCTTGGCGGCAACAGCGATGCCTCTTCGCGCCGCTCCGGCACGCTGACCGTGCTGGATGTCGGCTCAAGCAAGGTTTGTTGCGTGGTGGCGAAACTGAAGCCGCGCGAGGACGGCAAGCTGTTGCGCGGCCGCTCGCACCGCATCCAGGTGATCGGCATCGGCCATCAGAAGTCGCAAGGCGTGAAGTCGGGCGTGGTCGTCGATCTCGACCGCGCCGAGCACGCCATTCGCCTGTCCGTCGACGCCGCCGAGCGCATGGCGGGACTGACGGTGGATTCGCTGATCGTCAACATGACGGCCGGCCGGCTGAAGAGCGAAACCTATTCGGCCACCATCAACCTTGGCGGCCATCAGGCCGACGAGGCCGACATCAAGCGCGTACTTGCCGCCGGCGCCAAGCAGGCGCTGAAGGCCGAGCGCGACGTGATCCATTCGCTGCCGGTGGGCTTTTCGCTGGACGCCGAACGCGGCGTGCGCGATCCGCGCGGCATGGTCGGCGACCAGCTCGGCGTCGACATGCATGTGCTGACCGGTGACGCCGCACCGCTGCGTAATCTGGAGCTCTGCATCAACCGCTCGCATCTGTCGGTCGAGCGCATGGTGGCGACGCCCTATGCCAGCGGACTTGCGGCGCTTGTCGATGACGAGCTCGAAATGGGCGCGGCCTGCATCGACATGGGCGGCGGCACGACGACGATCTCGGTGTTTTCGGAAGGCAAGTTCGTCCATGGCGACGCCATTGCCATCGGCGGCAATCACGTGACGCTGGACATGGCCAAGGGCCTGTCGACGTCGCTCGACGCCGCCGAACGCCTGAAGGTGATGCATGGCTCGGCGCTGCCCGGCAGTGCCGATGACCGCGACCTGGTGTCGATCCAGCCGATCGGTGAGGAAGGCGAGATGCCGCTGCAGATCCCGCGCTCGGTGATGACGCGCATCATCCGCGCCCGCATCGACGAGACGCTGGAGCTTCTGCGCGACCGGCTGAACAAGTCGGGCTACGGCAATGTCGTGGGAAAACGCGTCGTGCTGACCGGCGGCGCCAGCCAGCTTGCCGGCCTGCCCGAGGCGGCGCGCCGAATTCTGGGACGCAATGTGCGCATCGGCCGCCCGCTCGGTGTGGCGGGGCTGCCCGAAGCCGCCAAGGGGCCGGCTTTCTCGACGGCGGTCGGACTGCTGATCTATCCGCAGATGGCGAGTTTCGAGAGCCATCCGGCGAAAGGAATTTCCGGTCTCAGGATGACCGGAACGGGCGGAAAACTGCATCGCATGAGTCAGTGGTTGAGAGACAGTTTCTAATTGACGGGGACAGCCCCATAGGCGGCCGCGGCGGCGAAGCGGCGGGAAAGGCAAAGGACGGAGACAATGACCATCAATCTGCAAAAGCCGGACATCACCGAGCTCAAGCCGCGGATCACCGTGTTCGGTGTCGGCGGCGGTGGCGGCAATGCCGTCAACAACATGATCACCGCGGGCTTGCGCGGCGTAGAGTTCGTCGTGGCCAACACCGACGCGCAGGCGCTGACCATGTCGAAGGCCGAGCGGTTGATCCAGCTCGGCGCGCATGTCACCGAGGGCCTCGGCGCCGGATCGCAGCCGGAAGTCGGCCGCGCGGCGGCGGAAGAGTGCATCGATGAGATCATCGATCACCTCTCCAACACCCATATGTGCTTCGTCACCGCCGGCATGGGCGGCGGCACCGGCACGGGTGCCGCCCCAGTCGTTGCCCGCGCGGCGCGCGAAAAGGGCATCCTCACCGTCGGCGTCGTCACCAAGCCGTTCCATTTCGAAGGCCAGCGCCGCATGAAGACGGCGGATATGGGCATCGAGGAACTGCAGAAGTGCGTCGACACCCTGATCGTCATTCCCAACCAGAACCTCTTTCGGCTGGCCAATGACAAGACCACCTTCGCCGACGCCTTCGCCATGGCCGACCAGGTGCTCTATTCCGGTGTTGCCTGCATCACCGACCTGATGGTCAAGGAAGGCCTGATCAATCTCGACTTCGCCGACGTCCGCTCGGTGATGCGCGAGATGGGCAAGGCGATGATGGGCACCGGCGAGGCTTCGGGCGAGGGCCGCGCGATGGCCGCCGCGGAGGCAGCGATCGCCAACCCGCTGCTCGACGAGACCTCGATGAGAGGCGCCAAGGGCCTGCTGATCTCGATCACAGGTGGCCGCGACCTGACCCTGTTCGAAGTCGACGAAGCCGCGACCCGCATCCGCGAGGAAGTCGACCAGGACGCCAACATCATCCTCGGCGCCACTTTCGACGAGGAACTCGAAGGTGTCATCCGCGTCTCGGTGGTCGCCACCGGCATCGACAAGTCGGCGGCCGAAATCGCCGCGGTGCCGATCTCGATCCGCGCCGTGCCACCGCAGCAGAAGCCTGTCAGCCGTCCGGCTCCGGCCGCGGAAGGCCGGCCAGCGCCGGTCCAGCCGACTTATGAGCAGCGCGCGACCGATCCGGTCGCCGAGGCGATCCAGCTTGCCGAGGCCAACGCTGCGGCAATGGCTCGTCCGGCGCCGATGGCTCAGGCGGAGGACTTCCGCCCGCAGAGCAAGATCTTCCAGGCCCCGCCGGCGCAGCCTCAGCCAGTCGTGCAGCAGGTGATGCAGCCGGCGCCGCTGCGGGAAATGCCGCAGCCGGTGGCTGCCGCGCCGCAGCGCATGCCGCGGGTGGAGGATTTTCCGCCGGTGGTGAAGGCCGAGGTGGAAGCCAAGGGCCGTCCGGCCGACCATGAAAACAGCGGGCCGATGGGGCTGCTCAAGCGGCTGACCAACGGACTGACGCGCCGCGAGGAAGAGCCGGCCCGATTGCAGCCGGCACAGCCGCGCGAACCGAAACTACGCCAGGCAGCGCCCGAAATGCGCCGCCTTGCCAGCCAGGATCCGCAGCTTTATGCGCCGCGCCGTGGCCAGCTCGACGATCAGGGCCGGTTGACTCCGCAGACCCGGTCTGCCCAGGAAGACGACCAGCTGGAGATCCCGGCGTTCCTGCGCCGCCAGGCCAACTGAACCGTTAACGGTATGTAACACTTGTTAACAGGCAGACGAGAGATCGTTTGCCTGTTAACGCTTAAAGTGATTTAATAACAAGGTGTTACGATGTGACGCTCGCAGCAGGTCGCGGTTACACAGAGTAAGAAACCGTGATTTGGAGTCTCCCTGACGGGCCACTATCTTTGCCGCAGCACTTTCGGTGTGCTGGGATTCGGGGAGTTGGCCCTGCCTGCCGATAATCAAGAGCCGCGCCCTTCGGGGCTTCAAAGCGGACATGGGCGTTATGGGCTATGGGGTTTGTCTTGCAAGACTACCAGACGACACTTCGATCGCGTGCGACGCTAACAGGTACCGGTGTTCACAGCGGCAAACCGGTCACCGTCAATTTCCTCCCCGCGGACGCTGACACGGGCGTCGTCTTCCACCTTTCGACCGGAAGCGAGAGCCGTGAGTTCCGTGCGCTGGTCGCCGAAGTCGGCGCGACCGATCTCTGCACCATGCTTGGCGATCCGGCAGGCGAGCATATCGCCACCGTCGAACATCTGATGGCGACGCTCTTCGGACTCGGCATCGACAACATCGTCATCGAGATCGACGGCCACGAGGTTCCGATCCTAGACGGCAGCGCGGTGGCGTTCGTGGAAGCCATCGACCAGGCCGGCATCGAGACGCTGGCTGTCAAGCGCCGCTACATCAGGGTGGTCAAGCCGGTTCGCATCGAGAACGGCGCGTCCTGGGCTGAATTCAGGCCCTATAGCGGCACGCGCTTCGAGGTCGAGATCGATTTCGAAAGCCCGGCGATCGGCCGTCAGCTGTTCGCCTCCGACATCAATCCCGACGTCTTCCGCCAGGACATTGCGCGTGCCCGCACCTTCGGTTTCATGAAGGATGTCGAGCGGCTGTGGGCGGCAGGCTATGCGCTGGGCTCCTCGCTGGAGAACTCGCTGGTGATCGGCGACGACAATCGGGTGATCAATATGGGTGGCCTGCGCTATCCCAATGAATTCGCTCGCCACAAGACGATGGACGCGATGGGCGATCTGGCGCTGGCCGGTGCCCGTTTCATCGGCTGCTTCCGCTCCTATCGCGGCGGCCACCGGATGAACGCCGCAGCGTTGCGGCGCCTGCTGTCCGACCGTTCGGCCTTCGAGGTCGTCGAAACCACACGCCGCGAGCGCGGCCGCACCGCCGAGATGAGCGCCGTCACCGGTCCCGTCTTTGCGCCCTGGGTGATCTGATTCTTAACGATTTTCTGGCTTTCTGAGCGCTGGCTGGTGTTGCACGGATGCATCACCGACCGGTGAAAGCGCATAGCTTTCGAGGCAACACCAAGCCGCCACAAAAATGTGCGATTGGCTAGACATAGCGTTGCTGGGCAAGACAGTTATGGTTTATGGCTGCTGCCGTCGATTAGACGCATGTCGCTCAAAAGTGGGGACCAGTTTTGAGGGAACGCCATGCGAAAGGCATTGAAATAACGCCGAAAGGGCGCAATCCAATCATGTTCTTCACGCGAGTTGGTCAATCGAAAGCGCCGTATCGGGCTGTTTTCCTGGCGCTTTCGATAGTTGTGCCATCGCTGTTCCTGTCGGCCTGCATGTCGTCCGAGAAAGACGTCGATTTGTCGACCTATGTCGACCAGACCGAACCGGCCGACGTCCTTTACAATCAAGGCCTTGCCAATCTCAACGCCGGCCGCCTGGATGAGGCGAGCAAGAAGTTCGACGCCGTCGACCGTCAGCATCCCTATTCCGAATGGGCCCGCAAATCGATGGTGATGGGCGCCTTCGCCGACTATCGCGCCGGCCACTATGACGAGGCGATCGGCTCGGCCAAGCGCTATCTTACGCTCTATCCGTCGACCGACGACGCCGCTTATGCCCAGTATATCATTGGCCTGAGCTACTACCGCCAGATCAAGGACGTCACCCAGGACCAGAAGGAAGCACGCCAGACCGTGCAGACGATGCAGGATCTGGTGACGCGCTGGCCGACTTCGGAATATGTCGACGACGCCAAGGAAAAGATCCGTTTTGCCAACGACCAGCTCGCCGGCAAGGAGATGCAGATCGGCCGCTACTATCTCGAACGGCGCGAATACATCGCCGCCGTCAAGCGCTTCCGCAACGTGGTCGAAAACTATTCCAACACCCGCCATGTCGAAGAGGCGCTGGCGCGCCTGACCGAGAGCTACTACGCGATGGGCTTGACCTCGGAAGCGCAGACGGCCGCGGCCGTGCTCGGCACCAACTATCCCGACAGCCAGTGGTACAAGGATTCCTACAAGCTCTTGCAGAGCAATGGGCTTGAGCCGCGCGAGAATGCCGGATCGTGGATATCCAAGGCCGGGAAGCTGATCACCGGCGCCTGACGCCTGAGCATCGCCTGAAGCGATCTCAGCGCTTTTCGGATTGATCCGACGCTCAAACAAAAAGATAGTGCGGCGCTGCGACTCCACAAGTCGCATGCCGCATTGAGGCGCGTCGCGCGCTTTAAGTCTTGGTTTTGTGCATGCCGTTGTCCCAAACCGGTCCGCTTGGGGCGACATGCGATAGGTTCGGGTTCTGATGCTTTCCAGACTGTCGATCCGCGATATCGTCCTGATCGAGAAGCTGGATATCGACTTCCAGCCCGGCCTTTCCGTGCTGACCGGGGAAACCGGCGCCGGCAAATCCATCCTGCTCGACGCGCTATCGCTGGCGCTCGGCGCGCGCGGCGACGCCTCGCTGGTGCGCCATGGCGCCGCCCAGGGCCAGGTCATCGCCGTGTTCGACGTGCCGCGCAACCATCCGGTGCGTGCGCTGCTTGCCGAAAACGCCATCGAGGATGACGGCGACATCATCCTGCGCCGGCTGCAGACGGCGGATGGCCGCACCCGCGTTTTCGTCAACGATCAGCCGTCCAGTGTCACACTGATGCGCGACATCGGCCACGCGCTGGTCGAGATCCACGGCCAGCATGATGAGCGGGCCCTGGTCGATCCTGGCGCGCATCGCGAATTGCTGGACAGCTTTGGCGGCCATCTTGGTGCCGCCCGCGCGACAGGCGAGGCGTGGCGCTATTGGCGCGGCTGCGAGCAGGACTTTGCCCGGCATCGCGCCAAGGTCGAGGCGGCGGCGCGCGAGGCCGATTATCTCAGGGCATCGGTGGCCGAGCTGGCCAAGCTCGATCCGCAGCCCGGCGAGGAAACGCAACTGGCCGAACTGCGCGCCACGATGATGCGGGCGGAAAAGATCGCCTCGGAAATACACGACGCGCAGGATGTGCTGTCAGGTCCATCCTCGCCGCTGCCGCAACTGGCCAGCCTGCTCAGGCGCCTGCAGCGCAAGGCCAGCGAAGCACCTGGCCTGCTTGAGGATGTGGTGAAGTCGCTCGATGAGGCGATGCTGTCGCTGGATGCGGCACAGTCCGGTGTCGAGGCGGCGCTGCGCGCCACCGAATACGATCCGCAGCGGCTGGAGAAAGCGGAAGAGCGGCTGTTTTCGCTGCGCGCGGCGTCACGCAAGCACAGCGTGGCGGTCGACGATCTGGCACAGCTGCGCGACACGATGTCGGCCGACCTTGCCGATCTCGATGCCGGCGAGGAACGTCTGCATGGGTTGGAGAAACAGGCCGCCGCGGCGCGCGAGGCCTATGACATTTCGGCGGCCCAGCTGTCCTCGCTTCGCCATGCGGCTGCGATCGGCCTGACCAAGGCTGTCATGGCCGAACTGCCGGCGCTGAAGCTCGAGCGGGCCGAGTTCATCGTCGGGCTGACCAGCGATGGCGAAAACCGCATGGAAGAAGGCATCGACCAGGTCGAGTTCTGGGTGCGCACCAATCCCGGCACAAGGCCCGGCCCGATGATGAAGGTTGCGTCCGGCGGCGAGCTGTCGCGCTTCCTTCTGGCGCTCAAGGTGGCGCTGGCCGACCGTGGCTCGGCGCCGACATTGGTCTTCGACGAAATCGACACCGGGGTGGGCGGCGCCGTGGCCGATGCCATCGGCCAAAGACTGGCCAGGCTGTCGACTCGGGTGCAAGTGCTGTCCGTCACCCATGCGCCGCAGGTGGCGGCACGTGCGGCGACGCATTTCCTGATCTCCAAATCCGGCGGCTCGGACAAGGTCGCCACCGGCATCGCCGAGATGGACCGGGCGGCGCGCCAGGAGGAGATCGCACGCATGCTGGCCGGCGCCACCATTACAGACGAGGCGCGCGCGGCGGCGGAGCGGTTGCTGCGCGAGAACACGGCGGCGGCTTAACAACCGGCAGATGCCCGAATTGGCTTTTCCGGAAAGAGTCAGGATATGGCGACATCCTGCTGTTCGGGTTTGATTTTTCCACAGCCTATCTCGCTGCCGGCAAATCCTGATTTATAGTGGCCCACCAGAATTCGAGGACCGCGCCGCATGTCTGAAAAACCAGTCGAATCGTTGAGCGAAAGCGAAGCCGCGGATGAGCTTGCGCGGCTGGCCGAGGAGATCGCCGGCCACGACCGGCGCTACCATGCCGAGGACGCGCCGACGATCACGGACGCCGAGTACGATGCGCTGCGGCGGCGCAACCTTGCCATTGAAGAGCGCTTTCCCGGTCTGGTGCGCGAGGATTCGCCCTCGCTGCGGGTCGGTGCCGCGCCGGCCGAAGGCTTTGCCAAGGTGCGCCATGCGGTGCCGATGCTCAGCCTCGCCAAGGCCTATACCGACGAGGACGTCACCGATTTCATCGAACGTGGCCGCCGCTTCTTCGACCGCGACAAGGATCTCGACATCGCGTTTACGGCCGAGCCGAAGATCGACGGGCTGTCGGCGTCGTTGCGCTATGAACGCGGCATGTTCGTTCAGGGCGCCACGCGCGGCGACGGCGCGGTGGGTGAAGACATCACCGCCAATCTCAGGACCATCGCCGACATTCCAGCCAAGCTGAAAGGATCGGGCTGGCCCGAGACCATCGAAATACGCGGCGAGGTCTACATGACTTATGCGGAGTTCGAGGCGCTGAAGGCGCGCTCGGCGGCGGTCGGCGGCCAGGACTACGTCAATCCGCGCAACACGGCTGCCGGATCGCTGCGCCAGAAGGATGCCTCCGTCACCGCCAGCCGCAATCTCAAATTCTTCGCCTATGCCTGGGGCTACACGACGGCAGATCCCGCGCCGACGCAGTACGAATCCGTGCAGAAATTCGCCGAATGGGGCTTCAAGGTCAGCCCGCTGATGGTGCGGGCGAAGTCTGTCGAGGATCTCATCGCGCAGTATCACAAGATCGAGGAGCTGCGTTCATCGCTGGGCTACGACATCGATGGCGTCGTCTACAAGGTCGACCAGCTGGAATTGCAGCGTCGCTGGGGGTTCGTGACCGGTGAGCCGCGCTGGGCAGTTGCGCACAAATTCCCTGCCGAACAGGCGATGACGACGGTGCAGAAGATCGATATCCAGGTCGGCCGCACCGGCACGTTGGCGCCGGTGGCGCGGCTGGCGCCGGTCACGGTTGGCGGCGTGGTGGTCGAAAACGTGACGCTGCACAATGAGGATTACATCAAGGGATTCGACAGCAACGGCCTGCCGATCCGCGACGGCATCGATGTGCGCATCGGTGACACGGTTGTCATACAACGGGCAGGCGACGTCATTCCGCAGATCGTCAGCGTCGTCATCGACAAGCGGCCGGGCGATGCGGTGCCTTACGAATTCCCGCACATTTGTCCGGTCTGCGGCTCGCCGGCGACGCGCGAGGTCAACGAGAAGACCGGCAAGGAGGATTCGCGCCGACGCTGCACCGGCGAGCTGATCTGCGCCGCGCAGGCCGTGGAACGGCTGCGCCATTTCGTGTCGCGCGGGGCGCTCGACATCGAGGGTCTCGGCGCCGAAAACATCGACCTGTTCTTCAATTCGGGGCTGGTCAAGACCGCCGCCGATATCTTTACCCTGAGGGATCGCCGGCCGGCGGTCACCAGAGCGCTGGCCGAGCGGCGCGAGGAGCAGGCGAGGCAGCGCGAGGCGGCATCGGGCAAGGCGCGCAAGAATGTGCGCGGCGTCGAGGACCGCAACTATGAAGGCCTCGACAAGCTGTTCGCGGCAATCGATTCGCGCCGTGAGCCGGAACTCGACCGCTTCATCTTCGCGCTCGGCATCCGCCATATCGGCGAAACGACGGCCGCCGTGCTTGCCAAGACGTTCTCAACCATCGAGGAGCTGATCCGCGTCGGCAAGGAGACGGCAGCGGCGGAAGACCCGCACAGTGTTTTCCCCTCGATCAACGGCATCGGCGACACGGTGATCGATGCGCTGCGCGATTTCTTCGGCAATGAGCGCAATGACGACGTGCTCGACAGACTGCTCGAGCAGGTCAAGCCGAAGCCGTACATCGTCACCCTCTCGGCCGACAGCGAGGTTGCCGGCAAGACCATCGTCTTCACCGGCACGCTGGAAAAGATGACCCGGTCCGAAGCCAAGGCGATGGCAGAACGGCTCGGCGCCAAGGTAGCAGGTTCGGTGTCGGCGAAGACCGACCTCCTGGTGGCCGGGCCGGGCGCGGGCTCCAAACTAAAGCTTGCCAGCGAACTCGGCGTCGAAGTCATCGACGAGGACACATGGCTGCAACGGGTCGGCAAGGCGTGACCGGCGGCTCGTTCAAAGGATTTGGCCAGAAGGCCATTCCGTTCCTGAAGGCGCTCGACTTCCACCAGAGCCGCGAATGGTTCCAGGAAAACCGGGCGCTTTACGACAGCGAACTGCACGAGCCGTTCTGCGATCTAGTCGAGACGCTGACCGAGCGCTTTGCAGCGGCGGGTCTGGGCTTGCGCGGCGACCGCAAGAAGTCGCTGTTTCGCATCAATCGCGACGTGCGCTTTGCCAAGGACAAACGGCCCTACAACCAGCATCTGTCGGCCATGCTGTCGCCGGACGGCACCAAGATGGAGCAGGGCGTGTTCTTCGTCTATGTCGGGATCGACCGCTGCTTTGCCGACGTTGCCTGGTGGAACCCGGAGCCGCCCCTGCTGCTGGCGATGCGCAAGGCGATTATCGCCCGGCCAGCCGAGTTCCGAAAACTGCTTTCAACGCTGAAGAAAAACGGCTTCGAACTCGAAACCGAGGGTCGGTTGAAGCGCACGCCGCGCGGCTTCGAGCAGGTCAACGAACCCGATCTTGTCGACGCCATCCGCAACCGGCACTTCTATGTTCAGCACATGATCGATCCGGCCGGCATCCACGCGCCAGCGCTGGTCGACGAGCTTGTCGATTTCACCTTGCGCGCCAAGCCGTTGCTCGACTGGGGCAGGGCGATCCAGGGCACCGCGCTGCGGAGCTAGTCCAGGCACACTACGCGGCTACATCCGCATCAAAAGACCGCCGTCGACGGCGAGCTCGATTCCGGTGATGTAGCTCGCTGCGTCGGAAAGCAGGAAGAGCGCGGCATTGGCCATGTCCTGCGGCGTGCCGATGCGGCCGAGCGGCGCATAATTGGCAACGGCAGCGCGCTTTTCCTCGGTGTCCCAGCGCGCCTGCAGCGGCGTCAGCGCCATGCCCGGGCAGATCGAATTGGAGCGGATGCCATCGCCCGCCAACTGCATGGCGAGCGACTTCGACAGTGCACAGACGCCGGCCTTGGAGGCCTGGTAGGCATCCTGCGGGGTTAGGTCGCCGCGATACCACTGGATGGTCGAGAAATGGACCATGGCGCCGCCACGCCCGCCCGCGCGCATGTGCGGAACGACCGCTCGCGCCGTGTGTACGAAGGACTTCAGATTGATGTTGAAGACCTGGTCCCAGACGTCGAGATCCATTTCGAGGGCGGACTTGTCGCGGCCGAACCAGAGCACGCCGGCGACATTGGCGAGATAATCGATGCGGCCACGCGAGCGGCCGGCAGCATCGATGGTCTGTTCGACAAAGGCTGCGTCGGTGAGGTCGCCCTGGGCGAAGGTAAGTTTGTCATCATAGGCGGCAAGCGAGGCCGGACGCGGCTTGACGTCGATGGCGGTGACCGCCGCGCCGGCATCGAGCAACGCCAGCGTGATCGCCTCGCCCATGCCGCCGCCGGCGCCGGTGACGACGGCATGCCTGCCGGTGAAATCATAAGCGATCATCTGAAACCCCTCGTGTGCTTTTGCGATCCCTGACATCAGTTTCGCTGATTTGTTGCCTCAAGCGAATTCGTCTGACTTTTCAGCCGCCGGCTCCTACATAGCAGCGCGAGCTGGGAATGTGACATGTCGGCAGAGACCTTAACCGAAAATTCTGTGGCCAATGATTTCTGGGACGGTGTGCGCCTGTCCATGCCAGTGGTGGTTGCCGCGGCGCCGTTTGGGCTGCTGTTCGGCGCCATTGCCGTCGACAATGGCTTTTCCGTTCTCGAAGCTTTTGCGATGAGCGCGCTGATCTTCGGCGGCGCCAGCCAGATGGTTGGCATCGAATTGTTCGGCCAGCATGTCGCGCCATGGCTGATCGTGCTGTCGATCTTCGCGGTCAACTTTCGCCACGTGCTTTACTCCGCCAGCATCGGCCGGCGCATCGCGCACTGGCCTGTCATTCAGCAGGCGTTTGGCTATTTCGTGCTCACCGATCCACAGTTCGCGGTGGCCGAGCGCAAAGCCGAAGCCGGCGAGACCGTTGGCTTTGCCTGGTATATGGGGCTGGGCCTGCCGGTCTATGTGTTCTGGGGCATCGAAAGCGCGCTGGGCGCGGTGTTCGGCAAGCTGATCCCGGACACGCACGCGCTCGGCATCGACTTCCTGCTGCCGATCTATTTCCTCGGCCTGGTCATGGGTTTTCGCAAGCGGCCACTGTGGCTGCCGGTAGTGATTGCGAGCGCCGCCGCGTCGATCATCGCCTACAAGACGGTCGGTTCGCCCTGGCACGTTTCCATCGGCGCCGTTGCCGGCGTGCTTCTGGCGGTGATCCTGCCGCCGCACCACAGCGGCGTGGAGGCAAAGCGATGAGCACCACCTTCTGGATCATCATTGCCGGCGCGATCGCCACCTATCTCACGCGTGTCGGCGGCCATCTGGTGATTTCGCGCTTCGACCATATCCATCCGCGCGTCGAGGCGGGTTTGAATGCCGTGCCGGCGGCGGTGCTGACGACGCTGGTGGCGCCGGCGGCCCTTGGCGCCGGGCCGGCGGAATGGGCGGCACTGGTTGTCGCCGCTGTGGTCTCGCTGCGCGGCGGGCTGATGGCCATGTTTCTGGCCGGTGCGGTGGTGCTGATCCTGGCGCGGCAGTTCGTCGGGTAGGCAAATCTGCCGTCCCAATCGTTTCGAACTGTCGGCGCTGCCCCTCATTGCCCTGCCGGCGTTCGTCACTCGAAAAGCCAAGCAATTGGCTTTTCGTCCGCTTCGCTGACCGCTCCTCAACTCCCCGTAAACGGGGAGAAAGAAGCTCACCTCAGATCTTGGCGTCGTGCGGCAGCGGGGCGGTTGCTTTCTCCAGCCAGGCCAGCGTCTCGCCGTCGAGCATCGGGCCGATCTCAGCCAGCACGCGCGCGTGGTAGGCGTCGAGCCACCGCAATTCGTCGCGGTGCAGCAGGTCGGTGCGGATCAGTCTGACGTCGATCGGCGCCAGCGTCAGCGTCTCGAAGCTGTGCATGGCGATGTCGCCGCCATCGACCTGATCGGCCGGTGTCACCAGGATCAGGTTCTCGATGCGGATGCCATAAGAACCTTCCTTGTAGTAACCGGGCTCGTTGGACAGCATCATACCGGCGAGGAGTTTCTCGGTCCCGGTGCGGGCAATGCGCTGCGGCCCTTCATGCACGGCGAGGTAGGAGCCGACGCCATGGCCGGTGCCGTGGGCGAAGTCGCAGCCATGCTTCCACAGCGCCATGCGCGCCACCGCGTCGATTTCCGAGCCGCGCGTGCCGGCGGGAAAGCGCAGCGTCGAAATGCCGATCATGCCCTTCAGCACCAGCGTGAAGCGTTCGCGCATCTCCTCGGTCGGCTGGCCGATCGGTACGGTGCGGGTGATGTCTGTCGTGCCGTCCTGATATTGGGCGCCAGAATCGAGCAGGAACAGCTCGCCAGCCGCGAGTTTGCGGTTGGTGGCGCGCGATACACGATAGTGCATGATGGCGCCGTTCGGGCCAGCGCCGGAAATGGTGTCGAAAGAGACGTCGCGCAACGGCATCTGCGTTTCCTCGCCGGTCTGACGGCGCGTCTCTTCCAGTTTGGTGACGACCGTTATTTCGTCGAGCGAGCCTGGCTTCTGCCGCTCCAGCCAGCACAACAGCTTTGCCACCGCCGCCCCGTCGCGGCGATGCGCGGCGCGGCTGCCGGCGATTTCGGCCTGGTTCTTGGTGGCACGCGGTATGCGGGCGGGATCGGGCGCGGCAACAAAGGTTCCGCCATTGTCCTCGACCAGCATTCTGAGCTTTTCGGCCGCCAGCACCGGATCGAGCGCGATCCTTGCGCCACCTTTGGCAAGGGCGATGATTGCCGCCTCGAATTCGCCGGGCTCATGCAAGCCGGCAAGCTGGGTGAGATAGGCGGCGACGGTGCGCGAAAACTTGCGCTGGTCCATGAACAGCTGGTGCTTGCCGTCGGCTGCGAGGACCGCGAAACCGAGCGCCAGTGGCGTGTGCGGCACGTCGCCGCCACGAATGTTGAAGGCCCAGGCGATCGAGGAGGGGTCGGTCAGCACGGCGTGCGAGGCGCCGTCCTTGGCGATCGCCGCTGCCAGCCGCACCAGCTTGTCCTTGGCCAGTTCGCCCGCAAAGCCGATCGGGTGGATCTCGACCGACGCCACCGGTGGTGCCGGCTGATCCTTCCAGATGATATCGATCGGGTTCTTGTCGAGCGGAACCAGCGTGGCGCCGGATTGCTCGGCCGAAACATTCAGCGCCTTGACCTCGTTGATCGTGTGCAGCCAGGGGTCGAAGCCAAGTCGCGCGCCCTTGCCGAGATTGTCCTTGATCCAGGACGCTGGCGGGTTGTCGACGAGGCTCTCGATGGCGAAAATGTCGAGATCGACTTCGTGGCGGACCTGCAGCGTGTAGCGGCCGTCGACGAACATGAAGGCTCGGTCGCGCAGCACAAGGGCGACGCCGGCCGAGCCGCTGAAGCCGGTCAGCCATTTCAGTCGCGCCGAGCGGTCGGCGACATACTCGCCCTGGTGCTCGTCGGCGCGGGGCACCAGGAAACCATCGAGGCCATTATCCGCCAGCCATCGCCGCAGCAGCTTCACGCGCGGCTTGCCGACGCTGGGATCGCCGGCGGAGTCAAAGGTCTGGAACATGATAGGCCTCCTCAGGTGCTTGGCTTGAGCGTAGCGCATGCCCCCGAAAACCGGAATCGATTTTCGAAAGAGCGGATTGGTCCAAAGCGCTCGACTTAAAGCGCGTCGCGTCTGAACGGATTCAGGCGACGCGCTTTAAGTATTTATTTTATGCATGTCGTCGTCTCAAAACCGGGACCACTTTTGAGCGACATGCATTAGTGCTTGAGGTGGATGGTCACCCAGCCTTCGCGATGCAAGGTCCTGACATGGCGGAAATTCTGGCCGACATAGGCCGAGATCACCGCGTTGCACTGGCGATCGAGGATGCCGGACAGCACGATCGAGCCGCCGAGGCTGATATGCCTGGCCATTTCCGGCGCCAGCCGCACCAGCGGCCGCGCCAAGATGTTGGCGACGATGAGGTCGAAAGGCGCGCGCTTGCCGAAGATCGGGTGGTGGAAGCCGGGCGCCGTTACGGTCTCGACCAGCGCCTTGACGTGGTTGAGGCGGGCATTGGCGGCGGCGACCCTGACGGCGATCGGATCGATGTCGGTCGCCAGCACCGGAATATGCGCCAGCTTGGCGACGGCGATCGCCAGCACCGCGCTGCCGGTGCCGAGGTCGAGAGCATTTTTCGGATGCTCGCGCCGCACGACCCGTTCCAGCATTTCCAGGCAGCCGGCCGTGGTGCCGTGATGGCCGGTGCCGAAGGCAAGGCCGGCCTCGATCTCGATGGCGAGTTCGCCGCTATGGCGCTTCCGGCGGTCATGCGCGCCATGGACGAAGAAACGCCCGGCGCGCACCGGCTTCAGCCCTTCCAGCGAACGCGCCACCCAATCGATGTCGGGCAAGACCTCGCGTTCGATCGGCTTCGACAGGGAAAGGCCAGAAAGGATATCTCTCAGCCGTGCCTCGACCGCGTCGACATCGCCGTCGGCATAGAGCGAGACTTCATGGATGTCGCGGTCCTCGTCGACTTCGAGCACGGCGAGCGGCAGGCCTTCATCCTCGAAAGCCATTTCGAGCGCGGCAAAGATGCTGTCGGCCTCGACCTTCCCGGCGGTGAAATGCAGCCTGGTCTGCGTCATCAGCTTTGGGCGCCAGCCGCCAGCCGCTTCAGCTTGGCTATCGCCGTGTCGGCGCTCTCGCCGTAAGCGATCGTGCCGGCGAACTCGCCCTTGGCATTCAACAACAGCACCGAGGCGGTGTGGTCCATCGTGTAGTCGCCGTCGCCGGTGTCGACCTTTTTCCAGTAGATGCTGAACGACTTCGCCATCGCGTGCACCTTGTCGGGATCGCCCGATATGCCGACGATGCGGTCGGAAAAATTGCTGACATAAGTGTTCATCACCTGCGGCGTGTCGCGCTCGGGGTCGACGGTCACGAAATAGGCGTTGAGGGTCTTGCCGTCGTCGCCCAGCGTCTTCAGCCAACCGGCCAGTTCGAACAGAGTGGTCGGGCAGACTTCCGGGCAGTGGGTGAAGCCGAAGAAGACGACGCTGGGATGGCCCCTGAAGGCAGCTTCGGTGATCGGTGCGCCTTTCTGGTCGACCAGCGTGAAGGGGGCGCCGAACGGCTCGCCGCCATAATGGCCCTTGTACCAGTCGAAGGTGAGCCAGCCGATGCCGGCCGCCATCAGAACCAGAATGCCGACCAGGATTGCACGCATCATCGGGAAGTGTCCGTCGTGATTTTGATGGACGCCGGATTGGCGCCTGCGGCGGCAGTCTTAGCCGGTAGCGGCGGTCAAGGCAAAGATGCCGCGTTGCCGCAACCCACTCTCGATGCTGCCTCGCACGTGGCCGGAGTTACCAACCGCAATTTGACCGATTCAGGCCTCTACCTATCTTGACGGTCTGTTCTCTTGCTGTGGAACCAGCCAATGTCGGATATGTCTGTGGCTTCCTACTCAAAGACCCAGATCTGGCTGCACTGGAGCATTGCTGCCCTGATCCTGATCCAGTTCCTCGCCCATGACGGCATGGAGCATGTGTGGCGTGCCTTTCGCAGGGGGCAGGAGGCGTCGCCCAGTGACGTGCCGCTGGCCTATATGCATGTCGTGATCGGCCTGGCCGTGCTGGTTCTGGCTGCGTGGCGGCTTTGGCTCAGGGCGACGCGCGGCGTTCCGCCGGTATCGGGTATGGAGCATCCGGTGTTGAAACTGCTCGCCAAGGCGGTGCATTTCGTTATCTACGCCCTCATCTTCATCGTCCCGCTCTCGGGCACCGCCGCATGGTTTGTTGGTGTGCCAGGGGCAAGTCTGGCGCATGTGCTGGGCAAGGACATCCTGCTCTATGTGGTGCTCTTGCATTCGGCAGGCGCGCTGGTTCAGCATTTCGTCTTCAAGACCGACGTGCTGCGGCGGATGCTGGCATTCCGGCAGGCCTAGCTTGCAAAGCCGGGCAGTTCGCCCCACCTGTGGTCGGCAACCAGAACCTGAGGAGGCTCCCTTGCAGAGACGGATTGGGCAGAAACTGATCGGTGGCGCATTGGCCGCATGCATTGTCCTCGGCGCCGGCGCTGCCGCAGCCGAGGAGGTCGGCAAGGTCGGCGTCGACTGGCTCGGCAACGACATCATCGTCGAGGCGATCAAGGACCCGAAGGTCGACGGCATCACCTGCCACGTCTCCTATTTCGACCGCGGCGTCATCGACCGGCTGCAGAAAGGCAACTGGTTCGAGGACCCATCGGATTCGTCGATCTCGTGTCGCCAGACCGGGCCGATCACCATCGGCGACATCGACATGAGCGAAGGCGGCGAAGAGGTGTTCAAGCAAGGCATCAGCCTGATCTGGAAGAAGCAGGTGGTGAACCGCATCTACGACAAGAAAAACCAGACGCTGATTTATCTCTCGCATTCACGCCAGGTGCAGGACGGCTCGGCGAAAATGTCGGTAACCACCGTGCCGCTGTTCGGTCAGAGCGTGGTGTGGACCAACGGCCAGCCGAAATAGGGCGGACTCTGTGGGTTGTTTGGCCGCGGGACAATTGCTTCCGCAATTGCGCGGAGGTAAATCCGCGCCATGGACCGTACTGAAAACCTTGTCCTCAAAGACCCAGAGCCGCGCATCCATCCGACCGCGGAGCTGAAGGCGTGCAAGCTCGGCCGCTATGCCTCGATCGGCGAGCGGGTGGTGCTGCGCGAGGTCAATGTCGGCGATTTCTCCTATTTCGAGCGCCACGCCGAGGCGATCTACACGACGATCGGCAAATTCTGCTCGATCGCCGCCAACAGCCGCATCAACGCGCTGGAGCATCCGATCGAGCGGGTCACGCAGCACAAGCTCAGCTACCGCCCGAACGAGTATTTCCGCTGGCTGGGTGTCGATGCCGCGTTTCGCGCACGGCGGCAGGCAAAGGCCGTCAGCATCGGTAACGATGTCTGGATCGGCCATGGCGCGGTCATCATGCCCGGCATCAGCATCGGCAATGGCGCCATCGTCGGCGCCAATGCTGTGGTGACCAGGGATGTGCCGGCCTATGCGATCGTCGCCGGCGTGCCGGCCAAGCCATTGCGCCGGCGTTTTACGCCTGAGATCGCGGCGCGGATCGAAAGCCTCGCCTGGTGGGACTGGCCCCCGGAAAAACTCGCCAAAGCGGTTCCCGACATGCAGGCCTTGCCGATCGAGCATTTTCTCGACCGCTGGGAGCAAGAGCGCTCCTGAGCGCGGCGGTCGGGTTAGCATGCCGCCAGCTCTCGCCGCGCGTGCGCGTCTTCATCGACTGGCTGGTCGATATCCTGGCGCCGAAATTCTGAGACAGTGCGGCTGTCGCTTCCGGGATGGCTCTCAGGCAGGAACCCCTTCCGCTATGCGGGGGTGGCGCAGCGGAAGGGGCTTTGTAGATAAACCGCTGTGAAGCGGAAGGAACAGGCTCTCCGGCCTGCATGGCGACTATGGCAGGAAACCCATAAGGCGGCTTTTCAGGGTGCTGCGCTTTTGGCGTGTATTCAATTGTAGCCGCGATATCGCTTGCGCCAGGGAACCGGGAGCGGCTGCCGGTTGTTTCTGGCTGGAGCGATGAATGCGGCTCCGATCGGCTGGGCCTCTTGAGGGATTTTTTGAATAATGGAAAAGCTGTTCACCAAGATCGCCAACACGGTTGCCCATCTGGCCGGGCTGCCGCTGACCTTTGTCGGCTGTTGCGCGATCGTCATCGTCTGGGCGGTCAGCGGACCGTTCTTCGGCTTCTCCGATACGTGGCAGCTCGTCATCAACACCGGAACGACGATCATCACCTTCCTGATGGTGTTCCTGATCCAGAACACCCAGAACCGCGACGGCGCCGCGGTCCAGGCCAAGCTCGACGAATTGATCCGGGTCGGCAAGGGCCACAACCATTTCATCGGCATCGAGCATCTGACCGAAACCGAGGTCGAGGAAATCAGGGACAAATGCGAACGCGCGGCAAAACGACATGACACCGAGCTCGCCGAACTGGCCGCCAAGAAAGCCGTGACCCAGAAGCGCACTGCGAAAAAGCGCGCTGCCTGAGTCCAGCTTTGCCTGAATTCGCTGCTCAGCGCTCCATGAAGGCCGCAAAAGCGTCCTTGTGGTCAGGGTGCCAGCGCGAGAGGGCAGGGCGGTTCTCGATGATGTCGCCGATCGCCCAGGCCATGCGTTTTTCGTCCGTCGGCCGCTTCACCTCATTGTCCGGGCAAAGGATGTAGAAATCGCCACGCATGAGGGAGGCCAGCATGAAGTCGATGACCTGCTCGCCGGTCCAGGCGCCGGCCGGTTTTTCGGTCGCGCCCTCGGTGATGCCGGTGAAGGTGAAGCCGGGAATGAGAAGATGCGCCGCGACCTTGGCGCCCGGTTCGTTGCGCAGTGCATGCGCCAGGCCTTCGGTGAAGGTTTTCAGCGCCGATTTGGAGACGTTGTAGGCGAGGTTGCCGGGCGGGGTGGTGATGCCTTGCTTGGAGCCGGTGTTGACGATCAGGCCTGGCTTGCCCGACGCCAGCATGGCTGGCGCGAAGGCCTCAACGCCGTGCACGACGCCCCAGAAATTGATGTCGATCAGCCGCTTCCAGGCGTCGCCGTTTTCCCAGGGCTTTCCCGGATTGTTGCCGACGCCGGCATTGTTCATCAGCAGCGAAACAGTGCCGAAGGCACTGTGCGTCTTTTCCGCCAGCCGGGCGAGCTCGTCGGCTTTCGAGACGTCGGTGGCGACGGCGAGCACGGCATCCTCGCCGGCGATCGCGGCGACCGCCTGGCGGGCCGCATCGAGGCGCGCACCGCCGATGTCGGCGAGCACCAGTCTCATGCCCATCGCCGCAAGCCTCTTGGCCGCGGCAAGGCCGATGCCGCTGGCGCCGCCGGTGACAACGGCGACATTGCCTGGGCTGAGGGAGGGCAGAGCGGACTGGATTTCGGCATCGCTGGTCATGGTCAGGTCCTTGTTTTGGGGTTGCGCCGAACTTAGCGCCAGACGCGGCCCAGGCAAGCCCGTTGCCGTGGCTTCGGGTTGACCGGAGCGGTGGGCGCTGCGCATGCTGCCTGCCATCGAAGGAGATCGACCGATTGACCGACTGGATTGCAATCCTGAAGGAGCAGACCGCCACCGGTGACCAGATGGGCCGCGAGGTGCCGCAGATGCTGGCCAATCCCGATATCAGCGAAGCCCAGGTGAAGACGCTGTTTTCGGCGTTGGAAAAACAGGCTGAGTTCGTCGAGAAATTGCGCATGGCGCTGGAGAAATTCGGCCACGACTTTTCGATCATCAAGGCGGCGGAGCGGCTGGAGGAGCGCTATGCCGACCTCGCGGCGTCGGTTGCCGAAAAGCTGAAGGCCATGCGCAAGTAGCGCCAGCTACTTTTCGATCACCCTTGAAAACCGCGTATCCGGCACGAACCAGACGGCAGCCACCAGAAAGTAGATCGCGACGCCGATCCACTGGTTGACGAACGTCAGCAGCACGGCTGTTATGTAAAGCGCCACCGAAATCTTGCCCTTGCGGTCACTGCCCAGCGCCTTGGCGAAGGCGGTCTCGTTGCCATGCAGATGGTGCAGCTTGGTCACAAGAATCCTGTAGGCGACCCCACACAGCACGAGGTCGACGCCATAGACGGCGACAGGAACCGGCGCGAAATGATTCTCGCCCATGAAGGCCGTGGTCGCCGGGATCAGCGACAGCCAGAACAGAAGATTGAGGTTTGCCCACAGCACGCGGCCGTCGACGCGTTGCACGGTGTGGAACATGTTGTGCAGATTGTTCCAGTAGATGCCGACATTGATGAACGACAAGACATAGCTGAAGAAGATCGGCCACAGCGGCGCCAGCGCGGAAAGATCCTCGCCATGCGGCACTTTCAGCTCCAGCACCATGATGGTGATGATGATGGCGACGACGCCATCCGTGAATGCCTCGACCCTGCCTTTACCCATGGTTCCTCCCTCTCGTTGGACGGACGTTACGGGAGGATTTCGTGCAAGACCATCCTGACAAGATTGTCAGGAGCGGGTTCGGCAGGCGGAACGGCAATCCTTACATAGACGTTGGGCTTCGATCGGGGCGTTGGGGCAACTGGCCGGAGTTTGCTATGACCAGCTATGCCGAGACGACGACACGCGGCCATGAACGCGGCGGCCGTGCCGCGATGACTGCGGTTGCCGCCATGATCGCGGCGCTGTTCGCCGGCAGCACGGCGCTGACGCCGCTTTACATCATCTACAAGCAGGCTTTCGGTTTCTCGCAGATCACGCTGACGCTGGTCTACGCCGTCTATGTCGTCGGCAATCTCGGCGCATTGCTGATGTTCGGACGCTTGTCCGACGGCATTGGCCGCCGTCCTGCGGCGCTGGCATCGATGGCGGTGGCGGTGGTAAGCGCGCTGGTGTTCCTCCTGGCCGAGAATGTCGCCTGGCTCGATGCGGCCCGCATCCTGAGCGGCCTTGGCATAGGCATCGGTGCGGGAACAGGCACGGCCTGGCTTGCCGAGCTGATCGAAGGCAAAGACAAGTCGCGCGCGGCTGTCATCGCCACCAGCACCAACTTCGTAGGCCTTGGCCTTGGCGCGCTGGCCTCTGGGCTGCTCGCCGAATATGCGCCCTGGCCGCTCAGGCTGACGTTTACGGTCTATCTGGCGGTGCTTGTCGTGGTAACGCTGCTGATCTGGCGCACGCGTGAAACCGTCTTGCAGCCTGGGCGACTGGCCGATGTTTCGCTGCGGCCACGGCTGTCGGTGCCTGCCGATATCCGCGCCGCCTTTGTGGCGCCGGCGGTGACCGGCCTCGGCGCCATGGCGCTGGTCGGCTTCTATGCAGCGCTGGCGCCGAGCATTCTGGCGCAGCAGCTGCATGTAGCCAACCATGCCGAAGCAGGCGGGCTGTTCTTCGAACTGTCGATCGTGGCCGCAGCCACAATTCTGGCCACGACCAGACTGCCCAGCCGTGCCGGCATGCTGGCGGCGCTGGCACTGATGATCCCCGCAGTGGCGCTGGTCGTCGCGGCTCAGTTTTTTGCCTCGATGTCGCTGATGATTGTCGCCACTACTCTCTGCGGCGTGGCGGCCGCGCTCGGCTATCGCGGCGGCTTGCAGGTGGTGAACCAGATCGCGCCGGCCGACCGTCGCGCCGAAGTGGTGTCGGCGTTCTTCATCTGCTGCTTCTGCGGCAATGCGCTGCCGGTCATCGGCATCGGCCTGTTGTCGAACTGGAGCAGCCCGACGACGGCAAGCCTGGCCTTTGCCGGCATGATCACTCTCTTCTCCGTAATCGCATTGGGGTTCGGCGCAAAATACGCGCGCTGAGAATCACCCGTTAGGCGTCTCGGGGGCCATGTTGGCTCGCTGGCGCGGTATGCCGAGGCCGGTGTCGGGCGGCTCGCCGGCGGCCGGACGGTCCTCGATCATGTGCATGGTGCGCCAGCGGCCGAAGCGATAGTAGGCGGCGGCCAGCACCAGCGAGGTGATCGAGCCCGCCGGAAAGCTCCACCACAGCGCCTCCTGGCCGATGTAGCTGCGGAAGAAATAGGCAAAGCCGGTGCGCACGACCAGCACCGAAATCACCAGGATGATCAGCGGCGGCATCACGGCACCTGTCGCGCGCACGGTGGCGAACAGCACGATGGTGATGCCGAACAGGATGAACGACCAGGACGCCACCTTGTTGATATGGGCGGCAATGTCGATCGCCGTGCTGTCGCCGCTGAGGAACAGGCCGAGCACCGGCCTGTCGAAGAAGAACAGCAGCGCCACCAGTGAGCCGGTGAGCACCAGGTTGAAGCCGACGCCGGAGGCGGCGACCTTGCCGATGCGGTCCCAGCGCCCGGCGCCGACATTTTGCGCCGCCATCGACGACACCGCGGCGCCGATGGCCAGCGCCGGCATCTGGATGTACGTCCACAGCTGCGCGGCGATGCCGTAGGCAGCAGCGACCTGCGAGCCGTAGGAATTGACGATGCCCATCACCGTCAGTGCGGCCGCCGAAATCACGATCATCTGCAGGCCCATCGGCACGCCCTTGAAGACGACGATCCGGAGCAGCGTCGGGTCGGGCCGCAGCAGAGCGAGGTCGGCGCCGGCGATCCTGAGCGGATGCTTGCGCGCATAAAGCACCACGAGGATGGCGATCACGCTCACCGTCTGGCCGACCAACGTCGAGGTGGCGGAGCCGGCAATGCCGAGCTCGGGGAAGGGGCCGATGCCGCGGATCAGTAGCGGATTGAGCACGATGTCGAGCACGACGGCGAGCGCCATGAAGAAGAACGGCGTGCGCGAATCGCCCGCACCCCGCAGCACCGTCATGACGAAGGACAGAAGGTTCATCATCGGCACGGCGACGAAGATAATGCGCAGATAGGAGCGCGCCAGCGGCAGCGCATCTGGTGGGGTGCCAAGCGTGTTGAGAATGGCGTCGACCCAGATCCAGCCGCAGACGGCGAAGACCACCGAGACGAGGAAGAAGAAGGTGGCGCTGGTGCCGACGATGCGCCGCGCCTCGGGCAAATCGCGGGCACCGACCGATTGCGCCACCAGTATGGTCGCCGCCATGCCGATGCCGAACACCGTGCCGAGGATGAGGAACAGCACCAGATTGGCGTTGGACGTCGCGGTCAGCGCCGATTCGCCGAGAAAGCGGCCGACCCAGACGGCGTTGATCGAACCGTTGAGCGATTGCAGCACGTTGGAGCCGAGCACCGGCAGCGCGAACAAAAGCAGCGTGCGCGGGATTGGGCCGCTGGTGAGGTCGACGGGGCGCCGGCGCGCGGGCATTTTTTCGTCCATGGGCTGCTCGGCGAAGGTTCATCTCAAAGTCCGCCCGGCAATGATTGCCGATTTGACTGGCAAGGTCGATGCGCCATCGGAACATTCCGCCCGGCTGCCTCGCGCCAATCAGGTTCTCAAAGCATCCGGAATGGGCTATGGATCGACGCCGCGTGGGGCCGCAAACCGGGGGGATCATGTCCGGCAATCCGCTTTTTTCCGAGCGCCTGAACCGGCGCGCGTTTCTTGGGGCATCCGCCTTGGGCGCCGCTTCCGTGGCGCTTTCGGCCTGCACAACCACGGACGTGGCGCCGCCGCCGGTGGCAGCGCCGCCGCCTCCAAGCGATTCGGCTTTCGACGCTGCCGAAAGCATGTACGCGGCACGCGTCGACGAAGGCTTTTCGCTGCCGGCGATCCCCATATCCAAGCTCGATCCGAAGTTCGTGCGCCAGATCGTGACCGACCCGACCGGCGAAAAACCGGGCACCATCGTCGTCGATACGTCGGAGCATTTCCTCTATCAGGTGCGCGATGGCGGCAAGGCGATCCGTTACGGCGTCAGCCTAGGCAAGGCCGGGTTCGGCTGGACCGGCAGCGCCGTGGTCCAGGCGCGCAAGAAGTGGCCGGTGTGGACGCCGCCGCCGGAAATGATCCAGCGCCGCCCCGAGCTGGCGAAATACAAGGACGGCATGCCGCCGGGACCGCAGAGCCCGCTCGGCGCCCGCGCGCAGACGGCAAGGACACGATGTACCGGCTGCATGGCACGCCGGAATGGGATTCCATCGGCAAGAACGCATCGTCTGGCTGCGTGCGGTTCATGAACCAGGACATCATCGACCTCTACAGCCGGGTCAACGGCGTAACCCAGGTCCACGTGCGCGCGAACTTTTCGATCGCCGGGGAGAGCTCCGCCGTGTCGAACAGGACCGCCGAGCCGATCGATGCCGGCGTGCCGAGGGATGCAGAGATCTTGAAATAGGCGTCAGCGGTATCGCTGATCGCCGCTAAAAAAGCGGACGCGCCCGGCGCGTCCGCTTTTTTCTATTGTATGCGACTACTTCTTGGCGAGGCCCGGCAGCGTGACCTGATAGACCAGGAACATGGTGTCGACATCGGCGCCGTCTTCGGCCTTGTAGTGCGCGCCGACCTGGAAGCCGTCCTGGGCGAGGAAGTCATTGTCGTTGCCGACGAACAGGAAATAGTCGTCCGGCAGCGCCGGATCGAACACGCTGACCACCGACATCGCCTCCCACTTCTCCGACAGGTTGTTCTTGTCATTCGGCTTGCCGTCATGCAGGCCGAAGCGGCCGAGTTCCTTGTTGTCGTTGATGTCGATGAACGGCGTCAGCTTGGCCGGCGTCACTGAAGGGTCGAGCACGCCCTTGGGCGCCACAGGCTTGTCGGCGGCATCGAAGGCGCCGCCGGCAATGTCGGTCGCACCTGAGACGTCGACGACGAAGATCTGGCGCACCAGCGAGGTGTCGCCCTTCACGCCCTGGCCGCTGCCGCTGTCGCGCGCCAGCATCAGGAAGGTCTTGTCGGACAGCGCCACGATCTCGCTCTGCGCGGCGACCTTGGTCTTGCCCTTGCCGTCCTTGAACACCGGCAGCGGTATGACATATTCGTGCGCCAGCTTGAGATGGGCCGGGTCGGAGGCGTCATAGACCAGGGCGCGGGTGTTCTGGCGCGTCGCACCGGAATCGCCGCCATCCTGGCGCGGCGCCGACTGCAGCACCGCGATCAGCGACTTGCCGTCCGGCGTCAGCGCCATGCCTTCGAGGCCCTGGTTGTTCTGGCGGCCGGTCTCGGGATCCTTCGGATCTGGCTCGGCCGCGCCGGGGCCTGGATTGTCGGAGGCGAAGTTCGGCGTGCCCTTGCGCATCGGTACCAAGGCCGCCGGCGGCTGCGTTGCCGACAGCAGATGGCCCTCGGCCGAGAAGCGGTAGATGTTAGGGCCGTATTCGTCGGAGATGAACATGGTGCCGTCGGGCAGCCGGGCGATCGCCTCATTGTCGAGCGCCAGCTTGCCATTGGCCTCGGGCAGGATCGGCAGGTCGCCGCTTGCCGCGCGCACGCCGTTGAGCGGATCGAGGCCGGTGGCGTCAGCGCCCTTGTCGTCGGTGAGCAGCAGGGAATCGGCAAGCGTCGCCTTGACGCCGGTCTGTTCCTCGCCGGCGGCGGGTGTGGCACCCAGCGGGGTCGGCGTGAGCTCGATAGCGATAGTGTTGAGGCGCGGCCGGTAGTCGGTGGTGCCGACGACATTGTAGCCACGGTCCGGCAGCAGCCACAGCGAACCCTTGTAGCCGTTGGCGTCATGCGTCCAGCTTGCGGCGTCGATCGACATGCCGGAGCCGGAGCCGAAGGTCTCGCCGAACTTGTCCTTCAGGTCGGCCGGGAGGCGACCGACGCCGACCAGGCCCTTGTTGACGAAGCTGACGCCGCCGACGGTGGCGGTGCTATCGGCAAGGGCAGGGGTCAAAGCGGTAAACAGCGCCAATGCGGCGCCGAGCGACACGGTTCGGTGCGAGATTTTCATGGAGATCCTCTTTGTGACAAGCCTTCAAGCGGCCGAGACTGCAAAGGGCGTCGCGTCGCATCGACGATGTCGCCCCCGGCAAAGCGGTCTAGGACGCGAACATGATACTTGCGTGACAAGGCGTTCTGCCGGCCATTGGCATTCGGTGCTTGCCGTGCAGAAATGGCTGCATGCAGGAAACACTCATCGCGGTGGCCGTTTTCCTCTGCCTGACGGCGGCGCCGCTGGTCAGCATGGCTGTCTATGGCAAATTGCCCGCGCATCACCGCGAGGACGACACCAACAATGTGGTACGGCTGGCCGCCAACCTGTTCGTCGTCATGACCTCGCTGGTGCTTGGTCTCATGATCAACTCGGCCAAGAACACTTTCGAGTCGATCGACCGCAACGTACACACATATGCGACCGAGTTGATCCTTCTCGACCGGTCGCTTCGACAATATGGGCCCGAGACGGCCGAGGTCCGTCAGCCGCTGGTCGCTTATGTACAAAGACAGACCAACAACTGGACAGAAGCCAACGAAACACCCCTCGTCGCCAACCGGCTGTCTGAACGTCTGTTGACCGAGATCAGCACACGATTGACCGCTCTGCAGCCTGCTGACGCAGCGCATGGTTCCCTGCTGGAGGACGCCCACCAGCATCTGCAGAAGGTGGTGGAACTGCGCTGGGCTTTGATCGAGCAATCGGAAGGTACCATCCCGCGGCCGCTGATCGTTATGCTCGTTGCCTGGCTGGTGCTGATCTTCGCCAGTTTCGGTTTCAGGGCGCCGCGAAATGCCATCACCATAGAGACGTTCGTGGTGTCGGCAGCGCTGATTGCCGGGGCGCTTTACCTGATCCTCGATATGGATGTGCCGTTCTCCGGCCCGATCCAGATTTCGTCGGCGCCTTTGCAGAGGGCTTTGGTCGAATTGCAGCAGTGAGGCGGAACCCGCGGCGCTCCAACGCATTCCTGGATACGGCTGGATTTGCCGGTCCATTTGCGGGAGGGCGACATGGGTTTCGATCAGTATCACGAGCCGCCGGAAGAACTGACGCAGAAGGTGCGGACCTTCGCCCGCATGATTACCTCGCTGATCGAGGAGGCGGAGGCGATCAGCTGGTACGAACAGCGCATGTCGGTGGAAAAGGACCCGCAGGCCAAGGCGATCATGAAAAACGCGCAAGGCGAGGAGTTCAAGCATTTCGGCATGGATCTCGAATTCCTGCTGCGCCAGAAGAAAGACTGGCGGGCGGAGCTGAAGGAAATCCTGTTCACCACCGGCGACATCGTCAAGGCTGGCGAGAAGGGCGAGAAGAAGGTGGATTGAGGCCGACCGGCCTACTTCCCGCGGCGGATCAATCGCTGTCGCGCGCAATCAGTTCCAGCGGCCAGACTTCGCGGATGATGCGCGTGCCTTCGGGGCCGGCGAAGGCGGGGAGCGAGGCCAGCAGCATTTCGGCCAGCCGCCGGCCCATGGGCTCCAGCGACGGACGGAAAGCGGTCAGCGCCGGCGAAAAGTAGCGGCAAAGCGGCGTGTCGACGATGACGATCACCGCGATGTCGTGGCCGGGCTTGATGCCCATCTCGGCCAGTGCCTTGCAGCCGCCGAGCGCCATTGCGTCATTGTTGAAGATGATGGCTGTGGGCCGGTCCTTGGAGAGCATCACGCGCGGCGTCACCTGGTAGCCTCCGGCCTCGTTGATGAAGCCGTCGGCGATCAGGCCGGAGTCGACTTCGATGCCGTGCCGCTTCAGCGCCTTGCGGTAGCCGTCGAGGAACAGGTAGCCGAAGTTGAGATCGAGCGAAGGGCGGATGGCGGCAATGCGGCGGTGGCCGCGCGCGACCAGCCGGTCGACGGCTTCATCACCCGCCCTCTCGAAATCGATATCGAGCGAAGGATAGGTGTCGTCGCCGGATTGGCTTCGGCCAAGCGTGGCGAAGGGAAAGCCCACCTTGCTGAGATAGTCGATCCGATCGTCTTCCCGCCGTGTATTGGCCAACACGACCGCGTCGGCCCGGCGCGTCTCAACCACGCGGCGCAGCCTCTCCTGCTGATATTGGCCGGGCTCACCCATGACGACCATCAGATCCAGGTCATACTCGGCGAGCCGCGCCTGCAGACCGGTCAGGAACGGGATGAAGAACGGTTCGCCATATTGCTGGTCGCCGGGATGCGGTTGCAGCATGAAGGCGATCGAATGGGTGGCACCCTGTCTGAGGCTTCGGCCCGACTGGTTCGGCGAGTAGTTCAGCTGCTTGGCGGCGGCGAGCACGCGCTGGCGGGTGTCGGCATTGACGTCGGCGCGGCCGTTCAGCGCCCGCGACACGGTGCCGATCGAAATGTTCAGGTGACGCGCAAGGTCGTGGATGCTGGACGCCAAGGACTTCTCTCCG
This sequence comes from Mesorhizobium sp. P2_D6, assembly GCF_056404315.1. NCBI lineage: Bacteria > Pseudomonadati > Pseudomonadota > Alphaproteobacteria > Hyphomicrobiales > Phyllobacteriaceae > Mesorhizobium > Mesorhizobium sp. P2_D6. The sequence continues at coordinate 58,995 of NZ_JBFUEG010000008.1, read as the reverse complement.
CCAACCCTTGGCTAGCACCGGCTGCCGCTCAGGCCAAGGCTTCGGGATGATTTTTGCATGCAGCCGATTGACATTCTACGCCATCCGGTGTGTTCTCGTAAACGTTTACGGAAAAACGTTTACGGTGATGCCGTGGATGCCGTGACATTCGGTCTGGAGGGACCGGACGGGAGGAATGCCGGATGATGAATGCCGTCCTCGTCGGCTGCGGTGCGATGAGCAAGGCCTGGCTCGATGCCGCAAGGCAAATCGACGGGCTCGCCATTGTCGGCCTTGTCGATCTCGACGCCGAACGGGCGAAGGCAAGGGCGCGCGAATACGGGCTGGACGGCGCCGTCATCGGCACCAGCCTCGACGCTGTGCTCGGCCAGACAAGGCCGGACGCGGTGTTCGATGTCGTCGTTCCCGCCGCCCGCCGTGATGTCGCCTTTGCCGCCTTTGCCCACAATTGCCATTTGCTCACCGAAAAGCCGCTCGCGGATACTCCGGAAAACGCCCGCGCCATCGTCGAGGCGGCGAGCCGCGCGGGGCGCGTCCATGCCGTCGTGCAGAACCGGCGCTATGTCGCCAATGTCCGGCGCATAAGGCGGTTTCTGGATTCCGGCGCCATCGGCAAGCCGACCAGCATCCATGCCGATTTCTTCATCGCCCCGCATTTCGGCGGCTTTCGCGAGGAGATGGCGCATGTGCTGCTGCTGGACATGGCGATCCACACCTTCGATGCCGCCCGCTACATGGTCGGCGGCGAGCCCGCCGGCGTCTATTGCCAGGAATGGGAGCCGGCCAATTCCTGGTATCGGCAGGGCTCGTCGGCCAGCGCCGTCTTCGATCTCGGCGGCGGCAAGATTTTTACTTACGCCGGCTCCTGGTGCGCCGACGGCTTTCGCACCAGCTGGGAAGGCAGCTGGCGCATCATTGCCGAGCGCGGCAGCCTGACCTGGGATGGCAGTGATGCGCTGAAGGCGGAAGTGGTGGCGCCGGGCCGCGAGGGGATTTTCGACAAAACGCAGGCGATCGACGTGCCGGCGCTCGATCCGGCCGACCGCGTCGGCGGTCATCTCGGCATCATCAGGGATTTCATCCACGCCATCGAGACCGGCAGCGAGCCGGAGACGCGCGGCGCCGACAACATCAAAAGCCTGGCCATGGTTTTCGGCGCCATCGAAAGCGCCGAGACCGGGCGGCGGGTAGCGATTACACAGGGAACATAGTGATGCCAAATCCGCTTCTCGACATCCGGATCGGCACCATGGTGCGGGCCAATCTCGAAGACCCGGCTGCCTACATCAAAGAGATTCTGCCGCTTGGGTTCGAAAGCATCCAGCCCTTCTTCTGGCAGACGCTGGGCGGCAAGGACTTGCCGCGGCTGGCCGGCCAGATTCGCGAGGCGATCGGCGATGCCGATGTCAGCGTGTCCTCGCTCGGCGTGTTCGGCAATCCGCTGGAGGATGGCGAAGTCGATCGCGGCGTGCTCGCGGCCTGGGAAACCGTCATCGACAATGCGCATCTGTTCGGTGCCTCGATGGTCAGCGGCTTCACCGGTCGCCTGCGCGGCAAGAAGCTGACCGACAGCCTGCCGCGCTTCCGCGAGGTCTGGGGCCCGCTGGCAAAACGCGCCGCCGACAAGGGCGTTCGGATCGCCTTCGAAAATTGCGCCATGGACGGCAACTGGGCGGCCGGCGACTGGAACATCGCCCACAATCCCGATGCCTGGGAGCTGATGTTCAACGAATTGCCCGACGACAATCTCGGGCTGGAATGGGAGCCCTGCCATCAGCTCGTCTACCTGATCGATCCGATGCCGCAGATCCGCAAATGGGCGCCGCGCATCTTCCATGTCCATGGCAAGGACGCGACAGTGCGCTGGGATGTGCTCCGCGAGCACGGCGTGTTCGGCCGGCTGCCTTTCGTGCAGATGCGCACACCCGGCTTCGGCGACAGCGACTGGACGCGGGTGATCAGCGAATTGCGGCTGGCCGGCTACAAGGGCGCCATCGACATCGAGGGCTGGCACGATCCGGTCTATCGCGGCGATCTCGAGATCACCGGCCAGGTGCGCGCGCTCGACTATCTCAAGCAATGCCGGGGAGGTGCGACCTATCTGCCGAACCCGGTGTGACGGAGCGGCCGGCGGGAGGAGCCGGCCTGAACAGTTTGCCAAGCACTACTGACAAGCGAATGTCGAAAACCCCTCGGCTCACCGAGGACAAAAGGGAGGAACGTGCATGAGCATCGCAATGAGAACGACACTTCTGCGCTCGACCGTCGTGGCCGCCGCCACCGCGCTCTGCGCCGCCATCTCCACCTTGCCGGCGCGGGCGCTTGACGCCCAGTGGTGCAAGGATGTCCACATCCGCTTCTTCGTCGGCGGCGCCGAGGGCGACGCTTTCGGCACCATCGTCTATAATGGCGCCAAGCAGGCGGCGGCCGATCTCGGGCCGAAGGTCGACTACATCTTCTCGCAGTGGGACGTCGAGAAGATGGTGCAGCAATTGCGCGAGGCCGTCGCCGTGAAGCCAAACGGCATCGCCATGATGGGCCATCCGGGCGACGCCGCGATAATGCCGCTGGCCGAGCAGGCGCATAAGGACGGCATCAAGATGATGTACCAGAACGTGCCGGTGCCGAAGGTGGTGGAAGCGTTCGGCGGCGGCTATGTCGGCGCCCAGCAGGAGCAGCAGGGCCGCGCGCTCGGCGCCGAAGCGTTCAAGCTGGGCAAGCTCAAGTCCGGCGACAAGGCGATCATGATCGGCCCGTTCGAGAACGAGGCCCGCGGCGCGCGCGAGCGCGGCACGGTGGCCGCGCTCAAGGAGGCCGGCGTCGAGGTCATCCAGCTGTCGTCGCCGCCGAGCGGCGAATGGGCGTCCGACCCCAATCTGGCGATCCCGGTGATCACGGCAGCGCTGCTCAACAATCCTGACGTCAAGGCGGTCGGCTATCCCGGCGGCCAGATGCTCGGCAATGTCGCCACCTACATGCAGGCGGCAGGCCGCAAGCCCGGCGACATCTTCAATTTCGGCTTCGACACCAGCCCGCAGATCGTCGAGGCGTTCAAGGGCGGCTGGGTGCAGCTGACGGCCGACCAGCAGCCGTTCCTGCAGGGCTACCTGCCGATCCTCAGCCTGTGCCAGCAGGTGGTGCTGGGCCTGGCGCCGATGAATGTCGACACGGGCGCCGGCTTCGTCACGCCGCAGAATTACGAGATCGTCGCCGAGCTCGCCAAGCAGGCGCTGCGCTGACCTCCCAAGCTGTCGGCTGGGCCTGAGCCCAGCCGGCAGGACCGCTGGCGAGAATGCCAATAAGCGACAATGAACGCGAGGATCGCCATGGCCGAACGCATCATCGAACTGCGCGACATCAGCAAATCCTACGGCCAGGTCTATGCGCTGGGCGGGGTCAATCTCTCCGTCGACCGCGGCGAGGTGGTTGGCCTCATCGGCGACAATGGCGCCGGCAAGTCGACGCTGATCAAGATCCTGTCGGGCGTCGTCAAGCCGACCAGCGGCGAGATCCTGGTGCGCGGCAAGCCGGTCACCGGCTGGAGTGCGGCGCGCTCGCGCGACGCCGGCATCGAAACGGTGTTCCAGGACCGGGCGCTGGCGGTGCAGCAGACCATCGTGCGCAACATCTTCATGGGCCGCGAACTCACCGGCTTCATGGGCTTTCTGAGGGTTAACAAGGAGATCGAGGAGGCGAGCCGGCTGATGCGCGAGATCGGCTTCACCTCAAAGGTGTTCACGCCGCATTCGATCGTCGGCCAGCTCTCGGGCGGCGAACGCCAGGGCGTGGCGATCGCGCGCGCCATCTACAAGCAGGCGGAGCTTATCATCCTCGACGAGCCGACCACGGCGCTGTCGCTGACCGAGACCGCCAAGGTGTTCCACTTCGTGCGCCAGGTGCGGGCGAGCGGCCGCTCGATCCTGTTCATCGGCCACAACATCCACCATGTCTTCGACATTGCCGACCGCTTCGTGGTGTTGGACCGCGGCAAGGTGGCACTGACCGCCGACCGCGCCGAGGTCAAGTCGGCCGAGGATCTCATCAATTTCATGGAAGACGTCGCGCATCCCGGCGGATTGGCTGGCTTGCACGATGCCGGCGACGCGGAGAGGGCAATGCGATGAGCAAGACCATGGAACCCGATCTGCAGAGCCCGCTGGGCGGGGAGGCAGCGCGACCTGAGTGGAAACACCCGTCCGATCACTGGCTGCGCGGCTTCGTCATCGATAATCGCGCCGCTCTCGGCACGCTTGCCGTGTTCATCGTCATGATGGCGGTGTTCCTGGTCGCCAACCCGACCGTGTTCACGACCTGGTATCTCTACAGTTCGGTGCTGACGACGCTGCCGGTCGCGCTGTTCGTGGTGGTGCCGCTGGTCTTCGTCGTCACCTGCGGCGAGATCGACCTGTCGTTTCCGGCAACGATGGGCTTTGCCTCCTGGGTGTTCGCGCTGGTGGTGCAGGCCGGCTATGATCCGTTCCTCGGCATTGCGGCAGCAATCGTCACCGGGACGCTGCTCGGCTTCCTCGTGGGATCGCTGGTGGTCTATGGCGGGCTGTCGTCGCTGATCGCCACGCTCGGCATGAACTTTCTGCTGCGCGGCCTGATCCAGATCATCAACGAAGGCAAGTCGACGGCGCTGACCGGCCTTGCCGACAGCTGGGCCTACAAGATCTTCTCCAGCCAGGTGTGGGGTATCCCGGTGCAGATCTTCTGGGCGCTCGCCTTCGTCGTTTTGTCAGCGATGCTCTACAACCGCCACCGCTTCGGCGCGCAGGTCAGGGTGGTCGGCGACAATCCCGACAGCGCCCAGCAGATGGGCATCGACGTCAAGCGTGTGCGGGTGAAGGTGTTCGTCTTCGTCGGCATCGGCGCTGCGATCGCCGGCACGTTTTCGGTGATGATCAACTTCACCTGGTGGCCAACGGCGGGCGACGGCTATCTCTTGCCGGTTCTGGCCTCGGTGTTCGTCGGCGGCACGCCGACCTGGGGCGGCATCGGCACGGTCGCCGGCGGAGCGATCGGCGCGGTCACCGTCGCCTTCATCCAGACCGGCGTGGTGGCGGCGGGGCTGAGCGGCTTCTATGTGCAGTTCTTCAACGGCCTGATCATCATCCTGTCGCTGCTGGGCCATAAGTGGAACCAGGCGAGGTACAGGTGAGCGGTCGGTAATTCCGGCTACTCACACCGCCGCGACGAACCCATCCAGCACGCGCTTTTGGCCGGCCTTGTCGAAGTCGATGGTCAGCTTGTTGCCTTCGATGGCGGATATGTTGCCGTTGCCGAATTTCTGGTGGAAGACGCGGTCGCCGACGCTGAAGGGGGACGGCGTGTCGGCGACGGATTTGGCGACCAGTTCGCCGTCGATGGTGCGGCCCTTGACCGAGGTGCGGCCGGCGCCGTAGCCGGAGTCGGTCTCGCCATAGCCGATGCGCTCGACCTGGTGGCCGGAGCGCGAGCCCCAGTTGCGGTCGGTCGCCTCGGTGCGGTTGGCCTGCGCGCGCTGCCAGCCCGGCGTCGCATAGGTGTTGGAGAAGGCGCCGGATTTTTCCGCGCCGACATTGTCGAAACGTGAGGCGCCATAGGGGTTCTGGCGGCCGCCACGACCGGAAGCAAACGAGCCGCCGCCATAGGAATTGCCGTAGCCGCCATAGGAGTTGCCGCTTTCGGCGACCTCGACATGGGCGTTCGGCAACTCTTCGAGGAAACGCGACGGGATGGTCGACTGCCACAGGCCGTGGATCTGGCGGTTGGAGACGAACCAGATATGCAGGTTCTTCTTGGCCCGCGTCAGGCCGACATAGGCGAGCCGGCGCTCTTCCTCCAGTCCGGAACGGCCACCTTCGTCGAGCGCGCGCTGATGCGGGAACAGGCCTTCCTCCCAGCCGGGCAGGAAGACGGTCTCGAACTCGAGGCCCTTGGCCGAATGCAGCGTCATGATGCTCACGGCATCGAGCCCGGCATTCTGCTCGGCATCCATGACAAGCGCGACATGTTCGAGGAAGGAGCGCAGCGACTCGTACTCCTCCATGGAACGGATCAGTTCCTTCAAATTTTCCAGCCGGCCCGGCGCTTCGGCCGAGCGGTCGTTCTTCCACATGTCGGTGTAGCCGCTCTCCTCCAGAATGGTCTCGGCGAGTTCGGTGTGCGGCGTGGTTTCAAGCGCCTTCTGCCAGCGCTCGAAATTGGCCGCGACTTCGCGCAAGGCGGCGCGCGGCTTCGGCTTCAGCTCGTCGCTTTCGGCGAGGTTGCCGGCCGCTTCCAGCATCGGGATGCGCAATGCTCGCGCCGTGTCGTGAATCTGGCGGATGGTGGCTTCGCCGAGACCGCGCTTCGGCACATTGACGATGCGCTCGAAAGCGAGGTCGTCGCCGCCATTGGCGACGACGCGGAAGAAGGCCAGCGCATCGCGGATTTCCATGCGCTCGTAGAAGCGCGGACCGCCGATGACGCGGTAATTGAGGCCGAGGGTGATGAAGCGGTCTTCGAAGGCGCGCATCTGGAACGAGGCGCGGACAAGAATGGCCATGTCGTTGAGATTGTGCTTGGCGCGCTGGTAGGTTTCGATGGTCTCGCCGACGGCGCGTGCCTCCTCCTCGGAATCCCAGGCGGCATGGACATGCACCTTCTCGTCGTCCTCGGCGACCTTTTCGGTGAACAGCGTCTTGCCGAAGCGGCCCTCATTGTGGGCGATCAGGTGCGAGGCGGTGCCGAGAATGTGCGCGGTCGAACGGTAATTGCGCTCCAGCCTGATGATGGTGGCGCCCGGAAAATCCTTGTCGAAGCGCAGGATGTTGTCGACCTCGGCGCCGCGCCAGCCATAGATGGACTGGTCATCGTCGCCGACGCAGCAGATATTCACGGTGGCGCGCTGGGATCCCTCCCCCTTGAGGGGAGGGTGGCCGGGCGAAGCCCGGTCGGGTGGGGTCCGTGCGGCAGCGCTCGACGGCCTGGTGGTGCCTTCTGCGGCGACCCCCTCCGCCCGCTTCGCGGGCACCTCCCCCTCGAGGGGGGAGGATTGCGGCCTTTGCGCCAAGAGCCGCAGCCACATGTATTGCGCGGTGTTGGTGTCCTGGTATTCGTCGACGAGGATGTATTTGAAGCGCTTGTGGTAGTCCTTCAGTACGTCCGGATTGGCGCGGAAGATCCGGATCGGATGGCAGAGCAGGTCGCCGAAGTCGCAGGCGTTGAGCGTCTGCAGCCGCTCCTGATAGGCCTTGTAGAGCTCGCGGCCCTTGCCGTTGGCAAAGCTGCGGGCGTCGCCCTCGGCGATATCGGCGGGGCCTTGGCCCTTGTTCTTCCAGCCGTCGATCATCTGCGCGAACTGCTTGGCCGGCCAGCGCTTGTCGTCCAGCCCTTCGGCCTGGATCAGCTGCTTGATCAGCCGCACGACATCGTCGGTGTCGAGAATGGTGAAATCGGATTTGAGCCCCGCGAGCTCGGCGTGGCGGCGCAGCAGCTTCACGCCGATCGAGTGGAAGGTGCCGAGCCACGGCATGCCCTCGACATTGCCTTCACCGATCAGAATGCCGATGCGCTGCTTCATCTCGCGCGCGGCCTTGTTGGTGAAAGTCACCGCCAGGATCTGCGAGGGGAAGGCTCGGCCGGTGGCGAGGATGTGGGCAATGCGGGTGGTCAAGACGCGGGTCTTGCCGGTGCCGGCGCCGGCCAGCACCAGGACCGGGCCTTCGGTGGTTTCCACCGCCAGCCGCTGCTCGGGGTTGAGGCCGCTGAGATAATCGGGCGCATCGTTGCGGCCGCTGCGGGCCGCCATGGCGCGCGCGGCGATCCCCGACGGGCCCGCGGGCCGCGCATTCGGTTCGTCAAAGAAAGGCATGTCTTCCGAAAAGCCGGACATCGTCCCCGAATGTAGTGATTCGGGAGCGAAAGACCAGCAGTGTCTACGTTTTGTTCTGGTTTGGAAGCCAGATTCCCGCGCGCCGTGCGAATATTATCGCCCCAGCGCCCGACAGCCTGTGCAAAACCTTTCGCCCGGCCTACCTGGCTGCTGCCCGCATACGCTCGCCGACCTTGTCGGCGACATAGACGGCATCCCGCGCCGCGCCATGGATCATGGTGGAAGAGGTCGAGTGCTGGAATGAAGATCGCAGACATAGAGGCCGCCAGGGGCGATCCGATCGCCCAGGTGCCGACCGATATGGTCGTTGCGCATGTCCAGCGCGCGACCGGTCAAAATCTCATGGATGTGCTGCACCGCTAAGCCGTCGCGAAAGGCGGTAAAAGGGACCTCCTTGTTCTCACCCTATGCTGGCAGGCCAAGCTTGACACACGCGGCCTGCGGGAGAAAGCTGGCGACAGGGCAGGGACGGCTGCCTGAGAGGCGCCGCAAAGCGCAACAGTCGAAGGAGTATCGTCTTGGCTGTGGTCATCACCTCCCTCATACTGTTCCTCATCGGCCTGGCACTTGGCGGCGGCGGCGTCCGGCTCGTGATGCTGGGCGGCAGCTGGTATTATGTCATCGCCGGTCTCGCCTTCCTGATAACCGCCTGGCTGTTCTTCCGGCGCAAGTCGACGGCGCTGTGGCTCTACGCTGCGATCGTGCTCTGCACGCTTGCCTGGGCGGTGTGGGAAATCGGCTTCGACTGGTGGGAACTCGGCCCGCGCGGCGGCGTCATCGTGCTTCTGGCGCTGTGGTTGCTGACGCCGTGGGCAAGGCAGGGCCTCACCGGCCCCGACGCGCGTGCGCCGCTCATCCTGGCCGTGCTCGCATCGCTCGCAGTGGCCGGCTATTCGATGACCGCCGATCCCAAGGACATCGCCGGCGAGCTCAGCGCCGACAAGGTAACGCCGGCCGCGGATCTCGGCGGCAACGTGCCTCCAGGCGAGTGGCACTTCTACGGCCGCACGCCCTATGGTCAGCGCTATTCGCCGCTCGACCAGATCACGCCGGACAATGTCGCCAAATTGCAGCCGGCCTGGACCTACCAGACCGGTGACGTCAAGGGTCCGGATGACATCGGCGAAACCACCTATCAGGTAACGCCGCTCAAGGTGGGCGACACGCTCTACATCTGCACGCCGCACAATTTCGCCATCGCCATCGATGCCGCGACCGGCAAGGAGAAATGGCGCTTCGACCCCAAGATCAAGCTCGACAAGGACCGCCAGCACCAGACCTGCCGTGGCGTGTCCTATTACGCCGATGCCAAGATCGCCGCAGGCCAGCCCTGCGCGACACGCGTCTATCTGCCGACCTCGGACGCGCGGCTGATCGCGCTTGATGCCGCCAATGGCCAGGTCTGCCCGTCCTTTGCCGAAGCCGGCACGCTGAACCTGTTGACCAACATGCCGTACCCGAAGTCGGGCTACTACTATTCGACATCGGCGCCGCTGATATCAGGCGGCAAGATCATCGTCGGCGGCGCGGTCAACGACAATTATTCGACCGAGGAACCGTCCGGCGTCATCCGCGCCTTCGATGTCGACACCGGCGCGCTTGTATGGAACTGGGATTCCGGTAATCCGGACCAGACGACACCGCTGGCGGTGGGCCAGACCTACACCCACAACTCACCCAACATGTGGTCGACACCGAGCGCCGACGAGAAGCTCGGCCTTCTCTACGTGCCCCTCGGCAACCAGACGCCGGACCAGCTCGGCGCCGGGCGCAGCGCCAATGTCGAAAAGTTTTCCTCCTCGATCACCGCGCTCGATCTTGCCACCGGACAATTGCGCTGGGTGCGCCAGACCGTGCATCACGACCTCTGGGACATGGACGTCCCGGCGCAGCCGACCCTGGTCGACATCACAACGGCTGCCGGCCTGGTGCCGGCGCTGGTCGGGCCGACCAAACAGGGCGACCTCTATGTGCTCGACAGGCGCAGCGGCGAACCGATAATCCCGGTCAAGGAAGTGCCGGCGCCAGGCGGCGCCGTCGAGGGTGATCACACCTCGCCGACGCAGCCGGTTTCGGATCTGTCCTTTAACCCGAAGCCGCTGACCGGCGCCGACATGTGGGGCATCACCATGTTCGACCAACTGGCCTGCCGGATCGAATTCCAGGGCCTGCGCTATGAGGGCCGCTATACCCCGCCTTCCGTGCAGGGGTCGCTGATCTATCCCGGCAATTTCGGCACCTTCAATTGGGGCGGCGTCGCCGTCGACCCGGTGCGGCAGGTGATGTTCGGCATGCCGACCTATCTCGCCTTCAAATCGCAGCTCATTCCGCGCGACCAGGTGCCACCGCCGGATGAAGGTCGCGGCAGCGAACAGGGGCTCAACCGCAATGAGGGTGCGCCATACGCAGTGGTGATGGGGCCGTTCCTGTCGCCACTCGGCGTGCCATGCCAGGCGCCGCCATGGGGCTATGTCGCAGGCGCCGATCTCAGAACCGGCAAGATCGCCTACAAGCACCGCAACGGCACCATCTACGACATGACGCCGTTGCCGCTGCCGCTGAAGGTCGGCGTTCCCGGCATTGGCGGGCCGATGATCACCGCCGGTGGCGTTGCCTTCCTGGGTGCGGCGGTCGACGACTATTTGCGCGCCTATGATGTGACATCGGGCAAGCAGCTCTGGCAGGCCAGGCTGCCGGCCGGCGGGCAGTCGACGCCGATGACCTACACCGTCGCCGATGGCCGCCAGTTTGTGGTCATCGTCGCCGGCGGCCATGGCTCGGTCGGCACCAAGCCGGGCGACTATGTGATGGCGTATACGCTGCCGAAGTAGATGGCCTAGAGTCCGAGATGGCCCTTCAGGCTCGGCACCGAGTCGAGCACTTCGTTGGTCAGCTGCGGCCCTGCGGCGGCTTCGGCCTGCTGGATCAGCGTGGTGCCGGCCTTCTGGATCTGCGCCATGTCGAGGCCGGAGGCTTTGAGCGCGGCGACACCGTTGATCAGCGCGCCGGTCTTTTCGCCAAGCACGCCGCCAAGCGCACCTTGCAGCGACGACAAGAAGCCACCACCGCCGGCAGGGGCGGCAGCCATGACGTCGTATTTCTGGGCGAGCGCGTCAGCGCCCGGGATCTTGGCAAAGAAGCTGGAGACGGTGGTGCCTTCGGCTTCATGTTCGAGCACCGAGAAGATGGTGCCGACGACCTTTTCGGTGACCGCCTGATCGAGGCCGGCTTTCTGCGAGACGATGGTCACGATGCTCTGGGCGTCCATGATATTTCCCCTCGGCTGTCAGTTAGCGGGTTTTCGAACGGCGCCGGTCGACCCGGACCTTCACCATCCGCTTGGCAGCTTCCGACGCGGCGGAGCGCAGGGCCAGCAAGGCGGCTGCGGCAACCACGAGCGCGCTTAAAAGGATCGGAGTAGACAAGGTCATGGCGTTGTTCCTTCTCGTCTGGCTGCCGCAACGGGCGAAGCCACAATCAACTTCCCCTGATATTGTGGCGGCACCATCAACATTCTCTGAAATGACCAAAATGTGATGGCCGCGCGGTGGGCGCAGCTGACTTGTGCCAAATGCACGGCCTGACGACGAAAGCGTCACTGATCCGTGACTGGACCGTGCGAGCTTGCACCCTATCTTGACCCGCAAGGTCATACCGGAGTGACCCGCAGGTCATCCCGGAGTGACCGTGAGGTCATCTCCTAGCGAGGAGCACGCCATGACGAAAGCCGCCGCCGAAGCCACCAAGCCTGCCATCACGACTCCTGCCATTAGCCAGGCGATGATCGATGCCTATGACGAATACACGCATCTGACGCTCGACCGCCGCCGCTTCATGGAACAGCTGACCAGGCTTGCCGGATCGGGCGCCGCAGCCGCCGCGATCGCGCCGCTGCTGGCCGCCAATTCGGCGCAGGCGGCAATCGTCGCCGACAACGATCCGCGGGTGAAGGCGCAGGATATTACCTATCCCGGCAGCAGCGGCGAGATGAAGGGCTATCTGGTCAAGCCGGCGGACCAGTCGGGCAAGCTCGGCACCGTCATCGTGGTGCATGAGAACAGGGGCCTCAACCCGCATATCAAGGATGTGGCGCGGCGGGTGGCGCTGGAAGGTTTCGTGGCGCTGGCGCCGGATTTCCTGTCGCCGCTCGGCGGCACGCCCGCTGACGAAGACAAGGCGCGCGACATGTTCACCAAGCTCGATGCCAGCCAGGTCACCGCCGATGGCCTGGCGACCATCGCCTATCTCAAGGGCGAGAAGGATGGCAATGGCAAGGTCGGCGCCGTCGGCTTCTGCTGGGGCGGCGGCGCGGTCAACGATTTGGCCGTCAATGCGCCCGATCTCGCGGCCGGCGTCGCCTATTACGGCATGCAGCCGAAGGCCGAGGATGCAGCGAAGATCAAGGCGGCGCTGTTGCTGCACTATGCCGGGCTCGACGAGCGCATCGACGCCGGCATCGATGCTTACAAGAAGGCGCTCGACGCGGCGCATGTCGAATACACCGTCTATGTCTATGACGGCGTCAACCATGCCTTCAACAACGACACATCGGCCGCGCGCTACGACAAAAAAGCCGCCGATCTGGCCTGGGGCAGGACGATCGCTTTCCTAAAGGCGAAGCTGGCTTAGCCTTTAAGTAGCCGTCGACGCCCATACGGTCTCGTGGGTGGTGCGCTCGCCGCTAGCTGCGGGTTGTCAAGAACAGGTGAAAAACGTCAGGCGTGGCCGCGTTTCATACGCGCCTGCTTCAGGATGGCGCGCCAGCGAATCATGTCGAACGGGATCGGTTCGTTGCTGTTGGCGATGTGGAAGATCTCGTTGTTGACGTTCTTCAACGAGCGCCAGAAATCATAGTCGGTGATGCGCGGATCGGCAGCCAGCCTGTCCACCTCGACCTTGATGTCGGTTTTCATGCACGTTCCTCGAACCGCCTGTGCCCCGCCGCCCGCATCGCAACTTGGATTGACCCGTTCTCAAACGGTCTGCTGAGTCGTTCAATGGCTCAAATGGTTTGTTAACGTTAAAAGCTCGGTAAGGTTAACGCGGGCACGGAAGCGCATCAAGCGGTCTTGCGGCGAATACCGATCGAACGGCCGGCGCGCTCGGGCATGGGCAGTGCAGAATGGGCGGCGCGCATGGCTTCCACCTTGGCCTGCACGTCGGCGGGGAAGGGCGCGACTTTCGGCCCGGACATGTCGACATGCAGCGACAGGGTTTCGGAGGTGGCGGCGAGCCAGCCGTCGACATGGCGGATTTCCTGATAGGCCCTGAGCCGCTTGTCGTCATGGTCGATCAGCTGGAACGAGACGACGACCTTATGCTCGAGATGCAGTTCCTGGACGTAGCAGACATGCACCTCGGCCGTGTAGATGGTCAGGCGCCGCTCCTTGACATAGTCCAGCCCCATGCCCATTGCCGCAAAGGCTTCATCCGAGCAGCGGTCGAACAGCACGTTGTAGTAGGCCATGTTGAGGTGGCCGTTATAGTCGATCCAGTCCTTCTCGATGTCCATCGGTTTGGAGACGTAGGGGGCAGGGATGGACATTGGAACTTCCTTGTTCTGGTGCTGGACCGAGTTCTGGTGCTGGACAGGCGGCGGTAGGTGAGACTACGCATCCATAATCGCATAACAAGCGTGGACGCTGGTCCATTCGCGGAGGAATTCATGGCTCTGAGCGACCTCAACCCGGTCGAACGCAACGAGGAAGGCATCGCCGCCGTGCTCGGCATCCTCAAGCAGCAGTTCGGCGAACGTTTCCAGACCGGCGCGGCGATCCGCTCGCAGCACGCGCATACCACTACGTATATTCCGACGCAGGCGCCTGACGGTGTCGCTTTCCCGGCGACGACAGAAGAGGTGCAGGAGATCGTGCGCGCCTGCGCCGCGCACCGCGTTCCTGTCATCGCCTTCGGTGTCGGTTCCTCGCTTGAGGGCCACACCAACGCGCCGGGCGGCGGCATCTCGGTCGACACCTCGCGCATGAACCGTATCCTGGCGGTCAACCCTGAGGATCTCGACTGCACGGTCGAGCCGGGTGTTACGCGGGAGGACCTGAACCGTCATTTGCGCGACACCGGCCTGTTCTTTCCGATCGATCCCGGCGCCAATGCGTCGCTGGGTGGCATGGCGGCGACCAGGGCGTCGGGCACCAATGCGGTGCGTTACGGCACGATGCGCGAGAATGTCTTGTCGCTGACAGCCGTGATGGCCGATGGCGAGACGGTGACCACCGGCAAGCGGGCGAAGAAGAGCTCTGCCGGCTACGACCTGACGCGGCTTCTGGTCGGCTCGGAAGGCACGCTCGGCATCATCACGTCGCTTACCTTGAAGCTGCAAGGCATTCCGCAGGCGATCTCCGGCGGCGTCTGTCCGTTTCCAAGTCTGGAGGCGGCCTGCAACGCGGTCATCGCGACCATCCAGATGGGCATTCCGGTGGCGCGCATCGAACTGGTCAACGCGCTGCAGATGCGGGCGATGAAGGATTATTCCAAGCTCGATTATCCCGAGAGCCCGTGCCTGTTCGTCGAATTCCACGGCAGCGATGCCGGCGTTGCCGAGCAGGCCGAAACCTTCGGCGCGATCGCCGAGGACAATGGCGGCGGACCGTTCCTGTGGACCAGCGTTGCCGAGGAACGGACGAAACTGTGGAAGGCCAGGCACGATGCCTACTGGGCGTCGCTGACGCTGCGTCCCGGCACCAAGGGCCTGTCGACCGATGTCTGCGTGCCGATCTCGCGGCTGGCCGAATGCGTTGCCGAAACCGAGGCCGATATTGCCGAAATGGGTCTGGTGGCGCCGATCGTCGGGCATGCCGGCGACGGCAATTTCCACGTGCTGGTGCTGATGGATGTCAACGACCCCAAGGAGATCGCGCTGGCGGAGAAATTCGTCTCGCGGCTCAACATGCGGGCGATCGCCATGGACGGCACCTGCACCGGCGAACACGGCATCGGCCAGGGCAAGATCGGCTTCCTGCGCCATGAGCTCGGCCATGGCGTCGATATCATGCGTTCGATCAAAAAAGCGCTCGATCCGCAAGACATAATGAACCCGGGCAAGATATTACCTGGATAGCCGAAATGTGACCGGGCGAGGGCGGCAATGCGGTACGGGACCAAGACTGTGGAGCCGCTGGTTATAAGGGCATCGCGCGGCAAGACATTGTTGATGCTGTCGGCCAGACTCGTCTTTGTCCTGGGCAGTGCTTTCATGATCTATGTCTCCAAGGACGACGACACCACCGTGCTTTGGTGGTGCATGGCATTCTTCGGGCCATGCGCGCTGGTGTTTGCCTGGCTGCTTGTGCGCCCACAGATGCTGGTGCTGAACGGACAAGGTTTTGTTCTCGGCGGCGGTCTCGTCCGATCGCCGAAACTGGTCCGCTGGCAAGACGTTGAAGGCTTCCACGTCTACAGCCTGCCCAAAGCCGGCGAGATGATCGGCTATAATTTCGCACCGGGCGTCAAGAAAAGCTTCGTCATGCGCAGCATCACCAAAAGCCTGGGGGCTGAAGCAGCATTGCCCAAGGGCTGGCCATTTTCCCCTGAGGAGATGGCCGTGCTGCTGAACGAATATCGCCGAAGGGCCATGACGCGGTAGTTTTGGCGCATAGGCTGGTACCCAGTTACAGGCGTCCGAAAATCTCCGCTCTTCCAGATACATCGGAGATCAAGCAACTCCGCATGAATTGCCTCTTTATCGACACGCTGATGCGGGTAGAGTGCGGCTGACTTTCAATCAACCCGTTCGGAGCTGATGCTCGCACGCCTGTTCGTGATCTTCGGTGGCTTGTTCGTGCTGGTGCTGCTTGCGGCGCTGGTGGTGCCGTATTTTATCGACTGGACCGGCTACCGCGCCGAGTTCGAACGCGAGGCGAGCGCCATTCTCGGCCGCAAGGTGACGGTGCAGGGCGACGCCACGGCAAGGCTGTTGCCGTTCCCCTCGGTGACGTTCTCCAACGTCACCGTCGCCGGCGGCCCCGGCGGCCAGCCGGCAATGACCGTCGAGACGTTTTCGATGGATGCGGAGCTGGCGCCCTTCCTGCGCGGCGAAGTGCTGATCTTCGACATGCGGCTCGTACACCCCAAGGCGACGATCGACATTGCCGATGACGGCACGGTCGACTGGGCGATGCGGCCGTCCTCGCCTTTCGACGTCAACCAGATCTCGATCGAGAAGCTGACGGTGACGGAGGGAGAGATTGCGCTCCGCCATGCCGCCGGCGGTCGCAGCCATCTGATTTCTCAGATCAATTCGACTATCTCTGCCAAGTCGCTGGCAGGGCCGTGGCGCATGGACGGGACGTTGCGGCTCGACGGCCTGCGCTCGACGGTCGTCGCTTCGACGGGGAAGGCCGAGGGCAATGGCCAGATGCGGCTGAGGCTCAAGGTCGATCCGGATGCCTATCCGCTGGTCGTCGAAACCGACGGCAATGCCGGCATCGTCAACGGGGCCGCCGTCTACTCCGGCCAGTTCAAGATTTCCGGTAACGACAAGAATTCAGCTGCGCTGCGCGGCACCGATGGCGAGAGCGTCAAGGTCAGCGCCGGCAAGCCCGATCCGGGGTTCAGGCTGAACGGCAAGTTCTCGCTCGATCACCAGAAGCTCGGCGTCGACGAATTCCGTTTCGAGACCGGGCCACTCGACAATCCCTACACCGCCGACGGCAAGGCTTCGGTCGATCTCGGCCTCAAGCCGAGCTTCGCCATCGAGGCCAATGGCGCGCAGGTGCAACTGGATGAGGCGGTCGGCGCTGAAAAGGGCGCCGGCTTGACACTGGACCAGCGCATTGCCGGGATCGAGCAGGCGCTGCTCGACCTGCCGAAGCCGACCATTCCCGGCACCGTCGAGGTCAAGCTGCCTGCGGTGGTGGCCGGCGACACCACGGTGCGCGACGTGCATCTCTCGGCCGAGCCGGTCGAGGGTGGCTGGTCGGTGAAGTCGATGGCTGCGACCTTGCCCGGGCGCACCACGCTGGAAGCCAGCGGCATGCTTAGCGTGCAAGACCATTTCGGCTTCACCGGTTCCATGCTTCTGGCGGTGGCGCAACCTTCCGGCTTTGCCGCCTGGCTGTCGAAGGATGTCGACGAGGCGATCCGCCGCCTGCCTGCCGCCGGCTTCAAGGCCAAGGTCGATCTGTCGGAGAAGCGCCAGTCGTTCAGCGATCTCGAACTGATCCTCGGCAAGGCAAAGTTTTCCGGCCGCATCGATTCCAGCCAGCCCGACGACGCCAAGCCGTCGGTGCTGATGCGGCTCACGGGCGGCGAACTCGATGTCGACGGGCTGACGGCGTTCGCCTCGATCTTCGTCAGCGACAAGGGCGCCAACCGCTTTTCCGACCGCGACCTCGATTTCCAGATCAAGGCTGGGCCGGTCAGCGCCGGCGGGCTGACCGCCGACACGGTCGATACCGCGCTCCGGCTGCGCGATGGGCTGCTCGAAATCGACCGGCTGTCGATTGGCGGCCTGGCCGGCGCGTCGATCAGCGCCACCGGCCGGATCAAGGATTTCCCGGCGAGCCCGACCGGCAAGCTCGACGCCTCGGTGGTCGCCGTCGATCTAAAGCCGCTGATCGACATCGCTGCGCAACACTACCCCGACAATGATGTGCTGAAGGGACTGGCAAGCCGCACTTCTGCCTATCCCGAGTTGTTCCAGGACGCGCGCGTCGATCTGGTGGCAAGTGCCGCCGACAATGGCGACGGCACGACAGGGCTGGCGGTGAGCGGGCAAGGCAAGGCCGGCGGTTCGGCCTTCTCGGCGTCGCTGTCGGGCAAGGGTGCTGTCGGCCGGCTGCTCGACGCGCCGGTGACGCTGACCTTCAATGCCAAAAACCCAGACGCCACCGCGCTGCTGGCGCTCTACGGAATGCCGGCGCTGCCGCTCGGTATGCTCGGCCAGGCAAGTACCGACATTTCGGCGAAAGGCACGCTTGGCGGCGGCCTGGCGACGAGCTTCAACCTCGCCGCCGATGATTTCAAGGCAACGTTCGACGGCACCGTTGCCGAAAGCCCGCAAGGCGCCACCGTCAAGGGCAAGATCGGCCTCGATGCCTCCGATATCGAGCCCTGGCTGATGACCACCGGCGTCGGCCTGCCGGGCATGGGCACCGGCACATCGACCTCGCTCAGCGCGGATGCCGATTTCGGCAGTGGCCTTCTGGTGTTGAGCAGCCTCAGCGGGTCCATCAACGAAGCGGCGGTGTCCGGTGACATCAATCTCGACGTGAAGCAGGGACTGCCGCACCTTGCCGGTGCGCTGGCGCTCGACGAACTCGACCTCGACCCGATGGCGGTGGCGCTGTTCGGCGACCAATCTTTCATCGCCAGCAACGGCAACTGGCCGACGGCGCCGTTCAGCCAGAAGTCCAGCCTGCCGTTCACCGCCGACCTGGATTTAACGACAGCCACGCTTGCCGTCGGACCGCTGGCGACAGCGTATGACGCTTCGCTGTCGCTAAAACTCGACCAGGAAGGCATCCGCGTTTCGGATCTGAAGGCAAAGCTGCTCGGCGGCGCACTCACCGGTCTGTTCGAATTGAAGAACACCGACGGCAACGGGCTGTTCTCCGGTCAGATGAGGCTTGCCGGCGCTGATCTCACGACTGTGCTGCCCAATGCTGGCCTGAGCGGCAGTGGCGATTTCTCGACTGGCCTGTCGACCACAGGCAAATCGGTCGACGCGATGATTGCCGCACTCTCCGGCTCCGGCACGGCGGCGCTGAAAGGGCTGACCATTGCCGGTGTCAATCCCGATGCCTTCGGCGCCTTGATCGCCAAGGCCGATACGATCGGGCGCGACATCGACTTGGCCAAGACCGCGGGCTTTGCGCCTGACATTGCCGGCGACGGCAATTTTGCCGCCGGTGATACCGACATCGCCTTTACGGTTGCCGGCGGTACGCTCAGGGCGCCGCCGGTCAAGCTGGAAAACGCTGGCGCGGCGTTGTCCGCCGACATCACGGCGGACCTGAACACCAGTACCGTCGCCGCCAGGGGTACGATCACCTACAAGCCCGGCGACCAGGCGCTGGTCGGTTCGGATCCCTCGGTCAATTTCAGCGTCGACGGGCCGTTCGGCGCGATGAAGAAGCTGTTCGACAGCGAGCCGCTGGCGCAGTTTTTGACGCAGCGCGCGCTGGAAAAAGAGCAGCAGCGGGTCGAGGCGATGCAGGCAGCACTGCTCGAGAAGCAGCGGCTGCGGCGCGAGGTGCGCTACTACGCTGCCCTGCAGACCGAACGCGACAACGCGGCTGAGGAATTGCGCAAGCAGGAGGAAGCGGCGCGGCTGAAAGCCGAGGCGGACGCCAAGGCGAAAGCAGAAGCCGACGCAAAGGCACAGGCCGAAGCCGATGCGAAGGCCAAGGCGGATGCGGAGGCAAAGGCAGCGGCTGATGCGAAAGCGCAGGCGGAAGCCGACGCCAAGGCCAAAGCGGATGCGGAGGCAAAGGCGGAAGCCGATGCGAAAGCGCAGGCGGAAGCCGATGCAAAGGCCAAGGCAGATGCGGATGCGAAGGCGCAGGCCGAGCAGCAGGCAGCCGAAGACGCCGCCAAGGCCGAAAACGAACGCAAGAAGGCTGAACAGGCGATGCGGATTGCGTCGCAGGAAAAGGCCAGGCTGGAGGCCGAACGCAAGGCCCAGGAGCAGGCGCCGAAAGTCGACCGCTCACTGCCCGGCGTCAATGACGGTTCGGCCCCGGCACCGCCAAAGCCCAAGATAAATCCGTTCTCGGTCGACAATCTTCTGAAGTCGCTGGGCAACTAGGACGATGTTTCCGGACTTCAAGGCAGAGCTTCAGCGCGTCGTCTTGCCCATCCTCGCGACCGGGGAGCAAGGACTGTTCGAGCCGATCGGCACGGGTTTCGTGGTGGGCGCATTCGGGCGACAGGCGCTTGTTCTCTCAGCTGCCCACAACTTCGATCATATCCGGCGCCTCGATAGACCGCACATTCGGCATCACCCGTCCACACCATTCTTTGTGGAAGAGACCGACGTGACGCTTAGCCGTACGACTATGAGGATGGCCTTCTGGGATGGTGATCGAGGAGTCTTCCTGGCTTCAGTTGACAAGGTTTGGATCAGTAACCCCCTCGACATAGCCGTTTGCTCGGTGCGGCTTGGTGAGGACACTCCGCTTGAAGTCGCCTTTCAAACCAGACTGGCTATTGACACGGCACCTCCCAGCGTCGGTGACCAAATAGCTGCTGTAGGATACGCGGATATGGAGGCTGTGCCGATGGGCGAGGCTGCCGCCTATCCATATGTCGTTCGGATGGAGCAGCGACTCGATTGGCGCGAAGGTGCTATAACCGAAGTGTTCAATCGAACGGGGCCGCGGGGCCAGCCGTGGCCATCCTTCCAGTGCGATGTTGGCTTTGATTCCGGCATGAGTGGAGGACCGATTATTGCCAAGAAACACGGAGAGGTACTAGTTGCGTGCGGCGTGATCAGCACCGACTCTTCACTGGACAGTGAGCGGATGAGGCAGGGTTCGGGACTCGATGCTATCGCTGCGATGCTTTGGCCGGCTATGGTAACCAGCATTCCGATTGAGACAGAGAGCGGGCCGTCTGTCGTTTCACTAATGGAATTACAGCGACAAGGCTTCGTGGATGACCGGGGTGATGCGGCTCGACATATAATCTTCGATCGAGACGCTCAGGGTGAGATAACGACAGTCAGGTGGGCTGCCCTCGAATTGTAAATTTGTAACAAATGTTTGGATCTAAATAGAATTCGCCTTCTTTAAGATTGGGCAATTCACACGGCATTGCTGCCGTGCTTCGCCCAGTCCAGCACATGCAGCCGGAGCGCCGAGGACAAATTGGCGTCGCGCGGCCTTGTCTCGTCGATTTCGGCGACCAGCGCGGCGAGCGTCAGCTTGCGCGCCGCGGCGATGGCGACGAGATCGTCGTAAAAGGGTTTTTCCAGGGAATAGCTGGTGCGGTGGCCGCGGATCGTCACGGAGCGTTTTTCGACCGGGCTCACCGCAGGCTGTCCATCAATCGCCTTGATCTTCAGGGCGTTCGCGTCGATGGCCGGCAACGAAATTCTCGGCCTTATCTGATGTCAGCCGGTCGCGGGTTTTTTCGGCTTTGGAACGGCCGTGCAGAGCGCGGTTCTCGCCGGCGAGCTTTTCCTTATCGGTGCGCGCCTTCTGCTTGCGGACCTGGCGAAGGTTGACGATTTCGCCCATGTCGCGCTGTCCGCTACTTCTTGCGGAAGGCGTCGAGCGACACGACGTCGGCGCCCTTGCCGGCGGCGGCGTCAGCCACGGCGGGCTTTTTCTCGGCTTCGGCCGCAGTGGCCTTCTTCTCGGCCTTCGGCTTTTTCTCGGAGACGATGGCCAAAGGCTCGGGAGCCGGCTGTGCCGGCGCTTCGTCTTCCGAGGGAATGTCGGTCTTGACGTCGAATTCGAGTTCGAAATTGACCGACGGATCGTAGAAGCCGCGCACGGCCGAGAACGGGATTTCGAGTTTCTCCGGAACGTCGGAGAAGGACAGGCCTACCTCGAAGCCGGTGTCGGTCACCTTGAGGTCCCAATACTGGAACTGGATGACGATGGTCATCTGTTCGGGATAGCGCTCGCGCAGCCTGGACGACACGCGCACGCCCGGCGCGCCGGTCAAAAAAGTGATGAAGAAATGATGATTGCCGGGAAGGCCGGTGCGCGCGACTTCGGCCAGCACCTTGCGCATGACTCCGCGCAACGCCTCCTGGGCCAGAATGTCGTAGCGGATGTGGTCGTCGGCCATGTGCTGGTCGGGTTCCGTTGAATCGTCCGCATAGCTGTAATCAAGCTTGAGGGCGGCGTAAACCGCATATAGATCGCTGATGCGCCTAAGCGAGGCCCGTCACGGACGATTTGATCGCCGACTTTAGATTCGTTCAGGCGCTGGCCAACTGCTTTTCCACCGCCGCTGCGGATCTGCGCTTGCCAAAGGCGCGCAGGAAGGTGCGCACGCCGTGGGTGGCGGATTGCAGCACTTCATCTTCCGACGGCATGCCGCCGAGCATGAAGGTGGTCTGCAGTTCGGCGTTGGCCAGCGCCAGGAACTGGCGCGCGGCGACGTCGGGGTCGTCGACCGCGAGGTGGCCGGCATGGGCGAGGCGGGCGAAACGGGCGGCAAGTGCGGGCCAGGTCCGCCCCGGACCCTGGTCGCGCCATTCGGCGAATAGATCGGGATAGCGCTCGCCTTCGGTCTGGATCAGCTTGCGCAGGAAGCGTCCGTCGCGATTGCAGATGCAATTCTGGTTCATGCGCACGGCAAAGCCGATCAAATCGGCCTCCAGATCCCTGGGCTGGTCGGGGAAGCTGGCGAAGGTGGCGAAGATGCCGGCATTGCAGCGCTCGGTCAGGTCGCGCACCACGGCCATGAAAAGCTTTTCCTTGTCGCGGTGGTGATTGTAGATGGTCTGGCGCGAGACGCCGGCCTCCGCCGCGATCAGGTCGATATTGGCGCCGGCAAAGCCTTCGCGGCAAAACACCGAGGCCGCCGCATCGATGATCGACATACGCTTGGCCTCGTGGCCGCGTGGCGGGAAAATGTCAGGAGAAACGGCAGGCTTCATAAAAATATATATAGAGGTGATTGACGAATTAGACAAGACTGTCTAAATTTGTGGACATAAGAAAACGGAAATTTGCTCCGAGGGGACGAATGAATTCGCCCCGGGATGTCGGATTTCCACGGGATGGAACGTCCTGGGGTTAGACGTCGCTTGCCGGCGGCAACCAGATTCGAAAGAAGCCTTTATCATGAGTCCCAAATTCCTCCGCATCGCGGTCGTGCTCGGGTTGTTGTCCGCCATCGGCCCTTTCGCTATCGACATGTATCTGCCCGCGCTGCCTTCGATCGGCGAGGATTTGCATGCCGGCACCGCCGCCGTGCAGATGAGCCTGCTGATTTTCTTCCTGTCGATGGGCTTCGGCCAGATCGTCGTCGGGCCGATCTCCGACATGGTTGGCCGCAAGCTGCCGCTCTATGGCGGCTTGGCGCTGTTCATGGTCGGCGGCATCGGTTCGGCAATGGCGCCGACCATCGAATGGCTGATCGCCTTTCGCTTCCTGCAAGGCCTCGGCGCCAGCGCCGGCATGGCGGTGCCGCGCGCCATCGTGCGCGACCTGCACACCGGCACTGAAGCTGCCAAGCTGATGTCGCTGTTGATGCTGGTGTTTTCGGTGTCACCGATCCTGGCGCCGCTGACCGGCAGCCAGATCATCGAGAATTTCGGCTGGCGCACGGTGTTCTGGACGGTGACGGGCGCGGCCCTGCTGGCGACCATTCTTTTGGCGACCTCGCTCAAGGAGACGCGGCCGGCCGAAGAGCGCGTCGGTTCCTCCTTTGGCACCGCACTCGCCGGCTACCGCTTCCTGATGGGCGACCGCAACTATCTCGGCTTGGTGGCGATCGCCGGCTTCGGCATTGCCAGCTTCTTCGTTTACCTCTCGAGCTCGTCCTTCATCCTGATCGACCATTACGGGCTGTCGCCTTCGGTCTACAGCGTGTTCTTCTCGATCAATGCGGTGGCCTTCATCGGCATGTCGCAGCTGACGGGAATGCTGTCCGAGCGGTTCGGCCTGAAGCGCGTCGTCTGGGTTGCGGTGACCGGTTACGCCACGACGATGGTGGTGCTGTTTGCGATCATGGCGACCGGCGTCGACAGGCTCGGCGTTATGGCGGCGCTGCTCTTCGTCGGCTACGGCTTCCTCGGCCTGGTCATCCCGACCACGTCCGTGCTGGCCATGGAAGAGCATGGCCAAATCGCCGGCACCGCCTCGGCACTGATGGGCACGCTGCACTTTGCCATCGGCGCGCTGGCCATGGGTGTCGCCGGCATCTTCTTCGACGGCACGCCGCTGCCGATGGTGGCCGGCATTACGCTGTGCGCCGTGATCTCCTTCACGCTGGCCAAGCTGACGCTCGGCCGCACGCGCGAAGCGGCGGAAGCACCGGCGGAGTAAGCAAACGACACTCAATGAAAAGGCCGGATCAGCCCGGCCTTTTTCATGTCTGGGATAATCCGGCCTCAGTCAGCGCGAGCTCGAGTCGTGTTTCGACCGGCGCCCGCGGCAGGTCGAGCAACTCATATCCCAATTCGTCGTAAACGCCGACCAGCGAATGGTAGGTACGTTCGCGGCTGCGCTTGGGCGCATGTCTAGGGGAGGGAGAAGTGGAGGTTTCTGTTGCCAGGTACCTCCGAACCCCGCCTAGAAGTGCGAACCTCTAGGGCTTGATTTGAAGCGTTCGCACTGCATTAAGCAGCGAGACGAGCTTCCGCATAGTTGTCGTTGGCAACTATAAGTTTAGCCCGATGACGGTGGTACAATGCCGGGCAAAAGTACGATCTTTACACCTTCGTCGATCCTATTTCGCCCCCAGCAAAAACCGCTTCGTCGTCAAAGCGGCTTTTGGTGGAGGCGCCGGGTACCGCCCCCGGGTCCGAACGGCTTATTTCATCGCCCATTTATCGCCATAGTCGGTCAAGCCGACAAAACGAATATAGGGGGTCGTCGCACGAAATGAAAGGCCGCAATCGCGCTTCTTCCCAGAGCCAAACTGTGACGCCGAGGGTTGACTTGGACACGGTCTCAACCGAAGCTTTGCGCCGGTGAGGAGTATCGACCTAGCGCACAGGTTGCGTAGCGCGCCACAGCCCTCATCGACCGGATCCGTGGCGCCGACGAGGGGAAGTCTGATGGCCGACTATCTTGCGGATGTGAAGAAATACGACGCTGGCGCCAGCGTCGATGCGGTCGAAAAGATCGTCAAACATCTCGGTATTGCGCTGAGGAACCGCGATTCCTCGCTGGTATCGTGTACCGACCCCAAAGAACTCGATCGCGTGAAGACCAACTGGGTCGCCAAGAAGCTCGGCGTCGCCGACGGCGCAAAGGCGGATGCATCCATCGAAAAGACCTGCAAGGCGATGGCTGCCGACAACACCAAGAGCCGCGTGACCTTTTACTATCTCGTCGCCAAGGATCTGGGCAAGCTGGGTTCTTTGTAGAGATTATCTCTGACAGGCAGAGCGCGTTTGATGTGCTCCTCACTGGACGTCAGCGCCGCCCCTCATTGCCCTGCCGGGCATTTCTCCCCGTATAGTGACGGGGAGAAAGGGCTGACCGCAGTCTTGGCACTCTTTCGTGAACGCTTGTGATTGGCGAAACCATCGGCGACAGCGCCCCTCTCCCCGTCACTATACGGGGAGAGGATGCCGGCAGGCAGGTGAGGGGCAGCGCCAACCCTTGAAAGAGTGATGGGACAAGCCGCGTCTGCTGCCTTTTGATGTGTTCGGCGGCCCGCCAGTCGGCTATTATCACGAAACCCCGAATCGAGGCGAAGCCGATGCGCCAATATCTCGACCTTTTGCAGCATGTCCTGGACAATGGCGCCGATCGCGGCGACCGCACCGGCACCGGCACGCGTGGGGTGTTCGGCTACCAGATGCGCTTCGACCTAGCGCGCGGCTTTCCCGTCACCACGACCAAGAAGCTGCATTTGAAGTCGATCATCCATGAACTCCTGTGGTTCTTGGCCGGCGACACCAACATAAAATACCTTAACGACCATGGCGTTTCGATCTGGGACGAGTGGGCCGACGAGAATGGCGATCTCGGCCCGGTCTATGGCAAACAATGGCGCTCCTGGCCGGATGGCCATGGCGGATCGATCGACCAGATTGCCAATCTTCTCAAGGAGATACGCAAGAATCCGAATTCGCGCCGGCTGATCGTTTCGGCGTGGAACCCGGCCGAGGTCGAGGCCATGGCGTTGCCGCCCTGCCACTGCCTGTTCCAATTCTACGTCTCGGAGGGCAAGCTGTCCTGCCAGCTCTACCAGCGCTCGGCCGACATCTTCCTCGGCGTGCCCTTCAACATCGCCTCCTATGCGCTGCTGACCCTGATGGTGGCGCAGGTCACCGGGCTGAAACCTGGCGATTTCGTCCACACGCTGGGCGACGCGCATCTCTACTCCAACCATTTCGAGCAGGCGCGCGAGCAGTTGCGGCGCACGCCCAAGGCGCTGCCGACGCTGTGGATCAACCCGGAGGTGAAGGACCTGTTTGCCTTCCGCTTCGAGGATTTCCGGCTGGAGAACTATTTTGCTGACGCCACGATCAAGGCGCCGATCGCGGTCTGATCCGCCGTTCCTTCAGTCGATACCGACCATGACATCCGATGCCTTGATCACGGCATAGCCCTGGTTGCCTTTTTCGAGCATGAGATCGGCGACGGCCTCGTTGGTGATCGAAGCGGTGACGACCGAGCCGCCGACGTCGATGCGAACATGCGAGGTGGTGGCGCCCTTGACGATCTCGGTGACCGTTCACTTGAGGATCTTGCGTGCGCTGATTTTCATGGGGCTTCCTTTGCAAGGTTCTGTTCCCGTCAAAACCAGAACAATCGATGCCGAACAGACGCTTTCGACGGCTGCGGCCTTCCCTTGTTATATTCATCCGGATATATCGATCGACAGGCGTCGAGCCGAGCGGATTCAAACCTAGGGAGAGTTTTCATGTTGACGCACAGAGGTTTTGGATTGAGGGCGATCACGGTCGGCGGCTTTGCCGCGGCGCTGATGGCCGCGATGCCGGCCGCGCATGCGGAGGACAAGGTGATCGTGTTCGCGGCGGCCAGCCTCAAGGACGGGCTCGATGCGGTGAACAAGGTCTGCGAAGCCGATGTCGGCGAGGCCGCGACTATCTCCTACGCCGCGAGCTCCGCACTGGCCAAGCAGATTGAGGGCGGGGCGCCGGCCGATGTCTTCATCTCGGCCGATCTCGACTGGATGAAGTATCTTTCCGACAAGAAACTGACCAAGCCGGACACCGAGGTGAAGCTGCTCGGCAACCAGATCGTGCTGGTGGCGCCGAAGGATTCGATGGTTGAAACCAAGATCGAGAAGGGCTTTGACCTCGCTAAACTGGTCGGCGACGGCAAGCTCGCCATGGGCGACTTCAAGGCGGTGCCGGCCGGCAAATACGGCAAGGCGGCACTTGAATCGCTTGGCGTCTGGTCGTCGGTCGAAGGCAAGGTGGCGCAGGCCGAGAATGTGCGCGCCGCATTGAAGCTGGTTTCGATGGGTGAAGCACCGCTCGGCATCGTCTATGCGACCGATGCGCATGCAGACAAGGGCGTCAAGGTGGTCGGCACCTTCCCGGAGGATTCGCATCCGCCGATCATCTATCCGGTTGCCCAGATCGCTGATTCAAAGGACAAGGATACGCCGGCCTTCCTGAAGTGCCTGCAGTCCGCCAAGGCGGCGGAGCTGTTTAGGGATCAAGGTTTCACCGTGCTTACGCCGAGCAATTAAGGTAGCGCCTGACGCATGAACTGGCTGCTGGACCTCACTCCCGACGAATGGAATGCGGTCCGGCTGTCGATCAAGGTGGCGACGGTGGCGATGCTGTTCAGCCTGCCGCCGGGCATCGCGATTGCGCTCTTGCTTGCCCGCGGAAAATTCTGGGGCAAGACGCTGCTCAACGGCGTGGTGCATCTGCCTCTGATCCTGCCGCCAGTGGTGACCGGCTATCTCTTGCTGCTCACCTTCGGTCGTCGCGGGCCGGCCGGTGCATTCCTGGCTGAGCATTTCTGCATCGTCTTCTCGTTTCGCTGGACGGGCGCGGCTCTCGCCTGCGGCATCATGGGCTTCCCCCTGATGGTGCGGGCGATCCGGCTGTCGATTGAGGCCGTCGACCGCAAGATGGAAGCCGCCGCAGGCACGCTCGGCGCGAATCCGCTGTTTGTGTTCGCCACGATCACGCTGCCTCTGATCCTGCCCGGGCTGATCGCCGGCTCGATCCTGTCCTTCGCCAAGGCGATGGGCGAGTTCGGCGCCACCATCACCTTCGTCTCCAACATTCCCAACGAGACGCAGACGCTGCCTTCGGCGATCTACACTTTTACGCAAGTGCCGGGCGGCGATGATGGGGCGCTACGACTGACGCTGATCTCCATCGTCATTTCGATGGCGGCCCTGGTTGCCTCGGAAGTGCTGGCGCGGCGCGTTGGCCGGCGGATGGACATCGAATGAGCGTCCTTGTCGACATCAGCCATCGTCTCGGTGAGTTCGCCATCGACGCCCGTTTCGACAGCGCCGGGCGGCTGACGGCGCTGTTCGGGCCCTCAGGCTCCGGAAAGACGACGTTGATCAACATGATCGCCGGCCTGATCCGGCCCGACGAGGGACGCATCGCGGTCGACGGTCGTGTGCTGGTCGACACCAGCGCCGGCATTTTCGTGCCGAAGCACAAGCGCCGCATCGGCATGGTGTTCCAGGATGCGCGGCTGTTCCCGCATATGAGCGTGGCCGGCAATCTGCGCTATGGCCGCTGGTTTACGCCGGCGGCGGAGCGCTATGCCAATATGGACGCTGTGGTCGACCTGCTTGGCATCGGCCACCTGCTTGATCGGCGGCCGGCAAAGCTTTCCGGCGGCGAGAAGCAGCGGGTGGCGATCGGCCGGGCGCTGCTGGCCAGCCCGAAACTGCTGTTGATGGACGAGCCGCTGGCCTCGCTCGACGATGCGCGCAAGGCTGAAATCCTGCCCTATATCGAGCGGCTGCGCGACGAGACCAAGCTGCCGATCGTCTATGTCAGCCACTCCGTCGCCGAGGTGGCGCGGCTGGCGAGCGACGTGGTGGTGATGGCGCAAGGCAAGGTCGCTGCCTCAGGCCCGACCGGCGCGATCATGCAACGGCTCGATTTGTTGCCGGCGGAAGAGCGCGGCGAGGGCGGCGCGGTGCTGGACACCAAAGTGCTGCGCCACGACGAGGCGTTCGGCATGAGCGTGCTCGGTTCGGCGGCGGGCGAAATCCGCGTGCCACGGCTGGCTATATCGGTCGGTGCGCCGGTGCGCATTCGCATCCGCGCCCGCGACGTGATGGTCGCCACAGAACAGCCGACAGGCCTCAGCGCGCTCAACATCCTGCCGGGCATCATCGTCGCGGTAAGTCCAGGTGAGGGGCCAACGGTCGAGGTTGGCATCGACTGCAACGGCGCAACCGTGCTTGCCCGCATCACCGAGCAGTCGCGACACGCGCTGAGCCTCCAGTTGGGGAGCAAGGTGTTCGCGGTGGTCAAGACGGTGAGCTTCGACAGGGCCAATACCGGCGCCGGGCTTCCAGCCGAAGCGGATGGCTGATAGCCGCTATATCGTTTTGGAATAGCGCTGTGGGTCGAGAGAGGCTAATGTGACCGTGGAGGACACGACATGCCGTCGCTGAGCTTGCGGATAAATCTCGATCCGGACGGGCGCATCGGTCCGGGCAAGATCGAGCTTTTGGAGCAGATCGCCACCTTCGGCTCGATCTCGGCCGCGGCGCGCGGCATGGAGATGTCCTACAAGCACGCCTGGGATCTGGTCGAGGACATGAACCGCGTGTTCGGCAAGCCGCTGGTCGCAGCGCAGACCGGCGGCCGCAAGGGCGGCGGCGCGCAGCTGACCTCGGTCGGCCTGGCGGTGGTCAGCCGCTTCCGTGCCATCGAGCGGGCGGCGGCCGCGGCGGCGGCCACGCACATGGAGGCGTTGCAGGCGGAGATTGATGCTGGATAGGGCAGTAGAGCAGTAGAGCAGTAGGCTTAATCGTCTTCTCCTGCCTTGCGCAGCAGATAGGTGTCCATGATCCAGCCCTTCTTCCGGCGGGCTTGTTCACGGATTTTCTCGATCTCCTCGCCGACATCACCTAGGCGGCCGGAGAGAGTGATTTCGTCGGGTGTGCCGAGATAGGCGCCCCAATGGATGATCAGATCCTTGTCGGTCAGCGTGTTGAAGGCGCATTTGCCGTCGAGCATGACCACCGCACTGCCGGCATTTTGCGGCATGCCTTGCTCGGTCAGGCGGCGGCCGGTGGTGATCAGCACGGGGTCGCCGATACGGTTCAGCGCCATTTTGTGGCTGGCGGCGAGCGCCTGGACGGCAGTGATGCCGGGAATGACCTCCAACTCGAACCCGACATTGCCTCTGAGCCACACCCGCTCGAGGATACGCAGCGCGCTATCGTAAAGAGAAGGGTCGCCCCAGATCAAGAAAGCGCCGCAGCCGTTCTCGGCAAGCTCGTCGCGGATCAGGCCTTCGTAGATTTCGGCGATTGCCTCGTGCCAGTCGTCGACGGTCGAGCGGTAGGACGGCGCCGGCTCGGCGCGCACCGGCACGTCGAATTCGACACGGCGTGATTTCGGGTTTTTGACGAAACGGTCGCAGATATGCCGGCGCAGTTCGGCAAGATCGTTCTTTTTCGCGCCCTTGTCGGGAATAAACAGGACGTCCGCCCGGTTCAGGCCATCAATCGCCTGCACGGTCATATGATCGGGATTGCCGGCGCCGATGCCGATGACGAGAAGCTTGCGCATGACGCGAACTCCTGCCCGATCGAAACCTGTTAGTCCAGACCGCCGATTGACGTGTCCAGACACTGTGACGTCCTGCTGGGAGACGGAAGGGCGTTTGAAACGCACATTGAAACGGTAGAGCCGGCTGACTTCAGGTCTGTCAGACCTGAAGCCTGAATCCGCCTCTAATTTAATGGATAGAGCATGATGTCGTCCGAAAACCGCTTCACACTTTTCGGCATCATGCTCTAGGGTCTCGGGCATTCTTGGCGAGGGGCTTCGATGTTGCGATATGTTCTGACTGTAGCGCTGGCGCTTTCAGCCACGCCCGCACTGGCCAATGATTCGACCGCCGAACTCGGCACCGGTGGCCTGATCCTGTCACGCAGCGATGCGGTGGCGATGCAAAGCGAGGATCTCACCATCTCGCCGGAAAAGGTAACGGTCGACTATGTTTTCCACAACAACACCGACAAGGATGTAAATGCCATCATCGCCTTCCCGTTGCCCGACATCGAAGGCGATCCAGAGGAAATGCCGGCCATCCCGGAAAACCAGAGCGACAATTTCCTCGGCTTCGAGGTGACGATCGATGGCGAGCCGGTAAAGCCGCAGCTCGAGCAGAAAGTGTTCGCTGTCGGCGTCGATATCGGCGCCGATCTGAAGGCGCAGAACGTGCCGTTCAATCCATTCGGCGATGCGGCCAAGGCGGCCTTGGCGAAGCTGCCGAAAGCGGTCGCCGAGGATTGGGAGAACCGCGGCATCATCATCGAGGATACGGGCAGCGACGGTACTGAGGCGAACAAGGTCTATACACCGTGGTGGCAGTTGCGCTCGACCTATTGGTGGCGCTCGACATTTCCGGCCAACAAGGATGTCCATGTCTCGCACCGCTACAAGCCCAGCGTCGGCGGGACGTCATCGGTCAGCTTCTTCTATGACGGCCAGTTCCAGGGCAGCCAGTATGCTACCTACAAGACTCGCTACTGCATGGACAACAATTTCGAGAATGCGGTGCGCAAGGCGGCCAAGGACGATCCGGACGGTTATCCCAAATACTATGAGCAACGCATCGCCTATATCCTGACCACCGGTGGAAACTGGGCGAACGGCAGCATCGGCAAGTTCAAGTTGACCGTCGACAAGGGCAATCCGAAAGCGCTGATTTCGTTCTGCGGCGACAATGTCAAAAAGGTCGGGCCGACGACCTTCGAGATGACGGCGAAGGATTTCTATCCCGAGCGCGATATCGACATATTGCGTTTGGAGCCGTCTGATGACGGCGCTGGGGAAGCCAACTGATGGACGTCGCGATCTATGTCGCCATCGCCGAGAACGGCGTGATCGGGCGCGACGGCGGCCTTCCGTGGCGGCTGTCCACCGATCTCAAGCGGTTCAAGGCCGACACTATGGGCAAGCCCGTCATCATGGGCCGTAAGACCTATGAGGGCATCGGCCGGCCGCTGCCGGGCAGATTGAACATCGTGGTGACCCGCGACAAGGCCTGGCGCGCCGAGGGCGTTGAAACAGCAAATTCATTGGAAGCCGCGATCCAGCTGGCCACCGTGCGTGGGCGTTGCATGAGCGGTGTCGACGAAATCTGTGTCATCGGCGGCGGCGAGATCTATGCGCAGGCGCTGCCGCTCGCCGACCGCTTGCATGTCACCCATGTGCTGGCCAAGGTCGACGGTGATGCGCATTTCCCTGACATCGATCCGGGCAGCTGGCAAATTGTGCGTTCGGAGGATTTTCCGGCCGGTGAAAAGGACAGCCACGCGACGCGCTACACGGTTTACGAGCGCAGCCGACCAGTGACACAGGTGTCCTCATGACGGATAACAAGCATCAGCCGCTCGGTGCCTTCATGGATTTACTAAGCGCGGAGATACGCTCGCATATGGGAAATGAACCCGCGCGTGAAGCTGCGCACCAGAGGATCTTCGGCAACACCGCGCTTGAGGCGCCGCGGGCAAGCGGTGAGCGACCCCAGCGTCAGCCGGCTTGTCGCCACCTTCCGGCATGCTTTGCCGAGCTTGAAACGATCGGCGGCAATCTCGGCAAGCTCGCCGCCGCGCTGCGCGAGATCGAGCCGCATCTCAGCTGGAACAATCAAAGCGAGCGTCGCAAGTCGGCGGTGCTGGCCGAGAATTACGCCGATTCCTTCATTGTCGGCCCGGGCGGTTTCGTCCCGAGCGGTCAAATCGAGATCGGAGTGTCGGTCATGGCGCCGCACACGACATATCCAGATCATCGGCATCCGCCGGAAGAGCTTTACCTCGTCCTGTCGCAGGGTGAGTGGCGGCAGAATGCCGAGGCGTGGCATGAACCCGGGGTTGGCGGGGTCGTCTACAATCCACCTGACATTGTTCATGCCATGCGCGCGGATGCCAAGCCGCTTTTTGCCATTTGGTGCCTGCCCCTCGACAACACGCCGCATTGATAGGGCAACTTATTGGAATTTGCTGCTTGCAGCGGCCCAAATCGGACGGTGCAGTGTCGGATCGCGTTGAAAGCGCATCGCGGCGTCCCTATAGAAGAACAACTGGATTTTGCGCCGCAAGGCCGGCGCTGAGGGAATTCCAAGCGAAAGGACATTCATGCCCTGGAACGACAAGAGCGGTGGCGGCGGCGGCCCATGGGGCGGCGGCGGCAACAATCAGGGACCCTGGGGGCAGGGACCAAAGGGGCCTGGCGGCCCGCAAGGGTCACCTCCCGATCTCGAGGACATCATCCGCCGCGGCCAGGACCGGCTGCGGCGCGCGCTGCCCGGTGGCGGCGGCGCCAGCCCGGCCGTCTTTGCGCTGATCGCAGCGGCACTGGTCGTGCTGTGGGCGTTCAAAGCGGTCTATACCGTGCAGCCGGACGAGGTTGCGGTCGAGTTGCGCTTCGGCAAGCCGAAGCCGGAATTGTCGCAGCCGGGTCTGCATTTCCATTGGTGGCCCGTTGAAACCGTCGAGACGGCCAACATCGCCGAGCAGCTCGTCGATATCGGCGGCGGCGGCGCGACGAGCGGCAACACTTCCGGGCTGATGCTTACCGGCGACCAGAATATCGTCAACGTCCAGTTCTCGGTGGCCTACCAGGTCTCCGATCCAAGGGCCTATCTGTTCGACGTCTCCGACCCGGAAGGCATGCTGCAACAGGTCGCTGAAAGCGCCATGCGTGAAGCAGTCGGCCGGCGACCCGCCCAGGACATTTTCCGCGACGATCGCCAGGGCATCGCCGCATCGGTGCGCGAAATCATCCAGACGACGCTGGACGGCTACAAGGCCGGCCTGAACGTCAACGCGGTTTCGATCGAGGACGCGGCGCCGCCGCGTGAAGTGGCGGACGCGTTCGACGAAGTGCAGCGCGCCGAACAGGACGAGGACAAGTTCGTCGAGCAAGCCAACCAGTATTCCAACCAGAAGCTCGGCCAGGCGCGCGGCGAGGCGGCACAGGTCCGTGAAGACGCGGCGGCCTACAAGAACCGTGTCGTGCAGGAGGCCGAAGGCGAGGCGCAGCGCTTCATCTCGGTCTATGACGAATACGCCAAGGCCCCGGATGTGACGCGCAAGCGCCTCTATCTGGAAACGATGGAGAAGGTCCTGAAAGACTCCAGCAAGGTCATCGTCGAACAGGGCAATGGGCAAGGGGTCGTCCCCTATCTGCCGCTGCCGGCACTGCAGCCGAAGGCCCCGGCGCCCGCGCCCCTTGGCGCCACGACCGGAGGAGCCCAGTGATGGCCAATCGTCTTCCCATCCTCGCCGTCATCGCGGCCGTGCTTCTGTTCCTGATCTACTCCTCGGTCTTCGTGGTCAACGCGCGCCAGCAGGCACTCGTGCTGCGGTTCGGCGAGATCGTCGACGTCAAGAATGAACCCGGCATCTATTTCAAGGCGCCTTTCGCCTTCTTCGATGCCGAC
Organism: Mesorhizobium sp. P2_D6; assembly: GCF_056404315.1. Lineage (NCBI taxonomy): Bacteria > Pseudomonadati > Pseudomonadota > Alphaproteobacteria > Hyphomicrobiales > Phyllobacteriaceae > Mesorhizobium > Mesorhizobium sp. P2_D6. The sequence continues at coordinate 24,900 of NZ_JBFUEG010000008.1, read as the reverse complement.
AGTGTGCAATTGATCGAAAACAGGGTGCTGCGCTTCGATCTCGACAATATCCGCGTCCAGGTTTCGGGCGGCAAGTTCTATGAGGTTGACGCTTTCATCGCTTACCGCATCTCGGATCCGCGCGTGTTCCGCTCCGCCGTGTCCGGTCAGATCACACTGGCCGAAGCCCGACTGAGGACGCGTCTCGACGCAGCGTTGCGCCGTGTCTACGGTCTGCGCGACTTCGAAGCGGCGCTCTCGGAAGAGCGGGCCGTGATGATGCGCGAAGTGCGCGATCAGCTTCGGCCGGACGCGACGTCGCTCGGCCTGCAGATCGAGGATGTGCGCATCCGCCGGACCGACCTGACGGCTGAGGTTTCGCAGCAGACCTTCGACCGCATGAAGGCCGAACGTCTGGCGGAGGCCGAACGGCTGAGAGCGCGCGGCAAAGAGGCCGCGCAGCGCATCACCGCACGCGCCGACCGCGAAGTGGTGGAAATCGTCGCCGAAGCGCGCAAGGAATCGGAAATCCTGCGCGGTGAGGGCGAGGCCCAGCGCAGCGCGACCTTCGCCGATGCCTACAAACGCGATCCGGCCTTCTTCGACTTCTACCGGTCGATGAATGCCTATGGCACGGCGCTGGACAATTCCGGGACGACGATGGTGCTGTCGCCGAACTCGGAGTTCTTCCGCTTCTTCCGCAATCCGGATGGCACGGACGCGAAGCCGGCGGCACCTGCCGCGCCGGCAGCGCAACCTGCACCCGCCCAGTAGGGCGGTGCAGGATTTTCTTGCGGCCATAGGCCTGGTCCTTGTCGTCGAGGGCCTGGTCTATGGCGGTTTCCCCGGCCTTGCCAAACGCCTTGCTGGGGAAGTGCTGTCGATGCCTGAAAATGCGCTGCGCATCGTCGGGCTGGCGGCGATCGCCATCGGCGTCGGGATTGTCTGGCTGGTGCGTGGCTGAGGATCGCTGATATCAGGTGTAACGGAGGATTTATCCTCCTCATGTGGCCATAGCCGCAGATGTGCCGTATTTCTTGCCAACATGACGCGACGCGGCGTTTTGCCGAAGCGCTTTTTCTTTTCAGCAATTCCGGGAGGCTCTCGATGACATCCAACACCCTTCTGCGCGCGGCGAGGCGGACGTTCATCGCAGGTGCTGCGGCACTTATGGTCGGCGCGCTTGCCGTTCCGGCTTTCGTGACGCCGACGGTGGCTGCGGACGGACCGGCTTCGGTTGCCGATCTCGCCGAAGGCCTGCTCGGCGCGGTGGTCAACATCTCGACCTCGCAGACCGTGAAGGGCACGGAAGGTCCGGGCGCGGTGCCGATGCCGCAACTGCCGGAGGGCTCGCCGTTCCAGGATTTCTTCGACGATTTCTTCAAGAACCGTGGCGGCGACAAGGATGGCGGCTCGCAAAAGGTGCAGTCGCTGGGCTCCGGCTTCGTCGTCGATGCCGAGCAGGGCATTGTCGTGACCAATAATCACGTGATTGCCGATGCCGACGACATCGAGGTGAATTTCTCCGATGGCGTGACGCTGAAGGCGACGCTGGTCGGCACCGACACCAAGACCGACGTCGCGGTGCTCAAGGTCGACCCGAAGGGCCACAAGCTGACCGCGGTGAAGTTCGGCGATTCCAACAAGATGCGCGTCGGCGACTGGGTGATGGCGATCGGCAATCCGTTCGGCCTCGGCGGCACGGTGACGGTCGGCATCGTCTCGGCCCGCAACCGCGACATCAATTCCGGCCCCTATGACGACTTCATCCAGACCGACGCCGCCATCAACCGCGGCAATTCCGGCGGACCGTTGTTCAACAGCGTGGGTGAAGTCATCGGCATCAATACCGCGATCATCTCGCCGTCGGGCGGTTCGATCGGCATCGGCTTCTCCATCCCCTCGCAGATCGCCTCGGGCGTCGTCGACCAGTTGCGCCAGTTCGGCGAAACCCGCCGCGGCTGGCTCGGCGTGCGCATCCAGCCGGTGACCGACGACATCGCCGAAAGCCTCGGCATGGCGACCGCCAAGGGCGCGCTGGTTGCCGGCGTCATCAAGGGCGGACCGGTCGACAACGGAACAATTCTCGCCGGCGACGTCATCATCAAGTTCGACGGCAAGGACATTCATGAAATGCGCGACCTGCCGCGCGTCGTGGCGGAAAGCCCGGTCGGCAAGGCGGTCGACGTGATCATCGTGCGCAAGGGCGTCGAGCAGACGGTGAAGGTGACGCTCGGCCGGCTCGAGGACGGCGAGAAGCTCGCCAGCGGCGAAGACGGCACGACCGACGAGGACAAGGGCGGCGACAAGGCGCCGGCGGTGTCGACAGCTTCGGTGCTCGGCATGACCGTCGGCGAACTCAACGACGAGACGCGGACCAAGTTCGGCATCGCGGCCGATGTGTCGGGCGTCGTCATCACCGACGTTACCAAGGACTCGCCTGCGGCCGAGCGCGGTATCCAGGCCGGCGAGGTGATCACCGAGATCGCCCAGGAATCGGTCGCGACCCCGAAGGACGTCATGGACCGGATCGGCGCGCTGAAGGAACAGGGGCGCAAGAATGCGCTCTTGATGCTGGCGTCCAAGACCGGCGAGTTGCGGTTTGTCACGATCCGGATGGATTGAGTCCGGTCAGGCCTGCAACGATCTGATTTCGAAATGAAAAGGGCGGCTAGCGAGCCGCCCTTTTTCGTGCCTGCCAGTCCTTGCGCGATAGGGCGTAGAGGACATGCCGCTTGAGATGCGGGTGGCTGTCAGGGATGGACGGGTGGTCGAAATCGCGAGCCGGGTCAGGGCTCATGCCAAGACGCTCCATGACGGCCGTCGAGCGGCGGTTGGCAGCGACGGCGAAGGAGACGATTTCGTCGCGGTCAAGCGTTTCGAAGCCAAAGGCGAGCCATGCTTCGGAGGCCTCGGTGACATAGCCCTTGCCCCAGAATTCCGGCGCCAGCCGCCAGCCGATCTCGATCGTATCGGAAGGCATGGACGGCACGTGATCGGTCTCCAAGAGGCCGACAAAGCCAATGCATTCGCCCGTCGCGGCAATCTCGGCGGCGGCAAAACCAAAGCCGTCCTCGGCGATCCAGCCCCGAAATTCGTCCATCTTGGCATCCGTCTCGACACGGTCGCGGCGGAACGGAAAGAATTCCATCACCCGCTCGTCCGAATTGATGCGGTGGAAGAGTTCGCGGTCGCGTTCTTCCCAGTTGCGCAGGATCAGGCGTTCGGTGCGCATCGGTTTCATACGACGAATTCCTCCTGCCGGTAGCCCTGCAAATAAAGCAGCGCGGTGAGATCGCCATGGTCGATGCGGACTTTGGCTTCGGCGGCGACGGTGGGTTTGGCGTGGAGCGCAACACCGGTGCCGGCAAGCCGGATCATGTCGAGATCGTTGGCGCCGTCGCCGACGGCAATGGCGTCGGCCGGCGTCAGGCCCAGGCGAGCCGAAATCTCGTTCAGCGCATCGGCCTTGGCGGCGCGGCCGAGGATCGGCTCGGCGACCAGGCCGGCAAAGCGCCCGTTTTCCTCGATCAGGCGGTTGGCGCGGTTTTCCTGGAAGCCGAGCATGTCCGCGATGCGGCTGGTGAACACGTCGAAGCCACCGGAGACGAGTGCCGTCCAGGCGCCATTGGCCCGCATCGTCTGCACCAGAGCGCGACCGCCCGACGCCAGTGTCAGGCGGTTGGCGATGATGCGGTCGACAACGGCGGTATCGAGGCCTTTCAGCAGCGCCACGCGTTCCCGTAAGGCGGGCTCGAAGGCGATCTCGCCATTCATCGATCGTGCCGTGATGGCGGCGACGCGATCTTTGACGCCGATCTCGTCGGCCAGTTCGTCGATGCATTCCTGGTCGATCATGGTCGAATCCATGTCGGCGAGCAGTATTGTCTTGCGGCGCGTGTCGGCCTGCTGGACGATCACGTCGACAGGCTCGGAGGCAAGCGCAGCGCGTAAGGCGGCAATCGTCTCAGTGGTTTCAGCCCCTTCGGCCAGCACCAGATCGCACGCAACGCCTTCACCCAGCCAGCGAACAGCGCTTGCGCCGACCGAGCGTGAGGCCATATTCGCAAGCGAGGCCGAGACAGTGCGGCGGACGGGGTGGGACACAAGCGTGGCGATGAGCGGCATCGAAAATTCCAAGCAGGCGGGCGAGGGCCGCGTGAAGAACGCGATCCTGATAGCCGGGCCGACCGCCAGCGGCAAGTCGGCGCTGGCGCTCGATCTCGCCGAGCGCAAGGGCGGTGTCATCGTCAACACCGATTCCATGCAGGGCTATTCGGTGCTCGATGTGCTGACGGCGCGGCCGAACGCGGCCGAACTCGGCCGCGCGCCGCACTTTCTCTACGGCCACGTGCATCCCTCCACTGCCTATTCCACCGGTGCCTGGCTGCGCGACGTGATGAAGCTGATCGATGACGGTACGCTTGCCCGGCGGCCCGATGGCCCTCCCTTTGAGCGACCGGTGATTTTCGTCGGCGGCACCGGGCTTTATTTTCGCGCCCTTGCCGAGGGCATTTCGGAGATGCCGGACATTCCGCAGCAGGTGCGCGACCGCTGGCGCTACGAGTTGAAGGAGCAAGGCGCGGCCAAGCTGCATCGACTCCTGATGCATGAGGATTCGGCGGTTGCCATGCAGCTGAAGCCGACCGACGGCCAGCGCATCGTGCGGGCGCTGGAGGTGCTTGACGCCTCCGGCCGCTCCATTCTCGAATGGCAAGCGGCGCGTGGCCGGCCGCTGATCGACCGCGACAGCGCGCGTTTCTTCGTCATCGAACCGGACCGCGCGGCCCTTGTCGAGCGGATTGAGAGCCGGTTCGACCGTATGCTCGATCTTGGCGCTCTCGATGAAGTCAAACGCCTTGTGGCGCTTGGCCTCGATCCTGATTTGCCGGCGATGAAGGCAATCGGCGTTCGCGAACTCTCGGCCGCGATGGCTGATAACATCAGCTTCCCTGAGGCCATCGAGCGCTGCAAGGCCGCGACGCGGCAATATGCCAAGAGGCAAACGACGTGGTTTCGCCATCAGCTGGGGCCGGAATGGCTAAGATTGCAGCCTGGTGACGACCTGCAAACCGCGATTTGATTCTCCTGCTGCTAATACAATTAAAGAAACAGGATCCGGAATGAATATTCCCGTTCCGGTTGTCTGGGTTAACTGTCCGTAAGGCGCCGTCATGCCATAAATCAGGCAGGTACTTTTCCAACGGGGAGCAGATGCGTTTCCACAAGGCGGAATCCGCATTTTTCGTCTTTATTTTCGTGATCCTCGCCGCAGGCCTGGTGACACTTCATGCCTATGGCCTTTTGCAGGGCATCGCCGCCGACATGGATACGGCTTCCCGCATCGAGAGGATCGTCTACCTCAACAGGCTGCTGTTCATCACCGGGGTGCTTCTGGCGACGGCGCTGTTCTTCGGTGTGTTCTTCATCTACCCGCTGATCCGCAGACAGGCGACGGAAGAGGGCAAGCTGCGGGCGATGACGGTCTCGCTCAGCGCCCGTTCGGAAACGTTGCAGCATGCGGCGCTGACCGATGGTCTCACCGGCATGCAGAACCGGCGCTATTTCGACGATGCGCTGAAGGAATATCTCGAAGAATTCCGCCGCATCGAAAAGCCCGTCGGGCTGATGATCCTCGACCTCGACCATTTCAAGCAGGTCAACGACACACATGGCCACGATGTCGGCGACGAGGTGCTGAGGGCAGTCGCCAATTGCCTCAAAGGTATGACTCGCTATCACGACGTGGTGGCGCGGCTCGGCGGCGAGGAGTTCGCCGTGGTCACGCCCAACATGGATGCGGAGTTGTTGGCGAAATTCGCCGAACGCATCCGCAAGGCAGTTGCCAATATGTCGGTGCTGTCGGGCAATGTCCGCCTCAAGATCACCACCAGCGTCGGACTTGCGGTCTGGGACCGCAAGGAAACGGCCGAGGAATTTTACCGCCGCGCCGACCGCCAGCTCTATGAGGCGAAGAGGCAGGGCCGCAACCGCGTCTGCGCCTAAAATCCCATCACTGAATTCGTGAGGCTGGCCGCCTGCTGCTGTCTTCGGCGCTTCCGGTGCTCACGGACTGATGTCCGCTCCGCTCCGGTTCTCGAAGACAGCACCATTCGACTCAGCCTGACGAATTTCCTGATGGGATTTACCTAAGCTGGCCGACGAAGCCGGGCCTTGGACGCCGACGCGGCTTTGTTCGGCAAAAGGACGTTACGCTGAAGCTCAATCGTTCTGCGGGCGTATGCCGAAGGTGGCGGGCTTGAGGCCGTAGCGCATGTCGAAATCGTCGTCGGGCTGGATGCGCTGGGCGGTGGCCGGTTTGCGGTAGTCGGGATCGCCGGCCTGCCGGCTGGAGTCCACCACTTCGGCGAAGGCCATCTGCTGCTGCGGCTTCGGCACGTTGCGCAGCCGCTCGACGATGGCGGCGAGATCGACATCGCCGTCGACATCCGACTCCAGATCGTCGCGCTTGGCTGTGCCGGGGATCAGTTCCTGTGCCAGTTTCTCGAATTTCAGACGCATGGTCGTCGCTACACCTTCGCCGAAGGCGATGGCTTCGCGCTGGCCCATGGAGGACAGGAAGGCCAGCGTCGAGGCGGAGGAATCGGCGATCGCCGAGCGGATGATTGCCTGGTCCTGCTCGTTGGCCAGCCGCATGGCGAAGAAGGTCGAACACTGCGACAGGATGGTCGGATCGAGTTCGCCCGGACGCTGGGTGACGACGCCGAGATAGCAGCCATATTTCCGGCCTTCCTTGGCGATGCGCGACAACGCATGCCTTGTCGGCGCGAAGCCGAGCCGCGGATCGGCCGGCATGTAGCGATGCGCTTCCTCGCACAGCAGCAAAAGTTTCAGCCGGCCTTCGCTCCACAGAGCGAGGTCGAAGGCGAGGCGCGCCAGTACCGAGCAGACGGAGTTGACCACTTCGGACGGCATGCCGGCCATCTCGAAGCAGGTCACCGGGCGGCCATGATGCGGCACCCGGAAAATGTTGCCGATTGTCTCGTGGATCGTGTCCTCGATCAGCCGCGAATTGAACATGAAGCGATAGCGCGGGTCGGATGCCGCCGACTCGATGCGCGTCTTCAGCGATTTCAGCGTCGGGCGGTCGTTCTTGCTTTCCAGGAGGCCCATGCGCTCGTCGATCTGCTTGATGAGATCGACCATGCGGTAGGGCACTGGCGTGTCGGCGGTCAGCGCATCGCTGCCGCGCCGCACATAGGAGCCGGAGTTCGGGTTGCGGTAGAGATTCTTGGCGGCGGGGATCAGGTCACGCAGCACATCGACCTCTTCCGGCACGACCTCTCGGCCGCGAAACAGCACCTCGGCGAATTCCTCCAGCCTGAACATCCAGAACGGCAAATCGAGCGTCTTGGAGTCCACCTTGACGCAGAATTCCGGCAGCGACGCGGCGAATTCATTGTGAGGATCGAGGATGAGGATGCGCAAATCGGGCCGGGCGGCGATCGACTTGCGCAAGAGCAGCGAGACCGCCGTGGATTTGCCGACGCCTGTCGTGCCGACAATGGCGAAGTGGCGCGCCAGCGTGTCGTCGATGGCAATGTTGGCGTCGATCGCCTCGTCCTGCGACAGCGTGCCAATGGTGATCGAATGACGCCCGGCGAGGTCATAGACCGCCTGCAGGTCGCGGCTGCGGATGCGGTGGGCAATGGCGCCGATATGCGGATAGGTGGTGATGCCGCGGTCGAAAATCGGGCGGTCGCCGGGCTCGGCGCCGTCGCGCACCTCGCCGATCAACTCGACGTTCACCTCGATCGGGTTCTGCCCCTCATTGCTCCAGGCGCGATCCGACTTGCCGATCTCATAGACCAGGCCAACCGTGCGCGATGTCCCGAGGTTGATGGAGATCATCTTGCCGACCGTCCACAGGCCGGTGACCGCCCCTTCGATGTCGTCGGCGTAGGCGCTGATCGTGGCGCGGGCGCCGTCGCACTGCACGACATTGCCCAGAATGCGCTTGTCGTTCTGCTCGGCGCGGCGGCGCTCCTGCGAGGTCGGTTCGCCGACGGAGGCTTCGCGCTCGACAAACATACGGTCCGATCCCCATTCCCGTGGAGCGTTGACCCTAGACAAATGGGGTTAAGGTGGCGTGATGCGGGATGGTGTAGCAGGCGTTAACCCGTTAGCGAAAATTCAACCGACCGGCCACTTCCTCAGTGCAGAAATTTCGATATATTGGACGAATGACTGGTATAGCGAATGATGTATCTGCCACGATCGGCAAAAGAATCCACGCCGAAAGAACCTTGCGAAACTGGTCGCTGGCGGAGCTGGCGGATCGCTCCGGCGTCTCCAAAGCCATGCTCAGCACAATCGAGCGAGGCATGACCAGCCCGACCGCGGCGCTCTTGGTGCGCATCGCCGCCGCCTTCGGCATGACGCTGTCGACGCTGATTGCGCGCGCCGAGCAGCAAGGCGGCGGCCTGCTGCGCGAAAGCGAGCAGCCGGTATGGCGCGACCCCGGCACCGGTTACGTCAGGCGGCATCTGTCGCCGGTCTCCGACATGCCGCTCGAACTGATCCGGGTGCAACTGCCGGCCGGCGCCAAGGTAAGCTTTCCGGCAGCGTCCTACGCCTTCATCAAGCAGCAGATGTGGCTGATCTCCGGACGTCTCGAATTCACCGAGGGCGATGTCGTGCATAGTCTCGAGCCCGGCGACTGCCTGGCGCTCGGCGCGCCGTCGGACTGCACGTTCCACGCCGTCGGGCCGCAGCCCGCCGACTATCTGGTCGCGCTGGTCAGGGGCTGAGGTCGTGGCAAGACGTCCCAAGCGCTCCGATAATGGCGGACCGCCGCTCGACGACTACAAGGGCCCGCCATGGGGCAAGGGCGATCCATACATCTTCCTCGCCTGGAAGGCAGCGCACGCCAAGGCGTGGAAGGCGCCGAGCCGTGACGTCATGCTGATGCGCATGGAAAAGGCCGAACGGCTCGGCCTGACCTACGAGGAATACACGCTCGAAATCCTCGAACGCGGGCTGCACCTGCAGCCGAAAGATGCCGATCGCATCGCCGCGATCAAGGCAGGACGAAAACGGCGCCGCGTCGCGCGTCTGGATTAGCAAGGGACATCACGCATGAGTTCCATCGAAATCAAGGTCCTGACCCGTGACGCCGCAACCCTGGCCGCGCTGGTCGACACGCTGATCGAGACGGTCGCGGCCGGCGGCTCGGTCAGCTTCATGCATCCCTTGTCCCGGCAGGCGGCGGAAGGCTTCTGGGACCAGTCGCTGACGGCTGCGGAGAGAGGTGAAAGGGTGGTGCTCGGCGCCTGGGCCGGCGATGCTCTCCTCGGCACCGTGACCTTGCTGCTCGACTTTCCGGTCAACCAGTCGCACCGAGCCGAGATCGCCAAATTGATGACCCGGCTCGCACATCGCGGCAAGGGCATTGCGAGCCGGCTGATGCGTACCGCGGAGGCTCTCGCCGTCGAGAGAGGCCGCACGCTGCTGGTGCTGGACACGGCAACCGAGGAGGGTGCTTCCGGCCTCTACGAAAAACTCGGCTTCACGCTCACCGGCGAAATACCGGACTTTGCCCTGAAGCCGCATGGTGGCCTGACCGGCACGCTCATCTACTGGAAGCGCATCGGCCAGTCTCGGTAACTATCCTTCGCTAACCCTTGTGGTGCACCTGCTGCAGTCCGTAGACCGGCGTCGCGATGCCTTCCATCCGCGCCTTCAGCTGCAACGACAGGAACTGCGAATAGTGGCGTGACTGATGCAGGTTGCCGCCATGGAACCACAGCGCCTCCTGCTGCGTCGGCTTCCACATGTTGCGCAGCTCGCCTTCCCAGGGCCCGGGATCCTTGGTGGTGTTGGAGCCAAGGCCCCAGCATTTACCGACCTTGTCTGCGACCTCCCGTGAGATCAAATCGGCCGCCCAGCCATTCATCGAGCCGTAGCCGGTGGCGTAGACAATGAGATCGGCCGGCAGTTCGGATCCGTCGCTGAGCAGCACCGAGTGCGCCTTGACCTCCTTCACCTCGACACCGCTCTTCAACTTGATCGAGCCGTCGATGATCAGGTCGGAGGCGCCGACATCGATATAGTAGCCCGAGCCGCGCCTCAGATACTTCATGAACAGGCCGGAACCGTCATCGCCCCAGTCGAGCATGAAGCCGGCCTTCTCCAGGCCCTTGTAGAAGCTGGCGTCGCGCCTCTTCATCTCGGCGTAGGCCGGGATCTGGAATTCGTGCAGGATCTTGTAGGGCAGGGAGGCGAAGACAAGGTCGGCCTTGGCGGTGGTCATGCCGCTCTCGACCGCCTTTTCCGAATAGAGCGAGCCCAGCCCGATCTCCATCAGCGTGTCCGACTTGACGATATGCGTGGTCGAGCGCTGCACCATGGTGACGTCGACGCCGGCCTCCCAAAGGGCGGCCGCGATGTCGTGGGCTGAATTGTTGGAACCAATGATAACAGCCTTCTTACCGACATAGGCGTCGGGGCCGGGATGCTTCGAGGAGTGATGCTGGTCGCCCTTGAAGCTTTCCATGCCCTTGAAGTTCGGCATGTTGGCCTTGCCGGACTGGCCCGTGGCCAGCACCAGCTGCTTCGGCTTCAGCGTGATGTCCTTGCCGTCGCGGCGCACGACAACCGTCCATTCCTTCTTCTTGTCGTCATAGACAGCGCTCTTGGCCTCGGTCGAGGACCAGTAGTTCAGCTCCATCACTTTGGCGTACATTTCCAGCCAGTCGCCGATCTTGTCCTTGGGCGCGAAGACCGGCCAGTTCCTGGGAAAATCGATATAGGGCAGATGGTCGTACCAGACGGGGTCGTGCAGGCAGAGCGACTTGTAGCGCCTGCGCCAGCTGTCGCCGGCGCGCTCGTTCTTCTCGACGATGATGGTCGGCACGCCGAGCTGCCGCAGACGCGCGCCGAGCGCGATGCCGCCCTGGCCGCCGCCGATGATCAGCGTGTAGGGCTGCGTCTTGAAGCCGAGTTCGGCGGCTTCCTTCTCGCGCTCCTCCTTCCACGTCGGCCGGTTCTTGCCATGGCCGTGCTTGGCGCCGAGCGGGCGGTCGAAGCCGGCCGGTTCCTCATGGCCCTTGAGCTCGACCATGGTGGTGAGCAGCGTCCAGATCTTGCCGTCCTTCAGCCTGATATGACCGAAGCCGCGCGCCACCGAAGTCTCGAAGCTGATCCAGCCGTCGAGCACGCCGTCACTTTCGGTGGCATCCTCGCCCTTGGCGATCGCCCAGTTCGACGGTTTGGTCTTGGCCAACTGGCTGACCAGCATCTCGCGCACCTGGTCGCGCCCTTCCATCGTCTTGATGTTCCAGGTGAAGGTGACGAGATCGCGCCAAAAACAATCCTCCTGGAAGCAGGCGACGGCCTTGTCGATATCGCCGGCGGCAAGGGCTGCGCCGAAGCGATCGAGCAGGTCGGACAGCTTCTTGTTGGGGGCCTTGTCGAGCATCGAATTTCCTCCGCGATTTTTTTCTGGCCGCCTGTAGCGGGCGGAACCCTGCCGAAGCTTGACGTCCGGCCTTGCGCAGTATCGCGGCAAATTATGCGCCGCGTCACGTCATCCAATAGTTTGGCGCGTATTCAGGGACTTATCGGGAAATCGGGGTGCCGAAGACTGTGGCGAACCAGCGGCGGACAGCTTCCTCGGCTGGGCTCAGATGCGCGCCCGAGGGTGCCGTCAGATAGTGGCCGGCGCCGCTCGACAGCGTGAAGCCGGAAAGCGTGACGAGCGATCCGTCGAGCAGCGCCGCATCGGCCAGCGGGCGCGAGCCTAGCACCATGCCGGCGCCGTGCTTTGCCGCCTCCAGTGCGGTAACGAAACTGTCGAATTTGTGCGTCGGCCCGATTGCCGGCTTCATCCGCGCGACGGCAAACCATTCGCCCCACATTTCTCGCGCGCCGACGACCGTCAGGCGCGGCAATCCGGTCCAATCCGGCGTTTTGGCAAGGCCGGGCGCGGCCATCGGTGTCAGTGTTTCGCGGGTCAGGCGGTCGGCCTGGCGTCCGGCGAAGGAACTGGAGCCAGCGCCGAAACGAATGTCGAGCCCGCCGGAGCGCTCATTGTAGTCGGCCGGGGTGTGGATGGTCTCGATCTGCAACTGGACGAAGGGCAGGTCTCCAGCCATTTGCGGCAGCTTCGGCGCGATCATCAGCACCGCGAAAGAGATCGGCGAGCGGATCGTCACGCTCTGGATGGTCCTGGGTTCGAACAGCTCGCGCGTGCTGTTGGCGATCGTGGCAAAGGCCGATTGCAGATGCGGCAGGTAGGCGGCGCCCTCGGGCGTCAATTCCACGCCGCGCGCCAGGCGGGTGAACAGGGGATGCTTGAGCCGCCCTTCGAGCAAGCGGATGTGCTGGCTGACGGCCGCCTGGGTCAATCCGAGTTCGGCCGCGGCGGCGGTGAAATTCGACAACCGCGCGGCGGCCTCGAAACTGCGCAGCCAATCGAGCGGCGGCAAGGGCAGGGTTGATTGAGGCATAAGTAGTTTATGGTCTTTGGCCGCAAAATGATAACTTGAATTATGCCTGCTGCGCCTTCACCATGCAATCAGAAACCCTACGGAACCCGCTGCGGGGACGCAGCGGACAGGAACGGATTTTATGCTCACCCACGCGCAGATCGGTGACGAAGGCAAAACAATAGACCTTGGCTGGCAGGACGGGACGCGCACCCGCTTTCACGCCATGTGGCTGCGCGACAATGCGCTGGACGACAAGACGCGCAGCGCCGGCAACGGCCAGCGGCTGATCACCATTCTCGACATTCCGGCGCAAACGCGGATCGGCACTGCGGCGATCAAGGGCGATGCGCTCGAAATCAGCTTCGTACCGGAACAGAAAACAGTCAGCTTTCCAGCGACCTGGCTGAGTGCCAACGCCTATGATCGCAATGCCGCCCGCGAACCCGGCTGGACCGGCGAGGCCACGGTGCGATGGACCAAGGCCTCGATGCAAAATTCGGTGCCGCGCGCTGGCTACGTCGCTGCCAGCCGCGACCGCGCCGTGTTGCGGCAATGGTTGTCGGCGGTGAAGACCTATGGCTTCGCGGTGATGGACGATCTGCCGGCCGAATCCGGGGCACTGTGCAAAGTGTCCGATCTGTTCGGCTATATCAGGGAGACCAATTACGGCCGCTGGTTCGAGGTGCGCGCCGAGGTCAATCCGAACAATCTCGCCTACACCAATCTCGGCCTGCAGGCGCACACTGACAATCCCTATCGCGATCCGGTGCCGACGCTGCAGATCCTGTCCTGTATCGAAAATACGGTTGAAGGCGGCGAATCCAGCGTCGTCGACGGTTTTGCCGTCGCGGCCGCGCTGCAGGCCGAGAACCCCGAAGGTTTTCGTCTGTTGAGTTCATATCCGGCACGCTTCGAATATGCCGGCTCGTCGGGCGTGCGATTGCAGGCCAAGCGGCCGATGATCGAGCTCGGGCCGGATGGCGAACTCATTGCCATCCGCTTCAACAACCGCTCGCTGGCGCCGACGGTCGACGTGCCATTCGCCGACATGGAGGCCTACTACGCCGCCTATCGCCGGTTCGCAGAACTGATCGAGGATCCGTCCTTCGAAGTGACCTTCAAGCTCGAGGCGGGGCAGGCCTTCATCGTCGACAACACCCGCGTCATGCATGCCCGCAAGGCGTTCTCCGGCACCGGCAAGCGCTGGCTGCAGGGCTGCTACGCCGACAAGGACGGCCTGTTGTCGACGCTGGCGGCAATCGAACACGGCTTCAAGGAGGCCGCGGAATGAGCGGCCAGGATTTGAACGCGGACAACATCGTCGAGTTCATCGCCGATATTTTCGAGCGCCGAGGGGCGGAATCCTATCTCGGCGAACCGGTCACCATGTCGGAACACATGCTGCAGGGCGCATGGTTTGCCGAACAGGACGGCGCGCCCGATGTGCTGGTGGCGGCAGCGCTGCTGCATGACATCGGCCACTATACCAGCGAGTTCGGCACCTATTCGCCCGACGATGTCGAGGACAAGCACCATGATGAAGCCGGCGGCGAAGTACTGGCGCCGTTCTTTCCGCCTGTCATCGTCGAATGCGTCCGGCTGCATGTCGCCGCCAAGCGCTATCTCTGCGCCACTGACCCGACCTATTTCGGCAGACTGTCGCAGGCCTCGGTCCATACGCTGTCGCTGCAGGGCGGGCCGATGAACCCGCAAGAGGTGGCCGAGTTCCGCAGGAATCCGTTTTACGAGGAAGCGGTGCGAGTCCGCATCTGGGACGAGGCCGGCAAGGTGGCCAACATGAAGACGCGGACGTTTCGCGACTACGTGCCGCTGCTGCAGAGGGTCGTCCGCGACTTCGCCAATCGCACCTGATTGCAAATCCACACCCGAGAGGGAACGGCCATGTGCTTCCGCTTCGATGGTCAATGTGCTGTCATGGCTTACAGGCCGGATCAATGCCGGGAGCGCGCGCTCCCGGCCAGTTCCTCCGAGCCGTCGCCTTTTCGTGACAAAGTGAGCGAACCGGATATTGCGGATGGATCTGAACCCACAGCGGCTGCGCGGATTGCCCGTTGACATCCGCGCAAAACCAATTCTATTGTCCGCCACGATGAAAAAGGCACTCATTCTCGTAGGAAAGCGCGTGGGCAAGGCGGTGTAACCGCCGGGCGAAAACCTCCCATGCGCAACACACAGGCTCCCTCGGGGGCCTTTTTTATTGCCCGAAACACGACTAAACGACCAGCAATCGCCCAAAGGCGGACAGTACGGGACAGGACCGATGAGCAACGGACAGAGTGAGCGGCGTGAAATGACTGGCGCCGAAATGGTGGTGCAGGCGCTGAAGGACAATGGCGTCAAGCATGTCTTCGGTTATCCCGGCGGCGCGGTGCTTCCGATCTATGACGAAATCTTCCAGCAGGACGAGGTCGAGCACATTCTGGTCCGCCACGAGCAGGGCGCCGGTCATGCCGCTGAAGGCTATGCGCGCTCGACCGGCAAGGCCGGTGTGCTCTTGGTGACGTCGGGGCCGGGCGCCACCAATGCGGTGACGCCGCTGCAAGATGCGCTGATGGATTCGATACCTCTGGTCTGCCTGACCGGACAGGTGCCGACCTCGCTGATCGGCTCGGATGCGTTCCAGGAGTGCGATACGGTCGGCATCACGCGGCCCTGCACCAAGCACAACTGGCTGGTGAAGGATGTCAACCAACTCGCCGCCACCATCCACGAGGCTTTTCATGTCGCCACGACCGGCCGTCCCGGTCCCGTGGTGGTCGACATTCCGAAGGACGTGCAGTTCGCCAAGGGCATCTATGTGCCGCCGCAGACGGCGCCGCGCACCAGCTACCAGCCGAAGATCCAGGGCGATCTCGACAAGGTCAAGGCCGCGGTCGAGCTGATGGCGAGCGCCAAGAAGCCGATCATCTATTCGGGCGGTGGCGTCATCAATTCCGGCCCGGAAGCCAGCCATCTGCTGCGCGAACTGGTCGATCTCACCGGTTTCCCCATCACCTCGACGCTGATGGGGCTCGGCGCCTATCCGGCATCGGGCAAGAACTGGATGGGCATGCTCGGCATGCACGGCACCTATGAAGCCAACATGGCGATGCACGATTGCGACGTGATGATCTGCATCGGCGCGCGCTTCGACGACCGTATCACCGGACGGCTGACCGCGTTCTCGCCGAACTCGAAGAAGATCCACATCGACATCGATCCGTCCTCGATCAACAAGAACGTCCACACCGACGTGCCGATCATCGGTGATGTCGGCCGCGTGCTGGAAGATATGGTGCGGCTGTGGCGGGCAAGCGCCAAGGCCGACAAGAAGGCGCTCTATCCCTGGTGGGAACAGATCGCCAAATGGCGCGCGCGCGATTCACTCGCCTACAAGATGAACAACGATGTGATCATGCCGCAATACGCGATCCAGCGGCTTTACGCGCTGACCAAGGACATGGACACCTACATCACCACCGAGGTCGGCCAGCACCAGATGTGGGCAGCACAGCACTATCATTTCGAGAAGCCGAACCGCTGGATGACATCCGGTGGCCTTGGCACGATGGGCTATGGCCTGCCGGCAGCACTCGGCGTGCAGATCGCGCATCCCGATGCACTGGTCATCGACATTGCCGGCGACGCCTCGGTGCAGATGACGATGCAGGAGATGAGCGCTGCGGTGCAGCACAATGCGCCGATCAAGATCTTCATCCTCAACAACCAGTATATGGGCATGGTGCGGCAGTGGCAGCAGTTGCTGCACGGCAACCGTCTGTCGCATTCCTACACCGAGGCGATGCCCGACTTCGTCAAGCTGGCTGAGGCCTATGGCGGTCACGGCATTCGCTGCGAGAAACCGGACGAACTCGACGACGCCATCAAGGAAATGATCGCGGTCAAGAAGCCGGTGCTGTTCGACTGCCGGGTGGCGAACCTTGCCAACTGCTTCCCGATGATCCCATCGGGCAAGGCGCATAATGAAATGCTCCTGCCGGACGAGGCGACCGACGAAGCGGTGGCCAACGCCATCGACGCCAAGGGCAGGGAACTGGTCTAGGGCATGATGCCGAAAAGTGTGAAGCGGTTTTCGGGCGACATCATGCCCCATCGATAACACAAGCCGAGGCAGGGCTTGTCAAAAGAAGCCGTGCGCAAACAGAGAATTAGCTCAAAAGTCTGAAATCGAGATTCACGTCATGAACGCACAGCTTCAACCGACCGGTTCCGCTTATTTCATCGCCAAGGAAACCGAGAAGCCGGAGAACCATACGCTCTCCGTGCTGGTCGACAACGAGCCGGGTGTACTTGCCCGGGTCATCGGCCTTTTCTCTGGCCGCGGCTACAACATCGAAAGCCTGACCGTCTCCGAGACCGAACACGAAAAGCATCTGTCGCGCATCACCATCGTGACGCGCGGCACGCCGCATGTGCTGGAGCAGATCAAGCATCAGCTCGAGCGCATCGTGCCGGTGCACCGCGTCGTCGATCTGACCGTGCGCTCGCACGAATTCGGCCAGGAGCGGCCGCTGGAGCGGGAACTGGCGCTGGTGAAAGTGGCAGGGACGGGCGAGGCTCGCGTCGAGGCGCTGCGGCTGGCGGACGCTTTTCGCGCGTCGGTCATCGACGCCAACACCGAGCACTTCATTTTCGAGATCACCGGCAAGGGTTCGAAACTCGACCAGTTCATCGCCATCATGAAGCCGCTCGGCCTGGTCGAGATCTGCCGCACCGGCGTGGCGGCAATGAATCGCGGGCCGCAAGGCATGTAGGCATTCATACGAAGTTCAAGTTCTGCATTGCCCATGCTTGGGTGACGATGACAGTCCTGGTCGGACGAACCCGTGAATGGGTCGCCTTTGCGGATGATCCAGAGAATTTTTGGAACTGGGTCTTGTACTACGCTCTAAACATCCTCCTCTTTGGTTGGCTTCTTTGGGCACTGAAGTATCGCCGTCGAGACTGATCTCTCGAACTCATCCGATCAGGCGCGCTGGGGATATCAGTCGTCGGGTTGCGTCAGGCGTGTTGGACCAATCGAATGGAGTTGCGTCCGACGCCCGGTCGATTTAAGTCAGCATTACTGACCTTTGTGAGCCGTCATGTCCCTCGACGCCTTCCTTGCCCTTTTGGTCTACGCCTTCGTGACCTCGATCACGCCGGGGCCGAACAATCTTATGCTTTTGGCCTCGGGCGTTAATTTCGGCATCGTCAGGACCATTCCGCATATGTTTGGCATCAGCATCGGCTTTTGCGTGCTGTTGCTGGCCGTCGGTTTCGGCCTCGGCGCGGTGCTGACGGCGTTTCCGGCGCTGCACACGGCACTCAAGATCGCCGGCGCCGCCTATCTTCTCTACCTCGCCTGGAAGATCGCCATGTCGCGCTCCATCAGCGCCAAGGGCGAGGCGGAGGCCAAGCCGATGCGCTTTATCGATGCTGCCGCCTTCCAGTGGGTCAATCCCAAGGCCTGGGTGATGGCGATCACCGCCATGGCCGTCTACACCAACGCCGACCATCCATTCCTGTCGGTGGTGTTGATCGCTTTTGCCTTCTCGCTGGTCAATTTGCCAAGCGTGTCGATATGGGCGGGTTTCGGCACGGCGCTACGCGGTTTCCTGTCGGATCCGGTGCGGCTGAAATGGTTCAACATCGCCATGGGCGTGCTGCTCGCAGCGACCCTTTGGCCGATGCTGAAATAGGATATGCTTGATGTTCAGGTGAGGCTCGCCGGACCTGAATCTCAACCACATCCTGGCTGGCTTTCCGACTCCTGAGCCGGCTGCCCATTCATTGTGCAGTGCACATTAAATCTTCGTAATGCCGCGTTTTGGCCCTTTTCCGACAAAGGCGTGTCCTATCTAGTTCCGCAAAATCGCCGGCAAGGCGCCGTGATTTGCGGTAGAATGAGACCACCGGGTTCGGCGTGTCGGATCATAGGGCTTGTAGTCGATGCGCGGGAAAGTCGTTCTGGCGTTGGTAGTGGCAGCGGCCTGTGTCGCCGCTACATGGGTCTATTTTTCGCCAGCGGCGATGAGCAGTTTGCAGCAGATGCTGCCGGGCGCCAAGCAGACGGACGCGGCGGACAAGCCGGCTGCATCAGACAAGACTTCGGCTGACAAGGCTGCGGGCAAATCCGGCGCCGGCGCCGCCCGTTCGGCCTCGATCGTTTCGGCCACCGCGACAACGGCCGATTTCCCGATCCGCCGCTATGCCATCGGCTTCGTATCCTCGCCGGCCGTGGTCAACATCAATGCGCGCGTGTCGAGCCAGATCGTGTCGATCGACGTCAAGGACGGGCAGATGGTGAAGACCGGCGATCTGCTGTTCTCGCTCGACGACCGGTCGCTGAAGGCGCAACTGGCCAAGGACCAGGCGACGCTGGTCAAGGACCAGGCGATGCTGGTCAGCGCTCAGGCCGATCTGCAGCGCGCCAGGGACCTGGTCGCCAAGCAGGCCGGCACGCAGCAGACCTACGATCAGGCGCTGGCCGCGCAGAAGGCGGCGGCCGCAACCATCGACGCCGACAAGGCGACGATCGATGCCGATACCGTCCAACTGAGCTACGCAACGATCACGGCGCCGATCTCGGGCCGGCTGGGCGCCGTCAATGTCTCGGTTGGCGACCTCGTCACCGTCAGCAACGGCAACAGCACCACGGCGACGCCGCTGGTGACTGTCACCCAGATGGATCCGCTGCAGGTCAACTTCAACCTGCCGGAAAGCAATCTCGCGCTGCTGCACAAGGCGCTGGCCAACCCGCAGCAGGGCGCGGTCACGCTGACCAAGGACGGCGACCCGACGCCGATCGGCAAGGGCACGCTCGACTTCGTCGATTCCAGCGTCGACACTGCCTCCGGAACCATTGCGACGCGGGCAAGCATACCCAATGCCGATCTGTCGCTATGGCCCGGACAGTATGTGAACGTCATCCTTGACGCCGGCATCATGCCGCAGATGACCTCGGTTCCGACGGTCGCGGTCCAGCCCAGCCAGAAGGGCCCCTTCGTCTATGTGGTCAAGCCGGACAACACGGTCGAGATGCGGCCGGTGCAAGTGGCGCTGACCGAAGGTGAAAACAGCGCCATCAGCGAGGGCGTCAAGTCGGGCGAGAAGGTGGTCGTCGAGGGCCAGACCAGGCTGAAGGACGGCGCCGCCGTGCATGAGGGCAAGGCGGCTGGCGGGGATCAGGCCGCGCCAAAGGTCGCGCAAGCCGAGAAGGCTGGCGCCCAATGATTTCCGAATTCTGCATACGCAGGCCCGTCGCCACGCTGCTGATGTCGTTCGCCCTCGTGCTGGGCGGGCTGTTTGCCTACAAGTTCCTGCCGGTGGCGGCGCTGCCCAGCGCTGAATTTCCGGTCGTGAACGTCTCGGCGTCGCTGCCCGGCGCGTCGCCCGAAACCATGGCGACCTCGGTGGCGACGCCGTTGATCAAGCAGTTCGCGACGATCGCCGGCATCGATTCGATCTCGACCACCAACTCGCTCGGCCAGACCTCGATCGCCATCCAGTTCGTGCTCAACCGCGACATCGACGCTGCCGCCGCCGACGTGCAAGCGGCGATCGCGCGTACACAGAAATCGCTGCCGCCGGAGATGACGTCGCCGCCGAGCTACCGCAAGGTCAATCCGGCCGACGCGCCGATCCTTTTGATGTCGCTGGTCAGCGATACGGTTCCGTTGACCGATCTCGATGCCTTCGCCGAAAACGTCATCTCGCCCTCGTTGTCGACCATCGACGGGGTGGCGCAGGTCTCGATCTACGGCCAGCAGAAATATGCGGTGCGCATCCAGATCGATCCGACCGCGCTTGCCGCGCGCGGCATTTCGATCGACCAACTGCAGACGGCGATCGCGTCTGCCAACAGCAACACGCCGCTCGGCGTCTTACAGAGCGACAAGCAGCAGCTGACCATCACCGCCAACACGCAACTCACCAACGCCGCAGGCTTCTCCAACCTCATCATCGCCACCAAGGATGGCCACCCGGTGCGGCTGGGCGAAGTGACCCGTGTCGTCGATTCGGTGCAGACGACTACGACCGCGAGTTGGTACGACGGGACCCGCGCGATCATCATGGCCGTGCAGCGCCAGCCCGACGCCAACACGGTCGACGTCGTCGACAAGGTCAAGGCGATGCTGCCGTCCTTCCAGGACCAGATGCCGGCCGCTGCCCAGATCAAGCTGCTCAATGACCGTTCGACCTCGATCCGCCAGGCCGTCGACGACGTGCAGTTCACGCTGCTGTTGACCATCGCTTTGGTGGTGATGGTGATCTTCGTGTTCCTGCGCCGTGTCACCGCGACCATCATCCCGGCCGTGGCGGTGCCGATCTCGCTGATCGCCACCCTTGGCGCGATGTTCCTGTTCGGCTTCTCCATCGACAACATATCGCTGATGGGGCTGACGCTTGCCGTCGGCCTCGTCGTCGACGACGCCATCGTCATGCTGGAGAACATCTTTCGCCACATGGAGGAGGATGGGTTGTCGGCCTTCGATGCATCGCTGAAGGGCGCGCGCGAGATCGGCTTCACCATCATCTCGATCTCGATCTCGCTGGTGGCGGTGTTCATCCCGGTGCTTTTGATGGGCGGCGTCATCGGCCGCATCTTCAATGAGTTCGCCGTGGTGGTGACGGTCGCCATCCTGGCGTCGATGTTCGTGTCGCTGACGCTGACGCCGATGCTGTGCTCGCGGCTCCTGTCGGTGACCAAGGCCGATCGCGACAAACATGGCCCTGGCCACAAGCAGGACTTCGTCACACGTGGCTATGACCGGCTTCTCACCTTCTGCCTGCGTCACACTTTCCTGGTGTTCCTCGTCTTCATCGGAACCGCGGCAGGCTCGGTGTGGCTGATCGAGGTGTCGCCAAAGGGCTTCTTCCCGCAGGAGGACATCGGCCAGATATCGGTGACGACGATCGCGCGCCAGGACATCTCGTTCGACGCCATGTCGAAGCTGCAGGGGCAGGTGGCCAGTGTCTTTTCGCATTCGCCCTATGTCGATCATGTGGCGTGGTCGGCGGGCAGCGGCAGCAATGCGCTCAACCAGGGGCAGCTTTTCGTCCAGCTCAAGGGCAAGGACCAGCGTCCCGATATCGAGAAGGTGCTTGCGGATCTAAGGCGGCGACTGGCCGGCGTGGCGGGTATCGAAACCTACATGCAGCCGGTGCAGAACTTGCGGCTCGGTTCGCGCTCGTCAGCCAGCGCCTACCAGCTGGTCGTACAGGGCCTCGATACCGGCCAGACCGACATCTGGGCGCAGAAGCTGAATGACGCGATGGCGGCCGACCATGCGAATTTCACCGACGTCACCAGCGACCTGCAGAACAATGCCCTGCAGGCATCGCTGGTGGTCGACCGCGACAAGGCCGCCCAGCTCGGCATCGACACCGACACGCTGCGCACTGCCCTCTATGGCGGGTTCGGCACCGACCAGGTTTCGACAATCTTCGGTTCGGCCGACAGCTACGAAGTCATCACCGAGCTCGATCCCAACATCGAATGGTCGCCGGAGCGCATGCTCGCCATCCAGATGAGGACGGCGAGCGGCAGCCTGGTGCCGCTTGGCGCCTTCGCCCGCGTCGACCGCACGGCCGGCGCCCTGACGGTCAACCAGCTCGGCCAGCTTCCGGCGGTGACCATCTCCTACAATCTGCCACAAGGCGTGGCGCTCGGCGACAGCACGGCCCGCATCGACGCTTTGAAGGAACAGATCGGCATGCCGAAGGCGATCTCGACCAGCTTCGCCGGCACCGCCAAGACCTTCCAGGATTCGCTGGCCAACCAGGGCCTGCTGATCGGCGGCGCCATCCTGACCATCTATATCGTGCTCGGCATTCTCTATGAGAGCTTCATCCATCCGCTGACCATCTTGACCGGCCTGCCTTCGGCGGTGCTCGGTGCAGTGGTGGCGCTGCGCTTTGCCGGCATGGATCTTTCGGTGATCGCGGTGATCGGCATCCTGATGCTGATCGGCATCGTCAAGAAGAACGGCATCATGATGGTCGACGTCGCGCTGGAACTGCGACGAGACGGCATGTCGGCCAAGGAGTCCATCCACAAGGCGTGCCTGATGCGGTTCAGGCCGATCATGATGACGACGCTGGCAGCACTGATGGGCACGTTCCCGATCGCGCTCGGCACCGGCGCAAGTGCTGAACTGCGCCAGCCGCTCGGCGTCGCCGTTGTCGGCGGTCTGCTCGCTTCGCAGGCGCTGACGTTGTTCGTCACGCCGGTGATCTACGTCTATTTCGAGAATTTCTCCGGCTGGCTGATGAGCTTCTTCTCCTCGAAAAAGAGCCGGCCGGCGCTGCATGCTGTCGAGAGCGGCGAGCAGGGCTCGCTGTTCGGTCCCGAGGACCGGCTTGTCGAACCGCAAAAGGCCGCCGCCGAATAGGCAGCGGCCCGTGGCCCAAGCTGTCATGCTTGCCGAGTCGTTCCGGCAATCCTAATCTGCGGTCATGTCCCACGATCATGACCACGACAACGAGCTCGACCCGTTTGCGGCGCGGGTGCGCGCGCTGGAAACCATCCTCACTGAAAAAGGCCTGATCGATCCGGCGGCGATCGACGTCATCGTCGACACCTATGAGACCAAGATCGGGCCGCGTAATGGCGCCAAGGTTGTGGCGAAAGCCTGGAGCGACCCGGCCTATGCCGACTGGCTGAAGCGCGATGCGACGGAGGCGATCGCCTCGCTGAGTTACACCGGCCGGCAGGGCGAACACATGCAGGCGGTGTTCAACACGGAAGAGACGCACAACCTCGTCGTCTGCACGCTGTGCTCCTGCTATCCGTGGTCGGTGCTCGGCCTGCCGCCGGTCTGGTACAAAGCGCCGCCTTACCGCTCGCGCGCGGTGATCGATCCGCGCGGCGTGCTGGAGGAGTTCGGCCTGACCTTGCCGGCGGAGAAAAAGATCCGCGTCTGGGATTCGACCGCCGAGCTGCGCTATCTCGTGGTGCCGATGCGGCCTGAAAACACCGAGGGCTGGAACGAGGAACAGCTAGCCGAACTGGTCAGCCGCGATGCGATGATCGGCACAGCGCTGGCGAAGGAGCCGGCATGAACGGGCCGCAGGATCTCGGCGGGCAGATGGGCTTCGGGCCGGTCGCGCCCGAGAAAGATGAGCCTTATTTCCATGCCGCATGGGAAAGGCGGGCGCTTGGCGTGACGCTGACGGCCGGCGCCATGGGCGCCTGGAACATCGATGAGAGCAGGCACGCCAGGGAATCGTTGCATCCGGCGGTCTACTATTCATCGAGCTACTACCAGATTTGGATCAAGGCGCTGGAGGTGCTGTTGAAGCGCCACGGCTTTATCAGTGAGCGCGATCTGGCCGAGGGCCGGGCTGTCGATCCGGCAGCAACGCCCAAAAGGGTGCTGAAGGCAGAAAACGTCCCGGCTGTGCTGGCCAAGGGCGGCCCTTGCGACCGGCCGGTTGCGACACCGGCGCGGTTCAAAGCGGGCGATCCTGTGCGGACGAAGAATTTCAATCCCACCGGCCATACGCGCCTGCCGCGCTATGCGCGCGACAAGCAGGGCGTGATCGAGGCTGTGCGCGACGGTTTTGTCTTCCCCGACAGCAACGCGCATGGCAAGGGCGAAAACCCGCAGTGGGTCTATACCGTCGTCTTTGATGGCCCTGAAATTTGGGGCGAGGGCGCCGACCCGACGCTCACCGTCTCGATCGATGCCTGGGAGAGCTATCTTGAGCCGGCATGACGGTGCGTTGCCTAGAGGTTTCGACGAGCCGGTGTTTGCGGAACCGTGGGAGGCCGAAGCCTTCGCCATGACAGTGGCGCTGCATGACAAAGGCCTGTTTTCGTGGAGCGAATGGGCGGACGCCTTGTCCGCTGAGGTAAAGAAGCCGGGCGCGGCGAGCGACGGCCACGATTACTACGAGCATTGGCTGGCAGCACTGGAAAAGCTGCTTGCGGCCAAGGGCGTCGCGGGAAAAAGCGATGTCGACACACTCGCCGCCGCCTGGGAGCGCGCCGCGCACGCCACACCGCACGGCAAGCCGATCCTGTTGGAGAACGATCCGGGACAAGTCGATTAGGCTCGTCTTTCGACAAGGGATGAAGTCTTTGCGGCGTTTGCGCTGCCCCTCACCTGCCTGCCGGCATCCTCTCCCCGTATAGTGACGGGGAGAGGGGCGCTGTGATCGCCGGTTTCGCTAATCTCCGGCATCTCATGATGGCGCCGAGGCTGCGGCCAGCTGTCCAGCCGATAGATGGGTAACAGAATGAACCGGATACATAGGTAACACTTCTCTCCCCCTATGCGTCCGGCGCAGCGCCAAGCGGTTTGGTTGGCGC
Source organism: Mesorhizobium sp. P2_D6 (assembly GCF_056404315.1). Lineage (NCBI taxonomy): Bacteria > Pseudomonadati > Pseudomonadota > Alphaproteobacteria > Hyphomicrobiales > Phyllobacteriaceae > Mesorhizobium > Mesorhizobium sp. P2_D6. Next base: position 150 of record NZ_JBFUEG010000008.1, on the reverse strand, counting down.
GGCGCTGCGGCGGACAAGCTTCATACGCCTGGTGTCGATGATGCCGAGCGGATGGGCATGGAAGGAGAGTGTCCATTCGCCGTCCTCGGTCTGCGCGGCTGCGACCGGCTCGCCGGCCAGCGCTTGCGAGACATAGATGAAGCCGCCATT